>NZ_JAUNTN010000045.1 GCF_030538695.1 Paracoccus sp. (in: a-proteobacteria)
ATTCTTTTGTCGTGTTTTCGTTGCCCCGCAAGGCGGGCAACGTTGAGAAGAGCGAGCCGCGTGGACGCGGCGCGGGGATTGCCTTTGGCAATCTCATTAGGTGGGGGCTTCGCCATATCTTAACCTACTATACATAACTCGCCCAAGGGGGCTCTGTTATGTATCTCCGGCGAAGGGGAGAAAATGCCTAACAGCATTTTCATCCCCTTTCGAAACCCCTCACGCCTTCGGCTGGACCAAGGGACTTTCAGCCCCTTTGGAAACCCCGACCAAGGCTTTCAGCCTCTGGACACCTGACCAAAAACGCGCGCCGCTGTTTCTGGACTTCCCTGGCCCTTCCGGGGGACGCCTTCCGCGAGACCGGGGCGCTTCGCCCTCTGGACACCTGACCAGAAACGCGCACCGCCGTTTCTGGACTTCCCCGGCTCTTGCCAGAGTGGCCGCTTGGTCAGCGGGACCGAGGACGCGGCCAGCGGTCTAATCTGTCGTCGAGTGCGTCAGCGATGAAACGTAAACCGTCCGGGCCGGTTTCGTTCACATCGACAAACGCAAATCCGTTCGACGGATTGTGAACCTGAATCCCAATATAGCCGCGTAGCCTATCCGCGAATTCTTCCGGCACTTTCAGCCGAAGGGAAATACTCGCATATTGACTTGTCATGCTTGCCCCTTAACAGAGCAAGCCTTATTTTTGGCGAGCCCGTTTTATACTGCGAGATCGAGCGGCAGATCTGAAATATCTTTCAGGCGCCCGCCCTCAACCATAATCTGCAATGTCTCTTGCGCGTCCTCTGAACCAACTTCCTGAACGGCCTGTTGAAGTTCATAGAGCGCAAAATGATACACGCAATCAAGATCGCCTGTTCCGAGTGCCACCGAACTAATCCGGCTTGGCATAGGTTCAGCGACGACCGCCACGATATGCGGAACTGTCCCCTTGCGATGGCGTATCAGGTTCAACGCCTCACTTCGTGCGTTTTGCGATCTGTCCGAACGCATCGTCCATTTACACGAAATGCTTGCGTGAAGAATCGGCTGTTGATTGAAGGACGCGCGCAACGGGGCACGAGTTGCTAATTCGTCATCCACTATCAAACCGGGGGCGTTAATCGCGTCATCCGACTCCGGCCCCCTGTAAACGACGACATCCGGCTTGATGGCATACTCATTGCCGATAGCCGCCGCCAACTGGACATTTCCGCGCACAGCCTCCGCGATGGCTCTCAAATGTGAGAACTGAGCAAATCTCGCCAGCGTTTCCACTCTGCCCCTTCCGGAAATCTGCTCAACAGCCCATTGGCCGGGACGAAGGTGATTAAGCGGACAGAATGTTGATCTGACGAACGCCGCGACCAGTTCTTCAAACCTCCTCCCGGAAGTTTGTCCCGCCAGCCTTTCCGCTACCGTTTCCGCACGCAACAATTCTGCCATGCGAGCCGAAATAACGCACGAGGCGCGGCTATCCTTGTCTGCGTTTGTCCAGACCCCTTGCGCATTCACCGTTAGGACGGTTTGAAGTAGATCGGCATGAAACTGTTCTCTGGCCTCTCTAAACAGGGCCCTTGGCCCGATCACTTCCGGCATATCAGGCGACCCCGTAGATTCTTGGGCGTGCGACCAGCGCCGCACTGATACTGGAAGCGACGGCCCTTGCTACCGGCGGAGGGAACGCGTTTCCGATTTGTCGATATGCCGCCGTTTTCCGGCCAGCAAAAAACCATTCATCAGGGAACCCCTGAATTCGCGCCGTCATGCGAGGCGTTAGCCGAGGCATCCCGACAAAATCGGGGCCGGGCGCTTCGTCCCACAAGCCCATTCCATCAACGCCAAGCGTCGCCCAAGCCTTTTTGGCACGGGTTGGCCCGAGATCCGGCCCACCATGCTTTTTTGAGCCGCCCACCAGCGTCGGCGCGATCGCGTCAGCACGCTTTGCCCAAGCCGACGACCCACGCCATCCACGACTCGCCATAAGGTCTTGAAGCAAATTGCCCACCGTAGCGGGAGAAGTGTCCTGCGGCTTTGGCCATGAGAAATGATCCGCCATATCGGCGCGGATACCCACGAAAACAACGCGGGGGCGCAGTTGAGACACGCCAAAATCCGAGGCGTTCAGGAGACGCCAGCCGGGGACATAGCCAAGTTTTTTTAGTTGTTTCTCGATCTTTTGGCGGTAATCGAAGAAAACGGCGTCAAGTAAACCCCGGACATTTTCAAGCATCACAGCGCGGGGCCGGATCTCATCAACAAGACGGATTGCTTCTGGAAATAAATCGCGGTCATCGTCGGCTCCGAGTTGCTTCCCGGCCTTCGAGAAGGGCGGGCATGGCACGCCCCCGGCAAGCAGATCAACGCCCTTGAAGGCTTTGCCGTCGAAAGCACGGAGGTCGCCCTCAATGACATTCCATGTTGGCCGATTCGCGCGCAGCGTGGCACAAGCGGGAGGTTCGAGTTCGACAAGGGCTTCATGGTCAAAGCCCGCTTGTTCCAAGCCCAGCGCCTGTCCACCGGCACCAGCACACATCTCGACCGATGACAACATCAGAACCTCCTGCTCGTTCTTGTTCAAACCTCTAATATCTCATGTTTATGAAAAAACCACCTCATGGCGGCTGTTGGTAGAAAGGTTTTCGCAGGCCAGCCGTTAAAGTTCAGATAACCCCAAACGGCAAAAACCGCCCAAAGGCGGCTTTTTGACCCAGCGTCCACTTCGCGGTTGCCCGCTTATACCCGCATCTCGCGTAGAGCCGATGGCGTGGGAGGCGCTGTTCCAGCCGGTCTATCGCCTCGTCAGGGCAGATAGCCCCTCGGCGCACCAAAGTCAACCAAAACCATGCTGAACGGCACCATGTTGCGGGTTGTAAGCGGCTCTGCTACATCATGTCCATCCTGTTCCCGGTCAGCGTTCCGGGCGCGCGCCGCAAGGTGATGATTTTAGGTTAGATTCCGGCTTTCTGGGTGCAAACCCTACCGCCGGAGCCAAATCTCTCAGCAAAGTGCTGGCCTGACTGCAAAACCTTGGGGAAAGCCCCGCTGGTTTCGGCAGAATCGTCATTGCGCGCGCACATTTGCACGCACATCACGACGCAGCTGTCTCACCCTCACTGGGGCTGACAGCCATGCTTCACAACACCGATTTTCTCCATCTCCGCCGTCATGGTTATATCTGGCGCAGGCGGGTGCCGAAAAGCTGCCGAAAAAAATTTTCGGTTCCGTTTCTGTCTTTCTCCCTTCGGACGCATGTCCTCGCCGACGCAGCAGAGCGCGGGCTCCGGATCACTGGTCTTTCCGATCTCTGCTTTCAGGCCGAGACGGATATGCAGCCCGAACAGATGACGCAGCTTTTGACCGCATACGCGCGCTTCGAGATCGAAGCGGCGGACCGGCTGCGCGCACTGACAGGCCGGCGCACCCGCGAGGCCGCCGCTGCGGCGATGGCCCTCGAAGCTGCCACCCGCGCTTCGCTTCGCGATGCGATTTTTCTCTGTGATCACAGCATAGCAGCTGCGCCCATCCATGATACGGCAGCAAGGCTCGGGATCGCCATTGATCCGGCCGAAGAAGATTACGCGATCCTCGCCGACCGTATGATCCGGCTCATGATCGAGATCAGCGACGAACGCGAGCGCCGCAGCCGGGGCATTTTTTCGGAGCCTCAGCCCTATCTTCAGGCGGCGTTGAACGGGATGGCCTCTTCGCAGACCCTCCAAAGCCCAGAAGCGCGGAGCATGGTTGTCCTCCCGCAAGCGGCGACGACAACCGAACCGAAGATCGTCGCCCCGCCAGCCGACGCGGCCGCGCCGCAGCAGCACGCCCGGCCGGAAGGCATCGTTGTTTCCTGCGATGAGCTGACCATATCCTACCCTGCGCCGCAACACGAGGCGCCGGATACGCCACCGATGTTGCTTGAAGTCTGGGACACATGGTTCGAGGCACGGATGCGCGGGGAGAGCCGTGAAGGCGCTTATGTCTATACCGATGCAGGCAAAGCTACGCGTTTCGCCAAGGATTCGGACACGACACGGTCAACACGCAAGCTGATCGAAGATCTTCTGGGTAACCGCGATGTCGGCGCCATCGGCCCCAAAGACTGGTCTGGCTTCAACGACATGATCCGCCGGATTCCGGCAAACCACGGCAAATCACCTAAGGATCGTGGCCGTTCTTATGCTGAGATCATCGCGGCAGCGGATGAAAAGGAAGCGCGTCAGTAGGCAGCGGCCGAGAAGAAAATAGCGCAGCGCCGACTGTCGGGTGATGAGGCCGAAGAGCTGCGACGCAGCGCCCTCGTGCCGCGCATCGCCCCTCGGACGTTTCAACGTCACCAGAAATATCTGTCGGCACCGCTGGACCATGCGGTTGCCGAAGGAATTCTCCCTAAAAATCCCTTCAAACAGTTCGTGCTCGGCGAAAAGGCCATCTCTGCGATGCGCCGCGGCCTTCCTGAAACCACCCGCAAGCTTTGGCATGACGAGTTTCAGCAGTTGCTGGCAACCGAGGCCTGGACATCTGATAAAACGGCGATCACGGATCCAATCTACTGGGTCCCGCTCATCGCCCGGCTGAGCGGCATGCGCAGTGAAGAGATCCTGCAACTGAAGCCTGCGAATATTCGCAGCCTTGATGGGGTCTATTATTTCGAAATCGAACGCGGCACAGGTCAAAGCGTCAAAAGCGAGAACGGCAAGCGATTGGTCCCCATTCATAGCCAGCTGCTCGAGCTCGGTTTCCTTGAGCTGGTCGCCCATCAACGCCGCCTCGCCAAAAGGCGCATCTTCGACACGATCCAGCGCGCAAGGACCAAGAAGAATACCTATGCCGAGATTATGAATGGTCGGTTCGAATACTACCGCAAGCGGCATGACGTCTATGAACGACGGCTGGACCTTCACGGGCTCAGGACAACATTCAACAGCGAATGTGTCGCGCTGGCCGTTCCCGACACCGCCCGGCGCTACCTGATGGGGCATCAGAACCCAGATGTCGGGATCGTCAACTACCTGCCCGAGGGATTTCCTATAACGACGCTGAAATACTATATTGAAATGCAGCGTATAGATATTTCTTCGATCACGCGCCGCTTCCGCGCCGAGGATCAATATCCGCCCGGGCCAAGACTGGCAGCGGTCGGCGGGCGGCGCCTGACCGGCTGAGCTGTCCAGTCAAGAAACAACCGCCAGATATTAGAAATGCCCCTGCCGCAAGACGCGACAGGGGCATTCATCAGGTCCGGCGGCGCTCTTTGCCGTCGCTGCGCTCAAACGCCTGCACGGCCGCCAAAAGATAACTTTTGCAGATGATCAGCAGCAACCCTCGCTGCGTCGTCTGCATTTCGACACCGTATGGTTCCTCAACCTCAGACGAGCGCAACGGTGGCGCTTTCAGCCGTTCGAGCAAGATCTGCTCACGAACCGGTCTCAGGTAGCCACGACAGGCGGCCAGACGTAACGCGTCGTTGCTGCTTGGGGAGATCATCGTCGTGTAAGGAGAGACGCCAAGGGCCAGAATGGACTCCTCGGCATGGACTTGAAATCGGATGAGCCGCAGGATGCGACCCGCCTCGAGCGTATAGCGGCGGGCGATCAACAGGCTGTTGGTCTCACTGCCCTGCATCAGGCTGCCCTCCGGGCCGCAAGGGGCGTCACGCGTTCCAACGCAGCAATGCCTCATTGGATTTCTGTGTATTGATATCGACAGTATAGCGCGTACCATCCCACAATGTCCCTGCCCCAACAACCGTGATCGCAGCTTCTTAGGCAGTTCCGACCGATCCGTCGCGTGCCAGCCTCTGACGGTGCATCACCGCATAGGCGACCGCCGCCGCGACAAAGGTCATCGGGGCGGAGGCCGTCGCCAGACCGCCGCCCATAAAATGCAGCGCCAGTCCGACCGCTGCGCCAAACAGCCATGCGCCAAGTCCTGCCGGGTTCACCGCCGCCGTGTCGCGCAGGCGAAAGTTCACGCGGTCTTGCTCGGCCCCGGCTTTGCCCTCCATCAGGATATGCACCAGCGCGATGGCGACCCATGCCACGACGAAAATGCCCTGGTAGGCCAGCGCCTGAAGGATATAGGCAAAGACATTCGCCAGCATCAGAATATAGCTGATGATCCCGACGACAATCGCCCAGACAACCTTGGGCAGTTTGACCCGAAAAGCGGTCTGGGCAAAGCTTTCCATGTTCACGGCGGCCAGATAATAATTCGCGGTGTTGATCCGCGTCTGCGACACCCAGACGAACACCAGCCCGGCAAAGCCCATCAGCTGGATCAGCGCCAGAACCACGGACACTTCGGTCACGCCGCCTTCGGTCGGCAGGCTGGCGTTAGGCGGCGTCTTCATTTAAGTGATCCATGCCATAGCGCATGCGAGA
>NZ_JAUNTN010000046.1 GCF_030538695.1 Paracoccus sp. (in: a-proteobacteria)
GGTGCTGTTCCGTCATGCGGATGCAAATGTGCTGGCGCAGGTTGTGCCGGCGATGAATCCTGCTCAACTGGCGCGCCTGATTGGCCCAGGGCGTCGAATTCTCGGCGCTCCGGAAAATGGCTGGGCAGACGGTATGCTCACCTTGAACCGGGATGAAGTATGGCCGGCCCCGTACTCCGGCCCAATGCGCCTCGATCACGAAACCATGAAGAGAATTGAATCCGTTCGCTTCAGATGGCTTGCAATCCGAACCACGGCCTATCTGCGCCGTTATGCGAATGACGCCACTGCAAACGTACCAAACGACAAACTTCAGGTGTGGGTAAAACGCTGGCTACAATCGGCGGCAGGCTTCGGTGTCACCGAGGAGGCCGCCTTTCGAAAATGATGTTACTTGCAAGCAGTTACAGGTGGCCGGATGGAGAAAGCCCCCGATCTTTATCGTTTCATGGCAGACTCACCGAACGAGAAGATGTCATTTCTTATGCGGGAAACTGTCAAGGCGCTGAGGGCCGGATAACATGGCGGTGATTGCAACAGCTCCTATCGTTGAGTGGATCATAGCCGGTCTTTTTGGCTATGGTGCGCATAAAGCACTGCCAGGCACCGAGGAGCGCGAGGAGGACCTGCGGAATTTAGGGCGTGCCGTAGTCGGCAACCATGCAGCGTCTCAGATGGAAGATGCCGACGATGGTGCGGAGCAAGGCGCGGTTTCCGGTAGCATAGCGGATTCTTGCACAACATGCGATCCGCCACCAGAATGCCGAAACATCATCGATAACATGCGCGGGAAAAACCGAAAGCTTAAGGCCGAATTGGAAAAATATGATCCAATCAGCGATGCCAACGGTGGGCATGTGTATAGACTCCCGACAGGGGAAATAAAGGTTGCCAGGCCTGGGGGCATTATCAAGAAATTCGGGACCTTCAAAGGGGCCTGAAGGGTGACATGGAGCGCTATAACCAGAGGCGCTGCTATAATACCCCCGGCGATAGCGATAAGATAACCGTCAGAGCCGCGCAGCGCGGGGTTAACCAAAATATCCGCGTGCCACCAGGGCATCAGTTCATCCCTCTTTAAGCGAGATAAAATGCGAATATACAGTGATCGCGACTTGGACAAGCTTTCGAAATGGGCTGAAAACCCATCTGCGAATGATGAGGAGGCCAGCCAATGGGCGAAAGATGCGTTAACTTCGGGATGTGATGGCGATGGTGTTCCCTTGCTGTTTTCCATTCCGCTGTCTACAAGCTTGGTGAACCTGCTTCAAGACAACGATGTTGATTTGACCGCGCGAGACCGCTCGGGGAAAGTAATATTATTTGATGATACGTATTTTGGTGAGGGTGTTTTCAGTGTTCTGGCTGATTATTTTGAAGCTAAGGGTCTTATAGACGCGGCTGATTATGAGGGGTTAACGCCCCTTTCATCTTACGTAAAGCTAGGGGATTATCAAAAGTCTAGAATACTTCTTCAGCATGGCGCCACCCCGAATAGTGTCGCGAGAATATCTCGCTACGGGGGGGCTTCACTCTCTGTAGTCAAGCAGGCGATTTTGGCATTGGACAGTTCCGGCGATAACGATAACGAGCGTGTTAAAATAGAATTACTGTCGCTTCTAAAGGGGTATGGTATGGCGATAAGTGAGGCGTAGCGACAGGATCTGCTATCATGCGCGGATACGCTGGGGTACAAGGATGTTTTCAAATGGATTCGCGACAATTTTTAAATATGATAATGGCATCGGGCGCTCAGTAGGGAGTCGACCGAAACACGACTAAACATCAACGTCGGCGATTAAATTCATGTCCAAACCAATCGCACTTGTCGGCCACGCGCATACCTGCCCGATCCACGGTGGTGGGCCGGTGATGAACCCCGGTCAGGCTCTGGTGAAATTCAATGGCATTCCGCTGGCCGTCGAGGGTGGGCAATGCGGCTGTCCCGGGTTGCCTCCGCTGCCCGACCCGATGATGAAGGGCTCCAGTTTGGTGAAGATCAACGGGCGCGGGGTCATGCGGATAGGCGACAAGACAGCGCATGGCGGCAGGATCGTGATGGGTGTGCCGACGCTGAAATCCGACTGAGCATCCACCGGTTGCCATGGTGTGTGCATTCATGAGCTGGATCGGAACCGGCATCTCGGCGTCGTCACGAAAAACCGGTGATCCGTTGCCATGTGCACAATTGTGCCCATTTCCGGGCGCGACAGGTGGCGGGCGCCGTGCCATGATCGACCTGCATCGACTCCCTGCCGCTTTTTGACATCGTGAATCCCGATCCGGGCGAAGCCCTACCCGCAAGCCCGCGCCTGCTGCCGCAGCACATGGTAATCCGCCATCATCGTTGCGACGACGGAGTCCTGCGGCAGCGTCTCGATCTCAGCTGCCGCCCGCTGCTGCATGCCCGCCGGATATTCGACGACCGGCGGACAGACCGCGCTACTCGGGTCAGGACCTGCCGTCCCGCAGCTTGTCAGCAAGGTCATCGCGATTGCGGGGCCGATCTGCCCCGGCCTCCAGCATCTGTTGCAGCGCATCGTTCGTCCTTTCCATATTTTGCAGGCGTTCGGCGGTGCGGCCGACCTGTTCGCCGGCCCGCCGCAGGTTGAGGAGAAAGAGGAGGACCGCACCGATCAGCGCGATCCAGATAGCGAGGCGCCGCGTCCGGCGCGATGCCAGCAGCGCAGAAACGATGCCCCTCATCGCCGGCCTCGTTTCCAATCATTCAGCCGAGCGTAAACGGTGACGGCGATGCCGGCCAGCGCGAGGGCGATGAAGACCCAGCGGAAGGTGTCGAGCCATGGGCCTCGGCGAGGCTGTCCTGCAGCACCTCGATGCCCGCCGCACTGAGCGTCCCGACACCGGCCCGCGCCGGAAAGGGCTTGCCCCAGCGGCGGGTGGGGCCGAGATCGATATGCATGAAGCCGGAGCGCGGATAGGTGCCGAAGCCCAGAAAACCTTCAGCCCGGGCGGCGGCCTCGAAGGCGACCGGATCGTGGTTCGCCATGGCGATATCGAAGGCCGTGCCGAGCATGTGCTTCGAGGCCGGGGCGCCGCCAACAGTACGGTTATGCTCGGGACTGTGATAGGCCGAGCGGACGATCAGCGGCTTGGCGATGCGGTTGCGCAGCGCCTGCAGCCGGTCGAGGGCTTCCTCGTGGATGCGGATCGATCCAGAGCCGCGGCAGGCGATTTCGGCGGGCGAAAAGCTGGGCCAGCGCCAGCTGTCCTGCGGCACGTCGCGCCAATGGCTGTCGAAGCGAGTGGCCATATAGGGTTTCCTCCAAATGAAAAACCCGCCTCTCGGGCGGGTGGGGGGCGATGGCGGTGATGGGGGTGCCCGTCAGTCGGGCCGACCGCGTTGAAACGCGTCGAAGAGCATATCGCGCATGGCACGGATATCGGTCTCGATCCGGGCGAGGCGGTGGTCATGGCTTTTGCGATCCTCGGCGCGCTGGCGGTCGATGCGGTCGCGCTCGACGATCAGCTCGCGGTCGAGCCGTGCCAGCAGGGCCTCGTTGGTCAGGGCCTTGCGGGTGATCGCCGCGATCAGGGCGATGATGCCGCCGATCAGTGCGGTCAGGGCGGCGGTAATGCCGTGATCGCGAAAGGCCCGGGCGACCTCGCCGGTCAGGGTACTGCGGTCGTTCATGGTGGTCCTTTCGCAGGTCAGAAGTCGGTTTCGACATAGACGCCCGAGCAGTCGTAGGAGACGGCTGCGGCGGTCGTGCCGTTGTTGAGATAATTGCGCGGGCTCAGCAGCTGGGTCGGCGCCGGCAGGTCGGTCGTGATCGTCATCTCGGCAACGGCCCCCGAGACCTCCTCGACCACACGGATTCCGATCTCGCTGCCGTACGGTGCGGCCAGAATGAACAGCGTCAGCACATTCGTGGTGCTGGCGACCGGAAACCCTGGGCCGAGATCGATCAGGCTCGGGCTGCTCACGCCGTCATTATGGACAATCTGCCAGTTGGCATGTCTCGAAGCCGATCCCAAGCGCATTGGTGACGGCCGAGGTCGTCAACGTGGTCGAGAGCGCCCCGATCGAGCCGATCAGCCCGAAGAAGCCCATCCCGGTCGGCTGCAGGGTGACCAGCGAGAGCCGGTTTATAGGTGAAGCCGCCGAGGCCCTCGGCATTGCCGCGCCAGCAGACCCAGCCGGCGGAGCGCTCGTCGGCCGCAGCTCTGGTACTCGCCGCCGATGTCATGCGCCAGCGTCGCATCGAGGTCGAAAGACTGGCGGTGGTCAGCGTCGGGGTCGAGGCCGTGCCGACCGGATTGCGCGGCATGCCGTTGGTGTTGACGGTCGAGCCGGATGAGGGCGCCCAGGTGGCGATGCGATTGACCCCGAAATGCGGCTGGAGCGGGAAATGCCGCCCTGACGGGCGCTGGACATCGAGCCATCCGGTTCCGGCGCGGGCATAGAGGGCCAGTTTGCCGGGAGGCGGCGGCGCGGGCGCGGCGTCAAATGCGGGCAGCAGCACGGGCTCGGGCAGTTCGACCCGGGCCGTCGCCCGGTCGATCCGGATCGCTTCGTGAAACGCCGCGCCATCCGGGCTGACCTTGACGCTGAAATCGTCAGACCCGAGCAGCCCGAACAGCGCCCGCGCCGACCAGCTCGTCTTGAAGGCGAAGGCGGCGTCATTGGCGGGCGCGGCCTTGTTCACCGTCGCCTCGATCCCGACCCCGGCATGGTTCATCAGCACGGCCGGGGTGTTCACCGAGAGCCGGTTATAGCCGTCGGCCGTGGCCCCGCCCAAGCCCAGAAGCTGCGCCGTCAGGTTCGCCTGCGGCATGCCGGCCTCTGTCACGGCATTGGCGAAGGTGACGGTGGGCGTATTGATGATCGTGGCCCCCAAGTTTTATCCAGCGTGAGCGAGACTGCGGGCCTGAGTTTTGGCCTTTTGGGCGGTTTGGGCACCGGGGGCTGGCGCGGAGCTTTGCGGGTTGCGCAGCGTCAGGCCCCGTTGCGGGGTGAAGGTCTGGGCGAACTCGGCAGGCGTCTGCCAGCCGAGGCGGGAGTGGGGGCGTTCGGTATTGTAGTCCATGCGCCAGGCCGCGAGCGTGGCGCGGCCATGGTTCAGGGACGGGAACAGCGTCTCGTTCAAGAGTTTGTCACGCAGCCGAGCGTTGAAGCTCTCAATGAAGGCATTCTGTGTGGGCTTGCCGGGCGCGATGTCGTGCCAGTCGATCTTGCGGTCGTCGGCGAAGGTCAGGATTGCGTTCGAGGTGAACTCGGTTCCGTTGTAGCTGACCACCGTCCCAGGCTTTCCGCGGACCTTGAACAGTGTCTCCAGCTCTCGCGCCACCCTGGCGCCCCACAGGGACGTGTCGGCGATCAGGGCAAGGCATTCCCGTGTGCAGTCATCCACGACGGTCAGCACCCGGAAACGGCAGCCATCGGTCAGCTGGTCGGACACGAAGTCCAGCGACCAACGCTGGTTCGGCATCAGCGGCAGCGCCATCGGGGCTCGCGTCCCGATCGCCCGCTTGCGGCCTCCGCGGCGACGAACATGCAGGCGTTCCTCGTGATAGATGCGGAACGGGCGCTTGTGGTTCACGTCATGCCCCTCGCGGCGCAGGAAGACATGCAGCCGCCGATAGCCGAACCGGCGACGCACCCGCGCCAGTTCCTTCAGGCGCTTGCGCAGAACGGGATCGTCCCGACGGATGACCTCATAGCGCATGGTCTTCCGGCAACAGCCGATCACGCGGCACGCCCGCCGCTCGCTCATCCTGTGGTCCGCCACCAGATGCGCGACCGCTTGCCGCTTCGCGGCGGGCGTCACCACTTTTTTCCCAAGAGATCCTTCAAGGCCGCATTGTCGAGCATCGCATCCGCCAGCAACCGTTTCAGCCGCGCGTTCTCGTCCTCGAGCCCTTGAGCCGCTTGGCCTCGCTGACGTCCATGCCGCCATACCTGGCCTTCCACTTGTAGACGGTCGCATCGCTGACGCCGTGCCTGCGGTACAGTTCGGCGACGGAAACCCCTGCCTCGTGCTCTTTCAAAATACCGATGATCTGGTCTTCGGTGAACCGGCTGCGCTTCATCTCTGGTCCTTTCCGTTGGGCCAGAGTCTACCTCAAACTGGATTAGGTGGAGGGGGAAACGTCAATCATATTGGGAAAGAAGGTAGTTGCGGCACATGCTTCGTCCGGCTGGGGAAATCTTCCCAAGCCTCCAAATACTCAATGTATTGGCTCGAAAGTTGAGTAGCGTTGCTAGCGCCTGTTGACGTTCACGGCAAACGAATGACGGTTGCGGCGATGGCGATG
>NZ_JAUNTN010000028.1 GCF_030538695.1 Paracoccus sp. (in: a-proteobacteria)
TCGCGGTTGAGCAGACTCTACATTAAAGTGAGGGATCTTTCGGGGGGCAGGTCAAAGGATATGTGGCTGGCAGCTTTTACGGCAAAACAGGGAAAGACGCCGCAAATGATCGGCAGGTCAAAACCCGCCGGGGGATCACCGCGCCCATTCCCACCAAATCTTTATCCTGCGCAGGCAAAGAACCTCAGGACAGATCGCCGCCAGGCATCGGGTTAATCTTTTATCTACAAATACCCTCCGGGCTTCGGCGCACCCGGACGATAATCCAGCGGACCCTTACCCGCAAAGAAGAGCGCATGACCCGATGGCAAGGGCGCGCCCTTTTGCCCTTACAACTGCACCAAAACTTCATCCAGCGTAGCGCCGATCAGGGACAGGCAGCGGTCATTGGAAAAGCGGTGGTCGGCACCTTTGACCAGCACAAGGCGCATGTCCTCGCCCTCGGCATGGGCCAGCAGGTCCAGCGCCCATTGCATCGGCACATCCACGTCAGCGGTGCCTTGCAGGAAGCGGGTAGCGAAGGGCAAAACCAGCGGCCGGGTCAGCACCAGATGGTCGCGACCATCCTCGATCAGACGGCGGGTAATGACATAGGGACTGTCGGCATATTCCGAGGGCAGTTCGACCCGGCCCACTTGTTCCAGCGTGGCGCGTTGGGCGGCATCAAACCCCGCCCAAAAGCCGTTCTGGGTGAAATCCGGCGCGGCGGCGATGGTCACAAGCCCGGCAACCCGGTCAGGCATCGCCCGCGCGATCAGCAGGCTGATCCAACCGCCCATGCTGGAACCGACCAGAACCTGCGGACCTTCGGTCAGGCTGGTGATGGCGCTGGCGGCATCTGCGAACCAGTCACCGATGCAGCCATCCTCGAAATCGCCGTCGGACGCACCATGGCCGGAATAGTCAAAGCGCAGGAAGGCCCGCCCCTGCCGTTCCGCCCAATCCTGCAAGAACAGCGCCTTGCTGCCCTGCATGTCGGATTTGAACCCGCCCAGGAACACCGCCCCCGGCCCTTTGCCCGGCGTCTGGTGATAAGCCAGCCGTCGCCCCTGCGGCGTGTCCAGAAAACCCGTCATTCGATCATCCGGCCAATATTGCGGCCGCCAAGAATATGCAGGTGGAAATGCGGCACCTCTTGCACACCGTCATCGCCCGCATTGGCAATGGCGCGGAACCCCTGCCCGCCTGCGGTCAGGCCGACACCTTCGGAATCCGCCACACGGGCCACCAGCCGCATGAAATCGGTGATTTCCTCGGGGCTGGCATGGGCGGCGAAATCGTCAAGGCTGACATAGGCGCCCTTGGGGATCACCAGCACATGCGTGGGCGCCTTGGGCGAAATATCACGAAAGGCCAGCGCGTGATCGCTTTCGGCCACGGTATCATTGGGAATCTCGCCGCGCAGGATGCGGGCAAAGATATTGCTGTCGTCATAGGCGGGACGCATGGGAACCTCGTCAGTCTTCAAACAGATGCGGCGTGCGGGCCAGTTCTTCGGCCTGATCCTGCGGGATATCGAGGAAGGCGGCAAGGGTCGCGGCATTTTCCGCCTCGGATCGGTGCGGGCTGATGGTGAACAGGGTTTCGATGTCCATTTCCTGAAGCCGCTCGGCCTCATGCTCCAGATCAGAACGCACCACCGGCAACAGCCGGTCCACCACGGCTTGCGGCGATGCCTCGCCCGCCAGCCCGACGCGACGGATATGGCCGCGGATATAGTCATCGGTGAAATCGCTCTCGATGAACAACACCCGCGCATCGGCCTTGTCTCGGGTGAAATCGTCGATCAGTTGCAGCGCAGAAGGATCAAGGCAGATCGCCAGCCGGTTCGATTCAAACTGATCGAACAGCAGCCGGATCAGCGCCTTACGGTGACGCTCCCGCTTGGCCACGGTCTTTTCGACACCACCAAGGTCAGGCAGATTGGCCTGATCCTCGTTGAACAGGAAATCGACGGCAGGGGTTTCGGTGTGCCAGCGAATCGCCGCCGTCAGCCGTTTGGCGATATGCCATTTCTTCGTGATAATCAGATGCAACCGGCTGGAACGCGACAGCGAACCTTCGGTTTCCCAGAACCGTGGCGCAAAGCGGCGGCCGATTCGCCCCCGGCCAACGAGGAAACGGAACAGCCCCTTGCCTTCGTTCGAGATCGGAAAGGCCACATCCTCGGCCTGCCACAGCGCCCCAAGCCGTTCGCGCAACTGGATGGCCTCGGGGCTGATCTTGCGGGCGAACAGATAATTCTGCGCCAGCAACAGGTCGTAATGGTCGTTATAGAACACGACCGGCATCCCGTAATCGGTGAACAGCAGATAGGTCAGGGTGCGGGTGCGGATCTCCTTATCCGCCACCACATGCCGCACCACGGTCTGGAAAAACGTCTCATCAGGGATCCATGTGGTCGCAAAAAACCGCATCACATCGCGGCGCGTATCGCAAAAATCCAGCACCTTTTCAACGGTCTGGCGGCGCAGGCACCACCACTGGCTGCCGATCATCATGCGGATGTCGGCAGGCACCTCGCGGGTGATATTCAACCGGCGCTGAAGCTCATAGAACGCATAGAACAGCCGCGACTGGGTGCGTTCGTTGAAAGGGTGACGATAGATCAGCCGTTCTTCCTTGAAGCCGGTCTTGATCCAGTCGCTTTCAAAGAAATCGAACGATTCAATATAGTCACATTCCTCGGAATCGAGGAAATCATGCGCAAATTGTGCCGTTTTCGTCGGCATACAATCGCCCGACAGCATGTAGAAATGCGTCGCGGACGGAAACGCATCCACAGCAGCACGGACGGCCTCCAGTGTGGCAGCGACCAGCGACCATTCGCCCCAGCCGCATTTCAACCGCTTGCGCGCGAAAACCACCGAAGGGTTCGGGTCAAGCGCCTTGCGGATGGCCGCGTAATCCTCGGGGCGGGCGCGCCCGTCGAAGTGGATCGACACGAAATCCCCCGAGGCCGTCAGGCGTTCCGCCTGCGCGATGATGCCCTTGGGGTCTTTGTGACACAGCAAAATAAAGGCGATGCGGGCCATAACCCCCCACTTTTCGGGTATTTGTGCAACGAAACCAGCTTTTTGTTACGACGAGGCGTTGAAAAACCGGCAATGATTTGTTTTGTCTGTAACGATTTTGGCCGCGCTGGCAAGGTGTGGCAACAGAAACGAAAGGCATTATCATGGGCTTCCCCGGAACCTGGATGACCGAAAGCGAAAGCATGGTCTATCGGGTCGTGCCGAAATGCGCCTGCTCGACCATCGGGCAGATCATGTTCTATTCGGATCATGGCCGCTATTTCGACGGCGACATTCACGACGCGAAAGACGGCATGCACAAATGGGGCCTGCCCGAATCGCAGGACAGCATCGAAAAAGCCGTGCTGGCGCATAAAGCCCCGACCTTTACCGTGGTGCGCAACCCCTATGGCCGCATCCTGTCGTCCTTCTTCGACAAGATCGCCGGCATCCAGCGCAACGGCAAACGCTATCGCGGCAATCTGGTGCCGCAACTGACCCAGCGTTATGGGATCGAGGTCGGCAGCCCCGAGGATGGGTTCGATTTTGACCAGATCAAATCGTTTCGCCGGTTCCTGCTGTTCGCCCGCGACACCATCCGCTGGCGCCGCCCGATGGAACCTGACATCCATTGGTCGGCCATGTCGGGCCATATCTCGACCTTCATCGTGAACGGCGGGCGTTACGACCGCATCTTCTTTACCGAGAAGTTCAACGAGGGGATGGAAGATTTCCTGAAACTGACCGACACCCCGCATAAGGTCGATGTGAACGCCGTGCCGCGGTTCAACGAATCCGAAGGTCACGGGCCAAAGCGGGCGCATAAGATCAGCGATTATTTCGACGACCTGTCCCGCCATCTCGTGTGGGAAATCTACAAAAAGGATTTCCAGCTTTTCCAGTATGATTTCGACGACCCCGACAACAAGATGCCCAAGGGCGAGGTTGATCTGGACGAGGTTCACGCCAAGCTGGGCCGCTGACAAGGGGCGCTGCCCCTCGACGCTTTCAGCGTCTCACCCCGGGATATTTGGGGACAAAAGAGAGGGAAAGGCGGGGTCAGGCCCCGCCTTTTTTCGTTATTCCAAGTGGCTTTCCAGGAACCACAGGTCCTTGTCAGCCTCGCGGCTGGCAGCCGTGAACAGATCCGCCGTCCCTGCATCGCCCGCCGCATCCGTGGTGTCGATCCCGGCACGATAGCCGCCGCCGACCTGACGCAGACGGTCGCAGATCGCTTTGATATGATCCTCAGCCTTGGTCAGATCGGTGGGATAGGGAGCAAGGCTGCTGGCCTTCGAGACTTCCTCCAGCGTGCCAAGCGCAACGCCGTCCAGTTGTTGCACACGTTCGGCCATAGTGTCGATCTGGTCCAGAATACGGGCGTTGACCTGATCCAGAAGTTCATGCACCGCGATAAAATTGCGGCCCTTTACGTTCCAATGTGCTTGCTTGATCGCCAAGCTCAGCGCAATCGCGTTGGCCAGATTCGCATTCAGCGTTTCAATCGAGGTTTTGCGGGCATTGTCTTCCAGTCCGTGCAGTTTGACAGCCATGACGGCCTCCTGATGGTGGTTGGTCAGTCAGAAAACCCCTGCCGCGCTGAACTGTTCCATACGCAATAAAAACGGCGCCCCGAAGGACGCCGTTTTCAGCTTGTTCCGAAGGTCGGGCGATTACTGCGCGCCTTCGATGAATTTCACCGCGTCGCCAAAGGTCTGGATGTTTTCGGCGGCGTCATCGGGGATTTCGATGCCGAATTCTTCCTCGAAGGCCATGACCAGCTCGACCGTGTCGAGGCTGTCCGCACCCAGATCGTCGATGAACGAAGCCGATTCGACGACTTTGTCTTCGTCAACGCCCAGATGTTCGACGACGATTTTCTTCACGCGATCAGAGATATCGCTCATGTCTATTCCTCATTTTCGCGGGCATCCGCCCAATTGAACGGGCCATGCCCGCGCAGCCGAAGGCGGTTACCCTGCGGCCTTGATGGGGGCATATAGCACCCGCCGGGCTGCTTGCAACCGCTTTTGCCATTTTTTCAGACCATCGCCATGCCGCCATTCACATGCAGCGTGGCCCCGGTGACATATCCGGCCTCGGGGCTGGACAGATACAGCACGGCGGCGGCGATGTCCTCGGGGCTGCCCATCTGACCGGCGGGAATCTGCGTCAGGATCTTGCCCTTCTGTTCGTCGTTCAGTTTGTCGGTCATGGCGGTGGCGATAAAGCCGGGGGCCACGCAATTCACGGTAATGCCACGGCTGGCGACCTCATAGGCCAGCGATTTGGACATGCCGACCAGCCCCGCCTTGGCCGCAGCATAATTGCCCTGCCCCGGATTGCCGGTAGTGCCGACCACGCTGGTGATATTCACGATCCGGCCCCAACGCGCCTTCATCATGCCGCGCAAAACCCCGCGCATCAGCCGGAACGAGCTGGTCAGGTTCACATCCAGAACCTGCGCCCATTCCTCATCCGACATGCGCATGAACAGATTGTCACGGGTGATTCCGGCATTATTGACCAGAATATCCACCCCACCCATCGCCTCAGCGGCGGCCTTGGGCAGCGCCTCGACGGCCTCCGCATCACCCAGATTGGCGGTCACGACATAGGCACGATCGCCCAGCTTCGCCGCCAGCTCTGCCAGCGGTGCTTCCCGCGTCCCGGACAAGGCCACCACGGCCCCCGCCTGATGCAGCGCCGCGGCAATCGCGCCGCCGATCCCGCCCGAGGCACCAGTCACCAGCGCCCGCTTACCTGTCAGATCGAACATCAGCGATCCTTTCTTCTTCATAAAAATATCCTCGGGGGTGCGGGGGCAGACAGCCCCCGCGTCCTCCATCAGCCTTTCAGCGCCGCAATATCCGCAGGAGCGCCAAAGTTCCGCACCATCGCATCTTTGGCAATGCGCTTGATCATCCCGGACAAAGCCTTGCCCGCACCGATTTCCCAGAACTCGGTCACACCATTGCCGGCCATCCATTCCACCGATTCGCGCCAGCGCACCGCGCCCGTGACCTGTTCCACCAGCAGGCGGCGGATGGCGCCCGGTTCCTGCACCGGCTCGGCCCGCACATTGGCGATAACCGGCACCGCAGGCATGGCAATATCCACTGCGGCCAGCGCGTCAGCCATCACCCCGGCGGCGGGCTGCATCAGGACCGAATGGAACGGTGCCGAAACCGGCAGCATCAAGGCCCGCTTGGCGCCGCGCTCCTTGGCCAGCGCGGCGGCGCGTTCCACGGCATCCTTGTGACCCGAGATCACCACCTGCGCCGGGTCGTTGTCATTGGCCGCCTGGCAGACCTCGCCCTCGGCGGCATCATGGGCCAGTGCCTCGACGGCGGCGAAATCCAGCCCCAGAATGGCCGCCATCGCGCCCTGCCCGACCGGCACCGCCTCTTGCATGGCCTGCCCGCGCAGGCGCAGCAGCCGCGCCGTATCCGCCAGCGAGATCGCCCCCGCCGCGCAAAGCGCCGAATATTCCCCAAGCGAGTGACCCGCGACGAAATCCGCACCCTCGATCCCGAAACCCTCGGCCTCCAGCGCCCGCATGGCGGCGATAGATGTCGCCATCAGCGCCGGTTGCGCGTTTTGCGTCAGGGTCAGGGTCTCGATGTCGCCGTCCCAGATCAGCGCCGAGAGGCTTTCGCCCAGCGCCTCGTCCACCTCATCGAACACCGCCTGCGCGGCGGGATAAGCCTGCGCCAGCTCGCGGCCCATGCCGATCACCTGCGCGCCTTGACCGGGAAACACATATGCCCGCATCGGAAACTTCCTTCTGCATTTGTTTCCCATGCTCTAGCGCATCGCGCGGGGCATCGGCAACCAAATGAAAAGGCCGCCCCCGAAGGGACGGCCCGGAAACGCGCGGCGAAACCGATCAGCCGACCAGTTCCAGCCCCGAGAAGAAGAACGCGATTTCACGCGCAGCCGATTCTGGACTGTCGGAACCGTGGACCGAGTTTTCGCCCTTGGACAGCGCGAAATCCTTGCGGATGGTGCCTGCGGCGGCTTCTGCCGGGTCGGTGGCGCCCATCACTTCGCGGTTCTTGGCAATTGCGCCTTCACCTTCCAGCACCTGCACGACGACGGGTTCGGACGCCATGAACGCGCACAGCTCGCCATAAAAGGGGCGCTCGGCATGTTCGGCATAGAACTGGCCAGCCTGAGCGGGCGACAGGTGGATGCGCTTCGAGGCGACGACGCGCAGGCCCGCATCCTCGAACTTGGCGACGATCTTGCCGGTCAGGTTGCGCTTGGTGGCGTCGGGCTTGATGATGGACAGGGTGCGTTCGGTGGCCATGGTCATAATCCTTGATCTGCGGGGCAAAGCCCGGTTGCGGCGCCCCGGTAACACGGGCAGCGGCGGTTGAAAAGATCAGCCAGCCAGCCGCGCATAGCCATATTTCACCAGCCATAGCCCGACCCGTTCGACCGTGACCTGCGCCAGCCCCAACTGTCGGGCCAGCGCAGCGGTCTGCTGAGGCTGATCGGTCAGCGCGGCCAGTACGCTGGCCATGATCGCCGGGGCTTCCAGCCCGCGCCGCAGCTTTGGCAGGCTGCCCAGCGCCGCCATCTGATCGGGCGATGGCAGACTGGCGGCCAGAGGTGCCAGAACCAGCGCCGCCTGCTGCGGCAGTTGATCCGAAGGCCAGCCCGCGAACATCGAAAACCCCGAGGGCAGCACGGCCGCATCCGCAGGCGGCAGCGCCAGCCCCGCATCGCGCTGACGGCGGGCGCTTTGTTCGGCCCAGAGATCCTGCATCTGCGGCACCACCGCTGCCCAGTCGAACACCTGCCGCGCACGGCGCTGACCCGCCGCCCCCATCCGCGCCCGCAGCCCCGCATCCTGCGCCAGCCGCAGCACCGCCTGCGCCAGCACCTGCGGGTCAAAGCTGCTCATCCCCGACAGCAACGACAGAAAGGCGTGGTAACTGTCGGTGCCAGTCAGAAAACGCAGCGATTCGATGCGGCTGTGTTCAGCCCGCCCGGTCAGGGTCGGGATCAGGATGCCACAATCCGGTGTCACCGTATCGCGCAGACCGTCCCAATCGGTCGCAATCACCGGCAAGCCCGCCGCCATCGCCTCGACCGGAGCAAGGCCAAAGGTTTCTTGAATATTGTCGATAGGGAACAGGAACATATCCGCCCCCGACAGCGCCGCCTTGCGCTGCACCAGGTCGCCACCATCGACGAAATGCAGCACCACATCCGGGGCAAGTTGCGCCGCCGCCCGCTGATAATCCGCCTGTGTGCTGCCAGCCGAGAACTGCCCGACCAACGCATAATGCAGCCGCCCGCCAAATTGCTGCGCCGCCTGTTGCAGCCCGATGAACACCGGCAAAGGATCGAACTTTTCCGCGAAACTCAGCCGCGCCAGGGTCATCACCAGAATGTCACCCTCGGCCAGCCCCAGCCGCGCCCGCAACCCTGCGCCTGCTGCCGGGTCGGGCGCGAAATCCGCCACATGCACCCCCAGCGGGATCACCGGCAGCATCACCCGCGCCGGCACCACCCCGCCAAAGCGGCGGCGGGCGTAATCCTCGACCTGCGCCAACTGGCTTTCCACCGCCGAGCGCACCGCCCGCGAGGTCAGCACCAGCGCATCCCAAGGGGCCAGCGGCGCAAAGACCATCTGCGCGATCTGTTCCATCACGGCGCGGGTGGAAATCGTATGCGTGATCCCGCAGATCGACCACGCCCCCTGCCCCCGCCGCATCCGCGCCCAAGCCTGTCCGGCAAGCCCCGGCGAGGGGTAAAACAGCGTTCCAATCTGCGCCATCCCGGCCTGATAGCTCAGCACCGTTTCGACCGGACGGCCCGGCGCATGGGCCTGCACGAAATCACGAAAGCCGCGCATGGCCGAAGGCGTATCCCCCACGCCCCGCACCGGCCCGTCGCCGCTCTGCGCCAGCCAGCCGCGCAGGAACGATTCGCCCGCCACCCGACGGCCATTGATCCCTTTGCCCGCCGGGTCATAGCCATCACTGGCGAAATAAATCGCCGCCTGTCGTGGATCATTCTGCATCACCATCCCCCTTTGCCTCAGGAAACCCCATGGCCGCAGCAAGTCAACCTGTCAGCAGCCGCCATTGACCCGCCGCGCGGTTTCGGTCATGGGGCGGATATGCTGCGCATCGACGATATTTCCTATTCCATCGCTGGCCGCCCCCTGTTCGAAGGGGCCAGCGCCACCATTCCTGAGGGCCACAAGGTCGGGCTTGTCGGTCCCAATGGCGCGGGCAAGACGACGCTGTTCCGCCTGATCCGGGGCGAGCTGTCACTGGACGGCGGCAGCATCACCCTGCCGCCGCGCGCCCGCATCGGCGGCGTCTCGCAGGAAACCGCCGCTACCAGCGCCAGCGTGCTGAACACGGTGCTGGCCGCCGATACCGAACGCGCCGCACTGCTGGCTGAACAGACCGACGACCCCCACCGCATCGCGGAAATCCAGACCCGGCTGGCCGACATCGACGCCTGGTCCGCCGAGGCCCGCGCCAGCGCCATTCTGCGCGGGCTGGGCTTTGACAGCGCCGATCAGGCCCGCCCGGTCAGCGATTTCTCTGGTGGCTGGCGGATGCGCATGGCGCTCGCGGGGGTGCTGTTCGCGCAGCCCGACGTGCTGATGCTGGACGAGCCGACAAACTATCTGGACCTTGAAGGTGCTTTGTGGCTGGAAGGCTATCTGGCCCGCTATCCGCATACGGTCATCGTTATCAGCCACGACCGCGACCTGCTGAACCGCGCCGTCGGCCATATCCTGCATCTGGAGGACCGGCGACTGACGCTTTACACGGGCGGCTATGACGCCTTTGCCCGCGCCCGCGCCGAACGCCGCGCCCTGCAAATGGCCGAGGCCAAGAAACAGGAAACCCGCCGCGCCCATCTGCAAAGTTTCGTGGACCGTTTCCGCGCCAAGGCCAGCAAGGCCAAACAGGCACAGGCCCGCGTGAAAATGCTGGAAAAGATGGAGCCAATCACCGCCCCGCATGAGGCCGCGCAGTTCCGTTTCACCTTTCCGCAGCCCGAACAGCTTTCGCCGCCGATCCTGTCGCTGGACGGGGTGGCGGTCGGCTACGGCGACCGGCGGGTGCTGTCGCGGCTGGACCTGCGCATAGATCAGGACGACCGCATCGCCCTGCTGGGCCGCAACGGTCAGGGCAAATCCACCCTGTCCAAGCTGCTGGCCGACCGCCTGCCCGCGATGGAAGGGCGCGTGGTGCGCTCGGGCAAGCTGCGCATCGGCTATTTCGCACAGCATCAGGTCGATGAGCTGCATCTGGATGAAACCCCGCTGGACCATATCCGCCGCCTGCGTCCTGACGAAGCCCCGGCCCGGCTGCGGGCGCGGCTGGCCGGTTTTGGCCTGTTCGAAGCGCAGGCCGAAACCCGCGTCGGCCAGTTGTCAGGCGGACAAAAGGCACGGCTGTCGCTGCTGCTGGCGACGATTGACGCACCGCATCTGCTGATTCTGGACGAACCGACCAACCACCTCGACATCGAATCGCGCGAGGCGCTGACCGAGGCCCTGAACGATTATACCGGCGCGGTGGTGCTGGTCAGCCATGACATGCACCTGCTGGGGCTGGTCGCGGATCGGCTGTGGCTGGTCGATCAGGGCCGGGTGACGCCTTATCAGGATGATCTTGACACCTATCGCGCCAGCCTGTTGGGCAGCGCCCCGCCTGCCGAAAAGCCAGAAAAACCCGCGCCCACGAAAAAGCGCCCCTCGCGCGATGCGCTGCTGGAATTGCGGGCCGAGGTCCGCCGCGCCGAAGAACGTGTCGGCAAGCTGACCGAAATGCTGGAAAAGCTGGATATAAAGCTGGCCGATCCGGCAATTTACGGCACCCCGTCCGAGGCCGAGAAATGGGGCAAAAAGCACGCCGAAGCGCGTGAGGCCATGACCCGCGCAGAAGAACTGTGGATGCGGGCGCTGGAAAATCTTGAACTGGCGGAGAATGGCTGATGGGCGTGCTGGTGATCTGTTCGGGCGGGCTTGATTCGGTCTCGCTGGCGCATCGTATCGCGGATGAAGGGCGACTGGCGGGGCTGGTCAGCTTTGACTATGGCCAGCGCCACCGCAAGGAACTGGACTGCGCCGCCGCCTGTGCCGCCCGGCTTGGCGTGGCGCATGACATCGTGGACATCCGCCCCATCGGTGCCTGCCTGACCGGCAACGCCCTGACCGACACCGCCGACGTCCCCGACGGCCATTATGCCGAAGACAATATGCGCATCACCGTTGTGCCGAACCGCAATGCCATCATGCTGACGGCGGCTTTCGGCATCGCCTCGGCCCGTGATCTGTCGGGGGTGGCGATTGCGGTTCATGGTGGCGACCATTTCATCTATCCCGACTGCCGCCCCGGTTTCATCGCGGCCTTTCAGGCCATGCAGGACGCCGCGCTGGATGGCATGGGCCGGATCGAGTTGATCGCCCCCTATCTGAACGGCTCCAAGGCGGATATTGTGACGGATGGCGCGCGCCACCGGACGCCCTTTGCCGAAACATGGTCCTGTTACAAAGGCGGCACGCACCATTGCGGGCGTTGCGGCACCTGCGTGGAACGCGCCGAAGCCTTTGCCGATGCTGGCATCCCCGACCCGACCGCATATGACGACCCGGATTTCTGGCGACAGGCGGTGGCGCAGCGATAGCGGCACAGATGCAACGCCCCGCAAGGAATCGCCGCCTGCGGCACTTCGCGGGATTGCGATATGGCCCGGATTTTGCGATTCAGGCGAAAAGATGAAAGGCCCCACGATGACCAAACTTGCTGCTCTGGCTGTTGCTGCCGCTTTCGCTGCCCTGCCCGCCGGGGCGCAGACGCTTGGCTATAACGTCTCGGCGGATCTTGGCGTGGGTGTGCAATCCCGCCCCGAATACCCCGGCGCTGGCGATAATGAGGCCGCACCGTGGTTCATCCTGCGCGATTTTTCGGTCAGCCGTGGTGATGCGGTTTCCTCTGCTGGCGTGCCGCAGGGCTTTAGCTGGGGCCTGTCCACCGGCCTCGCCCCCGAACGCGATTCGGGCGACTACGCCCGGCTGAACGGTCTGGATAAGGTCAGCCGTGGGGTCGAACTGGGCCTGCGCGCCGGTTACGGCGTGGGTGATGTGCAGGGCTATATCGCCGCCCGCAAAGCCGTATCCGGCCACGAAGGCGTCGTGGGTGAGGTCGGCGTGCGCTATTCCACCAACCTCAACGACCGTATCCGCCTGACCAGCCGGGTTGAGGCGCAATATGGCGACAGCGACTATATGAACAGCTATTTCGGTGTCTCGGCCGCCGAGGTCGCCAATGGTGCGAACTTCCCGGTCTATGAGGCATCCGGCGGGATCAAGGCTGTGCAGGCATCGCTTGAGGCCCGCTATGCCCTGACCGATAGCAGCGCCATTCTTGGCCGCGTTACCGTGGGGCGTCTGAAAAACGACGCTGCCGATTCGCCCATCACCGAGGATAAAAACCAGTTCAGCGTCGGTATCGGCTATGTCCGCAGCCTGAACTTTGGCTTCTGAATAACGACCGGGGGACAGGTCGAAAAGCGGCGGGCTGGCAACAGCACCGCCGCTTTTTAATGCGCCCTGAACAACCAAGGCAAAGCAGCGATCAGCGCCAGCGGCACCGCAATGGCCAGCAACCTGCCCCACCATGGAAAGCGACACGCCTTCCCGGCAGCATCCAGCCAGATTTGCGCCAGCAGCTCATAAATCAGAACCACGACGCTGGCACCTGCAAGTGCAACGATCAGTTGCAGCCAAATACCAACTGTCAGCCCCCCGCCCCTATCCTATCCTGCCCCAACCCGACACCAACAGCGCAAAGCAAGCCCGTCGCAAAGCCGACAAGAAAGCCGATCCAGCTAAAGATCGCATCCAGCGCAGCCTGCCGCATCTTGTCCAATTGCCGCCCAAACCGCGGCCAATCCCCTGCCAAGGCCAGACCGAAGCCCAGCCACAGCATCCAGCCAATCGACATTACCACCGCTGTCACCGGCGGATAGACCACCCCAAGCAGAAGGTTCGCGCGGAAGGGTTCTGCATCACCCTGAACGTAATCCCAAAAAAGGAAAATAAGCGCGACCACCACAGCCATGGCAAAGGCCAGACCAAAGGCCGATAAGGCCCGATAAATTGTCGGTGCGAAAACCGGCCGCCTTTCAGCCACCGTTTACCCCGCCACATCCCGCAGCAGACGCGCACGCCCCGACGGGATGGCGCGGATCTCCAGCCCGGTAAAGACGTGCAACGTGTTCAGTTGCGCATCGACCACCGCATGATCGCTGACCCAGCCGCCCATCATCAGATAGGTGCGCAGCAAGGGCGGCATCCCGGCCAGCGCCGCCTTGGCATCGGGCTTTTTCGCCCGCAAGCGACGGGCAAAGCGGAACACATTGGGCGCTTTGACACGGGGCAGCCAGCGTTTGGGGGCCAGATGGCGGTCCTTCAGCATGGCAAAGGAATCGGCATAGACATCCGGTTCCGTTCCCATGAAAGACGAGCAGCCGAACAACAGTTGCACACCGTTTTCATCGACAAACCGGGTCATAAAAGCCCAAGCCACCCTCAGGATATTGGGATCACGCCATTCGGGATGGATGCAGAACCGGCCCATCTCGACCATCGGCCCGTCAAAATCATGCAGCGCGGTCAGGTTGTAATAACGGGCGGAATAGCTGCGCTCGATATCATCGCCGCTTTCCAGAAGCAGAAAGCGAAAGGTGCAGATCAAGGTGCCGCTGGCGGTATCCTCAACCAGCACATGATGGCATTGCGCGTCGTGATCGTCGGCGTCCAGCGTGTCCTCATCGCCAACGCCGCCGCGCTTGCCAACAAAGGCCAGCCAGCGCAACCGCTGGGCACGGCGCAAATCTTCAGGGGTTTCCGCAAGTCGGGCGATATAACGGCCTTTGAGAAACGACATCTCTGCCTCCGTAACGATCGGCTGCATGACAACCCGCAGCCGGGCGGTCTTGTTCCCTGCCCGGATAAAACTATCTTGTAACATGACTGCAACGGCAAAAAGACAGGGATGTGACATGACTGACCGCGTGACCCGCAGCAAGGCCGAGTGGCAGGCGATGCTGACCCCGGAAGCCTATCGCGTCACCCGCGAGGCAGGAACCGAACGCCCATTCTCGCATCCCGGTTTTCCCGCCGGGCCGGGGCATTACGAATGTGTCTGCTGCGGGGCGCGGCTGTTCGACCAGGACGCCAAGTTCGAAAGCCATTGCGGCTGGCCCAGTTTCAGCCGTGCGGGCGGCGGCATTGACGAACATCACGACGCCAGCCACGGCATGATCCGCACCGAAGTGCGCTGCCATCGCTGCGACGCGCATCTTGGCCATGTGTTCCCAGACGGCCCGCCGCCAACAGGGCTGCGCTATTGCATCAATGGCGTGGCGCTGCGCTTTGTGGCGGATTAGGCCGAAACCTCCGGCAGACGCAGACGCACCCGCTTGATGCGACGGGGGTCAGCGTCCACGATCTCGAACTCGGCCCCGGTTTCATGGGGAATGACCTCGCCGCGCAAGGGGATACGCCCGGCCAGCATAAAGATCAGCCCGCCCAGCGTGTCGATCTCCTCCTCGGCCTCGTCAGTGGTCAGGCGCTGGCCGATTTCGGTTTCCAGATCAGACAGCGGCGCCTTGGCCTGAATCAGCCATTGGCCGGGCTTTTCCTGCACCAACAGGTCGCCCTCGGCCTCATCGTGTTCATCCTCGATCTCACCTATGACCTGTTCGATCAGGTCTTCGATCGTCACCAGCCCGTCAACGCCGCCATATTCGTCAATCACCAGCGCCATATGCGTGCGCTTTTGCTGCATCTGTTGCAACAGCACACCAATCGGCATCGAGGGCGGCACATACAGCAAGGGCCGCAAGAGCGGGCGCAGCGCGAACTTACCCGCAGGAGCCGCGCCAAAGCCGAAACGCAGGGCAAGGTCTTTCAGGTGGACCAACCCCAGCGGGCTGTCCAGCGTGCCGCGAAATACCGGCATTCGGGAAAAGCCATGTTCGCGGAACATCTCGACCAGATCATTCAGGCTGGCATCAATTGGCGCGGCGACAATATCGGCCTTGGGAACAGCCACATCATCGACGCGCAACCGGCGCAGGTTGACCATGCCCGGCGCGGGTGCCGCGCTGGTCTCCACCGCTGTCTCGGCTTCACCATCATTGCCGAACGCCCCCAGCAACCGGCCCAAGAACCCGCGTGAGGCCGGCAGGTCACGCCCTTCACCGCCGATCCCATCCGACCAGTCGGCAGGGTCCGCCGCCACGTTGCTCGCTGCGGAGAGTTGAGGACTAAGGGGGTCTTCTTGTTGCTTATCGCCGCTCATCCGGCCTGTTCCTGATATGGGTCCGAGATTTCAAGACGCCGCAGAATCTGGCGCTCGGCCTCCTCCATCAGCTCGGCGTCGGGGTCGTTTTCATGGTCGAAACCGGCCAGATGCAGCACCGCATGAACCAGCAGATGCGCGACATGATCGGCCATGGTCTTGCCCTGCTCTCCCGCTTCACGCGCACAGGTGTCCCAGGCAATCGCAATATCCCCAAGTTCATCGACCTGCGGGATTTGTGGCCATTCGCCGGGCGCGTGCGGGATATGTTCGACAGCGGGCCATGACAGCACATTCGTGGGCGTAGGCTTGCCCCGGAATTGCGTGTTCAGCGTCGCGATGCGGACGTCATCGCAGCCCATGATCACCACGGCGGGCTGTGGCGCCAATTCCAGATATTCGCAGGCCGCCGCAACCGCAGACTGCGCCAGCGCCTCAAGGCCGGTGTCCAGCCAACGCTCATCCTCGATCACAATATCGACCGGGTCGGGGGTCAGCCCGGCGGGAAGCTCATCCATCCGCGCCACCTTCGGCGGTATCGCCCGCTGCGGGGCGGCGGCTGCCGGGCATCCGGCGCGGGGCCGGGCCGACCTGCGGATCATGCGGATTCAGTTCCATGTCCCGATCATAAGCCTGAATGATCTTCGCCACCAGCGGGTGCCGCACCACATCAACAGCGGTGAAATAGCTGAAACCGATACCCGGCACATCTTTCAGCACCCGCTCGGCCTCGACCAGACCCGAGCCGATGCCACGCGGCAGGTCGATCTGCGTGCGGTCGCCGGTAATCACCATGCGCGAGCCTTCACCAAGACGGGTCAGAAACATCTTCATCTGCATGGTGGTCGCGTTCTGCGCCTCGTCCAGCACCACGAAAGCATTGGCCAGCGTGCGCCCGCGCATAAAGGCCAGAGGCGCGATTTCGATACGCTTTTCTTCCATCAGCTTTTGCAATTGTTTGCCGGGCAGAAAATCGTTCAGCGCGTCATAAAGCGGCTGCATATAGGGATCGACCTTTTCCTTCATGTCGCCGGGCAAAAAGCCCAGACGCTCGCCCGCCTCGACGGCGGGGCGGGACAGGATGATCTTATCGACATGGCCGTTAATCAGCATGGTGACACCCGCCGCGACCGCCAGATAGGTCTTGCCGGTGCCTGCCGGGCCGATGCCAAAGGCCAGTTCATTGGCGAACAGGCTGCGGACATAGGCTTTCTGCGCATCCGTGCGGGGTTCAACGGTTTTCTTGCGGGTGCGCAGCTCGATGTTCCCCGCGGCAAACATCTCAAGCTGTTCGCTGGGACTGACGGTTTCCGTAACCGGATCGACGCCCATGCGCAGGGCCGATTCGACCTCGGCCAGTTCGACCGGGCGACCGCTTTCCAGCCGGGCATAAAGCCCGCGCAGGACACCTGCGGCCTCGGCCTGCGCATCAGAGGGGCCGACCACGGCAAGCTGATTGCCCCGGCGCAGGATATGAACGCCAAGAGCCTCCTCGATCCGGGCCAAATGGCGATCATGCGGACCGCAAAGGTCGATCAACAGGCGATTGTCGGGAAACTCTAACAAGGTTTCGGCGGCGGCGGGGGTTGTCGGGGTCAAACCCAAATCACTCTCCGGTCTGGTCACTGGGTTCAAGGTGGCAAGCCCAAAGGATTCGCGCAAGGGGCCAAAGGTATAAAGCCACAAAGCGGCGGAAAGTTTCACAGGGCAGCATCAGGTTCCCCAGCCAGAAAGGCCCGCAGCACCGGATCGGTGGCCATATCGACCGCCTCCACCGGGCCATGCCAGCGCAGCTTCCCCTTGTGCAGAAGCGCCACGCGGTCGGCGATATGGCGCATACTGGCAATATCATGGGTGATGGTGATGGCGGTCGCGCCGGTCTCGGTCACGATGCTGCGGATCAGCCGGTCAATCATCGTTGCCCGGATCGGGTCCAGCCCGGTCGTTGGCTCGTCGAAAAAGATCACCTGCGGATCGGCAGCGATGGCACGGGCCAGCCCTACGCGCTTGGCCATGCCGCCCGACAGTTCCGCCGGCATCATCTCTGCGACTTCTGGCCCAAGACCCACCCGCGCCAGCTTGTCCACCGCAATGGCGCGGGCGCGGGCGGCAGGCATGGATTGCAGCAGACGGAACGCCACGTTGCGCCAGACCGGCAGGCTGTCGAACAGCCCCGCGCCCTGAAACAGCATCCCGAACCCGTCCATGAACGCCGCGCGGCGGCGGGCGTCCAGCACCTGTCCACGCCACAGGATCTGGCCTGCGTCTGGCACCTCCAGCCCAAGGATCGAGCGCAGCAGCAGCGACTTACCGCTGCCCGACTGTCCGATCACCACCAGATTTTCGCCCCGCGCGATGGTCAGGTCCAGCCCATCCAGCACCTGCCGCGTGCCGAACGCTTTGCGCAAGCCCTTGATTTCGAACTCGGCACTCAAAAGAACAGCCCCGTCAGGACAAAGTTCGCAGCCAGAATCCCGACCGCAGCCGCCACCACCGCCGAGGTCGTCGCCCGCCCGACTCCCGCTGCGCCGCGCCCGGTGCGCATCCCGAACCAGCAACCCGACAGCGCCACGATCAGGCCAAAGGCGACACCTTTCCACAGCCCCGACACCACATCCCAGCGTTCCAGATAGGCCCATGAATTCGCCAGATATTGCGCCGAATTGAACCCAAGCCCCTGCGTCCCGACCAGCCAGCCGCCCATGATCCCCAGCACATCGCCCACCCCGATCAGCAGCGGCACAGTCAGCATCCCCGCCCACAGGCGCGGCGCCACCAGCCAGCGCATCGGATCAGTGGACAGGGTTGCCAGCGCGTCGATCTGTTCGGTGACGCGCATGGTGCCGATCTCGGCCGCGATCGAGCTGGACACGCGCGAGGCCACCATCAGCCCGCCCAGCACCGGCCCCAACTCCCGCGCCATACCGATGGCGACGATGGCGGGAACCACATCGCTGGCCTGAAACCGCGCCCCGCCGGAATGGATCTGCAAGGCCAGCGCCGCGCCGGTAAACAGCGCCGTCAGCCCGACCACGGGCAGCGACAGCCAGCCGATCTGGATGATCTGCTGCACCAGATTACGCGGATAGGCCGGGCCGCCAATCGGCAGGATACCCGCCAGACCACGCCCCAGAAAAATCGCCAGCCGCCCGATCAGCGCCACAAGCGCCAGCGTCATACGGCCAAGGGCGCGGATGGGGTTCACAGATATTCCCGTGCGTATCGCGCAGCAAGCGAGGTCAGAATCTCATAGCCGATGGTTCCCGCCGCGGCACCCACCGCATCAACGCCCTGCGCCGGGCAGATCAGGTCCAGCGCGGGCGGCAGATCATCCAGCCCGGTCACATCGCAGGTGATAAGGTCCATAGACACCCGCCCAACCACCGGGCACGCGCGATCACCCGCAAACAGCGCCACCCGCGGGCGCTGCCCGTCCGACGACAAGGCCCGCAGCACCCCATCGGCATAGCCCGCCGCAACGGTCGCAATCCGGCTGGGCCGCTCGGCCGTCCATGTGTTGGAATAGCCCACAGTCTCGCCCGTCTGCACCAGCCGGGTCTGAATAACTGGCAGGGACAGCCGCACCACCGGCTGCGCGTCCGTAAAGGGCTGACCGCCATAAAGGCCAATGCCGGGGCGGGTCAGGTCGAAGTGATACTCCGGCCCCAGCAAAATTCCCCCGGTCGCAGCCAGCGAACGCGGCGCGGTCACACCTTCGGTCATTTCGCGGAACGCCTGCAATTGCTGGCGATTCATCTGGTGGTCGGGGGCATCGGCACAAGCCAGATGCGACATCACCAGCGCCGGATCGGCAGCCAGCACCTCGGCCCGCAGCCCGGCCCATTCGGATGGCTCAAACCCCAGACGGTTCATGCCGGTGTCAAGCTGAATGCCAAAGGGCTGGCCGGGGCGCTTGGTGCGGTCCCGGAAATATTGTTCCGGGCCGTTCAGCACCGGGATCAGCCCGGCCAGATCAGCCCCTTCCATATGGCCGGACAGCACAAAAATCTGCGCATCATCGGCCAGATACGGGCGGATTGCCTGACCCTCAGAGGCCAGCGCAACAAAGAAATCCCGCGCACCCTCATCATACAGCCGCGCCGCCACACGGGCCGCGCCAAGCCCATAAGAGTCGGCCTTGACCACCGCAGCAGCCCGCGCCCCCGGCGACAATACCGCCAGCGCCCGCCAGTTTGCGGCGATGGCGTTCAGGTCGATGCTCAGGCGGGCGCTGCTCTGGTCCATTATTCCGTAACTTTCTTGACGAATTGCGATTTCAGCCCGATCTGGCCAAAGCCCGGCACTTTGCAATCAATATCGTGATCGCCGTCCACCAGACGGATGCCGCGCACCTTGGTGCCAACCTTGATGACCGAGGACGAGCCTTTCAGCTTCAGATCCTTGATGACCGTGACCGTATCGCCATCCGCCAACACATTGCCCACGCTGTCGCGCACCTGCGGCGTATCGTCGCTGGCGGCGGCATCCGCCGACCATTCATGGCCACATTCCGGGCAAGTCAGCAGGGCATCCACCTGATAAACATAGGCGGACGAACATTCGGGGCATGGGGGCAGGTTCTCACTCATGCCCGGCTTATAGCCCCGTCGCCCCGGCCCCGCCACCAAAAGATCGCACGGGCTTCGGGCGACTTCGCATTTTTGCAATTTGCAATTCAATTCAGCTATATATTTTGCAAATATTCCCGATTTTCCTTTATTGCCTACATCTTGCGCCGTAAGCTGCCCCAAACCGTCATATTCGGAGGGGCGAGATGAAGGACATCCTGAACCAGTTGGAAACCCGGCGCGAGGCCGCACGCCTTGGCGGCGGGCAGGCGCGGATCGACGCGCAGCACGCCCGCGGCAAGCTGACCGCCCGCGAACGCATCGACCTGCTGCTGGACGAAGGCAGCTTTGAGGAGTTCGACATGTTCGTGGCCCATCGCTCGACCGAGTTCGGGATGGAAAACGACCGCCCTGCAGGCGATGGCGTCGTGACCGGCTGGGGAACGATCAACGGCCGCATGGTCTATGTGTTCTCGCAGGATTTCACCGTATTCGGCGGCAGCCTCTCGGAAACCCATGCGCAGAAAATCTGCAAGATCATGGATATGGCGATGCAGAACGGTGCGCCGGTCATTGGCCTGAACGATTCGGGTGGCGCGCGGATTCAGGAAGGCGTCGCCAGCCTTGCAGGCTATGCCGAGGTGTTCCAGCGCAACATCATGGCCTCTGGCGTGGTGCCGCAGATCAGCGTTATCATGGGGCCTTGCGCGGGCGGCGCGGTCTATTCACCGGCGATGACCGACTTTATCTTCATGGTGCGCGACACGTCCTATATGTTCGTGACCGGCCCCGATGTGGTGAAAACCGTCACCAATGAGGTCGTCACCGCCGAGGAATTGGGCGGTGCCAGCACCCACACCAAGAAATCCAGCGTGGCCGATGGCGCCTTTGATAACGATGTCGAGGCCCTGACCGAGATTCGCCGCCTGTTCGATTTCCTGCCGCTGTCGAACCGCGACAAGGCCCCCACACGCCCGTTCTTTGACGACCCGCTGCGGGTCGAGGCCAGCCTTGATACGCTGGTGCCGGACAACCCGAACCAGCCCTATGATATGAAAGAGCTTATCACCAAACTGGCGGATGAGGGCGATTTCTATGAGATTCAAAAGGATTACGCCGGGAATATCGTGATCGGCTTTATCCGCATCGAGGGCCAGACCGTCGGCGTCGTCGCCAACCAGCCGATGGTGCTGGCGGGCTGTCTGGACATTGACTCCAGCCGCAAGGCCGCGCGTTTCGTGCGCTTCTGCGATGCGTTCAGCATCCCGATTCTGACGCTGGTGGATGTGCCGGGCTTTCTGCCGGGCACCTCGCAGGAATATGGCGGGGTTATCAAACACGGCGCAAAGCTGCTGTTCGCCTATGGCGAAGCGACCGTGCCGAAAGTCACCGTCATCACCCGCAAAGCCTATGGCGGGGCCTATGACGTGATGTCCTCGAAACACCTGCGGGGCGATTTCAACTATGCCTGGCCCACGGCGGAAATCGCGGTGATGGGTGCGAAAGGCGCAGTCGAGATCCTCTATCGCAAGGAATTGGGCGACGCCGACAAGATCGCGGCCCGCACCAAGGATTACGAGGGCCGTTTCGCCAACCCCTTCGTGGCGGCGGAAAAAGGCTTTATCGACGAGGTGATTCAGCCGCGTTCGACCCGCAAGCGGATCGCGCGTGCCTTTGCCAGCCTGCGCACGAAAGAGCTGAAGAACCCGTGGAAAAAGCACGATAACATCCCGCTGTAACGCCCGAAGATGCGCCTTGTCCCTGCCCTTGCCCCTATCTTTGCCTGCCTGACCCTTGCCGCGCCCGTCGCGGCATGGGCCGAGGATGCCACCCCGCCGCCCTTGCCGGTGCCGTCGGGGATGCTGACCTATTGGCAGGACGTGGTGCATACGGCGCCGGGGGCATATGGGCTGACCTATCGGTTCCGCTTTGTCAGCCCCAACCTGCCAAAGCTGATCCCGCCGCCGGTGCTGCCCCCCATCGACGAAGCGCAGGTGGCGGTTCTGGATGATCCGATGTCATGGCTGACCGGCTTTGCCGATGCGCAACTGGTGCCAGAGGATCAAGACATGCCGTCGCTGCTGGCCCCTGACCTGACCGCAACCGGACCGCTGGCAGTGACGGCGCAGGGCGCTCAACCGCTGGCCGATGGCCCCACCGTCGAGGCGCTGGAGCAGGTTCAGGCAGATATGCTGTGGCTGTGCCTGAATTACGCCCTGCCCCGGCTGGCGGAGGAAGGCCCGCGCCCGGTGCAAATCATCATCAGCCTTGCCGACCGGGTGAACCTGTTTGGCGCGGCCAACCCCGAAATGGTGCAGGTGTTCGAGGCTTACGACCTGCCCGCCGATACCAACACCTGCCAGCCCGAAACGGCGATATAGGAAAGACGCGCCATGCTGAAGCACCGGAAGTTCCCCGGCCGCCTGCCAAGCTCGAACCACCAGTTCGTGATCCGTCGCGCCAATAAGAAAGGCGCAACCAAACTGGTGGCGCGGGAACGGTTCCGCGACCGTTCCGCCTCGGACCGGCGCGCGGATGAAGGGTTTCTGGCAGCACTGATCGCGCATTTCGGGGATGAACCGTTCGAACGCGGCAATCTTGACGCGGGCCGCCTGTCATGGCTGCTGAACCGCGAAGTCGTCGCCGTCGGCAAGCTGGACCCGACCAGCTATGAACAGCTTTTGCGTGTTGATCTGGCCCGCGCCGAGGCCAGCTTTCCGCAGCTTTTCGCCACGGATTCTCAGCCCGAATTCGACTGGGACGACGACTGGGACGAGGATGAGGACGAAGACGACTGGGACGAGGACGACGACTGATGCGCGTCTTTTCGCCCTTGCGGCATCCCGGCCGTTCGCAAACACTTGCAACTTTTTCACAGTCTTGTCAGTTCTGGCAAGGAACGAACTGTGCGATTATGCCGTTACGTTTGCAAGCAACCGCGCCGGAATGGCGCTTCAATACAGGCAGTGAACAATGCAAGTTTCCTCTTTCCTCCGCTTCGGTGCAGCTCTCGCGCTCGTCGGTGGCCTCGCGGCCTGCCAGCAGCCGGGCTATGGCTATAACACCGCAACCGGCCTGTCGCCGGACGCGCAGCGCGCGGCCATTGGTGCTGTCGGCGGTGCCGTTACCGCGAAAGCTCTGGGTGAAAACGTCCTCACCGGCGCGGCGCTTGGCGCGACCGCTGGCGCGATCTGTGACGACATGGGCGTTTGCGCCCAGTAATTTCACGCGAAACTGTGATGCAACCGTCAACCGCACTGTTGCGTTCACTTTCGTAACGATTGCCCTGCATCGAAACGCGATGCAGGGTTTCCATAAGGAGAGTATCCCATGCGCAAAGCCCTGCTTTTGCCCGTCGCTTTCGTCGGCCTTGCTGCCGTCGCTGGCTGTACGCAGAACATCAACCCGACCGACACCGACCGCGCCCTTATCGGGGCTGCTGCGGGTGCCGTCATCGCAGACGTTGCTGGCAAGAACGTCCTCAAAGGCGCGGCCCTTGGCGCGGCCGGTGGTGCGCTGTGCAACGACGTCGGCGTTTGCCAGTAATATCCTGACCGCGCATTCGTCGCGCGGCCCTGATCTGATTTCCGCCGTCCCGGTTTCGCACCGGGGCGGCGTTTTTCGTTTCCGCAATACAGACCTCAGCCAGAGCAAGGGACAGCCATGTTCGACAAGATCCTGATCGCCAACCGGGGCGAGATCGCCTGCCGCGTCATCAAGACCGCCCGCAAAATGGGCATCAAAACGGTTGCCGTCTATTCCGACGCCGACCGCGCGGCGCTGCATGTGCAAATGGCTGACGAGGCGGTTCACATCGGCCCGCCCCCCGCCAACCAATCCTATATCGTGATCGACAAGATCATGGACGCCATCCGCCAGACTGGCGCAAAGGCAGTTCACCCCGGCTATGGCTTCCTGTCCGAACGGATGGATTTCGCAGCCGCGCTGGAGGCCGAGGGGGTCGTGTTCGTCGGCCCGCCCGCCAAGGCCATCGAGGCCATGGGCGACAAGATCACCTCGAAAAAGATCGCGCAAGAGGCCGGGGTGAACACCGTTCCCGGCTATATGGGCCTGATCGCGGATGCGGATGAGGCGGTGAAAATCTCGAATGAGATCGGCTATCCGGTGATGATCAAGGCCAGCGCGGGCGGCGGCGGCAAGGGGATGCGCATTGCATGGAACGATACCGAGGCCCGCGAGGGGTTCGAATCGTCCAGGAACGAGGCGGCGAACAGCTTTGGCGACGACCGCATCTTCATCGAAAAATTCGTAACCCAGCCGCGCCATATCGAGATTCAGGTGCTGGCCGACAGCCACGGCAACGCGGTTTACCTGTTCGAGCGCGAATGTTCGATCCAGCGCCGCAACCAGAAAGTCATTGAGGAGGCCCCCAGCCCCTTCCTCGACGAAGCCACCCGCAAGGCCATGGGCGAACAGGCCGTCGCGCTGGCCAAGGCGGTGGGCTATGCCAGCGCAGGCACAGTCGAGTTCATCGTGGACGGCGACCGCAATTTCTATTTCCTTGAGATGAACACCCGTTTGCAGGTGGAACATCCGGTCACGGAACTGATTACCGGCATTGATCTGGTGGAAATGATGATCCGCGTGGCGATGGGTGAAAAGCTGCCCTTCACCCAGGACGATCTGACCATCAACGGCTGGGCCATCGAAAGCCGCCTTTATGCCGAAGACCCCTATCGGAACTTCCTGCCCTCGATCGGCCGCCTGACCCGCTATCGCCCGCCGGTGGAAACCGCTGCCGGGCCACTGTCTGACGCCGGAAAATGGGTGCCTGCGCATCCGGGCGATACGCCTGCGGTGGCGGCGGTCGGCGTGCGCAACGATACCGGCGTCTATGACGGCGGCGAGATCAGCATGTTCTATGACCCGATGATCGCCAAGCTCTGCACCTGGGCGCCGACCCGCGCCGGTGCCATCGAAGCCATGCGCGAGGCGCTGGACGGGTTCGAGGTCGAGGGCATCGGCCATAACCTGCCCTTCCTGTCGGCGGTGATGGATCACCCCAAGTTCATCTCGGGCGATATTTCCACGGCCTTCATTGCCGAGGAATACCCGGAGGGCTTTACCGGCGTGACCCCGGCCCCGGCCGAGATCGACCGCATCGCGGCGGCAGCAGCGGCCATGCACCGGGTCGCCGAAATCCGCCGCTGCCGGATCACCGGACGGCTGGACAATCACGAACGCCGGGTCGGCACCAATTGGGTGGTGTTCATCGGGGATCGTGAGGTTCCGGTGCAAATCAAGGCGGACCGCGACGGCTCGACCGTGACCATCGACGGGCGCGACATGCGGGTGGAAAGCGACTGGCTGCCGGGGCAATCACTGGCGCGGATGGTCGTTGATGGCGCGGCTCTGGTGATGAAGGTGGACAAGATCCCCGCCGGTTATCGCCTGCGTACCCGTGGCGCGGACCTGAAAGCCTATATCCGCCGCCCCCGCGCCGCCGAACTGGCCCGCCTGATGCCGGAAAAACTCGCACCGGATACCTCGCGCTTCCTGCTCTGCCCGATGCCGGGGCTGGTGGTGAAGATCAGCGTGGCCGAGGGTGACGAGGTGCAGGAAGGTCAGGCGCTGGCCACCGTCGAGGCGATGAAGATGGAAAACATCCTGCGCGCCGAAAAGAAAGCCGTGGTGAAGAAGATCAACGCCAGCGCAGGCGAAAGCCTGAAGGTGGACGACATCATCATGGAGTTCGAGTGACCTGCCGTCCGGCATATGATCTGACCAAAGCCGGGGGGCTTCGCGCCCCCCGCACCCCACAACTTTACGGGGGGCTTCGCGCCCCCCGCACCCCCCGCGGGATATTTACAGACAAAAGATGGGGCCGGATGTGACACCACCGCTGGATCATATCCTTGCGCCGTCAGCACAGGCATCGCTGATCGCCGGACTGTTTCTGGCGGCGGGCTGGTGGGTGGTGGCTTTTCAGGGGGCCAAGCGGGACCGCAAGCACCGGGCCGAGCGGGTGCGCGATGTGCAGCGGGCCTTGTTTGCCGAGATCCGTGCCTATGTCGCTGCGCTGCGGCGCGATGATCTGACCGAATATGGCGAGGAGATCCTTCAGCGAATCGAGACCGAGGCAGACTATTTCCCCGCCATTCCAACCGAGGCCAATGATGCGATTTTCCGCGCCATTATCAGCGACATTCACGTTCTGCCGCGCGATACCATCGACCCGCTGGTGTTATATTACAGCCAGTTGAATGCGATTTCCGCAATGATTGCCGATCTGCGGATGCTGGACCGGGCAAGCGTGGCGACCGAACAGGCCGCCGGGCTTTATCGTGATTTTCTGGCAATGAAGACCGAGGCCCTGATTTTGGGCGAACAGGCCATGGCGGCAATTGCCGGGAATATGGATGGCACCGGGCGCACGACCCGGCCTTCGGTCAATAACCCGGACGCGGCTTCGTCCGGCCAAGGATGGGTTTGACGCCCATGATTCGTTCGGCCTCCGAAATCAGAGACGACAGATGCACCGGCGGTTTTTCCGGCCGCTTTGCCGGCTTCGGTGCGGGCCGGTTTTCAGTGCGCGGGGTGCGGGTCAGCGGTGCGTTGGCCATGATGCCCTCTCTCTCTTGGGTCAATATGGGCAGGCTGGGCGCAAAAAGCAATCACGGCATGACGCTGCCGCGCCCGATTTCCTGTCGGCGCAGCGGGAACTTGTCGATGGCGCGGGTAATTTCGCGCACCGACCACGGTGCGGGTTTACGCTGTTTCACCTGCCCGTCCTTGTCGATCACCACCAGCGAAAAGCCCGAGGGCCGCAAGTTTTGCCGCCAGATGCTGTTGCCCGCCGGATCGGTGTCGGTGATGACCACCACATCGCGCTGGACCAGCAACCCGCTGTTGCCCTCGATCTGGCGCATCTGCTCGATAAAGGCAGGGTCGTCGGGGGTGGCCGCAAAAATCACCAGCGGACGAGATTTCCAAAGGAAATCTTCGGGCGTGACCTCATCGGCACGCAGGACCGGCAGCGCGGCCCGCGGCACCAGCGCCTCGACCGGCAGCGCGGGCGGCACCCGCACCTGCGAACTGTCGGGCGTCGCCTCATTCTGCGGACGCGGCACCGGCGGCACAGCGGGCGCCCCCATCGCCGCGATCAGCGGAACGACCAGCAGAAACAACGCATTATTTTTCATCGGCACCTCGTTTTGCCCTGTATATAGGCACGAAGGCCCCATGCGAAAGGACCGGACATGACCAAACCGACTTTGGACGACTGGCGCAAGCTGGCGGAGAAAGAGCTGAAGGGCAAATCACCCGACAGCCTGAACTGGGACACGCTGGAAGGAATCGAGGTCAAGCCGCTTTATACCGCGGAGGATACGGAAGGGCTGGACCATATGCACAGCCTGCCGGGGATTGCGCCCTTTACCCGCGGCCCCCGTGCGACGATGTATGCCGGCCGCCCGTGGACGATCCGGCAATATGCGGGCTTTTCCACCGCCGAGGAATCGAACGCCTTTTACCGCAAGGCGCTGGCTGCCGGGCAACAGGGCGTCTCGGTCGCCTTCGATCTGGCCACCCATCGCGGCTATGACAGCGACCACCCCCGCGTTGTGGGTGACGTGGGCAAGGCCGGGGTGGCGATTGATTCGATCGAGGATATGAAAATCCTGTTCGACGGCATCCCCTTGGATAAAGTATCCGTCAGCATGACCATGAACGGCGCAGTCATCCCGATTCTGGCCAATTTCATCGTCACCGGCGAAGAACAGGGCCATGACCGCAGCGTGTTGTCCGGCACCATCCAGAACGACATTCTGAAAGAGTTCATGGTGCGAAACACCTATATCTATCCGCCCGAACCTTCGATGCGGATTATTTCCGACATCATCGAATACACATCCAACGAAATGCCGAAATTCAACAGCATTTCGATCTCCGGCTATCACATGCAGGAAGCCGGGGCCAATCTGGTGCAGGAACTGGCCTATACGCTGGCCGACGGGCGCGAATATGTGCGCGCGGCGATTGCGGCGGGGATGGATGTTGACGCATTCGCGGGCCGGCTGTCGTTCTTTTTCGCCATCGGCATAAACTTTTTCATGGAAATCGCCAAGCTGCGCGCGGCGCGTTTGCTGTGGCACCGGATCATGTCGGATTTCAACCCGAAGAAGCCGAGCAGCCTGATGCTGCGCACCCATTGCCAGACCTCAGGCGTCAGCTTGCAGGAGCAAGACCCCTATAACAACGTGATCCGCACCGCCTATGAGGCGATGTCGGCGGCGCTTGGCGGCACGCAATCGCTGCACACCAACGCGCTGGACGAAGCTATCGCCCTGCCAACCGAGTTCTCGGCCCGCATCGCGCGGAACACGCAGCTTATCTTGCAGGAAGAAACCGGCATCACCCATGTCGTCGATCCGCTGGCGGGTTCTTACTATATCGAGACTCTGACCGCGCAGCTTGCCGAACAGGCATGGGCGCTGATCGAGGAAGTCGAAGACATGGGCGGCATGACCAAGGCTGTTGCCTCGGGGATGCCCAAGCTGCGGATCGAGGAAACCGCCGCGCGGCGTCAGGCCATGATCGACCGGGGCGAAGAAGTCATCGTCGGCGTCAACAAATACCGCAAAGACAAAGAAGACCCGATCGACATTCTGGACATCGACAACATGAAGGTGCGCGATGCGCAGATTGCGCGCCTGAACCAGATCCGCGCCACACGCGACGAAGCGGCATGTCAGGCCACGCTGGCCGAGCTGACCCGCCGCGCACGTGAAGGCGGCAATCTGCTGGAGGCCGCCGTCGAGGCCGCCCGCGCCCGTGCTTCTGTTGGGGAAATCAGCATGGCTATGGAAGATCAGTTCGGCCGCCACCGCGCCGAGGTCAAAACGCTGGCTGGCGTCTATGGTGCGGCCTATGAGGGCGACGAAGGCTTTACGCAGATCCAGAAGGACGTGGAAGCCTTTGCCGAAGAAGAAGGCCGCCGCCCGCGGATGCTGGTGGTGAAAATGGGGCAGGACGGCCACGACCGGGGCGCCAAGGTAATCGCCACCGCCTTTGCCGACATCGGCTTTGACGTGGACGTTGGGCCACTGTTCCAGACACCTGAGGAAGCCGCACAGGATGCCATCGACAATGACGTGCATGTCATCGGTATTTCCTCGCAGGCGGCAGGTCACAAGACGCTGGCCCCGAAACTGATTGAAGCGCTGAAAGCGCAGGGCGCAGGCGATATTCTGGTGATCTGCGGCGGCGTGATCCCACAACAGGACTACCAATACCTGCGTGACGCGGGCGTGGCCGCGATCTTTGGTCCCGGCACAAATATCCCGGCGGCAGCAAAAGAAGTGCTGGACCTGATCCGCAAAACCCGCGCCTGATACAGATTTCGGGGGCGCAAGCGCCCCCGATGCCTCCGGCGGGGATATTTAAGTGAAGAAGAAAGCGGCTTCTTCTTCATCTAAATATCCCGGGGTGAATTGGCCGCAGGCCAAGAGGGGCAGCGCCCCTTCGCAGGTTCTGCTATAATTATGCACTAGGACATCATGGGAAATCGCACGGGTCGCAAAGCTGGTCTGATCCCGCTTGCCGCCCTGCCCGCGCTAGCCTAAAACGCGGGGAAACCGCTGACGAGGCCCGCAATGCTTGACCACCTGACTTTCACCCCGCCCGAACCCAAAGTGATTGCCGGCACCACCGGCGATTGGGAACTGGTCATCGGGCTGGAGGTCCATGCGCAGGTGGCCTCGAACGCCAAGCTGTTTTCCGGCGCCTCGACCGCTTTTGGCGCCGAACCCAACAGCAACGTGGCTTTTGTTGATGCCGCCATGCCGGGGATGCTGCCGGTCATCAACGAATTCTGCGTTGAACAGGCGGTCCGCACCGGGCTGGGGATCAAGGCGGCGATCAACCTGACCTCCGCCTTTGACCGCAAAAATTACTTCTACCCCGATCTGCCGCAGGGCTATCAGATCAGCCAGCTTTACCACCCGATCGTGGGCGAAGGCGAGGTGATCGTGGACATGGCCCCCGGCGTCGCCCGCCGCGTGCGAATCGAGCGTATCCATCTGGAACAGGACGCCGGGAAATCCATTCACGACATGGACCCGAATATGTCCTTTGTGGACCTGAACCGCACCGGCGTCGCCCTGATGGAGATTGTATCGCGCCCCGACATCCGCAGCCCCGAGGAGGCTGCCGCCTATGTCGCCAAGCTGCGTCAGATCATGCGTTACCTTGGTACCTGCGACGGCAACATGCAGAACGGCAACCTGCGGGCAGATGTGAACGTCTCGGTCTGTCGTCCGGGCGATTACGAACGCTTCATCGAGACCGGCGACCATTCCGTGCTTGGAACCCGCTGCGAAATCAAGAACATGAACTCGCTGCGCTTCATCCAGCAGGCCATCGAACATGAGGCCCGCCGCCAGATCGCCATTATCGAGGACGGCGGCAAGGTCGATCAGGAAACCCGGCTCTATGACCCGGACCGTGGCGAAACCCGGTCGATGCGCAGCAAGGAAGAGGCGCATGATTACCGCTATTTCCCCTGCCCCGACCTGCTGCCGCTGGAAATCGAACAGGCATGGGTCGATGGCATCTCTGCCGCCATGCCCGAACTGCCCGATGCAAAAAAAGCCCGCTTTGTTAATGAATTGGGCTTGTCGGAATATGACGCCAGCGTGCTGACCGCCGAGGTCGAGAACGCCGATTATTTCGAAACCGTCGCCAAAGGCCGCGATGGCAAACAGGCCGCGAACTGGGTCATCAACGAACTGTTCGGCCGCCTCAACAAAGAGGGGCTGACGGTGGAAACCTCTCCCGTCTCAGCGGCGCAGCTAGGCGGCATCATCGACCTGATCGCCAAGGGTGATATTTCTGGCAAAATCGCCAAGGATCTGTTTGAAATCGTCTGGACCGAGGGCGGCGAGCCTGCCGAAATCGTCGAAACGCGCGGGATGCGGCAGGTCACTGACCTTGGCGCGATCGAGGCCGCCGTCGATGAAATCATCGCCGCCAATCCCGCGCAGGTCGAAAAGGCCAAGGCCAATCCGAAACTGGCGGGCTGGTTCGTGGGTCAGGTTCTGAAAGCCACCGGCGGCAAGGCCAACCCCGCAGCGGTCAACGATCTGGTGGCGAAAAAACTGGGTTTGTAATGGGTCGCGCGCTTTTGCTGTTCATCGTGACCAGCGCGGCGCTGGGGATTGCGACCCTGCCGTTCCAGTCGGCCTTGACGTTGATGTTAGGGGTTCTGGTCGTCCCCATCCTCGCGGGTTTTGTTGCTGGCTGGGACTGGGGGCGACGCGCCCTTCCCGCAAGGCGTGACGTCATGCTGACCGCAGGCATTTTCAGCCTGTCTTATCTGTTACCCGCATTGTTCCTTCTCACGATTAGCCAGTTGGCAATGGCGCAGTGGAAGGACCGGAATCTAGAGGCGATGCTGAATGAAAGCACCGCTTTTCTGGTGAACGTCATGGCGGGCGCCCCAGCGGTCGTGCTGATCCTGTTACTGCCGTTGTTGTTGTGGCTGGCCTTGCGATTTGGTATCCGACAGGCCGCACGTCGCCGCTGACCCATCGCTTTCGTGACCATCGGCGGCTGGAACGACAGGCGCGTTTACGTTATTTTGCTGCCGACAAATGGCAGGATCACGATGCAGCAAAGTTACGAATATACCGTCATTCCGGCCCCGATCCGCGCTGACAAGGCTGCGGCGAAATCCGGCGCGGAACGCTTTGCCCTGACGCTGGCGGCCGCCATCAACGATATGGCTGCGCAGGGATGGGACTATATCCGCGCCGAAACCCTGCCCGCCGAGGAACGCAGCGGGCTAAGCGGCCGCACCACCACCTATCACAACCTGCTGGTATTCCGCCGCGAACGCCGCAGCACCCCGCAGCCGGCCACAACCGCCGTTCCCGCCCCTGCAAGCCCCGAAGAACCGGCCAAGCCCACCCCGCGCCTCGGCCCCGCACTTAAGTAAATCTTTTGTATCTAAATATTTTACTAGGGTGAATTAAACGTAGTTCAAGTGGCATGAAGCCCCCTCTTGCATCACCTGCCTCCCGCCCCTATATTCAGCCTGTCCGGGGCAACCCGGACTATGGACATAAACGCGCAGGTAATAAGCGGATCGGACCCGGGGGCGGTACCCGGCGGCTCCACCAAACACCCTTCGTTGGGGGAACATGGGGCCGAAACAGGATCGACGAACGTCTAAAGCTGTTTGCTTTGTCTCGGTGAGCGACCACCGTTATCGGTGCAAATTGTACAGTTGCCAACGACAACCGTGCTCCGGTGGCTCTGGCTGCGTAAGCAGCTCGGGTAACCGAAACTTAAGTCCTTACGCCTAGCAGCCTAAGGCGGGGCCCGCAGGAGCCTGGCAACAGAATCCTGCACTTTCCTCCCCCTGCTCGCCCCGGTCATTCCCCCCTTTTCATCCCGTCCCATTGCCTTATGCTGACAGCAATCAGAATGAGGTTTCCGATGTCAGGCCATATTGATTACAGCGGGATGATGCACCGGGCGATGCAAGGGCTGATCGCAGATGTGCTGTCGGTCATTGCGGATGGCGGCTTGCCGGGGGACCATCACTTCTACATCACCTTTGACACCCGCACGCCCGGCGTCGAAATGTCGGATTGGCTGCGCGAACGCTATCCCGAGGAAATGACCATCGTTATCCAGAACTGGTTCGAGGGGCTGGAGGTTCGCGCCGATGGGTTTGGGATCACCCTGAACTTTGGGAACAGCCCTGAGCGGCTGGAGATCCCCTTTGATGCGGTGCGCACCTTCGTTGACCCCTCGGTTGAGTTTGGCCTGCGGTTCGAACATCAGGACGAAGACGCAGAGGACGAAGACGAGATCGAAGAACCCGAAGCCGCGCCCGAGCTGCCCGCCGGCGGGGCCGAGGTCGTCAGTCTCGACAAGTGGCGCAAATAACGCGGCATACTTTCGCATACCATTTGCACCCGCGCGCCCTTCTGCGTAAAACGCCTGCGAAGGCATCTGAAGGGGGCAATTGCCATGACCAAGACCCGCACCGAAACCGACAGCTTCGGCCCGCTGGAGGTTGACGCCAGCAAATACTGGGGCGCGCAGACGCAGCGCTCGATTATGAACTTTCCCATCGGCTGGGAACGTCAGCCGGTTCCGATCATCCGCGCGCTTGGCGCCATCAAGCTGGCCGCCGCCCGGATCAATCAGGCAGAGGGCAAGCTGGACAAGACCATCGGTCAGGCCATGGAACAGGCCGCAACCGAAGTGTTCGAAGGCAAATTCGACGACAACTTCCCGCTGGTCGTCTGGCAAACCGGGTCCGGCACCCAGTCGAACATGAACGCGAACGAGGTCATCTCGAACCGCGCCATTGAGATCCTCGGCGGCGAGATGGGTTCGAAAAAGCCGGTCCATCCGAACGATCATGTGAACATGGGCCAATCGTCCAACGACACTTTCCCGACCGCGATGCATGTCGCCATCGGGATGCTGGCGCGTGATGTGCTGCTGCCCGGTCTGGAAAAGCTGGCCGCCGCGCTTGAGGCGAAATCGGCCGAGTTCAAGGACATCATCAAGATCGGCCGCACCCATACGCAGGACGCCACCCCCCTGACGCTGGGACAAGAGTTCAGCGGCTATGCCCATCAGGTCCGCATGGGGATCGAGCGGGTCAAGCTGTGCCTGCCGGGCATCTATGAGCTGGCGCAGGGCGGCACCGCCGTCGGCACCGGGCTGAACACGAAAAAAGGCTGGGACAGCGCAATTGCGGCGGAAATCGCCAAGATCACCGGCCTGCCTTTTGTGACCGCGCCCAACAAGTTCGAGGCTCTGGCCGCGCATGACGCGATGGTGTTCTTCTCGGGCGCGCTGAAAACCATTGCCGCCAGCCTGTTCAAGATCGCCAATGACCTGCGCCTGCTGGGTTCCGGCCCGCGTTCGGGCCTGGGTGAGCTGATCCTGCCGGAAAACGAACCCGGCTCCTCGATCATGCCGGGCAAGGTCAACCCGACTCAGGCAGAGGCGCTGACCATGGTTTGCGCTCATGTCATGGGCAATGATGCCGCCGTCGGGATCGCCGGTTCGCAGGGCCATTTCGAACTGAACGTCTATAACCCGATGATGTCCTATAACGTACTGCAATCCATGCAGCTTTTGGGCGATGCGGCGGGGTCGTTCACCGATAACATGGTCGCGGGCACCGAGGCCAATGTCGAACGCATCGACCGGCTGATGAAGGAAAGCCTGATGCTGGTGACCGCCCTTGCGCCGACCATCGGCTATGACAACGCCACCAAGGTCGCCAAGACCGCCCATAAGAACGGCACCACCCTGCGCGAAGAGGCCGTGGGTCTGGGCTTTGTGACCGAGGACGAATTCGACCGTATCGTCCGCCCCGAACAGATGATCGGTCCGGAGGACTGATCCACCCCATGAAAGGCGCGGCCCCGGTCGCGCCTTTTTCATATCCGCCCCCTGCCCTATATTATGCGCAAAGCGAAAGGACATGCGATGAAACTGGCCGAAGCTCTTGTTTTGCGCGCGGATATGGCCAAGCGGCTGGATCAGCTAAAAGCTCGCATCCTGCGCAATGCCAAGGTGCAAGAGGGCGACAGCCCCGCCGAAGATCCCGCCACCCTGCTGAGTGAGCATGACCACGTGGCATCCGAAATGCAGGCGCTGATTGCGCGGATCAACCGCACCAACAGCCGCACCGAATTCGCGGGCGGCACGCTCAGCGACGCTTTGGCGGCGCGGGATGTGCTGCGACTGCGGCAGGCCACCTATCGTGATCTGGCCGAAGAAGCGACCGTCACCCAGTTCGTCGCCACCCGCAGCGAGGTGCGCTTTCGCCCCTCGGTTGACGTGGCGCAAATCCAGAAACAGGCCGACAAGCTGTCGCAAGAACTGCGCACACTTGACGCCCGCATACAGGAGGCGAACTGGCTGACCACGCTTGCAGAATGATCCGGCCGGTATCGGCGGTCAGAGGCGAATACGAACCCTTTCCGGCGGGGCAAGCCCGGAATTGTCAGCGTCAGGGGCGGCGCAGAACACAGCTCAGGCCCCGTATGGTGACAAGCGCAAGGTGACTGTCACACCTTATCACCGCGTATTGATCTGATCGGCCGAGAGGGTGGGCATGGGGGTTTTCCCTGCGGGGAGCCGTGGCCGGATTGCGCGAGCCGTGCTGGCAAGGTAAGAAACGGCATGACGCAGATCACCAACCTGAACCGCTTTCGCAAGCAAAAGGCCCGCGAGGATGCGCGGCGGCAGGCCGATGCCAATGCGGTGAAACACGGCCGAACCAAGGCCGAAAAGGCAGTGGATGCGGCGGAACAGGCGCGCGCCACCCGACTGCATGAGGGGCATAAGCGTGACGATTGATCTGCCGCCGATGACGCCGCCGGTGAAACGCTCGGTCACGATCGACGGCCATCGCACCTCGGTCAGTCTTGAGGATGCATTTTGGTCGGCGCTGCTGCCTCTGGCGCAGGCGCAGGGACAAAGCCGCGCGGCGCTGGTGGCAGAGATCGACCATGCCCGCCAGCCAGATATCGGGCTGGCAACGGCGTTGCGGCTGTATGTTCTGGCGTCAAAGCCCTGATCTGACCGCGTTTTCCGCCGCAGCAGCCAACGTCTTGCGGGTCTCGCCACGCACGGGGATCGGCGGGTGCAACACCACCGTCACCTGCCCCTGACGCGGCGCCGCCAGCACCGTCAGCAGATGCGGCCCCAGCGACATATCCCCCCACCAGCCATAAAAGCGGGGATCAGCCCCCTTTGGTGCCTGATACTGCGCGGTCAGCGGCTGAATCGCCAGCCCGGCAGGCAGGCCGGGGTCAAGGAAACCCTGAAACAGCGTCGGCTTGAACGGCAGCACCCGCCGCCCATCGGTCGAGGTTCCCTCGGGGAAAAACAGCAGCATATGGCCAGCACGGATACGGGCAGAAAACTCGGCCGCCTGCTCTGCGGCCAATTTCGGATCGCGGCGGACGAAATGCGTATCAGTAACGCGGGTCAGGATATTGATGCCGGGCCAGCTTGCGACCTCGGATTTGCTGACAAAAAACACCGGCAGAGCGGCATTCATCACGAAAATATCCAGCCAGCTTGAATGGTTCGCCACCACCGCCCCCGGCCCGGCCATCGGCAGACCGACCCGCCGCCAGCGCAATCCAAGGATCAGCAGCACCACCCGGCAAACGATCTGCACATAAGGCCCGGTAACAGGGCGACGGCGACTGGCGAACAGCCGCTCTACCCCGCGCAAGGGCAGGATCAACAGCACCGTGGCCAGCAGCCACAGCACGATCGGCACCCCACGCAGCACCACCAGCAGCCAGCCCAGTGGCGTAATGCGTGGCAAATCAGGCGGGGCCTCGCCGCGCCATGTCGCCTCCCCGCGCCCGGCGTCGATGCTCATACCGCACCCGGACGGCGGGATTGATAGAACTGGCGGTGCTTTTCTGACATCGCCTCGGTATCCATCAGCAAAAAGACGTCCGTGGTGTTGAAGGCGTGGTCGATAAAGGCCCCCTCTCCCACCCGGCCACCCAGCCGCAGATAAGCCTTTATCAGCGCCGGCATTCCAACCATGGCGGCACGGCGGTCCAGCGCCCCGGACGGAACCAGATCCATCGCCTGAAACCCACTGTCCAGTGCACGCGGGCGTAACGCGGGCGGCGCAAGGTGGTGGTGATGCAGCCAGGCCAAGGGCTGCGCCAAAGCCTGCACATCAGTGCCGTGAAAGCTGGCGACGCCGAACATGATCTGGATACCACGCCCCAGCACATAATCGGCCAGCGCATTCCACAGCAGAAACATCCCCGAGCCACCGCGGTAATCAGGATGTACGCAGGACCGGCCCAATTCGACCAGCTTGCGGCCCGAGTTGCGCAAAGGCGTCAGGTCATATTCATCATCGCAGTAGAACCGCCCGAAATCCGCCGCCTTTTCCCCCGTCAACAGGCGGTAAACCCCGACGACATGATCGCCCGCAGGGCGGCGCGTATCGATCAGCAGCAGGTGATCGACCACATTATCAAAAGCATCACGTTCCAGCCCGGCCTGATGATCGACCAGCGGACCATCGGCCCCCAATTCCTGAACGAACACCCGATAGCGCAGGCGCTGCGCGGCCAGCAGATCGGCCTGATCCTGTGCCAGTCGCACGGTGAAATAGGCGGGGTCGGTCTTCATTGCGTCGGGGCGGCCTTTCATTGGCGGATTTATGCTTGTCTAGGCCAGAAAGCCCCTGCCTGGCAACAAGACTCGCGCCGGGTTGACACAATCAGGGGTTGCAATATGTTGTTTGAAAACAGCAAACCTAACCCGAAAGGCCCGTGTTATCCAACGTCACCAACTCCAGCATAACCCGGCTGCCGTCGATCACCTGCTTGCCTGCATGGGCAAAGTTCACGGTGATACGCTGGCCGATCCGGGACTGAACCTGCCCCTCGCCCCAGTCGGGTGCGGCAGGGTGACGCACGATCATGCCCGGCTCAAGGATTTCGTTCATTCCTGAAACCTCTTTCTTATTCTGAAAGGCTATGCCGATATGAACCAGCCCGCAATGCCCCCGATTTCCGCTGACCTGCTGGCAGGTCTGGTCGGCTCGCGCCTGTGCCATGACCTCGTGTCGCCGCTTGGGGCGATCGGCAACGGGGTTGAGCTGCTGGAAATGACGGGTATCCCCGGCTTGGCGAACAGCCCCGAAATGGCGCTGATCGCAGAAAGCGTGGCGGCAGCCCGGTCGCGGCTGCAACTGTTCCGCGTAGCCTTTGGCGCAGGCAGCGAGACCCGCCTGCCCCCGGCTGAAATCGCCGCGCTGGTGCGCGCGGTGCAGGACCAAAGCCGGTTGAGCATCGAACTGGCTGAGCCGGGCGACCTGCCCCGCAGCGAGGTCCGGCTGTTGTTGCTGGCGCTGATGTGCCTGCAAGACACACTGCCCTATGGCGGGCGGGTGCTGGCAGCGCGGCGCGAAACACGCTGGTCACTGGTGGCCGAAGCCGAGCGGATGAAACCCGACAGCAGCCTTTGGGGCTGGCTGACCGGGACGCTGCCCCCTGCCCTACGCCCCGGCGAGGTGCAATTCGCCCTGCTGGCCACCGCGCTGACAGACGCCGGGCGGCAGGCAACGGTGGAAATCGACGCAACCGGGGCAGAATTGCTGATCTAGCGCCAGACCCGCTCCAGCTTATCCGAAACAATCAGGGTTGCCGGGGTCACAATCGCAATTTGCGTCAACACGGGCCAGCAGTCGCCTGCGGACAGGGCATCCACGCAATAAGGATGATCCTGCCAGCGGGACAGGATATGCTGCGCAAGCGGGCTGTCTGCATCGGTAAAATCGCCAAGCCTGCGGGGCGCGGCAAGGGTATGCCCTTCGGTCAGGGCGGCCTCGAACGGCAATTCCGCACCGCAAAAGCAGCCATTACCGAACAACATCAGATCATCGAACGGGCTACCATAGGCCGAGGACAGCGCATAACGCATCATCGGCTCGGCCCGCTCCATCCCTTTGATCCGGTAAACCGCATATTCAGATGCGGCACGGCTATCGGTAATCTCGTAGAGCATCACCTCGGTCACGCCCCCAGCCTCGCTGGCAAAAACCACACGAGGGCCGCCGCTGGATGGGCGCAAAATCCCGACCGTTGCCCAATCGCCACCCTCGACCCGCCGCAACAGGTCATCGAACCTGTTCTGATCGTTAAAAAAGATCAGATCACCGGGACGCCAGTCCTAAGCGGCCTCTGCCATCAGCACCGCATAATCGGGGCTGTCCGCCGAGGCTGGCATGGCCGCCAGCAAGGTGAATGCCGCCGCCCATGCCGGTCGCATCTTACGCCCTCACCGCACCGTCGCCGGTTACGATATACTTGAAGCTGCACAATTGCTCTGCGCCAACCGGGCCACGCGCGTGCATCTTGCCGGTGGCGATACCGATTTCCGCGCCCATGCCGAACTCTCCGCCATCGGCAAACTGGGTCGAGGCATTGCGCATCAGGATCGCAGAATCGAGCCGCTGCATGAAACGCGCGGCAATGGCGTCGTCTTCGGTCAGGATCGATTCGGTATGGCCCGAACTATAGCGGCGGATGTGATCAATCGCACCATCGACGCCATCCACCAGCCGGGCGGCAATAATGCTGTCCTGAAACTCATGCCCGAAATCATCAGGCTGCGCCGGAACGGTGCCGGGAATGGCGGCCAGATCGCCCTCGGCACGGACCTCGACGCCCGCATCCAGCAGGTCGCGGATCAGCACATCGCCGTGGCGGGCATAAAAGGCACGGTCGATCAGCAGACATTCCGCCGCGCCACAAATCCCGGTGCGGCGGGTCTTGGCGTTCAGAACCACCCGCCGGGCCTTGTCCAGATCGGCGGCGCCATCGGCATAAACATGGCAGATCCCATCCAGATGCGAAAACACCGGCACCCGCGCCTGTTCCTGCACCAGCCCGACCAGCCCCTTGCCGCCGCGCGGGATAATCACGTCGATCAGCCCTTGCGCCCGCAGCATCGCCGCCACAGCCGCGCGGTCACGGGTCGGGACAAGCTGGATCGCAGCCTCGGGCAGACCAGCTTCGCGCAGGCCCTGATGCATGGCCGCCATAATCGCGGCGCTGGAATGGATACTGTCCGAGCCGCCACGCAAAATCACCGCATTCCCCGATTTCAGCGCCAGCGCCCCGGCGTCAGCGGTCACATTCGGGCGGCTTTCATAGATCACCCCAAGCACCCCAAGCGGCGTTGCAACCCGTTGAATATGCAGCCCGTTCGGCCGGTCCCATTCGGACAGAACCCGTCCCACCGGGTCGGGCTGGCCAGCAATATCGCGCAGACTGTCGGCAATGGCGCCGATCCGGGCTTCCGTCAGCAGCAGCCGGTCCAGCATCGCATTTGACAGGCCCTTTTCGCGGCCATAGGCCATATCCTGTTCATTTGCCGCGATAATTTCGGCGCTGGCGGCACGCATGGCCGTTTCCGCCGCCAGCAGGGCCGCCGTCTTTTGCGCGGCTGGGGTAAAGGCCAGCTCCATCGCGGCCTCGCGTGCGGCGCGGCCCATGCGGTCAATCAATGCGCTGGCGTCATCCATGGCCTGTCCCCTTGCTGTTGTCGCGCCACAATTAAGCAGCCGCAGCACAAGTCGCAAGCGAAGATGGATATTTATATGAAGAAGAAAGTGGCGCGGTTGACGGGGCTCGAACCCGCGACCCCCGGCGTGACAGGCCGGTACTC
>NZ_JAUNTN010000003.1 GCF_030538695.1 Paracoccus sp. (in: a-proteobacteria)
CAGTCAGATCACCGGCGCGAACCGGGCCACGCGCGGTCTCGATCAGGGCGTCGGCGCTGAAGCAGACCACGTTGGTGTTGTCCCAGGTCAGGTCATCGCCCGCGACAGCCGTGCCACCGTTCTGGATGGTGAACACAAAGTCCTCACCAAAGCCGTTCGCGGTGCTGATGTCGTTCAGAACGCCATCATCTTCCTGATCGGCCCGCATCCAGACCAGCGGGTTGCCGTAAGGCTCCAGCCCGGCGGCCTCACGCGCATCATTGATGATCGTAAGGTTCGTCTCGTTGTAATAGCCCGACAGATCAACGAAATCGTTGTTCGTCTGGTCGCCATCGTTGATCGGCCCGGTGTTGCCGAAGTTAAAGTCGGCAATCGTGTCGCCGCTGCCCGCGATGAACGTGTCGTCGCCAGCATTGCCCGCCAGCCAGTCCGCGCCAGCGCCGCCGTCCAGATAGTCGTTCCCAAGGCCGGCATACAGCGTGTCGTCACCCGCATCACCGAACAGCGTGTCATTGCCGGGAACAACATCCGGGCTGTCACCGGTCCATTCGGGATTCTGGCGGTCGCCATAGATGATGTCGTTGCCGTCACCACCATGCAGCAGGTCGTTGCCTTCGCTGCCGATCAGCGTGTCATTGCCTGCACCGCCATAGATCGTATCTTCACCGACGCCGCCACGGATCCAGTCATTGCCTTCGTCGCCATAGACCAGATCGTCACCGACATTGGCGTCGATCGTGTCATCGCCGTCACCACCATAGATGGTGTCGTCGAACGTGTGACCGGCCTCGCTGCTGAAACCACCCTGGATCGAGTCGTCACCCGCGCCGCCATAGATCAGATCGCTGCCAGCCTGACCGCGAATGGTGTCATTACCATCGCCACCCAGAAGCGTGTCATCCCCGGCGCCGCCAAGGATCGAGTCATCGCCTTCGCCGCCGTCCAGATAGTCATTGCCGACGCCCGCCACGATGGTGTCATCACCAGCGCCACCATAAACGGTGTCATTACCCGCACCCGAGTTGATGAAATCGTCACCGTCGCCGCCATCAATCAGGTCATTACCAGCGCCCGTGGTGATGGTGTCATCACCGCCGCCACCGTAGACGGTGTTTTCGCCATCACCTGCGTTGATCAGGTCGTCGCCGCCGTCTTTGGAACCAGTGGTCAGGTTGTGGTCGCCATAGATCAGGTCATTGCCCGCGCCGGTGGTGATCGTGTCATTGCCGGTGCCGGGGTTGACGGACGAGTTGTAATCCTGATCGCCGTAAATGACATTGTTGCCGTTGTTGGCCACGATCGAATCGTTACCCGAACCGGCATAGATCGTGTCGTTGCCGTTGCCGGAATTGATCGTGTCATCACCGGCCAGCGCGTTGATCAGGTCGTCATTCGACCCGGCCACGCCGCCCGCAGCCACACCGGCCAGCGTGTTATCGTTGCCATCCACAACGTCGCCGTCTTTGTCCACATAAACCGCGTCGATCACATCGGCCCCAGCGGTGCCGTCAACGATCCCGTCGGGGTTGACGGCCGGAGTCGTCCCAAAGGTCATATCAGAGATATAAAGGACACTGGTGCCTGAGGTTCCGCCCGAAGTTCCCGCCCCGGTCGTGGCGGAGCGGATATATTCAACCTCGATCTTCGAAACGGGGCCGGCAATATTGATTGCTACGCCGGTGTCAGCATCGCCGCCACCAGTATAATTCGTCTTGTTTGCAATTGCGGTGACTTCGCCGGTGTTATTGTTCGTCACGGTCGGCGCGGACCGGCTGCTGCTGGTCGGCGTCATGCTGACGGGGATCAGGTTGCCATCCGCATCATAGGCACGAACGATCACACCGTCGACGTAGCGCGCACCGCCAACGTCGAGGTTGCTGATAATGAAGTTAACATTTTCAACGCTGTCGCCATAACCGGACCCGTCGACGCCTTCAAACGTAAAGGCCGCCGTTCCGACACTGCCAGTCCCAGCCGTGGCACCAAGGGACAGAACGGATTCCGTAGAGATCCCCAGGTTGTTCGCAGGAACCAGCCCATAGCCCGACCCGGCGTTCAACTGAATGCCATTGAGTTCGCTGCTGCCGTCATTTGCCTTGGTGATCTCGGCCGTAACCTTCACGCCACCAGTATCAGCACTGAACGTATAGTTGTTCCCATAGCTGGCGCTGCCCCCGCTGGTTCGAGCGGGGTCGACAGCATCATCAGTCCGGGTCCAGTTGAAATCCAAATCAGCCATTATCTTTGTCCTTACCAGACGCCCGCGGGCATCGCTTTCAATCTCTGCCCGCGCCGGACCACCCGGCGGCAAGGCTGCTGCTGGCCGGGGTGCGCTTGGGCGATCCAAAATGTCTGAAGAACCAATCGGACGATTCGTTGCCCGTTTTCCATGATTTTCAGACTGCTAACCGCATATGCGGTCGAATCGATGGGCGCTGGCCCCGTATCATTGATCATTCGCTAACATTTTGGCCGGGGCAGCGCAACGGACATTTCAGACATAAAAAACATAATGCGCAAATCGGCGGATATTGGCTTGATCCGCAGGCCAGTCCCGCTGCACAATCGGGCAGAACGCAGCAAAATCCGCCATGAGCCAGCCTGACAGCTATTACACCAATGCCAACCCCGACTTGCTGGCGCTGCTGCCGCTGACCGCGCGGCGGGTGCTGGAAATCGGCTGCGGCGACGGGGCGCTGGCCCGCGCCTATCGGCTGCGCAACCCGGCGGCGCATCTGACCGGGGTTGAAGCCGCGCCCGGCCCTGCCGCTGTGGCGACCTCTGCCTTTGACAGGCTGGTTCAGGGCGATGCCGAGGCGCTGAGCGACGCCGAAATCACCGGCGGCGCGGGCAGGTTTGATCTGGTCATCATGGGCGATGTGCTGGAGCATCTGCGGTCGCCTGAAATGATGCTGGCAAGGATGGTGGGGCTGCTGCGGCCCGGCGGGGTGCTGGCGTTGTCGGTGCCGAATATCGGCCATTATTCGGCCCTGCGTGCGCTGGTTCAGGGGGACTGGCCGCGTCAGGATGCGGGCCTGTTCGACCGCACGCATCTGGCTTTTTTCACCCGTGATTCCCTGCTGGCGATGCTGCGGCAGGCCGGGCTGCACCCCTTGCGCCTGCGCACGCGCACGCTGCCGCCCACCGCCGAATCCGTCCGCTGGATCGAGGCGCTGACCCGGCTGGCCGCTGACATGGGGCAGGACGCTGCCGATTTTCGCAGCCGGGCCGAGGCGGTGCAATGCGTCGCGCTGGCTCAGCGTCCGGCCCTGGATCAGCCGCCGCCGCTGCGCCTGCACCATATGTTCATGGCCCCCACGCTGATGGAGGCGCGCACCACCGTTCCGGCTGACGCCCTGCTGCCCGAGCCGCGCCTGCGCGTCAGAACCGCCATTCGTGACAGCAGCGTGCCACCCGGCCCGCCCGGCGTCGCGGTGCTGCAACGGCTGCGGCTGGAGCGCGAGGTTCTGCTGCCGGTGGTGGCCCGCTTTGTCCGCGCGGGCTGGCTGCTGGTGGTGGAATATGACGATGATCCGGCCCTGACCGGGCAAGTGAACCGGCGCAGCGCCGACCCGGCGACGCGGATGCAGAACCTTGCGCTGGCCCATGCGGTGCAGACCTCGACGGCGCATCTGCGCGACCTGTTCCTGACGGTCACGCCCGAGGTTGCCCTGTTCCCCAATGCCGTTGCTGCGCTGGCCCCCGAACGTAGCCCCCGCCAAGGTCCGGCGCGGGTGTTTCACGGCACCCTGAACCGCCCCGGCACCGATGCCGTCGCCGCTGCGCTGGTCCCGGCGATTGCGGCTTTTCCCGATACGGTGTTTCATGTCGCCATGGACCGGGCCTTCTTTTATGCCCTGCCGACGGAACACAAAATGTTCTATGATCGCCTGGATTATCCGCAATATCTTGCGCAAATGGAGCAGGCAGATGTGGTCCTGTCCCCCATTCAAGGCCGCCCCGAGGAAATTGGCAAATCCGATCTGAAATGGGTCGAGGCCGCCAGCCGGGGTGCCGTCATGGTGGCCTCGCCCGCGATTTACGGCGCAACCATCCGCGATGGTGAAAACGGGCTGATCGTCGCCAGCCTGCCCGACTGGCCCCGCGCCCTGCTGCGCCTGCTGGCCAACCCGGATGAGCGCGCCCGCATCAGCGCCACCGCCCGCGCCGAGATCGCCGCCAGCCGCCTGATCTGTCACCAGACCGGCATGCGGCGCGACTGGTATCTGTCGCTTTGGGACCGCCGCGCGGCGCTGACCACGGCGCTGCTGGACCGGAACCCTGACCTGAAGGCGCTGATCTGAAGCCCCTTCGCCGGGAAACCACATTTACGCCATATTTCCTGCGCTGGATCTGAAGGCCCGCCAATCCTGACCGGCGGTTAATCCGGCATCAGCCGCCGCGCCCCGATCAGCGCGCCATCGCCCGAGGCTTCAATCCGCTCAACCGCTTGCGAGATGCGTTCATAGGTGACGGCCATCGCATGTGCATTGGCGTGGATCATCGTATCCGGCCCCGTCACCATGGCGACATGACCCGGCCAGAACAGCAGGTCGCCGCGCTGCCAGTTGTCGTTTACCTCGGGGAAAAAGTCGCATTGCTGGTCGCTGTCGCCGGGGCAGGCAATGCCGCAGGCCAGCGCCGCCGCCTGCACCATGCCGGAACAGTCGATCCCCCAGCGGCTGTTTCCGCCCCAGACATAGGGCGTCCCGATCAGCAGCCCCGCCACATCCGCCGGGTCGCGGTCGGGGTCTTCGCTGAGGTGCTGTTCCGGCACCCATCCGCCACTGGCCAACCGCATGAACCTGCCGTGATGTTCCGTCACCGTGACCAGAGAGTTCAGGCTGAGCGCCCCGATCTCATCCACCTTGAAGCTGGGTTCGGGGTAAATCACCGTTTGCGCCGCGCGGACGCGGTGGGTGATCCACGGCTGATCCGTGGCCAGCGCCTCATCCAGAAGCCAGCCGCAATAGCCGTCGGCATCGGACTGCACAAAGCTCCAGCCGTCGCGGGTCTCGATCACGATGACATCGGTGCCGAACAGGATTTGCCGGTCGCGCGGCCCGTTTGGCTGGCGGCGCAGATCCACGACCGGGCGCACCACCCGCGCCGGGCGGCCCGCGGTATAGTTCGGGCGTTCGACCAGGCCGCGCAGGCTGTCCAGCGCCACCCGCTCGGTCGCGGGGGTCGAGCGGGGGTCAAGGCGGGGGCCGGTCATGGCAGCACCTCCGGCAAAGCGGTCAGCAAGGCCCGTGCGCCTTGCCCCACGCCGCCCTTGGGTCGCGCCGGGGCGGCAACGGGTTGCCAGCCGTAAATGTCAAAATGCAGGTAGCGCCCCGCACCCTCGGCAAAACGGCGCAGGAACAGTGCCGCCGTCACCGACCCGGCCATCCCGCCCGAAGGCGCGTTATCCAGATCGGCAATGCCGGGTTCAATCAGCGATTCATAGGGTTGCCAGAAGGGCATCCGCCAGACCGGATCGCCCGAAGCCATGCCTGCCGCCTGCACCGCCTGCGCCGTGTGGTCGTCGTCGCAGTAAAACGGCGGCAGGTCCGGCCCCAGCGCCACCCGTGCCGCGCCGGTCAGCGTCGCCATCGAGACCAGCAGGTCCGGCGCCTCCTCGGTTGCCAGCGCCAGTGCGTCGGCCAGCACCAGCCGCCCTTCGGCATCGGTATTGTTGATTTCGACCGTCAGGCCCTTGCGGCTGGTGAGAATATCGCCGGGGCGCATCGCATTGCCCGATACCGCATTTTCCACCGCCGGGATCAGTACCCGCAGCCGCTTGCCCGCCACCGCGCCGGTCTGCACCAACATCTGTGCCAGCCCCAGCACCGTTGCCGCGCCGCCCATGTCCTTTTTCATCAGCCCCATGGACGCGCCGGGCTTGAGGTTCAGCCCGCCGGTGTCGAAACACACCCCTTTGCCCACCAGTGTTACCCGAGGCCCGCTGTCACCAAAGCGCAGGTCGATCAGCCGGGGGGCCTGTTCCGCCGCGCGGCCAACCGTATGGATCATTGGCAGATTTGCGGCCAGCAGCGCCGTGCCTGTCGTAACCTCGATCTGTCCGCCAAGCCGCTGTGCCAGATCGCGGGCGGCAGCCTCCAGCGCGTCCGGCCCCATATCGCTGGCTGGCGTGTTAATCAGGTCGCGGGTCAGCGCCTCACCCTCGGCCAGTGCGGCTACCCGCGTGGCATCGACGCCTTGCGGACAGACCAGCCGCGCCATATTCCGCGCCGGGCCGCGTTTGTAACGGTCGAAACGATAGCCCGCCAGCAACCATGACAGCGCGGCAAGCTCGGGGTCCAGACCGCGCCAGTCCTGCACTTGCCAGACCGAGCCTTCCGGCAGCGCCGCCGCCGCACGGGCCAGCGGAAACCGTTCACGCCCGTTGCCGGGCTTGCCAAGGCCAAATAACGCGCCAGCAACGCGCCCCCCTTCGGGCAACAGGCATAGCTGTCCCATACGACCCGCAAAATCCGTTGCGATGGCCCAATCCCGGCCCGCATGACCCAGCCCTTGTGGCAGGGCCTCGCCCTCATGGACAAGCCAGAGCGGCAGCCCCCCAAGATCAGGTTTTGCAAGATCAGACCGCATGTCAGCCCCTTTGTGATGGCGGATGCAGACTTACACCCTGACGCGGGCCGCGCAAGGGATCACCGCCACCGATCAATCCCATGGCCGCACCTCCCAAATCTCGGTCAGGGAACGGTTGCCCACGCGCATCAGCCGCGCCAGAACCGCCGCCAGCGCCGCATGATTGCCCTGGCGCACACATTCCCCGGCATCAATGGCAATGCCCGACAGCGACACCAGCCCCACCTGCCAGGCCAGTTGCGCCAGCCGGTCGGCCTGCGTCACGATCTGCGTCAGTTCCCCATCCCGCTGTGCGGTGTCCAGCATATGCAGCGTCAGTGCCATCTGCTCCAGCGCCAGCCCGATCACATTCCGCGCCGCCAATTCACCCAGTTCGCAGACGATATCATCGACACGACGCGCATCGACGCGCACGGGTTCATCTATGGCGAGTGCCGCAACATTGCTCATCTTTACCTCGGGCCTTGTTCTTTATCTGTCGCAGGGACCATAGGGATGAAACGTCAAGAAATCGTTACGCCAACCCGTTTCCGCCCCTGTCACTTGATTAAAACTTTACCTATCCTGCGCCCAATCAAGGAGGTGTCCATGCAACCGATGCGCCCGCTGCCGCAATACCTGTCGCAACGCTATCACGGCTGGAAGGCCACGACTTTTGCTGAAAATCGCGCCTGGTATCGTCGCCTGATCGACGAGGGGCAGCGCCCCCGCGCCATGGTGGTTTCCTGCTGTGATTCGCGGGTGCATGTGACCAGCATGTTCGGTGCCGATTCGGGTGAATTTTTCATCCACCGCAACATTGCCAACCTTGTCCCCGCCTATGCGCCTGATGGCGAACAACACGGCACCTCGGCGGCGGTGGAATATGCGGTCAACACGCTGAAGGTCGCGCATCTGATCGTCATGGGCCACACCAGTTGCGGCGGGGTCGCGGGCTGCCATGCGATGTGTTCCGGCCACGCGCCCGAATTGGAGGAAAAGACCAGCTTTGTCGGTCGCTGGATGGATATTCTGCGGCCCGGCTATGACCGGGTGAAAGACCTGCCCGAAGCCGATCAGGTGGCTGCGCTGGAACGCGAAGCGGTGCTGGTTTCGCTGGAAAACCTGATGACATTTCCCTTTGTCCGCGCAGCGGTCGAGGCCGAAGACCTGACCCTGCACGGGCTTGTTCATGACATCGCGGCGGGTGAGCTGTGGCAATATGCCGGCGCGGGGCGGTTTATCGCGGTTTAACCGGATATTAAGAGGTTTGCGCCATATTGGCCCCGAATCAATGGGGTCGATATGGCGCTGTTTCTGGTCATTTTCGGGCTGTCAGCCCTTTTTCAGATGGCGGTTGCCCAGCAATTCCGCGATCTGCACCGCATTCAACGCCGCGCCTTTGCGCAGGTTGTCGCTGACGCACCACAGGTTCAGCCCGTTTTCCACCGTCGAATCCTGCCGGATGCGGCTGACAAACGTGGCAAAATCCCCAACGGCCTCGACCGGGGTGACGTAACCACCCGGTTCATGCTTGTCCACGACCAGCAGACCGGGGGCTTCGCGCAGAATGTCGCGGGCCTCGTCCTCGTCCAGAAAGTCCTCGAACTCGACGTTAATGGCTTCGGAATGGCCGACGAAAACCGGCACGCGCACACAGGTGGCCGTGACCTTGATCTTCGTGTCCAGAATCTTCTTGGTTTCGGCCACCATTTTCCATTCTTCGCGGGTGGTGCCGTCTTCCATGAAGCTGTCGATCTGCGGGATCACGTTAAAGGCGATTTGCTGTGGGAAAACCTTGGGTTCGACCTCTTGTCCCGGCACGAACAGGCCACGGGTCTGGTTCCACAGCTCATCCATACCATCCTTGCCCGCGCCCGACACCGATTGATAGGTGCTGACCACGACCCGCCGGATGCGGGCGCGGTCATGCAACGGCTTCAGCGCGACAACCATCTGCGCGGTGGAACAGTTCGGATTGGCTATGATATTCTTGGCGCTATAGTTCGCGATGGCGTCGGGGTTGACCTCTGGCACCACCAGCGGAACCTGCGGATCATAGCGATACAGGCTGGAATTGTCGATGACCACGCAGCCTGCCTTGGCGGCGATGGGGGCATAGGTTTTCGTCGCATCCGAGCCGATGGCGAACAGGGCAATGTCATAGCCGCTGAAATCGAACCCTTCTATATCGCGGGTTTTCAGGGTCTTGTCGCCATAGCTGACCTCGGTCCCCAGACTGCGGCGAGAGGCCAGAGCAACGACCTCATCCGCCGGAAACTCGCGTTCGGCCAGAATGTTCAGCATCTCGCGGCCCACGTTCCCGGTGGCACCCGCAACGACGATACGATAGCCCATGATCGGCTTCCTTTATGCGTGACTGCCCCGGACATAGGGGTTCAGGGGGCGAAACAAAAGGGGCGCTCAGACGCGGTGGATGCGCGGATCGGCCTGCATCAGCGTGGCAACCCAATCCGCCTCGGCATTGAAATCATGCGGCACCTGCGCGGCGCTGCGCCGCCCCGACAGCGATTGCGAGGCGAAAAAGTCGAAACCGAACAGGGTCAGCCCACGCATCGGGCTGCGGGCCAGCAGGTCGATCATCATTGCCCCGGTGGTCGGTGGTGCGGCAAGGCGATCCTGCATCCGCTGCCGTTCTGCCTGCGGATGCAGGTAAAACCCCGGCGACTTTGCGCTGGTCCAGTCCAGTCGCTTGCGCTTGGGCGACATCCACAGGATGCGGTGCGGGTTCAGGCGGGTGCGGTCGGCATCCGGCAGGCGCACGGCCAGCGCCAGCCAGTCGGTGCGGCTGCCGTGGCTGACAGCGGCGGGTATAGGGGCGCGGTTGATGCGAATGACCAGATCCTGCGCGTCGATCTCGGGGCCATGGTGCTGATCGCTCAGGGCGCGGGCATTGCCGACCAGCGCCACGGTTTTGCCCTCCAGCTCTGCAAACAGATCGGTCTGTGGCACCGACAGGCGTTGCAGGGCGGTCTCATTGCGCAGCGTCCGGGCCAGCAGGAATTGCAGCCTGTTCATCGCTTAACCCTTTGGCCCTTTGACCGGGCCGCCGTCCAGCATCCGGCGATACAGATCAACCAGAGCGCGGGCCTCGGCCTCGATCCCGTGGTTTTGTATGGCGTGATCGCGGGCGGCCCGTTGCCCCGCCGCCAACAGGGCCGGATCGTCCAGCCAGCGGGCAATGGCGCTATCCATGGCCGCCCCGTCCTCGGGTACGATCAGGGTGCCGGTTTCGGGGGTCAGCAGTTCCTCGAACGCACCGACGCGGGTGGCGACGACGGGGACACTGCAGGCCATCGCCTCCAGCGGGGTCAGGCCGAAGCCTTCCCATCGCTGCGGTGCGACGTAAAGATCCAGCGCCGCATACCAGTCCGCGACCTGATCGACAGACACTTCGGGCAGGAACAGGATGCGGTCGGCCAGCCCGGCCTCTGCCACCCGACGCTTCAATTCCGCCAGATAGGCAAGGTGCTTTTCCGTTGCCCGACCCATGACGAGTGCCGTCACTTGCGGCCGGTCGGGCAGCAGGCGCAGCATGGAATCGACAAAATCTCCGGTTCCCTTGCGGGTGCGGATGCGCCCGAAACAGCCGATCAGCAGCCCGTCCGGCAGGCCAAGCCGCGCCCGCAGCGCGGCGCGGTCCGGCGCAGGGGCAAAGCGGTTGGTGTCGATACCGTGGTGGATCACCTGCGCGGGATGTTCCAGATAGGCGGCCCCTTTGGCCGAGGTCGCCACCAGCCCGTCCATCCGGTCGATCAGCCATTTGGTATAGCCCGAATGTTCCCGCTGCGAGGCCGAGGTGAACAGCAACCGATACCGCCGCCGCAAGACCCGCCGCAGCAGCAGGCCCATCAGCATTTCCGTATTGCGCCGCGCGTGCCAGACCCGCCAGCGGTCGCGCGGCAGGGTTGCCGCCTGCCACAGCGGGATGTGAGGAATATCCGGGGGCAGGCCCGGCCCGGTGGCGCGAATCCCGATCATCTTCGCCTGTATCGGGATCAGCCGGACCACGGTTGCGGTTACGCCCGACAGGCGGCGTTTCAGGTTGGGGGCGATGACTTCGATTTCAGCCATGAGGTGTATCCTGTTTTCGGAACAGAAAGATCACCAGCCCCAAAACCAGCGGGACCAGAAAGAACAGAAACAGCATCCGATAGGCGTGGGGCAGATCGCCGGATGCTGCTGCATGTTCAAACACCGAACGCGAGGCGAATTGCAACACCCCCGCGCCGCCGATTGAAAACATGTTCAGGAACGTCACCCCCCGTCCGACCAGATGTGGTGGCAGCAGGCGGCGGCCAATGTCCATGAACATTGCATAGGATGAGCCAAACAACCCGCAGAGCGTCAGCAGGGTGATGGCCAGAACCTCGGCGCGATCAGGCGCACTTGCCAGCGTGGCCAGACACAGCGCCGTTGCCGCGTTTGTCAGCAAGATCCCCCGGCCCGGCCCGCCCAGCAGCCGCACCAGTGGTCCGCTTGCAAAGGCGCCAATGGCGATGGCTAACCCCATGGCCAGCGTGGCCTGTCCGATCCGCTCGGGTGGGGCGGCGAAGATCTGGTCCAGATACGGTCCCGCCCATAACCCGCGCAGCGCGGCGATGGTGGCATAGCCGCAAAACAACAGCGGCAGGATTGGCCATAGGGGGCGAATGGCGATGACTTCGGACAGGCTGCCGTTGGCGGTTGCGCCTTTGGCTTTGGGCGGATCGCGCAGCCAGATCAGGATGGCCGCTGCCGCAACCACGGTCAGCGCCGCCAGCAGCCACAGGCTTTCGCGCCAGCCCAGTGCCTGCACCAGCCAGACCAGCGGCACCGAGGACAGGATGTTGCCCAGATTGCCCAGCCCCAGCGCCACCCCGGCCAGCGTGGCAAAGGCCGCAGGCGGATAGCTGCGGGCAAAGATGTAATAGGCACCCATCAGCACCGGCGCACAGCCAATCCCAATCAGGATCATCGCCAGATGCAGCGCTCCCGGCCCTTGGGCCAGCGCAAAGGCGGCCGCGCCTCCGCCGCCGCCAAGACCCAGCAGCAGCCCGACCGTGCGGCGCGGGCCGAAACTGTCCAGTCCCCAGCCAATCACCGGCTGAATCGCGGCAAAAGCGATGAACCACAGCCCCGAGGACCAGGCCAGATCGCCCGGCGTCACCCCCAGTTCAGCAATCAGAACGGGCGACAAAACCGCCAGAAATGCCCGGTAAAACTGGCTGAGCATATAGCCCAGCATCAGCGAAATCATTCCGGCATTAAACAGCGTCATACGCATCTGTCCTTGGGACGCATACCCGGCGTATTCCCGCCAGCACCAGCGTTCCCAGCCGCGCCAGAGGGGTGAGGTCGGCCATATCTTCGGGATCGGCCAGCAGATACGGTTTGGCTTTGGGGCAGGGTGGGGCCTCGGATGGTTCGATGCTGGCGGCGCGGGGGGCGGAGACAGGCTTCAGATACAACCTGTCGTCGCAAATCGGGCCGAAAAGCAGCCCGCCGTAAGACGGGCTGTATTCCCCAAACATCTTGCGCGCCGTCATTTGCCCCGGCGCATCCTGCCCCGACACATCCGGCGATACCATCATCTGCGCGACAATATCGGCACAGGTTCCGGCGCTGGTGTTCATCAGCCGATCTCGCCGCGGGTGCCGCCGGTTTGGGCGCGGTCCAGCAGCAAGTGGTCAAGGATGACGCAGGCGGCCATGGCCTCGGCCACCGGGACGGCGCGGATACCAACGCAAGGGTCATGGCGGCCCTTGGTGATCAGCTCGATCTCGTTGCCGTCGATGTCGATGGTCCGGCGCGGCGTCAGGATCGAACTGGTCGGCTTGACCGCAAAGCGCACCACGATGTCCTGCCCGGTGGAAATCCCGCCCAAGATCCCGCCGGCATGGTTCGACAGGAACAGCGGCCCGTCATTGCCCATGCGGATTTCATCGGCGTTTTCGGTGCCGGTCAGCGCCGCCGCCGCCATGCCTTCACCGATTTCGACGCCTTTCACGGCGTTAATCGACATCATGGCCGCCGCCAGATCGGTGTCCAGCTTGGCATAGACGGGCGCACCAAGCCCGGCAGGGGCGCCCTGAATCAGCACCTCGACCGCAGCGCCGACGCTGTTCTGATCCTTGCGGATCGCGGTCAGATAGTCGGTCCAGCCCGGCACCGCCTGCGCATCGGGGCAAAAGAAATCGTTGCGGGCGACCTCGGCCAGATCAAGGCGGCTGCGGTCGATCCCCATTGCGCCCATCTGCACCATGTAACCCGTGATCCGCAGATCGGGAAGCAGCTCGCGCAGCACCGCCAGCGCCACACCGCCTGCAGCCACCCGCGCCGCCGTTTCCCGCGCGCTGGACCGCCCGCCGCCGCGATAATCGCGCAGCCCGTATTTCCAATGATAGGTGATGTCGGCATGACCGGGGCGGAAACTGCGGGCGATCTCGCCGTAATCGCGCGACCGCTGGTCGGTGTTTTCGATCATAAGCTGGATCGGGGTGCCGGTGGTGCGGCCCTCGAACACGCCGGACAGGATGCGCACCGCGTCAGGTTCCTGCCGTTGCGTGGTCATTTTCGACTGGCCCGGACGGCGGCGGTCGAGGAACTGCTGAATCCAGCCTTCGTCCAGCGCCACGCCCGGCGGCACCCCGTCCACGGTCGCCCCAAGCGCCGGGCCGTGGCTTTCGCCCCAGGTGGTAAAGCGGAACAAATGACCAAAGCTGTTGAACATGACGCGCCCTCTTTTGTCCTAGCCGATACCGCCCCGCGCCCCGCGCCGCAAGGAAAACACTTGCGAAAATGCGGCGACGGGTTAGTTTGACCGGACCTCGGGGTGCCTTTGGCTGAGATGTGCAAACAAACCCGTTGAACCTGATCCGGTTAGGACCGGCGAAGGGAAGGTGCGCCTTTCCTTTGTGATCACAAAAATGGAGGAGAGGATGAAAGCCTTTTACGCAGTCGCTTTTCTGGTGCTGGCCACGCCCGCACTGGCGGAAAAACCCGAACTGACCGTCTATGCGCCGGATTATTTCGTGTCGGACTGGGGGCCGGGGCCAAAGGTCAAGGCCGGGTTCGAGGCAATCTGTGATTGCACCGTGAAATGGGTCGCCGGAGAGGTCATGCCCCGCCTGCTGCTGGAGGGTGAGCATCACACGGCCGATGTCACCATCGGGCTGTTTGCCGATGACACCGCCCGCGCCCGCGCCACCGGGCTGTTCGCGCCGCATGGGCAGGATCTGGCGGGGCTGACCATGCCGGTGGAATGGACCGACGACACGTTCCTGCCCTTTGACTGGAGCGAGCTTGCCTTTGTCTATGACGAAACCCGGTTGCCCAATCCGCCTGCATCCTTTGCGGAGCTGCTGGAATCGGATGTGAAAATCGTGCTGCAAGATCCGCGCAGCTCGCCTTCGGGGCTGGCAACACTTTTCTGGGTGCGCTCGATCTACGGCGATGATGCCCCCGCAGCATGGGCGAAACTGGCCCCGAATGTGCTGACACTGACGAAGGGCTGGTCGGAATCCTATGGCATGTTCACCAGCGGGGAGGTGGACATGGTGCTGTCCTTCACCACCTCGCCCGCCTACCATATCGCGGCGGAAAACGACCTGACCAAGCACGCCGCGATCTTCCCCGAAGGCCATTATCTTTACGTCGAACTGGCGGGCCGCATGGCCAGCAGCCAGCAGCCCGAACTGGCCGATGCCTTTATGGCCTATATGCTGTCGCATGATTTTCAGGCGATGATCCCCGAGGCAAACTGGTCTTATCCGTCGAAACTGGCTGACGCTGATCTGCCGCAGGTGTTCAAGGATCTGCCGCGCCCGGAAAAAACGCTGTGGTTCAGTGAGGCCGAAGCCGAGGCGCTGCGCCGCCCGATGCTTGACGAATGGCTGACCTCTTTCGCGCGCTGAGTGCGGGCTGGCCGGGCCGGCTGGCGGCGCAGCTGCTGGCCGGGCTGATCTTTGGGTCGCTGGCGGCGGTGGTCTGGCAGGCGCGCGGCTTGTCGGCGCTGGGGCCGTGGGATTGGCGGGCGGTCTGGTTCACGCTATGGCAGGCCGCGTTGTCGGCCAGCCTGTCGGCCCTTTGCGCGATTCCCGTTGCGCGGGCGCTGGCCCGGCGCCGCTTTGCCGGGCGCGGGTTGTTGGTCACGCTGTTGGGTGCGCCGTTTATCCTGCCGGTGATTGTTGCGGTCATGGGGCTGATTGCGGTTTTTGGCCGCAATGGGGTGGTGAACAGCGGGCTGGCGATGCTGGGCCTGCCGCCGGTGTCGATCTATGGCTGGCAAGGTGTCGTGCTGGCGCATGTGTTCTTTAACCTGCCGCTGGCGGTCAGGATGCTGCTGCAAGGTTGGCAGGCCATCCCGGCCGAGCGTATCCGCCTTGCGCAATCGCTGGATTTCACCCCGCGCGACTTGGCCCGGCATCTGGAACGCCCGATGCTGCGGGCCAGCCTGCCGGGCATTTGGCTGGCGGTGTTTCTGGTCTGCCTGACCTCTTTCGCCATTGCCCTGACCCTTGGCGGCGGCCCGCGTGCCACCACGGTCGAACTGGCGATTTATCAGGCGTTCCGGCTGGATTTCGACCTTGGCCGCGCGGCAATGCTGGCGCTGGTGCAGGTCGGGCTATGCCTGGCGGCGCTGCTGATTGCGGCGCGGGTAGCGGTGCCATCGGGCTTTGGCGCGGGGCTGGACCGGCGGCAGAGCCTGCCCACCCCGGCTGGCTGGCACCGGTTGGCGGATGCGTTTGTGATCACATTGGCGGCAGGGTTTCTGATCCTGCCGATGGCGCTGGTGCTGGCGCAGGGGGTGCCGCGCCTGCCGGCACTGCCCGATCACGTCTGGCTGGCGGCGGGGCGGTCTATCCTTATGACGCTGGCCTCGACCGCATTGGCGGTGGCGTTGGTGCTGGCTATCGCGCTGGCAGCCCCCGCGCGGCGCTGGATCGAGGTCGTGGGGATGCTGCCGATGGTGGTTTCGTCACTGGTGCTTGGGACCGGGTTGTATCTGATTTTCCGCGGGGTCGCCTCGCCTGCCGCGATGGCGCTGCCGGTGACGGTTCTGGTCAATGCGACCATGGCGTTGCCGTTCTCGCTGCGGGTGCTGCTGCCGCATGTCACGACGCTGAATGCCGATTATGGGCGGTTGGCCGAATCGCTGGATCTGCGCGGCTGGTCGCGATTGCGGCTGCTGGTGCTGCCACGGCTAAGGGCGCCGCTGGGTTTTGCGGCAGGGCTGTCGGCGGCGCTGGCGATGGGTGATCTTGGGGTCATCGCGCTGTTCGCCGGACCGGATCAGGCCACGCTGCCGTTGGTGATGTATCAACTGATGGGCAATTACCGGACGGCGGATGCGATGGCGGCGGCGGTGCTGCTGACCGGGTTGGCCTTTGCGATTTTCTGGATTTTCGATCGGGCGGGACGTCATGCTTGAACTGCGCAATCTGACTGTAACCCTTGGCGATTTCAGCCTGAACGCCAATCTGACCGTGCCGCAGGGCGCAAGGGTTGCGGTGATCGGGCCGTCAGGTTCGGGAAAATCGACGCTGCTGGCGCTGATCGGCGGCTATCTGGCCCCGGATCAGGGTCAGGTGATCTGGCAGGGACAGGACCTGACCCAGCTGCGACCAGGGCAGAGGCCCATTTCGACGCTGTTTCAGGACCAGAACTTGTTTCCGCATCTGACGGTAAAACAAAATACAGGGCTTGGTCTGCGCCCGGATTTGCGCCTGACCCCGGATCAGCACGCTGCCTGTCAGGCTGCGCTGGTGCAGGTCGGGCTGGCCGGAATGGCGGATCGCAAGCCCGCACAATTGTCCGGCGGGCAGCAAAGCCGGGTGGCGCTGGCACGAGTGCTGTTGCGCCGCCGCCCGATCCTGCTGCTGGATGAGCCGTTCTCGGCGCTTGGTCCGGCGTTGAAATCCGAAATGCTGGTGCTGCTGGATCAGATCGCGCAGGACACTACGGTGCTGATGGTCACGCATGACCCCGAGGATGCCCGCCGTTTCGCGCCGCTGACCGTGACCATCAGCGAAGGCCACGCCGCTGCGCCAGTGCCGACCGGGCCGCTGCTGGACAACCCGCCGCCCGCACTACGCGCCTATCTGGGTTAGGAATCTCTGCTGCGCGCTTTTGTGGGAACGATCCTTTCGCGGTCGGGCCACGCGGCGGAACGTGCTTGCTTTTCTGCGCCGCGCCGCTTGTGCCAGACGGCGGTTTCGGGCAGTTGAAGGCGGGATGAAACAAGGTGCGGAAATGACCCAGGGCGCGGCCATCAGCTTTGAGAATGTCGGCAAGACCTATCCCGGCGGCGCGGTGGCGCTGGCGGATGTGTCGCTGCATGTTCAGCCGGGTGCGATTTGCGGGATCATCGGGCGCTCTGGTGCGGGAAAATCGACGCTGCTGCGTATGGTGAACGGGCTGGAGAAACCGACCAGCGGCCGGGTGTTGGTGGACGATACCGATGTGGGAACGGCGACCGGCAGCAGTCTGCGGACGATCCGCCGCCATGTCGGGATGATTTTCCAACATTTCAACCTGCTGACCTCGCGCACGGTTTACGGCAATATTGCCCTGCCGCTGGAAATCGCAGGCACACCGGGCGACCAGATCCGCGCCCGCGTCACCGACCTGATTGCCCGCGTCGGCTTGCAGGATCTGGCTGACCGCTATCCGGCGCAGCTTTCCGGCGGCCAGAAACAGCGCGTCGGTATCGCCCGGGCTTTGGCGACCAGCCCAAAGGTGCTGCTGTCCGATGAGGCAACTTCGGCCCTTGACCCGGAGACCACGCAGACGGTTCTGGCGCTGCTGCGCGACATCAACCGCGATTTGGGGCTGACCATCCTGCTGATTACGCATGAAATGGGTGTCGTGCGCGACATCGCCAGCCATATGGCGGTGATCGACGGCGGCCGGATCGTAGAAGCGGGGCCGACCTATGACGTATTCGTGCGCCCGCAACATGCAACGACGCGCAGCTTCCTGTCGGGCGTGACCGGGATCAAACTGCCCGATTTCATCGCCGGGCGGATGGTGGCAACCCGGCCCGCAGGCGCGTCGCAAGAGGTGATCCGCGTGACCTTCAGCGGCACCCATGCCACCGACCCGATGCTGTCGCAACTGGCGGCGCAGGGGATGCCGGTCAACATCCTTGCCGGTGCCATCGAGGAAATCGGCCCGCATCCGTTCGGCAACCTGCTGATCTCGGTCCCGGCGGATCGCGGGGATGAGGCGCGGGCCTATCTGGAACAGCATAAACTGCTGACCGAGGTGCTTGGCTATGTCCGCTAATCTTATCAGCCTGCTGTATAACTCGACGCTGGAAACGCTGTATATGGTGGCGATTTCGGCGCTGATCGGCACGATTTTTGGCCTGCCGCTGGGTGTGTTTCTGGCCACCTCGCAGCGGGGCGAACTGCTGGCCGCGCCTTGGCTGAACCGGGTGCTGGGGCTGGTGGTCAATGCCGCGCGCTCGATCCCGTTCATCATTCTGGTGGTGGCGATTATCCCCTTTACCCGCATGGTTGCAGGCACATCCATCGGGACCACGGCGGCCATCGTGCCGTTAAGCATCGCCGCCGCGCCCTTCATTGCGCGGCTGGTCGAGAATGCCATCCGCGAGGTGGACAGCGGCTTGATCGAGGCCGCCCGCGCCATGGGGGCAACGCCGTTCCAGATCATCCGCAAGGTGCTGCTGCGCGAGGCGCTGCCGGGCATTACCCTTGGCCTGACGCTGGCGGTGGTGTCGCTGATCGGCTATTCCGCCATGGTCGGCGCAGTCGGCGGCGGTGGCTTGGGTGATCTTGGCATCCGCTATGGCTATCAACGGTTTATGCCTGATGTGATGCTGATTGTCGTCATTATTATGATCGTTCTGGTGCAGCTTGTTCAGTCGGCCGGTGAGTGGATCGCCGGTCGCGTGGACAAACGCGCCCCCCGCAATCGCGGCCAATAACCGCGTAAACCCCAGAAAAGGAGCATATCATGCTGCGTCTGACTACTTTTGTTTCTGCCCTCGCCCTGTCTACGGCTGCGGCCATGGCGCTGGACATCAAGGTTGGTGTTTCGCCCGGCGAACATGGCGAAATCATGGAAGAAGTCGCCAAAATCGCGGCGCCAAAGGGCCTGAATATTCAGGTGATCGAGTTTTCCGATTACGTCATTCCCAATCAGGCGCTGGCGGATGGCGATTTGAATGCCAACAGCTTTCAGCACCGTCCCTATCTGGAAAACCAGATGAAGGATCGCGGCTTTGATCTGGTCGAGATCGGCACCACCATCACCACGCCGATGGGGGTTTATTCCAGCAAGATCAAATCGCTGGACGATCTGCCCGAGGGCGCACAGGTCGCCATTCCGAACGACCCGACCAACGGTGGCCGCGCCCTGCTGGTGCTGCAAGACCTTGGTGTTCTGAAGCTGGCGGATGGCACCGGGCTGGTCCCCTCGCCGCTGGACGTGACCGAGAACCCCAAGAAGCTGCGCTTCATGGAGCTGGACGCCGCGCAACTGCCGCGCACGCTGGCTGATGTGGACATTGCAATCATCAACACCAATTACGCGCTGGCCTCGGGTCTGAACCCGAAAACCGACGCCATTGCGATGGAAAAGGCCGACAGCCCCTATGTGAACATCATCGTGGTGAAACAGGGCGATCAGGAGGCCGAATGGGTCGCGCCGCTGCTGGAGGCGTATCATTCCCCCGAGGTCAAGGCGTTCATTGATGAGAAATATCAAGGCTCGGTCCTGACCAGCTGGTAAGACGAATGGCGGGCCTTGCGCCCGCCATTTTCATTAAGCCCACCATTTCCATAAAAGACGACAGATATGCCCGGCCCCTTTACCACCCCCGTTCATGGTGATCTGACCCTGCCCGCACGCGTTGATGTGGTGGTGATCGGGGGCGGGATCATTGGGGCCTCGACCGCGCTGGAACTGGCCGAACGTGGGGTCAGCGTGGCGCTTTGCGAAAAGGGTGGCATCGGGCATGAGCAATCCAGCCGCAACTGGGGCTGGGTCCGCATCACCCGCCGCGACCCGCGCGAGGTCGCGCTGATGGCCGAGGCTCTGCGTATCTGGCCCGGCCTTGCCGCCCGCACGGGCCGCAATCTGGGCTATACCCGCGCAGGGATTGCCTTTGCCTGCGCGACCGAAAAGGACGCCGAACATCATCACGGCTGGCTGAAGAATGTCGAGGGGCTGGATGTGGACACGCGGATGCTGTCCGCGTCCGCGTTTTCGGCCATGAACCCCGGTATGGATCTGGCGCATCATGGTGCGCTTTATACCGCGATGGATGGCCGCGCCGAGCCGCAGCTTGCCGCCCCCGCCATTGCCGAGGCTGCCCGCGACCGGGGTGCCCGCATCCTGACCGAATGTGCGGTGCGTGGGGTGGACATGGCGGCTGGCCGTATCGCCGGGGTTATCACCGAACGCGGCCCGATAGCCTGCGGTGCGGTGGTGCTGGCGGGCGGGGCATGGTCCAGCCTGTTTGCCCGGAACGAAGGGCTGCGGCTGCCGCAGCTCAAGGTCCGCAACTCGGTCCTGCGCACGACGCCGGTGGCCGGTGGTCCCGATATGGCGATCTGGACCGAGGGTTTTGCGATCCGCAAACGCGCCGACGGCGGCTATACCGTCGCCAACGGGCATGAGAACGTGGCAGACATCGTGCCGGACAGTTTCCGCTTTTTCCGCGACTTTATCCCGGCGCTGCGGCATGAATGGCGGTCGCTGCTGATCCGGCCCGGTTGGCGCTTTTTCGACGAAGCCCGTATCCCGAACCGCTGGCGCATGGATGAGGCGTCGCCCTTTGAATATTGCCGGGTTCTGGACCCGAAACCGCATCTGTCTCTGCAAGATCGTGCGATGGAAAACCTGCGTCGTGCCTTTCCGGTCTTTGCCGGCGCCCGTGTGGCGCAGCGTTGGGCAGGGGCCATTGACGCCACGCCGGACGCGCTTCCGGTGATCTCCGGTGTGGACGCGCTGCCGGGCTTTTACATTGCCACCGGATTTTCCGGCCACGGTTTCGGCATCGGCCCGGCTGCCGGGCGGCTGATGGCCGATCTGGTGACAGGGGCCGCGCCGGTCGTCGATCCCACGGATTTTCGCTTCAGCCGGTTCTCGGACGGGTCAGAAATCCGCTGCCTGACCGGGTTCTGACGCAGGGTCGCAACCGCAAGATGGTTTTGTAATGAAACCGAAAAGCAGACGGATGAGTTTTGGCTGTATCTGCATTTCACAACGGACAAGCCGATGAAATATCTGACCGCTGCTGCCCTTGCGCTGACCCTTGGTGCCGGTGTTGCCCATGCCGAAACCGCCGATTGTGGCATCATGCCCGGCGACCTTGGCGAAGGATTCCAGACCATCACCGGCGTGATTACCGGCGATCAGACCTGTGATCTGTCCTTTGCCGCCCGCAAGGGCCAGCGGTTGCGGGTTAATCTGTCCAGCAAAGCGCCGCTGTCGCTGAATGTTTACAGCCCGGTGGATAAGCCGCTGCTGGAAACCGACGTGCTGACCCTGCCGCAGAATGACGTTTACCATCTGCGCCTTGGCATGGCTCGCGGCATCATTGCCAGCCACCCCGGCCCGCAGAGCTTTACCCTGCAACTGGCGGTCGAGGGTGACGGCGGCCCGGCCATCGGCATTGCCGCCGCCCCTGTGGGTGCAGACGGCCAGCCGGTCCCGGTGGTGGATACCGGCGGCGAGACCCCGCCCGAAGGCTATGTCGGTGGCGAGGATCTGGCCACGCTTGGGCTGGGCGGCGATTATCAGGGCGTGATCCCCTGCGCCTCTTGTCCCGGCATCGAAACCTATCTGAACCTGATGGATGACGGCAGCTTCACCCGCACGCAGGTCTATCAGGAGCAGGCGGACGGCACCTTTCAGGATATGGGCGACTGGTATGTTCAGGACGGCGTGATCGTCCTGCGTCCCGAAGGCAATGATCCCGAAGAAACCCGGCTGAAGCAGGTTGCCCCCGGCCAGCTTGAAATGCTGGGCGAAGGCGACACCCCTGCGGGCGAAGCCTATCGTCTGACCCGCGACGCGGGGTGATGCATCCGGGCGCGGGCGCAATCCGCGCCCCTTCCCACCGCCCTGCCAGTCGAGATTGACAGGGCGCCCGATGCTCAGGTGCAGATGTATGAGGCGCAACTGGCCACCGGTGCAGGGGCGGTCAACACACCTAAGAGGCCATCGGCAATCTGACCTTCCGCACCGACGGGTTGCGGCGCGAGGGGATTTCACCTGGCGCGGCTTCACTGGTGCGGGTGCGCGGTGACAGTATGGAACCGACTCTGCGTGATGGCGCACTGGTGCTGGTCGATCACAAACACCGCGACGCGACCCGCAAGGGTATCTACGCCCTGCGCATTGGGGATGATGTGCTGGTTAAGCGCCCACAAAAGCAAGGTGATGTGCTGCTGATCAACTCGGACAACCCGGCCTATGACATCCGGGTTTTGTCAGGCGATGACGGCGAGCGGGTCGAGATCATTGGCCGCGTGACGTGGCAGGGATATACGTTCAGAGCATAACGGAGGGCGCAAAACGAACGGAAAATATGATAAGACGATCCGCCTGTTAAGCGTCATTCAACTGTTCGGGTCTCTCGGCGTTATGGCTGCGTGTCAGCGTGGTGGCGTTCTGATCGACATTGCGTGCAACACCGCTGGACCAGCCAAGCCTTGACCGAACAAAAGCGCATTGTGTGAATGTGCAGAGGGGGCGGGATGGTCCCGCCTCGCAGGTTCAGGAGGTCAGCGATGAAGACGCCATTGCTGGCAGGGACACCCTGATTCCCGGTGGCGTTCAAGATGAAGATGCGCCTACGAGGTAGGGCCGCAGATGGCAAACGATTATGCTGGTCCGCGCCCTTCGCCTCACGTCAGCGCCGCTTGAGCCTTCGATCAAGCCAGCTTGCGCTCAGATAGGCAAGCGCCACCGCCAGTCCTATAACGATCACGCCAGTGGCCAGGTCGGACAACCCCAAGGCGAAAAACAGCCTGCGGGGGATGATGGCGATCGTAAGAAACATCACAACAAGACCGAACGCGGTCGGAAGAATCATTTTCAGCATCAGCACTTGGTCCAAACAGAAAGGGGCTGGCTCCCGCCAACCTCTTCATTACATTTTCTTTTATGTCTCACAAGCCTTCCCGATATCGCTCTGCTGATCCAGATTGTTGTGGCGGTGGCGTTGATCGCCAACATCATCTACCACTGAAGATCTGGATGCCCGGTCCCGGTCGTCGCCGGGGCCTCCTGAAAAGAGAGGAGCTGGCAGGTGACAGCGCAAGATTTTCTCGACTGGATGGCGCACGAACACTGCCGCACAGCGGCTGACATCGTGCGGACCCTTAAATGTGGCCGCACACAGGCCGAACGCTGGGTCAGTGCCGCGCGGGCTGGACAGGATGTTGAAGTCAAGCGCACAGTGGCATTGGCCATGACCGCCATCGCCCTGTCACTCATCATCCTCGGCCTTGCATATTGGGGCTTTGGCTGGTGATCTGTTGGGGTGGCGCACAAGCCGCCCCAATGCAATTAACACCCCTATGCCCCCGTCAGCATCCGCGATATGCGCAGCGCATAGCGGTCGGTCATGCCGGATGTGAAATCCGCCAGCGCGTGCAGCGCGGTTTCGGCATCGGTCACGTCGCGCAGGTCCAGCGACAGGGCGCGGGCAAGCTGGGTTTCATGGGTGGGCATATTCCCCGGCTTGCGCAGATGTGCGGCATAAACCGGCAGAATACCTGACATGACGTTGCGGATGATCTGCCGCCCCGAGATTTCCAGTTCCGTCTTGCGCGGGGCGGTAAAGATCTGGTCGCGCGACAGGGTTTTGATGTCCCTGAACACATCTGAAAGGGTGCTGGCGCTGACCAGATCGCCGGTAAACGTCCCGGCCATGATCGCCGCGTAATGCGTGGCAAAAGCATCCACGCAGGCCGCCACCCCCGCGCCGATGCTGCGGGCGCGCAGATGGGCGATATGTTCCGCGTTGGTCGCCTCGGGGGCAGGGCGAACCTCTTTGCCGATCAACCGGAACAGCAGGTCGCGCGTGGTTTCATAGGGCAGTTCGGCGGTGGTGAAGGCGTCCTCAAGGTCAACGATGTTATAGGTGATGTCATCGGCGGCCTCCATCACATAGACCAGCGGGTGACGGCCCCAGACGCGGGCCTTGCGTTTGCTGCGCTCGGGTAGGCCCAGGGTTTCGGCCACATTGGCAAAAGCGTCGCGGTCGGACTGGAAAATGCCGTATTTCTTGAATCCTGCGCCCTTCAGCGCCAGCCGGTCCGCCGCCGTGACCGGGTATTTGGTAAAAGCCCCAAGCGTCGCCTTGGCAAGCTGCATCCCGCCTGTGCCGCGATACATTTCCAGCCGGGTGAGGATGCGGAACCCCTGCGCGTTGCCCTCGAAAGCGGTGAATTGCGGGCGCAATTTTTTCGGCAGATCATCCAGCAGACCCTTGCCGTGGTCAAAGCCTTCGGTGAACCATTCGCCCATCGCGGCCTCGCCGGAATGGCCAAAGGGCGGGTTGCCGATGTCATGCGCCACGCAGGCGGCCTGCACGATATTGGCCAGATCATGCACCCGGTCGCGGGGGATATGGTCGTTTTCGACCAGCCATTGCCCGATCCCCATGGCCAGCGAGCGGCCCACGCTGCTGACCTCGACCGAGTGGATCAGCCGGTGATGCACATGGTCGTTTTCATAGAGCGGTTGCACCTGAGTCTTGTTCGCCAGCCGCCGGAAGGGCGCGGAAAACACGATCCGGTCGTGGTCCTGCACGAAATGCGAACGGCCCGGTTCCGGGCGACGGTCGCGGGCGCCGAAGCGTTCGTCTGATAGCAGGCGGCCCCAATCCATCATGCGGCCCCCACGATCAGCGGCGTTTCAAACCAATGTTCCTGCAAATTGTCCCCTTCGCCCACGCGGTCCACCACCGCGTAAATGCCTGAACCATCCAGCGGGCACAGCACCCCATGCCAGACGTTGCGGTGCAGGTTGATACCTTGCCCCGGCGCGGCGATGAAAGCGCGGACCGGGCCGGGCTGGCCGTCCTGATCGGGGGCGACCGTGACCAGAAACCGGCTTTGCGACATGGGGATGAAAGCCTGACTGCCCAGAGGGTGCCGCTCGACCAGATCCAGCGCATAGGGCAGGCTGCGGATTTCGGCGTGAAACAGGCTGATCGCGGCACGGCCGCCGCCCTGATCGCCGCCGAAATCCAGCACCGCGCGGTCATGGAAGCGGCCGCATTTGCCCTGATTGATGATCTTGTCGGGGTCGCCGGTGATCTCCAGCACCTCGCCAAAGGGGGCGAAAGCGGCGGCGGTCAGGGGTTCCGTGCGGATCATGGCAGCATATCCGCCAGCCGCAGCGCGGCGATGCGTTCGACCTGACGCGCGGCCTCGGCCAGTTCGGTGTCGCGGTCGTGGGTCAGGCGGCGTTCAAACGCGGCCAGAATCCCGGCTTTGTCATGGTCGCGCACGGCGATGATAAAGGGAAAGCCGAACCGCGCCGTATAGTCCGCGTTCAGCGCGGTGAAGCGGTCGCGTTCCGCATCGGTCAGCGCGTCAAGCCCGGCGCTGGCCTGTTCTGCCGTCGATTCCGGGGTCAGGCGGCGGGCGGCGGCCAGCTTTCCGGCAAGGTCGGGATGCGCCTGCAACACGCCAAGCCGTTCATCCGGGCTTGCAGACCGGAACACGCGGGCCAGCGCGTTATGAAGGCCCGTGGCGCAATCATGGGCAGGGCCAAGCTCCAGATCAAAGGCGCGTTCGGCAACCCAGGGCGAATGTTCGAATACGCTGCCAAACCGGGCCACGAAACTGGCGCGGTCCATCTGGCTGGGCCGGTCCTGCGGCGCGGGCGGGTGCGTTGCCGCCCAATGCCGGGCGATGTCGATGCGGCGCGGGGTCCAGACGCCCTCAAACCCCTGAATATAGTCGATAAACCGTTTCAGCCCTGCAATCTTGCCGGGTCGTCCGATCAAGCGGCAATGCAGACCTATGCTGAGCATCTTGGGTGCGCCCGCCACGCCTTCGGCATAAAGCACGTCAAAGGCATCACGCAAATACTGAAAGAACTGCTCGCCGGTGATATAGCCCGGCGCGGTGGCAAAGCGCATGTCATTGGCTTCCAGCGTATAGGGGATCACCAACTGGTCGCGGTCGCCCACGCGCAGCCAATAGGGCAGGTCGTCATCGTAAGTGTCGGAAATATAGTCGAAAGCGCCCGTTTCAGCGGTCAGTCGCACGGTGTTGACGCTGCACCGGCCGGTATACCAGCCGCGCGGGGCCTCGCCCACGACTTCGGTGTGCAGGCGGATGGCCTCAGCGATGGCGGCGCGTTCCTCGGCCTCGGGCATGTCTTTGTGTTCGACCCATTTCAGCCCGTGCGACGCGATTTCCCAACCGGCGGATTTCATCGCCGCGACCTGCTCCGGGCTGCGGGCCAAAGCGGTCGCCACGCCGTAAATCGTCACCGGAATCTGCGCCCCGGTGAACAGCCGGTGCAGCCGCCAGAACCCGGCGCGAGCGCCATATTCATAGATGGATTCCATGTTCCAATGCCGTTGCCCCGGCCATTGCGCCGCGCCCGCGATGTCAGACAGGAATGCCTCGGATGCCGCATCTCCGTGCAGGATGCTGTTTTCGCCGCCTTCTTCATAGTTCAGGACGAATTGCACGGCGATTTTCGCCTCGCCCGGCCATTGCGCATCCGGCGGGTTGGGACCATAGCCCCGCATATCACGGCTGTAACGATTCATGGCGGATCTCCTTTGCTTGCGGGCATTTCGGCGGAATCGCTATCGGGTTGCAAGGCCGGATAAAGCCGATAGGCTAAAGAAAACAATACGGGGGAAGCGATGGGCTATCTGACCACGCATGTTCTGGATACGGCGCGGGGCGTCCCGGCGGCGGGGCTGCGGATCGAGCTGTTCCGGCTGGGCACCAGCCGCGACCGGCTTGCCGAGGTGGTGACGAATGCCGATGGCCGCACCGATGGCCCGATCCTGCCGGAAACCGCATTTGCGACCGGCGAATATGAGCTGGTCTTTCACGCCGGTGATTATATCGGCAGCCGTGATTTTCTGGACGTGGTGCCGATCCGCTTTCGCATGACGCAGGACGATCATTACCATGTGCCGCTGCTGCTGTCGCCCTTTGGCTTTTCGACCTATCGCGGAAGCTGACGTATGGACATCATCGTTCTGACGGAATGGGCAACCTTTGCCGTGCGCTGGCTGCATGTCATCACCGCGATGGCGTGGATCGGGTCGTCGTTCTTTTTCATCGCACTGGATCTGGGGCTGCGTAAATCGCCGCATCTGCCACCCAAAGCCTTTGGCGAGGAATGGCAGGTCCATGGCGGCGGTTTTTATCATATCCAGAAATATCTGGTTGCCCCGGATAACATGCCCGAGCATCTGATCTGGCATAAATGGCAAAGCTATTCCACATGGCTGTCGGGCGCGGCCCTGCTGGTGCTGGTCTATTGGATCGGCGGGCATTTGTTCCTGATCGACCCGGCCAAGGCGGATCTGGCGCTGTGGCAGGCGGTGCTGATTTCTGCGGCCTCGCTATCGGTGGGCTGGCTGGTTTATGACCGGCTGTGCAAATCCGGTCTGGCCGAGCGGCCAACCCTGCTGATGGTGCTGCTGTTTGTGCTGCTGGTGGCGATGGGCTGGGGCTATAATCAGGTGTTCACGGGCCGCGCGGTGCTGCTGCATTTGGGCGCGTTTACCGCCACGATTATGACCGCGAATGTGTTTTTCATCATCATCCCGAACCAAAAGATCGTAGTGGCGGATCTGATTGCGGGCCGGGCACCCGATCCGAAATATGGCAAGATCGCCAAGCTGCGTTCGATGCATAACAACTATCTGACGCTGCCGGTCATTTTTCTGATGCTGTCGAACCATTACCCGCTGGCCTTTGCCAGCCCGTATAACTGGCTGATTGCGGCGCTGATCTTTCTGATGGGCGTGTCGATCCGGCATTTCTTCAACACCATGCACGCGGGACGGGGAATGCCGTGGTGGACCTGGGGCGTAACCGCGGCGCTGTTTGCTGCGGTGGTGTGGATTTCCACCGCGCCGCTGCAACAGCAGGATTATGAGACATCCGAGGCCCGCGCCCTGACCCCTTACGAGGCGCGTTTCGCCAGTGCCGACGGGTTCGAGGACATTGCCGCCATCGTGCCGGGCCGCTGCGCCATGTGCCACGCCCGCGAACCCGGCTGGCCCGGTATCCGCCATGCACCCAAGGGCGTGCTGCTGGAAACCCCCGCCGATGTGGCGGCCCATGCGCGCGAGATCTACCTGCAAGCCGGTGCGACCGAGGCGATGCCGCCCGCAAATCTGTCCTTCATGGAACCGGCGGAACGTCAGGCCATCCGTCGCTGGTATCAAAGCGCAAGCCGCTCGGCTGCAAATTGATGCGCCTGTGAACATTCGGGCTGCGGGCTGCATGATGGCCCGAACCAATCCCCGACTTGCCGCGTTCCGTTCGGTATAACAAACGGATGGAACGATGACCCTGCCGGAAATCATGGTGCTTGGCCTGTTGGCCGCAACGATGGCACTGTTCATCTTTTCCAGTCTGCGCCATGATATTGTCGCGTTGATCGCATTGCTGGCGGCTGTGCTGATCGGGCTGGTTCCGGCGGCGGATGCATTTGCCGGGTTCTCGCAACCGGCGGTTATCACCGTGGCCTGCGTTCTGGTGCTGTCACGGATGCTGCAACAGACAGGCGCGGTGGAAACCGTCTCGAACCGTTTGCTGCCTGCGCAGGCCGGGCGCACGGTTTCCATGTTCGCGCTGGTCGGGCTTGGGGCGTTTCTGTCGGCCTTTATGAACAATGTTGGCGCGCTGGCGCTGCTGATGCCGGTGGCAATCCGGGTGGCCGCGCGGCTGGAGATGCCCGCCGGGCAGATTCTGATGCCGCTGTCCTTTGGCACCATCCTTGGCGGCATGACCACGCTGATCGGGACGCCGCCGAACCTGATCGTGTCCGGTATCCGGGCCGAGGCGGGGCTGGGTGAATATCAGATGTTTGATCTGACCCCGGTGGGCCTGCCGGTGGCGCTGGCCGGGGTGGTGGTGCTGGTCCTGTTCGGCTGGCGTTTGGTGCCGGGACGCGACGGGGCAGGGGCCGAGGTCTCGACCGGGCTGTATCTGACCGAAGTGCGCGTGGCCGAGAAATCCACGCTGATCGGCGGCACCCTGCACGAAGCCGAGGAGCAGATTTCCGAAAGCGGCAGTCAGGTTGTCGGGCTGGTTCGCAACGGCGTGCATCTGTTTGCGCCGCGCGGCTCCCGTGCGGTGCAGGCGGGCGATATTCTGGTGGTCGAAACCGAACTGGAGGAAGTCCCCGAATTGCTTGGCAAGCTGGGTCTTGCGCTGGCCGAGGGCGAGCAGCCCCCCGCCACTGCCGAGGATCAGCCCGCCGACCCTGATGCCGAGGACACCCCCGACACCCCCAAACGCAGCGAGATCATCCTGCGCGAAGTCGTGGTCATGCCCGGCGCGGCGCTGGCCGGACGTTCGCCCCGGTCGATCCAGTTGCGCAACAACTTCAGCATCAACCTGCTGGCGCTGTCGCGCAGCGGCCATCGGCGTATCTCGCGCCTGTCCACGGCGCAGTTTCAATCCGGTGATCTGCTGCTGGTGCAGGGTGACGAATCCGCCATCGCCCGGTTTTGCAGCGATCAGGGCTGTATGCCGCTGGCGACCCGCGAAATCGACCTGCCGGACCGTGCCAATGCCCGTTGGGCGATGCTGATTATGGGCGCGGCGCTGGTGGCCGTAACGGCAGGACTGCTGCCTACGGCCATCGCCTTTCTGCTGGCGGTGGTGGCTGCTGTGGTCTTTGGTATCCTGCCTTTGCGGCAGCTTTACACCTCGATCGACTGGACGGTGGTTGTGCTGCTGGCGGCGCTGATCCCGATTGCGGGCGCGATGGAGCAGACCGGTGCCGCGGCCTCGGTCGCGACGGCGCTGGTCGGTCATGTGGCGGGCGACAGCGTGGTGATCGGGCTGGTTCTGGTGCTGGTTCTGACCATGTTCCTGTCGGATGTGATGAACAACGCCGCCACCGCTGCCGTCATGGCCCCCATCGGGATGCAGATGGCAAACCAGCTTGGGGCCTCGGTCGATCAGTTCCTGCTGGCGGTGGCGATCGGGGCGTCCTGTGCCTTTCTGACCCCGATCGGGCATCAGAACAACACATTGATCCTTGGGCCCGGCGGCTTCCGCTTTGGTGATTACTGGAAGGCGGGGCTGTTGCTGGAACTGGCGATTTTGCCGGTGGCAGTCATCATGCTGATGCTGGTCTGGTAGATAGATTACGCGGGCAGGTGCCTCCGGCGGGGATATTTAAGTGAAGAAGAAAACCCATCTTTTGTCCCCAAATATCCCCGCCGGAGGCGAAGGGGGCAAAGCCCCCGCTTACCCCGCCTTGACCCGTCGCCGTGCTGCGTGCAGCAAAGGTTCGGTATAGCCCGAGGGCTGCGCGGCCCCTTGCAGGATCAGATCCCGTGCGGCACGGAAAGCCTCGCCGTCAAAGCCCGGTGCCATGGGGCGATAGGCCGGATCGGCCGCGTTTTGTGCATCGACCCGCACCGCCATGCGACGCAGGCTGTCCTCGACCTGCGCTTCGGTGCAAATCCCATGCAGAAGCCAGTTGGCCAGATGCTGCGCTGAAATCCGCAGCGTCGCACGGTCCTCCATCAGCCCGATGTCGTTGATGTCAGGCACTTTGGAACAGCCAACCCCCTGATCGACCCAACGCACCACATAGCCAAGGATCGACTGGCAGGAATTGTCCAGCTCATGCGTGATCTGATCCGGCGTCAGGTTGCGCCCGACCATCAGCGGCGGGGTCAGCAGCGCATCCATGCTGGCCCGCGCCCGTGATCTCAGGCCGTCCTGAACCGCCGCGACATTGACCTGGTGGTAATGCGTCGCGTGCAGCGTGGCTGCGGTGGGGGACGGCACCCATGCTGTGTTCGCCCCGGCTTGCGGATGGGTGATTTTCTGGTCCAGCATCTCGGCCATGGCGTCGGGTTTGGCCCACATGCCCTTGCCGATCTGGCCGCGCCCGGCCAGCCCGGCGGCAAGGCCGGTATCGACATTGCCGTCCTCATAGGCCGCCAGCCATGCCGCGCCGCGCATCTCGGATTTCGGCAGCACTGGCCCGGCCTGCATCGAGCTGTGGATCTCGTCCCCGGTGCGGTCCAGAAAGCCGGTGTTGATGAACACGCAGCGGTTCCGCAATGCCGCGATACAGGCGGCGAGGTTGACGCTGGTGCGGCGCTCCTCGTCCATCAGGCCCAGTTTCACGGTGTTTTCCGGCAGGCCAAGCACCTGTTCGACCCGACCATACAGGCGGTCGGCAAAAGCCGCCTCGGTGGGGCCGTGCATCTTGGGCTTGACGACATAGACCGAACCGGCGCGGCTGTTGCGCGGACCATCCTTGGACAGATCGTGCATGGCGGCGGCGACTGTCACCATCGCATCCATGATCCCTTCCGGCGTGTCCTGCCCGTCCAGACGCACCGCATCGGTCAGCATCAGATGGCCCACGTTGCGCACCAGCAGCAGGGCGCGGCCCGGATGTGTCACCGGCTGGCCCTGCGGGTCCAGATAGGTGACGTCAGGGTTCAGGGCGCGGGTCATTTCTGCACCATTCTTGGTGAATGTATCGGTCAGGTCGCCCCGCATCAGCCCCAGCCAGTTGCGATAGACGACAACCTTATCGGCAGCATCCACGGCGGCGACGGAATCTTCGGCATCCTGAATCGCGGTCAGGGCGCTTTCCAGACGAATATCGGCAATCCCTGCCGGATCGTCGCGTCCGATGGTGCTGGCGCGGTCCACGACAATACGGATCAGCAGCCCGTTTACCCGCAGGAACACATCGCCCGTATCGGTATAGCCCGCGAATTGCGCCGGGTCCGCCAGCCCGGTTTCGCCGCCCGCATCAATCAGCAGCACACCGTCCGAGACTTGCATCTTTGTCACATCGGCCCAGCTTCCCCCGGCCAGGGGGGTCACCCGGTCCAGATGCGCCCGGCCCCATGCAATGACTTGCGCCCCCCGCGTGGGGTCATAGCCCGGCGCGGCCTGCCCCGGTATCGCATCGGTGCCGTAAAGTGCGTCATAAAGGCTGCCCCAACGCGCATTGGCGGCGTTCAGCGCGAACCGTGCGTTCATCACCGGCACCACAAGCTGAGGCCCGGCGATGCTGGCGATTTCCGGGTCCACATGGGTGGTTTCCACCTGAAACGGCGCAGGTTCGGGTTCCAGATAGCTGATCTCTGTCAGGAAGGCGCGGTAAGCCTGCGGCTCAAAGGCGTTGTTGCGGTGCCAATCGTCGATCTGCGCCTGCAATTCCGCCCGCCGTGCCAGAAGCGCCGCATTTTCCGGCATCAGATCCCGCAGCAGCGCGGCATAGCCTGACCAGAAGGCATCGGCGGAAACGCCGGTCAGCACCTCGTTTTCGACCAGATCGGCGAGTTCAGCGGCGACGCTCAGCCCCGCGCGGTTGACATAATCGGTCATTCTATCCCCCTGTTATTCTTGTGGCCGAACGGCCTGACCCGCGACATAAGTTTGCACCACGGCGCGATCATCGCCAAGTGTTTGCAGCAAGAACAGCTCATCCGCCAGCGGGTCACGCCCATCCTGCACCCGTGCCATGCGCAGGCGCATCGCTGGGGTCGCGCTGCTGTCCAGCACCACCAGATCGGCGGCGGTTCCGGGGTCCAGCGTCCCGACATCCGCCATCCCCATCGCCTGCGCATTGCCGCGTGTGATCCAATGCGCGGCGGCCAGCGGGTGCATCCGCTGGCGCTGCATTTGCAGAACCTTGAAGCCCTCGTCGGCGGTTTTCAGCATCGACCAGCTTGTGCCGCCGCCGATGTCGGTTGCGATCCCTGCGACCACGCCTGCATCGCGCAGCCGTCGCGCGTCATAAAGGCCTGATCCCAGAAACAGGTTCGAGGTCGGGCAGAAAACCGCGCGGCTGCCGGTTTCCGCCATACGGGCGATTTCGCGGTCAGACAGGTGGATGGCATGGCCGAAAAGGCTGTTTGGGCCAAGCAGGCCAAAGCGGTCGTAAACGTCCAGATAATCGCTCGCTTCCGGGTAAAGCTGCATGGTCAGCGCGATTTCGTCATGGTTTTCCGATAGATGCGTTTGCATCAGGCAGTCGGGGTTTTCCGCCACCAACGCGCCCGCCGCCTGCAACTGCGCGGGCGTCGAGGTGATCGCAAAGCGCGGCGTAATCGCATAGCGCAGCCGCCCGCGCCCGTGCCAGCGGGCAATCAGCGCGGCGCTGTCATCATAGCTGGCCTGCGCCGTGTCCAGCACCCCCGGCGGGGCATTGCGGTCCATCATCACCTTGCCCGCCGCCAGCGCCATGCCGCGCGCATCAGCCTGCTGCATCAGCGCATCCACGCTGGCCGCATGTGCGGAACCAAAGACGCAGGCCGTCGTGGTGCCGTGGCGCAGCAACTCATCCAGAAACGCGCCTGCCATGACCTGCGCATGGGCGGAGTCGGCATAGCGGGATTCCTCGGGGAAGGTGTGGTCGTTCAGCCAGTCCAGAAGCTGATCGGCATAAGAGGCCACCACCTGAAGCTGCGGGAAATGGATATGTGGATCGACAAAGCCGGGCAGGATCAGATGCGGGCGGTGGTCGATCTCGGGCAGGCCCTCGGCCCGCAGATCGGCATATTCGCCCATCGCCTCGATCCGGCCATCCGCGACGATCAGCGCCCCGTCAGGGATATAGCGGTGGTTGTCCGCCGTTGTGAACGGGTCGGCGTGAAAGCTCAGCAGGCGGCCTCGGATCAACTGGCGCATTTTGGGCCTTTCGTCAGTGTGGCGATGATTTCGGCGGCGGTAAAGGCCGCAATGATTTCAGGGCGTTTGTCGGGGGAAAACCCCGCGCCTATGGGGCAGATCAGCGGGCCGGGGTCAAGCCCTTCGCGCCGGACATGAGCATCAAAGCGGGCGCGTTTCGTGGCGCTGCCGATCAGCCCGATATAGGCGGCGTCCCCACGGCGCAGGGCCTCGGTCGCCAGCGCGAAATCCAGCGCGTGATCGTGGGTGGCGATGACAAAGGCGCTGCCGGGGCGGGCGGCGCGGATCGCGGCTTCGGGCAGGGCGGTCAGGTGGCTGCGGCCTGCGTCCAACCGTGCCAGCTCCTCTGCCCGCTGGTCGTAAACGCTGACGTTCAGCGGCAGCAGCACCGCCGCCCGCGCCAAGGCCCGGCCCACATGGCCGGCGCCAAAGATCAGCAGGTCATGGCGCGGGTCAGCCGCAGGTGCGGTATCAACCCGCTGAAAAGACAGCGCCACCCAGCCACCGCAGCATTGCGCGATCTCTGGCCCAAGTGCGGTTTCCAGATGGGCGCTGTCCTGCCCGGCCTTCAGCATGGCGCGGGCCTTGTCGATGGCGATGGATTCCAGCGCCCCGCCGCCGATACTGCCCTGCGTGTCATGGGGCAGGACCAGCATCCACGCCCCGACCTCGCGCGGGGCAGAGCCGCGCAGGCGTTCCACCCGCACCCGGATCATCGCCGCGCCGCAATCGCCATCAGCACCCGTTCCGGTGTGGCGGGCGCGTCCAGCCCGACCGGCTGACGCGGATCACCGAACGAGGCCACCGCCGCCTGAATCGCCTGAAACACGCTGATCGCCAGCATGAAGGGCGGTTCCCCCACCGCCTTTGACCGGCGGATCGTCGGCTTTTCCGCCTGTGACCAATCGGCCAGCGCCAGCCGGAAATCACGGGGCCGATCGCTGGCCACCGGGATTTTATAGGTCGAAGGCGCGTGTGTGCGCAGCCGCCCCTGATCGTCCCACCATAATTCCTCGGTGGTCAGCCATCCCATGCCCTGAACAAAGGCGCCCTCGACCTGACCGCGGTCCAGCGCCGGGTTCAGGCTGCGGCCCACATCATGCAGGATGTCCACCCGTTCCACGCGATATTCGCCGGTCAGGCTGTCCACGCTGACCTCGGATACGGCTGCGCCATAGGCGAAATAATAGAACGGATGGCCCCGCCCCTCGGCGCGGTTCCAGTGGATGTCGGGGGTTTTGTAAAATCCTGCCGCCGACAGATGCACCCGCGCCAGATAGGCCATGCGGATCAGGTCGGGAAAGCTGATTGTTTCATCCCCCGCCTGCACGGTTTCATCTTGAAAGCTGATCTGATCCGGGTTCAGCCCTTTGGTTTCACACAAGAAATCGACCAGACGCGTCTTGATCTGCTGGGCCGCGTCCTGCGCTGCCATGCCGTTCAGATCGGTGCCGGAACTGGCCGCCGTGGCCGAGGTGTTCGGCACCTGATCGGTCGATGTGGCGGTGATGCGCACCCGGTTCAGCCCGACCTGAAACACGTCTGCCACCACCTGCGCGACCTTGGTGTGCAGACCCTGGCCCATTTCGGTGCCGCCATGGTTCAGCCGGATTGAGCCATCGGCATAAATATGCACCAAGGCCCCCGCCTGATTGAAATGCGTGGCGGTAAAGCTGATCCCGAACTTGACCGGCGTCAGCGCGATGCCGCGCCGGATCGTGCCGCCCCGCGCGTTCCATTCCGCCACCGCCGTGCGCCGTGCCTGATAGTCGCTGCTGCTTTCCAATTCATCCAGCAGGCGCGGCAGGATCTGATCCTCGACCGGCTGGTGATAGGGGGTCAGATCGCCGTTGCGATACAGGTTGCGGCGGCGGACCGTCAGCGGGTCGAAGCCCAGCACAGTTGCTATATCATCGACGATGCGTTCCGCCACGATCACCCCTTGCGGGCCGCCAAAGCCGCGAAAGGCGGTATTGCTGACGGTATTGGTGCGCATCGGGTGACTGCGCAGGGTCACATCGGGGTAGAAATAGGCGTTGTCGCCATGAAACAGTGCCCGATCCGTTACCGCGCCCGACAGGTCGGCGGAAAAGCCGCAGCGCGCAAACCAGTCGCCGTCCACCGCCAGAATCCGGCCCTGATCGTCAAAGCCAACGCTGTAATCTACAATGAAATCATGGCGCTTTCCGGTGGTGAGCATGTCCTCGTCACGGTCGGGGCGCAGCTTGACGGTACGGCCCAAGCGGCGGGCGGCCATTGCGGCAAGGCAGGCGAACAGGTTCATCTGGGTTTCCTTGCCACCAAAGCCGCCGCCCATCCGCCGCACCCGCACCGTCACCGCGCTGGAAGGCAGATCAAGCGCATGGGCCACCATATGCTGCACTTCGGACGGGTGCTGTGTGCTGACATGGATCAGCATTCCGCCATCATCATCGGGTTCGGCAAGGGCGATCTGGCCTTCGAGGTAAAAGTGATCCTGCCCGCCAATCCGCATCCGCCCTTGCAGCCGGTGCGGGGCTGCCGCGAAGGCCGGGCCGGGGTCGCCACGCCGCAGGACCATCCCCGGCACGACGGTTTCATGCGCATCCATCGCATCCAGAACGGCGGGCAGGGGCGCATAGTCCACCGCAGCCAGCCGCACTGCCGCCCGTGCCTGCAACCGGGTCTGCGCCACCACGGCAAAGACCGGCTGACCGTGGAAACTGACCATCCCCGGCGCAAGGATCGGGTCATCGCCCAACCCGTTCGGGCTGACATCATTATGCGGCAGATCATCCGCGGTCAGAACCGCAACCACCCCGGGCGCGGTCCGCACCGCCCCAAGGTCCAGCCGCGTGATCCGGCCATGCGCGCAATCCGACAGGCCAAGCGCCATATGCAGCAAATCCGCCCGTTCCGCCCGATCGTCGGTGTAATCCGCCTGCCCGGTCACATGGGCAAGGGCGCTGTCATGGGGGGCGTCGCGGTGGATCATTGCCAGCCCTCCCAAGCGCGGCGGATCAGGTTTCCGGCCAGCATTCGCCGATATTCCGCGCTGGCCCGCATATCGGTCAGCGGGGTGAAATCCCCCTCGGCGGCGCGGGCGGCGGCGTCGAAGGTGGCGGCGGTAAAGGGCTGGCCGATCAGCGCGGCCTCGGCCCCCTGCGCTCGGCGTGGGATGCCATCCAGCCCGCCATAGGCCAGCCGCGCGTCCGTGATCTGCCCACCCTCATGGCGCAGCCAGAACCCCATCGCCACGGCGGTAATGTCGCTGTCGCGCCGCTTGCTGACCTTTTCCGCCGCGACCAGATCACCGGGGGCAGGGCGGGGAATGTCGATATATTCCAGAAACTCGCCCGGCTGGCGGTCTTGCTTGCCATAGGTCAGGAAATAATCCTGCAAGGGGATCTCGCGCCGTTGGTCGCCCCGCCGCAGCCCGATCCGGGTGCCAAGCGCGATCAGCAGCGGTGGCATATCCCCGATGGGCGAGCCGTTGGCGATATTGCCACCGACCGTCCCCGCATTGCGCACCTGCCAGCCGCCGATGCGTTGCAGATACGGCCCGACCGCCGGGGCCAGTGCCGCCAGCGCAGGTGCGGCGCGGGTATAGGTGACGCCCGCGCCAAGTCGCAGGCTATCCCCCCGGTCCTCGATCCCCTGCATCAGATGGCCGATGAATATGGCGGGCGCGATGTCGCGCATCTGTTTCGTCACCCACAGCCCCACATCCGTTGCCCCCGCCACCAGTGTGGCATCCGGCGAGGCCGCATAGGCGCGGGCCAGCGCGTCCTCATCCACGGGGATCATGGGGCTGTCCGCCGGGGCAATCGCCGCCAGTCGCGCCACCATATTGCCCCCGGCCAGAGGGTCCGCCGGTCCCGCCGCCTGCGCCGCCGCAATGATCGATCCGTATCCCGTGCAGCGGCACAGGTTTCCCTGCAACGCGACCTCAATATCATGTATCGAGGGGGCCGCATTCTGCTGCCGCAGCGCGTGCAGCACCACCGCGATACCGGGCGAGCAGAACCCGCATTGGCTGGCGTGGTGATCTACCATTGCTTGTTGCACCGGGGCAGGACCATGCACTGCCAGCCCCTCGACGGTGACGATATGCTGACCGTGACAGGTTGCCAGCGGACGGATGCAGGCGTTCACGGGCGCATAGGTCATGCGGCCCTGATCCACGCGACCGACCAGCACGCTGCACGCGCCACAGTCACCTTCGGCGCAGCCTTCCTTGCTGCCGGTCAGCCCCCGGTTCAGCCGCAGATAGTCCAGCAGCATATCACCCGGCGCGGCCTCGGGGGCCACATCCTGATCGTTCAGCACAAAGCGCACAGCCGCCATCAATCGCCCCCATGTTCAGCCGTGCCAGCTTAGCGGAACCCTGCGCCGGGGCAACCGGCTGACATGCGTTGAGCTGAGCGATTCACCATCCGCCCATCTGGCAGGCAGATCGCTGCACAATCAGGCAGATTGCGCCGTCCATTCCCCGGCCTGCCCGGATTTTGGGCGCATCGCTGGACAAAGACCCCGCCCGGCGCAAGCTGGCGGCATGAACGCACCCGCCCATATCCTGCCCCGCAGCCATGGCCGCGCCGAGATCGCTCTGGACGGCGCCCGCCTGACGCGGCTGTTTCAGCAGGGCTGCGCGAAAATCCTGCTGCCGCGCGGGCGGGACGAGGCGGTGTTTACCAATACCGCAGGCGGTATCACCGGCGGCGATCGTATCGCGCTGGCGGCCAGCCTTGGTGCGGGCGACCGTTTGACCATGACCACTCAGGCTGCCGAGCGTATCTATCGCAGCGCGGGTGGGGTGGCGCGGGTGACGAATGAGCTGACCCTTGCTGCCGGGGCGCGGCTGGATTGGCTGCCACAGGAAACCATCCTGTTCAACGGTGCCGCGCTGGACCGCTGTCTGACCGTCCATATGGCCGGGGACGCACAACTTCTGGCGCTGGAAACCCTGATTTTTGGCCGGGCCGCGCATGGCGAGGTCATCACCCGCCTGCACCTGCGCGACAACTGGCGCATCCATCGCGGCGGGCGGCTGATCCATGCGGAATCGTTGCGCCTTGATGGGCTGCCCGGCACCCCTGCGACCACCGCAGGCATAGGCGCGGCAGCAACACTGGTGCTGGCCGCCCCCGGCGTGGGTGACCGTCTGGATGCCGCCCGCGCCATGCTGACCGGCGCGGCGGGCGCAACCGCCCCTTTGCCTGATCTGCTGGTGGTGCGGCTGCTGGCCCCCTCGGGGCAGGCGCTGCGGGCCATGCTGATCCCGTTGATTCACCTGCTGCGCGGCAGCCGCCCGCCGCGCGTCTGGCAACTCTGAAAGGCCCGCTATGAATCTGACCCCCCGCGAAAAGGACAAGCTGCTGGTGGCGCTGGCCGCCATGATCGCCCGCGACCGCCGCGCCCGAGGCGTCAAGCTGAACCATCCCGAAGCCATTGCCATCATCACCGATGCGGTGGTCGAAGGCGCTCGGGACGGGCGCAGCGTGGCCGATCTGATGCAGGCCGGGGCCGAAATCCTGCGGGCCGAGGATTGTATGCCCGGCATCCCGGACATGATCCCCGAAATCCAGATCGAGGCCACCTTTCCCGATGGCACCAAGCTCGTCACCGTTCACCACCCGATCCGATAAGGCGCTGATATGAAAAACCTGTTCATCCTTCTGACCCTGCTGCCCTCTGCCGCGCTGGCGCATCCGGGCCATGACACCGGCGCGCCTTTCATGGCGGGTCTGAACCACCCGCTTGGCGGCACCGATCACCTGCTGGCGATGGTGGCGGTCGGCCTTTGGGCGGCACTTGCCGGAGGCCGTGCCATCTGGGCCATGCCGCTGACCTTTGTTGCGGCGATGCTGGCAGGTGGGGCCTTGGGGGCTGTGGGCATGACCCTGCCGCTGGTGGAGCCGCTGATCCTTGCCTCATCCATCATCATCGGTGCGGCGGTGGCGCTGGCCCTGCGGCCCTCACTGGCGGCAACCCTGCCGCTGGTGGCGCTGTTCGGTCTGGCGCATGGCTTTGCTCATGGGGCTGAAGGCCCGGCCACCGGCCTGGTCGCCTATGCCGCAGGCTTTGCGCTGGCGACCGCATTGCTGCACCTTGCAGGCATCGGGCTTGGCCGCTTTGGCCTGACTGCCACCCGTCTGCTGGGCGCGGCAACCATGGCAGCGGGTCTTGCACTTGGCTTTGCATGATTTTCGACGCCGCAGGGGGCTTTGCCCCCTCGGGCTGACGCCCTCACCCCCAGGATATTGAGGTGAAGAAGAATGGGCATCTTTTGTCCCTAAATATCCCCGGGGGTCCGGGGGCTGGCCCCCGGTCCACCTCAGCCAAAAAGGAACCCGCTATGATCCCCGGCGAAATCATTCCCGCTGACGGCGACATCACCCTGAACCAAGGCCGCCCGCAGATTACCCTGACCGTGGCTAATACCGGCGACCGCCCGGTTCAGGTTGGCAGCCATTACCACTTTGCCGAAACCAACCCGGCGCTGGATTTTGATCGTCGGGCCGCGCATGGGCATCGGCTGAACATCCCCGCAGGCACGGCGATCCGGTTCGAGCCGGGCCAGACCCGGGACGTGCCGCTGATCCCCTTTTCCGGGGAGCGCCGCGCCATTGGCTTTCGCGCCGCCGTCATGGGGGATTTGTAATGGTCAGCCTGTCCCGCGCCGATTACGCCGCGATTTACGGCCCCACCACTGGCGACTGCATCCGTCTTGCCGATACCGACCTGCTGATCGAGGTTGAGCGCGACCTGACCACCTATGGCGAGGAGGTCAAGTTCGGTGGCGGCAAGGTCATCCGCGACGGTATGGGGCAGTCGCAGAAATCCCGTGCCGAAGGTGCGATGGATACCGTCATCACCAACGCGCTGATCGTGGATGCGACGGGTATCTACAAGGCCGATGTCGGCCTGCGCGATGGGCGCATTGCAGCCATCGGCAAGGCGGGTAACCCTGATACACAGCCCGCCGTCACCGTGCTGATCGGGCCGGGAACCGAGATCATCGCGGGCGAGGGTCGCATCCTGACCGCCGGTGCGATGGATGCGCATATCCATTACATCTGCCCGCAGCAGGTCAATGACGCGCTGCATTCCGGCGTGACCACCATGCTTGGCGGCGGCACCGGCCCGGCGCATGGTACGCTGGCCACCACCTGCACGCCGGGGCCGTGGCATATCCACCGCATGATGCAGGCCGCCGACAGCCTGCCGATGAATCTTGCGTTTGCGGGCAAGGGCAATGCCAGCCTGCCTGCCGCGCTGGAGGAACAGATCCGTGCCGGAGCCTGTGCGCTGAAGCTGCATGAGGACTGGGGGACCACCCCCGCCGCCATCGACTGTTGCCTGACCGTGGCCGACCGCCACGACATTCAGGTGATGATCCATACCGATACGCTGAACGAATCCGGCTTTGTCGAGGACACCATCCGCGCCATCAACGGTCGCACTATCCACGCCTTTCACACCGAAGGCGCGGGCGGCGGCCATGCGCCGGACATCATTCGGGTGGCGGGGCTGGCGAATGTGATCCCGTCGTCCACCAACCCGACCCGTCCCTTCACCGTGAACACGATGGAGGAGCATCTGGACATGCTGATGGTCTGTCATCACCTTGACCGCGCCATCCCCGAGGACATCGCCTTTGCCGAATCCCGTATCCGGCGCGAGACCATCGCGGCCGAGGACATCCTGCACGACCTTGGGGCCATGTCGATCATCAGCAGCGACAGTCAGGCGATGGGCCGCGTGGGCGAGGTGCTGATCCGCACATGGCAGACCGCGCATAAGATGCGGGGCCAGCGCGGCAAGCTGGGGGACGGCCCGGCGGATAATTTCCGCGTCCGCCGCTATATTGCGAAATACACCATCAACCCGGCAATTGCGCATGGTATCGGCCATGAAATCGGCACTATCGAGGTTGGCAAACGTGCTGATCTGGTGCTGTGGAACCCGGCGTTTTTCGGGGTGAAGCCGGAAATGGTGCTGCTTGGCGGCATGGTGGCCATGGCGCAAATGGGCGATCCGAATGCCTCTATCCCGACGCCGCAGCCGGTCCACTCGCGCCCGATGTTCGGGGCTTTGGGCCGGGCGCTGCACGCCAGCGCGGTGACATTCACCAGCGCCGGGGCCGATCTGCCTGAGCTGTCGAAAGCCTGCGTCGCGGTGAAAAACACCCGCAACATCGGCAAGGCCGATATGATGCTGAACGACGCTACGCCCGATATTACCGTGGACCCTGAAACCTATGAAGTCCGCGCCGATGGCGAATTGCTGACCTGTGAACCAGCCAGCGAATTGCCGATGGCGCAACGCTATTTCCTGTTCTGAAAGCCACCTTATGCAACGCGCCACCACCCATCTGCACGCCCCGCTGTCCACCGCCCCCGCCGACCATATCGCGCTGGATTACGACGACCGTTTTTTGCGCCGTAAAGCCCTGCGCAGCGATTACGGGCTGGATTTTGTCGTGGACCTGCCGAAAACCGTGGCGCTGGTCCATGGTGATGCGCTGCAACTGGAGGACGGGCGGCTGGTGCAGATCATCGCCGCGCCGGAACCCGTGCTGCTGATCCGGGGCGACCTGCCGCGTCTGGCATGGCATATCGGCAACCGCCATACGCCTTGCCAGATCGAGGCCGATCATCTGGTGATCCGCGCCGATCATGTCTTGCGGGCGATGCTGGAGGGGCTTGGCGCGGATGTGACTGAGGCCCGCGCGCCCTTTACCCCCGAAGGCGGGGCTTATGGCGCGGCGCAGGTCATGGGCCATTCGCATGGACCCCATGACCACGAACACGGGCATCACCACCACCATGACTGAGCTTGCGGGCCTGCAAAAGCTGGCGCTGTGGCTGTCGCCGGGTTTTCCGATCAGCGCCTATGCCTACTCCCACGGGGTCGAGCAGGCCATCGCGGATGGTGCGATCCATGACGCCGCCACGGCGCAAGGGTGGATTGCCGACCTGCTGGCCCATGGCGCGGGGCGCAATGATGCGATCCTGCTGGTCCATGCCTGGCGCGGCGCGGATGTGGCTGATCTGGCGCTGGCGCTGACCGGCGCGGCCAGTCGCCGGCGCGAGGCCGTTGAGCAGGGCGCAGCCTTTGCCCGCATCATCAGCGCGACCGAGGCACCGCTGCCCGCCGCGCCTTATCCGGTTGTCGTGGGGCAGGCTGCCGCCCGCGCCGGTGCCGCCCTGCCGGAAACGCTGGTGCTGTTCTTGCAGGCTTTTGCCAGCACGCTGACCACGGTTTGCGTGAAATCCGTCCCGCTGGGCCAGACGCAGGGGCAAAGCGTCCTGACGGCGCTGCTGCCGCTGATCCGCAGCCTCGCCGGGCAGGCGGCAAGCGCCAGCCTCGACGATCTTGGCGGGGCCTGCCTGTGGGGTGATCTGGCCGCTATCCGCCATGAAACGCTTGAACCAAGGATTTATCGCACATGAGCCAGAACGGACCCCTTCGCATCGGTATCGGCGGCCCCGTCGGCGCAGGCAAAACCCGGCTGACCGAGGCGCTTTGCCGGGCGCTGTCCGGCGATCTTTCGGTCGCCGCGATCACCAATGACATCTACACGCGCGAGGATGCCGAATATCTGACCCGTGTGCAGGCGCTGCCTGCGGATCGTATCCGCGGGGTCGAAACCGGCGGCTGCCCGCATACGGCGATCCGCGAGGATTGTTCCATCAACCTTGCCGCCGTGGACGATCTGACGGCGGCTTTTCCCGATCTGGATGTGATCCTGATTGAATCCGGTGGCGACAACCTGTCAGCGACTTTCTCGCCCGAGCTGGCGGATCTGACCGTCTATGTCATCAGTTGCAGCATGGGCGACGATATTCCGCGCAAGGGCGGGCCGGGGGTCACACGGTCCGATCTGCTGGTCATCAACAAGACGGACATTGCCGGGGCTGTCGATTGCGACACCGAGCGCATGGCCCGCGATGCCGCCCAAAATCGCGGCCCCCGGCCGGTGCGGTTCTGTTCGCTGAAAACCGGCGCGGGGGTGGCGGAGGTGGTGGCCGAAATCCGCAGGCTGGGCGGGCTTTAACCCCTAACCCGGCAGCGGCACCGGCTGCGTGACCAGATGCGGCTTGCGCTTTTCATAAAAGGCGTTGCCGCCCGCTGTCAGCACATAATGCATGTTGTTATAGGAAAACCGATGTGTGGCGGCGTGGAAGAACATCGCATTGCCGATCCTTGGGTGGCGTTCGCCGCGCAGAACGGCGCGGGCGGCCTCGCGCACATCGGGCATAGCCTTGGACTGCATCTTGCGGGTCATCACCCCCGGCGCGAACTGGTTCTTCTGCGCCACCACCGCGCAGACCGAGTTCGGAAACTGATCCGAGCGCACCCGGTTCATCACCACGCTGCCCACCGCGATCATGCCCTCGCGGCTGGAACGGTGCGATTCAAAAAACATCGCCCGTTCCATACATTCCTGGGCGCTGTGGCGCGGGCCGATGCCGCAGCCTGCCAGCGTGGCCCCGATCAGGCCAAGCGCCAGTGCGGTTTTTGCGCGTTTCATGGGTTCTGCCCCTTATGTCCTGCTCTTTTGGACAGGTTATCAGCAGGGCAGCATGGCACGCAATATCCGCGCAGGCCGGTCGGCAAGGTGCGGCTTAACCTTTGGGGCGGCGCGGGGCAGAGGTGCCGCCGGGGCGTGCCGGGCCAGAACGCGGGGGGCCAGAACGCGACGGGCGCGCTGGCTTGCCATAAGCCGGTTTCCCGCCAGAGGGTTTTCCCGCTGCCGCCTTGCTGCGTGGGGCCTTTGCCTTGGGCGCATAGGGCTTGCCCGCAGGCTTTTCCGCAGCATTACGGGCAGCTTTGGCCGCGGGTTTCGGGGCAGTGGTCCGCGCAGTTTTTGCCGGTTTTGCGGCAGGTTTGGCAGCCTTTGGCGCAGGCTTCGCCGGGCGCGGCGCATCCTCATCACGCGGGGCCTTGCTGAAGGGGGGCTTGGAAAATGAGGTTTTGCCCGACGGGGCCTTGTCGAAGGCCGCCTTGCTGAAACTTTGGCCCTTGCGATGCGGCTTTTTCGGCGCGGGGCCGGTGGGCGCGTCGAAATCGGGGGCGGTTTCCATGCGCAGCATGGTCAGCCCCGGTTCCAACTCGTGACCCGCGCCGAAATGTGCGGCGGCGGCTTCGGCAAGCTGCACGAAGGTCACGCGCTGTTTGACCCGGATTGCACCGATCAGGTCGCGGGTGATGCCACCTGCCTCGCAAATCTTGGGCAGAAGCCAGCGGGCCTCGGCGCGGTCCTCATGCCCTGCGGATACGGTAAACCAGACCGAGGGGCCGAACTCGCCGCGCGGGGCACGCGGGGCCGCCGGGGCCGAAGGCTGCACGGGGATCAGCTCCTCGGGGGCGGGACGCCCGCCACGCCACAGCCGGACAAAGGCCGCTGCCACCGCATCGGCGCCGAAACGCTCCAGCAGGGCGGTGCCGTCCTCGTCGCCGCCGCTCCATACCGGATCGGTCAGCATCCGTTCGTCATCGGCGGCACGCACCGCATCGGCCGAGGGGGCCTCAACCCATTCGGCCTCCAGCTTGGCGAAACGCAGCAGGCGGGTGGCCTTGCCCCGGTCCGGCAGCGGCACGATGAGCGCGGAAACGCCCTTGGCTCCGGCCCGCCCGGTCCGGCCCGAGCGGTGCAGCAGGGTTTCGGCATTGGTCGGCAGATCGGCGTGGATCACCAGATCCAGCCCCGGCAGGTCGATGCCCCGCGCCGCCACATCGGTGGCGATGCAGACCTGCGCCCGCCCGTCGCGCAGCGCCAGCAGCGCATGGCTGCGCTCCTGCTGGCTAAGCTCGCCCGACAGCGCCACGGCGCGGAAACCACGGTTTCCCATCCGCGCCAGCAGATGCGCCACATTCGCCCGCGTCTTGCAAAAGACGATAGCGGTGCGCGGTTCATAGTAACGCAGCAGGTTGAAAATCGCCGGCTCGCGGTCGCGCGGCTGCACGGTCACGGCGCGATAGGTGATGTCGCCATGCTGGCGGGCCTCGCCGCCCACGGTCAGGCGCAGCGCGTCGCGCTGGAAATCACGGGCCAGCGCCTCGATGGCGGGGGGGACGGTGGCGGAAAACAGCAGCGTGCGGCGGCTTTCGGGGGCGGCGGCCAGGATGAACTCCAGATCCTCGCGGAAACCGAGGTCCAGCATCTCATCGGCCTCGTCCAGCACCACGGCGCGCAGGCCAGACAGGTCCAGCGAGCCGCGCTCGATATGGTCGCGCAGGCGGCCCGGCGTGCCGACGACGATCTGCGGCCCGGCGGCGAGCGCCCGCAACTGGCCGCGATATTCCATGCCGCCAACGACGGTTGCGACCTGAGCCCCCTGATGCAGCCAGCCCAATTCACGGGCGACTTGCAGTGCCAGCTCGCGCGTCGGCGCGATCACCAGCGCCAGTGGCAGGCCGGAGACGGCGGCCAGATCCGGCCCCAGCGCCAGCCCAAAGGCCACCGTTTTGCCCGAGCCGGTCTGCGCCGACACCAGCAGGTCGCGGCCTGCGGCCTCGGGGGCCAGCACGGCCTGTTGCACGGCGGTCAGGCTGTCATAGCCCTTGGCGGCGAGAGCCTCGGCCAATGCCGGGGCAAGATCGGGATGAATCATAGCTGTCCTGAAGTTGCGGTGCGCAACCACCAGCGACAGCCCATCCATCGCATTCCGGTTTTCCCGCAAACCCGCCCCCTAGAGGCGTGGCGACCCAATGTCAAAGGAAAACGAAAGGATCAGCCTGCGCCAGCAGCCATTCGGCGCTGGCCTCGTCCGTTATCAGCCCGTTTACCAGCCCGCCGCGCAATGCACCCAGCATGGCTTCGCGCTTGGCCGGGCCATGGGCGGCGGCGGTGACTTCTGCCCGGTCCAGCGGCGGCAGATGGGCCGAAGCGACGCGGTCGTCGTGATCCAGCCAGCGCCCGTTCAGGTCATAGGGGCGGCCCAAAATCTCGCCCGCTGCGCCACGCCGGGCCAGCGCAGCGACCTCATCAGCGGTCAGAAAGCCGTCCTTCATCAGCGGCGCATCGGCATTGAACGATCCCAGCCCGATCAGTGCCAGATCGGCGCGGGCGGCCATCTCTATCACGCGGATATTGCCGGGCTGGCGGTGCAGGGCGGCGCGTTCCTCGGGGCTGGCGGCGATCACTGGAACCATTAGCGGAAAGCTGCGGGCCGTGATCAGTTCAGACAGTGAGAACAGCACGTTGTAATAAGCTGCGGAACCGTCAGGTGCGATATTCCCGGTCAGCGAGACGATCCGGTGCTGCGGACAGTCGATGCGCGTCATCTGCGCCACCGCTGCCCGCAAGACGCGCCCGGTGCCGATGGCCAGAATCAGCGGATCGGGGCGGGACAGGGCTTGTTCCAGTCCCGCCGCTGCAAGCTGCGCCACCCCGACCGCGCCGGATTCGGCAGGGGCAATTTCGGCCCGGCGCAGGGCAAAGCGGCCGGCCAGCCGCCCGGCCAGATCAAGGCAGCGCCCGGTGTGGTGGTCGATGCGCACCTTGACGATGCCAGCCGCCTGCGCCTGCGCCAGCAAACGCTGCGCGGTCTGGCGCGATACGCCCATCTGTGCGGCGATCTGATCCTGCCGCAGCCCGCCGACGTAATACAGCCACGCCGCGCGGGCGGCCTGATCCAGTTTCCGGTCGCCTTCGGTCATTTTTTGCCACTCTTGCAGATTCGCCTTGCTGAAAGTATTAACACGATATGAGCATTTGCCCATAGTGCGGGCATTTGTTGTTTGTGAGGAGGATCACATGACCATTTCCCTGCGCAGCCTTTTGGGCGCTGGTGCTGTCGTTGCGCTGACCGCGCCTGCGATGGCGGAAACCATCACCATTGCCACCGTGAACAACGGCGATATGATTCGGATGCAGCGTCTGGCCAGCGCCTTTACCGAGGCGCATCCCGACATCACCCTGAACTGGGTCACGCTGGAGGAGAACATCCTGCGCGAGCGTGTGACCACCGACATCGCCACCCGTGGCGGTCAGTATGACGTGCTGACCATCGGCAACTATGAGGTGCCGATCTGGGCAAAGCAGGAATGGCTGGTCCCGATGACCGACATGCCCGAAGGCTATGATGCCGACGACTTGCTGCCCGCCGTGCGTCAGGCGCTTTCGGTGGATGACACGCTGTATGCCGCGCCGTTTTATGGCGAATCGGCCATCGTGATGTATCGCACCGATCTGGCGCAGGCTGCGGGTGTGACCATTTCCGAAAACCCGACCTGGACCGAGATCAAGGCCGCCGCCGAAGCCATGACCGACAAATCGGCCGAGCAATACGGCATCTGCCTGCGTGGCAAGCCCGGCTGGGGCGAGAACATGGCGTTCCTGTCGGCCATGGCCAACAGCTATGGCGCGCGCTGGTTCGATATGGACTGGAAACCGCAGTTCGACAGCGCCGAGTGGAGCGAAACCCTGACCGATTATCTGGCGCTGATGACCAATTATGGCCCGCCGGGCGCGTCGTCCAACGGGTTTAACGAAAACCTGTCGCTGTTCCAGCAGGGCAAATGCGGCATCTGGATTGACGCCAGCGTGGCGGCCAGCTTTGTGACCGACCCGGAAAACTCGACCGTGGCCGAACACGTCGGTTTCGCCAGCTTCCCCAACAAGGAAGGCGTGGACAATCGCGGCAACTGGCTGTGGTCGTGGAACCTTGCGATCCCGGCCTCGTCTAAGGCGCAGGATGCAGCCAAGACCTTTGTCGCCTGGGCAACCAGCAAGGATTACACTGCGCTGGTGGCCGAGAAAGAAGGCTGGCGCGCTGCGCCTCCGGGAACGCGGACCTCGCTGTATGAAAACGCCGATTATCAGGCTGCGGCTCCGTTTGCCGGGATCACGCTGGCGGCGATGAACGCGGCCAACACCGCAGAACCTTCGGTGTATGAGGTGCCCTATACCGGGGGTCAGTTCGTTGCTATCCCCGAGTTTCAGGGCATTGGCACCGCTGTAGGACAGCAATTCGCAGCGGCTCTGGCCGGGCAAACCACGGGCGAGGCCGCGCTGAGCGCCGCGCAATCCAACGTGGCCCGTGAAATGGCCCGCGCCGGCTATCCCAAGTAACCCTTTGCGCCGCCCCTGACCGGGCGGCGCTTTCCTTGCGCAAAGGGACGCTGCCATGGCGACACGCGAAACGGCCCGGATTGCCCGACTGATGCGGATGCCCGCGATTATCCTGCTGTTGGTCTGGATGCTCGTGCCGCTGGGCATGACGCTGTATTATTCGTTCCTGAATTACAATCTGCTGAACCCGGCTGGAACCAGTTGGGCGGGGTGGTTCAACTATCAGTATTTCTACACTGACCCGGCGTTCTGGGAATCCATCCTGAACACGATGATTCTGGTGCTGGGGGTGCTGGCGATTACCGTTATCGGCGGGATCGGCGTTGCCATGCTGATCGACAAGCCGATCTTCGGGCAGGGGATCGTGCGCATCCTTGTGATCTCGCCCTTTTTCGTCATGCCGCCGGTGGCCGCGCTGATCTGGAAGAACATGATCATGCACCCCAGCTATGGCGTCTTTGCCGACATAGCGCGGTTTCTGGGTGTGTCGCCGGTGGACTGGTTCGCGCAATTCCCGCTGTTTTCGATCATCATCATCGTGGCCTGGCAATGGCTGCCCTTTGCGACGCTGATCCTGCTGACTGCGCTGCAATCGCTGGACAGCGAGCAGGTCGAGGCGGCCGAAATGGACGGCGCGGGCGCTTGGGCGCGGTTCACGCATCTGACCCTGCCGCATATGGCGCGGGCGATTACCGTGGTGGTGCTGATCCAGACGATCTTTCTGCTGGGCGTCTACGCCGAAATCCTTGTCACCACCGGGGGCGGGCCGGGCAATGCCTCGACCAACCTGACCTATCTGATCTACCGCGCGGCGCGTCTGAACTTTGACGTGGGCGGGGCGGCGGCGGGCGGCATCATCGCCGTTGTGCTGGCCAATATCGTGGCGCTGTTCCTGATGCGCGCCGTCGGCAAGAATCTGGACTGAGGGGGGATCACATGGCACGCGCAATCCCGCAAAGCAGCCGCATCCTGTGGACCATCGCCGCATGGGCGGTGGCCCTGATGCTGTTCTTTCCGATCCTTTACGCGATCATCACCAGCCTGAAAACCGAACAGGAGGCGATTGCCGGGTTCAACCTGATCCCGTCCTTTACCCTGCAAAGTTTTCAGGACGTGCAGTCGCAAAGCAACTATATCCGGCCCTTTATGAACTCGGTCGTTATCGCGCTGGGGTCTACGGTGCTGGCGCTGATCGTGGCCATCCCGGCGGCCTGGGCGATGGCCTTTTCGCCCACCAAGAGGACCAAGGACATTCTGATGTGGATGCTGTCCACCAAGATGATGCCCGCCGTCGCCGTTCTGGTGCCGATCTATCTGATCTTTCTGCGCACCGGGCTGATGGATACGCGCATCGGTCTGACCATCATCCTGATGCTGATGAACCTGCCGATCGTGGTCTGGATGCTTTACACCTATTTCCGCGAGATTCCCGGCGAAATCCTTGAGGCCGCGCGGATGGACGGCGCGAGCCTGCGCGACGAAATCGTTCACATCCTGACGCCGATGGCGGTGCCGGGGATCGCATCCACGATGCTGCTGAACATCATTCTGGCATGGAACGAAAGTTTCTGGACCATCCAGTTGACGACGACCAATGCCGCGCCGCTGTCGGCCTTTATCGCCTCGTTCTCAAGCCCGCAGGGCTTGTTCTGGGCGAAACTCTCGGCGGCATCGGTCATGGCGATTGCGCCGATCCTGATCATGGGCTGGTTCAGCCAGAAACAACTTGTCCGCGGCCTGACGTTCGGCGCGGTGAAATAAGGGGATACCATGGGCAGCATTACCCTGAAGCAAGTGCGCAAGGCGTTCGGTGATGTCGAGGTTATTCCCGGCGTCGATCTGGACATCACCGAGGGCGAGTTCGTGGTCTTTGTCGGCCCCTCGGGCTGCGGCAAATCCACGCTCTTGCGGCTGATCGCGGGGCTGGAGGATGTGACCTCGGGGCAGATCCTGATTAACGGGCGCGATGTCACCCACGCTGCTCCCGCGCAGCGCAAGCTGGCGATGGTGTTCCAGTCCTATGCGCTTTACCCGCATATGACGGTGCGCAAGAATATCGCCTTTCCGCTGAAAATGGCGAAAATGCCGCAGGCGGAACAGGACCGGCGGATCGAACATGCCGCCCGCATCCTGAACCTGACCGACTATCTGGACCGCCGCCCCGGCCAATTGTCCGGCGGTCAGCGCCAACGCGTCGCCATTGGCCGCGCCATCGTGCGCGAACCGGCGGCGTTTCTGTTTGACGAGCCGTTGTCGAACCTTGATGCGGCGCTGCGGGTGAACATGCGGGTCGAGATTTCCGAACTGCATCAGAACCTGCAAACCACGATGATCTATGTGACCCACGATCAGGTCGAGGCGATGACCATGGCCGATAAGATCGTCGTCCTTCGTGCGGGCCGGGTGGAGCAGGTGGGATCGCCGCTGGAGCTGTATAACAAACCCGCAAACCGTTTCGTCGGTGGTTTTATCGGCAGCCCGAACATGAACTTTATCGAAGGCCCCGATGCTGCGGCCCATGGCGCGCATGCCATCGGGGTGCGCCCCGAACACTGGCAATTGTCCACAACCGAAGGTGCCTATCGTGGCATCGTCGGCGTGGCGGAACATCTGGGGTCTGACACGCTTTTGCATGTGCATCTGGACAATGGTGCCAGCGTTATCGCCCGCGCCAATGGCGAGGTGCCGGTCCATCACGACGACCGCATCTGGCTGACGCCTCAGCCGGGACGCATCTATAAGTTCGACGCAGAAGGACTCGCACTATGAGGTTAGAGGGCAAAACCGCGCTGATAACCGGCGCAGCACGGGGCATTGGCCGCGCCTTTGCGGAAGGCTATATCCGCGAAGGCGCACGCGTCGCCATTGCCGACATCAACGTCGAAGGCGTGCGCGCCACGGCGGCCGAAATCGGTGCGGTGCCGGTGGTCATGGACGTGACCGATCAGGCCAGCATCGACGCGGGCGTGGCGCAGGCGGTCGAGGCAATGGGCGGCATCGACATTCTGATCAACAACGCCGCCCTGTTCGATCTGGCCCCCATCGTGGACATCACGCGGGACAGTTACGACCGGCTGTTCGCAATCAACGTGGGCGGCACGCTGTTCACCATGCAGGCCGTCGCCCGCCACATGATCGAACGCGGCAAAGGTGGCAAGATCATCAACATGGCCAGCCAAGCCGGGCGGCGCGGCGAGCCTCTGGTGGCCGTCTATTGCGCCACCAAGGCCGCCGTCATCAGCCTGACCCAATCGGCCGGCCTGAACCTGATTTCCCACGGCATCAACGTCAACGCCATCGCCCCCGGCGTGGTGGACGGCGAGCATTGGGACGGCGTGGACGCCAAGTTCGCGGAATATGAAAATAAACCTCGCGGCCAGAAAAAGACCGAGGTCGGCGCCGCCGTCCCCTTTGGCCGCATGGGCACTGCGAACGACCTGACCGGCATGGCGATTTTCCTTGCCACCCCTGAATCCGATTACATCGTCGCGCAGACATATAACGTCGACGGCGGCAACTGGATGAGCTGAGATGAAACTGAACAACGCCAATCTGGCCGCGCTGGACGCCGCCACCCCAACCTATGACCGCGCCGCCCTGACCGGCGGGATCGTGCATTTCGGTCTGGGCAATTTTCACCGGGCGCATCAGGCGGTTTATCTGGACCGGCTGATGAACACCGGCAAGGGCCATGACTTTGCCATCATCGGCGCGGGCGTCATGCCGGGCGACGCGCGGATGCGCGATGCTCTGGCAGGGCAGGATTACCTTTACACCGTGGTCGAACAATCGGCGGATGCCTCGGACCCGCGCGTCATTGGCGCGATGGTGGATCATCTGCCCGCCGCCGACAGCGCCGCGATTGTGGCTAAGCTGGCCGATCCCGCGATCCGCATCGCCAGCCTGACCATCACTGAGGGCGGCTATTTCATCGACGCCGCGACCGGGCACTTCGACCCCACCCATCCGGCGATTGCCGCCGATGGGGCTTCGCCCGACGCACCCAAAACCGTGTTCGGGATGCTGGTCGCGGGCCTTGCCGCCCGCCGCACTGCTGGCACCCCGCCCTTTACCGTCATGTGCTGCGACAACATCCCCCACAACGGCCTCGTCACGCGCGAGGCGGTGGTGGAAACCGCGCGCCTCTCTGACCCCGACCTTGCCGAGTGGATCGCCGCCAATGTCGCCTTTCCGAACGGCATGGTTGACCGCATCACCCCCGCGACGGGCGACCGCGAGCGCGCCCTGATCCGCGATATGGGAATTGACGACGCCGCCCCGGTCTTTGCCGAGGATTTCATCCAATGGGTGCTGGAGGATAACTTCCCCGCCGGTCGCCCCGCGCTGGAGGAGGTCGGCGTCGAGTTCGTCACCGACGTGACCCCGTGGGAGCTGATGAAGATCCGCATCCTGAACGGCGGCCATGCGATCATCGCCTATCCCTCGGGGCTGATGGACATTCATTTTGTCCATGAGGGGATGGAAAACGATCTGGTTCGCGCCTTTCTGGATAAGGTGGAAACCGAAGAAGTGATCCCGGTGGTGCCGCCGGTGCCGAACACCGACCTGACCGCCTATTTTGAAAAGGTCAAGGAACGCTGCGCCAACCCGAAAATCGGTGACACGATCCGGCGGCTGTGTCTGGACGGGTCGAACCGCCAGCCCAAGTTCATCATCCCGACCATTGCTGACCGTCTGGCAAAGGGCCTGCCGGTGGATGGTCTGGCGCTGGAATCGGCGCTGTGGTGCCGCTATTGCGCCGGCACCACCGACAGCGGCACGGTGATTGAACCCAACGATCCGAATTGGGACCGGCTGACGGTGGCCGGTCAGGCCGCGCGGGAAAACCCCGAGGCATGGCTGGGCATGGCCGATATTTACGGCGCAACAGGCCGTGACCCGCGCTTTACTGAGCCCTTTGCCCGCTGGCTGGGGATGCTGTGGCGTGACGGGACCGAGGCGACCTTGCGCGCCTATCTGGGCCAATGACGGCGCTGATTTTCGACTGTGACGGGGTGCTGGTGGACAGCGAACCTCTGTCGGTGGCCGAACTTGGCCTGACCTTGCGTCAGGCCGGGGCGCCGGTCGCGGATGCGGAAATCTTTGATCGGATGATCGGGCGATCCATCGCCAGCATCGTGGCGCTGGTGCAGGCGGAACATGGGGTCGATGCCTCGCCCTTGTTGCCCGATTATCGCGCCCGGCTGAAGGCGCGGTTCGATGCCGAGCTGCGCCCCGTTCCCGGCATTGCACAGGCGCTGACAGGGCTGGATATGCCCCGCGCGGTGGCCTCGTCCTCGACGCCGGAAAGGCTGCAACATTGCCTGACGCTGACCGGGCTGTATGACTGTTTTGCGCCGCATATCTATTCGGCAACCATGGTGCAGAACGGCAAACCCGCGCCGGATCTGTTCCTGCTGGCCGCCGAACGGCTTGGCGCGGCCCCCGCTGATTGCATCGTGGTCGAGGACAGCCTTGCCGGTGTCACCGCCGCCAAGGCCGCCGGGATGCGGGTCATCGGCTTTACCGGCGGCAGCCATGCGCAGGCCGCCCGCCTGCCCGAACGCTTGCCCGCGCTGCACCCGGATGCGATTATCGCGGATATGGGCGATCTGGCGCAGGCCGTGCGTGATATAGGGGGTTAATATGTATCTGGGAATCGACCTCGGCACATCCGGGGTCAAGGTGCTGCTGATGGACGCGGACCAGCGCATCATCGCATCCGCAACCGCCGCGCTGACGGTGCAGCGCCCCCATTCCGGCTGGTCGGAACAGAACCCCGCCGACTGGATCAGCGCGACCCGTGCCGCTATGGCAGAACTGCGCGGTCAGCACGATCTGGGCGCGGTCGCCGGGATCGGCCTGTCCGGCCAGATGCACGGCGCGGTCACGTTGGATGCTGCCGATCAGGTGATCCGCCCGGCGATCCTGTGGAACGACACCCGCAGCCACGCGCAGGCAGCAACGCTGGACGCCGACCCCGATTTCCGCGCGATCAGCGGCAATATTGTCTTTCCGGGCTTTACCGCGCCGAAGCTGGTCTGGATGGCCGAAAACGAACCGGACGCTTTTGCCCGCGTGGCCAAGGTGCTGCTGCCCAAGGATTACCTGCGCCTGTGGCTGACCGGCGAGCATGTCGCGGAAATGTCGGATGCGGCGGGGACAAGCTGGCTGGATACCGGCGCGCGGGAATGGTCGGACCGGCTGCTGGCGGCGTCAGGGATGCGCCGCGACCAGATGCCCACGCTGATCGAGGGTAACGCGGTCTCCGGCACTCTTCGGGCGGAACTGGTCGCCGACTGGGGCATGTCGCCGGGCGTGGTCGTCGCGGGCGGTGCAGGCGATAACGCCGCCACCGCCATCGGCGCGGGGACGGTTGCGGCGGGGCAGGGCTTTGTCAGCCTTGGCACCTCGGGCGTGCTGTTTGCCGCGACCGACCGTTACCTGCCGCGCCCCGAAAGCGCCGTTCACGCCTTTTGCCACGCCTTGCCCGGCATGTGGCACCAGATGGGCGTGATCCTGTCGGCATCCGCCGCGATGGAATGGTTCGCCACCATCACCGGCGCGCGCCCGGCGGATCTGACGGCGGCACTTGGCCCGCTGCAAGCGCCGGGGCCGGTGACGTTCCTGCCCTATCTGTCGGGCGAACGCACGCCGCATAACGATGCCGGCATCCGCGCCAGCTTTCACGGGCTGTCCGCACGCAGCGACCGTGCCGCCCTGACCCGCGCCGTGCTGGAAGGCGTCGCTTTTGCGCTGGCCGATAACCTCGACGCGCTGCGGGCGGCGGGGTCTGATCCACAGGCACTGTTGGCGCTTGGCGGCGGGGCGCGGTCGGATTACTGGCTGGTGGCGATTGCCACCGCGCTGGATATTCCGGTTCTGGTTCCCGAAAGCGGCGATTTCGGCGCGGCATTCGGCGCGGCGCGGCTGGGGCTGATGGCGGCCACCGGGGCGGACCCGGCGCAGGTCTGCACCCCGCCCAGGATCGCTGCCGAGATCACGCCCGATCCCGCCCTGCGCCCGGCCTTTGCCGAGGCTCTGGGACGTTTTCGTGGTCTTTATCGCGCATAATATCTTTTGTCCTCAAATATCCCCGCCGGAGGCTCCTGCCCGCGCAGCAGGGCGATGGGTGGGGGAAAGGGTGCCATGCCACGCCAAAGCGCCAGCAAGCCCGGTCTGACCCTGCGCCAGATCGAGGTGATCCGCGCCGTGATGATGACCGGCACCATTGCCGGGGCCGCGCGGATGCTTGGGGTCAGCGCGCCGGGGATCAGCCGCCTTGTGCGCCATACCGAGGAATCGCTGAAACTGCGTCTGTTCGAGCGGCGCGGCGGCGTCTTTGTTCCCGCGATCGAGGCCGGGGTGATTTTCGACCAGATTGCCCGTGTTTACGGTGGCGTCGAAACTCTGAACCGGGCCGTGGACAGTTTGCGGCGGGGCGAGGCGGTGGATCTGGCCTTTGCCTCGGCCCCGTCCATCGCGCAATTCATCGCCGCCCGCGCGTTGCGGCAGGTGCGCAACCGCTTTCCCGACCTGTTCATCGACCTCAACATCCTGAAGATCGAGGAAACGCTGGATTATCTGATGCTGGAGCGGGGCGAGTTCGTGATGATGTCTGCCGCGTTGGACAGCCCCGCTGTGACCAGCACCCTGACCGCCGAAGGCAGTCTGGTGGCTATCGTCCCCGAAGGTCATGTGCTGGCCGCGGAGCGTCGGGTCTCTGTCCGCGATCTGGCGCGGTTTCCGATGATCGGCGTGGACCCGTCCGATCCTTACGGCGCGATTCTGGCACGCCCGCTGATTCAGGCCGGGTTGCCGGTTGATTATGCCATGCAGGGGCGTTTCGCGCAGACCGTCGTCAGCCTTGTGCGCCATGATCTTGGCGTGGCCATCATTGACGAGTTCTCCGTGGCCGAAGTTTATATGCCGGGCGTTGTCCGGGTGCCGCTGGATGTAGATATTACACTGCAAATCCATACCGTTACCAAGACGGGGCGGGTGCTTTCCAGCTTTGCTGAATATGCGATCAGCCAGTTCGGAAGCGAGCTGCGCCGCGCCACCGAAACGCGGCCGTGGGAATTGCGCAAAGGGACATGATCCACCGTGATATTAACATGATGTTAATGCCGCAGTCATAATTATATTTGCGGTTTTACTTGGGCTGCGGTCAGATTATGCCCGAAGGGTCCGTAACTTTCTGACCCCAAGGGAGGAATATTTTGAAACATCTGCTGATCGGCGGCCTGACCGCCGCAATCTTTGCCCTGCCGGTTGCCGCGCAGGATTATCCCGCCAAAGAGATTCAGGGTGTGATCCAATGGGGCGCGGGCGGTTCGACTGATGTGGTCATGCGCACCGTCACGCCCCATGCGGAACGTATCCTTGGTCAAAAGGTCGTCATGCGTAACATGACTGGCGGCGTCGGCGCGATTGCGACCAAGTTTGTCGCGGCGCAGAAAGACGATGGCTACACCCTGCTGATGGGGGCCGAAAACCCGCTGCTTTACAAGGTGATGGGCCTTGGTGACGTGGATTATTCGGATTACGAAACCGTCAATATCCTTGCCCGTGGTGTGCCGATTCTGGTCGCCCGCAACGACGCGCCGTTCAACACTCTGCCGGAAATGCTGGCCTATATTCAGGCCAATCCGGGCGCGGTGAAGTTCGGCTCGACCGGGCCGGGCGGGCTGGCTTCGGTCGTTACCGCCATGCTGCAATCCAGGCATGATCTGAACGTCACCGCGGTTCCCTATGACGGCGACGGCCCGGCGCTGACCGCGCTGCAAGGCGGGGCGATCGACGTGATGCCTGCCGTGCTGGGTGCGGCCATCGAATCAATCAAGGGCGGCCGGATGAAGGCCATCGCGCTGGTGGATAAGGACCGTGCCGAGGCGCTGCCCGATCTGGCGACGATTTCGGAAACCAACCCGGAATATGACCAATACCTGCCCTGGGGTCCGTTCTTTGGCGTGTTTGTCAAGAAAGGCACCCCGGATGAGGCTGTGGCCAAGCTGGTTGACGCCTATGCCGAGGGCGCGAAAAGCGACGATTTCGTCAATCTGATGAACGAGCGCGGCTATATCATCGAAAGCCTGTCGGGCGAACCGGCGCAGCAGTTCCTGAACGGCTGGCAGTCCACGACCGCCTGGCTGTTGCAGGATGCCGGGCTGGCGAAAGTGTCGCCCGAGGAGCTGGGTATCCCCAAGCCGTAACGCCTGTGCCGCGCCCCTGACCGGGCGCGGCTTTTCTCTGATCGCCGGAACCATCCCATGCAACACCATCGTAACCAGCGCAGCGCGGGCGAGTTAGTCTTTAACGCTCTGCTGTTTCTTGCCAGCCTGTTCCTGCTCTGGACGGCCTATAATATCTCGGGTTTTTCGTCGCTGTCCTCGCCCGGCACGCTGCCGATGGCACTGACCTTTGCGATGGTTGTCACCTCAGGGATGATCCTGCGCAATACGCTGCAAAGCCCGCGAGACGGCAGCAGCTTCTTCACCGATATTCTGCCCGCGCGGGTGGTGATTCTGACGGTGCTGATCGCCGCCTATGCTGTGCTGGTCGTGCCGCTTGGGTTCCTGCCGACCTCGCTGGCATTCCTGTTCCTGTCGATCCTCTACCTGCGCCGTGGCGGCGTGTTGTCGGCCTTTGGGCTGGCGGTGCTGAGCCTTGCGGTGGTTTACGTTGTTTTCCGGCTGATCTTCTCGGTTCTGCTGCCTGCGGGCATCGTTCCCGAGGGTGAGATTCTGGCCGCGATCCGGGGGCTGTTCTGATGGATGCTCTGAGCTATTTCCTGATCCCGTGGCTGGATCTGAAACTGTTGTTTCTGGTCGCGGCGGGGACATTCGCCGGGGTCTATGTCGGTGCCATTCCGGGCCTGTCGGTCACGATGGCGGTGTCGATCCTGATTGGCTTTACCTTTACCTGGGACGTGTATTCGGCACTCAGCCTGATGGTCGGCATCTTTATGGGCGGAGTCTATGGCGGGTCGCGCACGGCGATTTTGCTGAACATTCCCGGTTCGCCCTCGTCCATTGCCACGGCGATGGACGGCTATCCGCTGGCTCAGAGGGGCGAAGCGGGCGAGGCCATCGGCCTGTCCACCGTCATGTCCTTTGTTGGTGGTTTCGTCGGCATCTTTGTGCTGGCCGTCGCCGCCCCTGCACTCAGCGATTTTGCGCTGTCCTTTCAGCCGCGCGATTTCATGCTGATCGCCATTCTGGGTGTGCTGCTGGTCGGCTCGCTCTCGGGTGAAAGCCTGTTGAAAGGTATCTTCGCCGGGGCCTTCGGCCTGATGCTTGGCACCGTCGGTATGGACCCGCTGACCGCGCAGGAGCGGTTCACCTTTGGCATCACCGACCTGTGGGGCGGGATCAGCTTTATCGCGGTGATGATCGGTATGTTCGGTCTGTCTGAGGCGCTGATGCAGTTGCACCATATCGACGCGGTTGCCGTGCGGCAAAAGATCAACCGTATCGTGCCGCAATGGGCCTCGATCCGCAAATATCTGCCGCTGTCGATGCAGACCTCGGGGATTGGCGTTGTGGTCGGTGCGCTGCCGGGAACGGGCGGGGATGTGGCCGCGCTGATGGCCTATGACCATGCCAAGCGCATCACCCGCAATCCCGAAGTGCCGTTTGGCAAAGGCGCCAAGGAAGGGCTGGTCGCACCCGAAACCGCCAATAACGCCGCCGTTGGCGGGGCTTTTATCCCGATGCTGACACTGGGGATTCCGGGCGATGCGGTGACGGCCATTATGATCGGGGCGCTGTTCATCCACGGGCTGAACCCCGGCCCGATGCTGATGATCGAACAGCCCTCGATGTTCTGGTTCATCGTCGGCTCGCTGGTGCTGGCTAATATCTTCATGCTGATCTTTGGCCTCACCGGGATCAAGCTGTTCACCAAGATTGTGGAAATGCCCCGCTCGGTGCTGATCCCGCTGATCTTCCTTTTGTCCATCGTCGGTGCCTATGCGGTGAACAGCTCGATCACCGATGTGTATTGGATGCTTGGCTTTGGTGTCTTGGGCTATTTCATGCGCAGCTATGGGTTCCAGCTTGGGCCGGTGATTCTGGGGGTGATCCTGTCACGCCTGCTGGACGAGAACTGGCGGCGGGCGATTATTTCCGAACAGGAAAGCTTGCCGGCGTTGTTCAAAGGTATCCTGACCAGCCCGCTGTCTTTGGTGCTGTTCCTGATGGTGTTGGCGATCTTCCTCAGCCAGACGCCGATCTGGAAACGCTGGCAGAAACGGTTGGGGCTGGTGCCGCTGACCGATGAAGACAAGCTGAACCGGGGGTAAGCCATGAAAACCGCCATTGCCACCGTATCCATCGCCGGGACGCTGCGGGAAAAGTTCCGCGCCATCGCGACGGCTGGTTTCGACGGGGTGGAAATCTTTGAACAGGATTTCCTGCGCGACGCCGCATCCCCGGCCGAGGCGGGGGCAATGGCCCGCGATCACGGGCTGGAGGTGATGCTGTTCCAGCCCTTCCGCGACTTCGAGGGGCTGCCCGGCGATCTGCGGCGGCAGGCATTTGACCGGGCGCGGCACAAATTCGACCTGATGGCCGGGATGGGTGCGCCCCTGATGCTGATTTGTTCATCGCTGCACCCTGCGGCGATGGGCGGCATCGACCGCGCCGCCGATGATCTGGCCGAGCTGGCGGGCATTGCGGCAGAACGCGGGCTGAAGATTGGCTATGAGGCGCTGGCATGGGGCCGCCATGTCAACGACCACCGCGACGCATGGGAAATCGTGCGCCGCGCCGATCACCCGAACCTTGGGCTGATTCTGGACAGCTTTCATACCCTGTCCCGCAAGATCGACCCTGACACCATCCGCCGTATCCCCGGCGACAAAATCTTTTTCGTGCAGCTTGCCGATGCGCCGCTGATCGACATGGACCTTTTGTATTGGTCGCGCCATTTCCGCAACATGCCGGGCGAGGGCGACCTGCCCGTGGTTGATTTCATGCGGGCGGTGGCGGCGACGGGCTATGCTGGCCCGCTGTCGCTGGAAATCTTTAACGACCAGTTTCGCGGCGGCAGCCCCGAGGGAATCGCGCGTGACGGCCACCGCAGCCTGATCTGGCTGGCGGATCAGACCCGCCGGGCGGAACCGGGCCTGCTGCCTGACACCCCAGCCTTGCCACCGAATATCCCCGCGCAAGGGTTCGAGTTCATCGAGTTCGCCGCCAATGATGCGGATGCGAAGATGCTGGCCGCATCACTGCACAGCATGGGTTTCCGGCACACGCTGGAGCATAAGAACAAGCGCGTCAGCGTTTGGCAGCAAGGCGATATTCGCATCATCGTGAACACCGAGCAGACCGGATTCGCGCAGAGCTTTTACCTGAATCACGGCACCGGCGTTTGCGATATTGGCCTGCGTGTGCAGGATGCGGGGGCCACTATCACCCGCGCCCGTGCATTGGACGCCAAGCCCTTTGACCAGCCCGTTGGGCCGGGAGAGCTGGACATTCCCGCCATTCGCGGCGTTGGCGGCTCGGTCCTGCATTTCATCGACCGGCAAAGCGGCCTTGCAGATGTCTGGCAGGTTGAGTTCGACCCGACCGGCGCTCCTGCCAATGATTTCGGCCTGACTCGCGTGGACCATCTGGCCGAGACCATGCCCTATGATGAAATGCTGTCATGGTCGCTGTTCTATACCTCGATCTTTGACATGGGGCGGCACCCGATGATCGACGTGGCCGACCCGGACGGGCTGGTGCGCTCGCAGGCGCTGGAATCGCCGGACGGGCAGACGCGGATTACCCTGAACGGTGCGGAATCGCACCGGACGCTGGCAGGCAAGTTTTTGTCGGAATCCATGGGGTCCACGGTGCAGCATATCGCGCTGGAAAGCCGCGACCTTTTGGCCAGCGCCGTGCAGATGCAGGCGGCGGGGTTCCAGCCGTTGCCGATCCCGGAAAACTATTACGCCGATCTTCAGGCGCGTTTCGGGCTGGACCCGGCACTGCTGGCGGCGCTGAAATCGCATAATATCCTGTATGACCGCGACGAGGACGGGGGCGAGTTCTTCCAGCTTTACGGCCAGCCGCTGCTTGGCGGGATGTTCTTTGAAATCGTCCAACGCAAAGGCGGCTATAACGGCTATGGGGCCTATAACGCGCCGTTCCGCATTGCCGCACTGAAACGGCTGATGGGCGGCCGCGCTATTCCAAGGGTATGATTTTCCAATGATTTCAGGCTATACCAAGCTGATCCCGCATATCGGTGTGCCGACCGAAAGTTTCAAGGCACCAATGATCTATAACCCGTGGTTCGATGCGCGGGGCATTGATGCTGTGGTGGTCCCGATGGGGGTTGAGCCTGACGATTTCGCAACCTTCCTGCCTGCTGCCGCAAGGATGCGCAATTTTGGCGGGGCGCTGATCACCATGCCCTATAAAGTGCCGGTGGTCGGGCTGCTGGATGAGGTCAGCGTGACCGTGCAGATCTGCGGTTCTTGCAATGCCGTGCGGCGCGACCCCGACGGGCGGCTGATCGGTGATATGTTCGACGGCGAAGGCTTCGTGCGCGGCGTCTTGCGCAAGGGCCGGGCGGTGGCCGGGGCCTCGGCGCTGGTGGTTGGTGCGGGCGGCGTCGGTTCGGCCATTGCGGCCTCGCTGGCTAAGGCCGGGGCGGCGCGGATCGGGCTTTACGACCTGAACATCGCTGCGACCGAGGCATTGGCGGGCCGTATCCGTGCCGCCTATCCGATTGCGGTCCAGACGGGCAGCAACGATCCCGCAGGTTGGGACATCGTGGTGAACGCCACCCCGATGGGCATGGCCGAGGGCGACCCGATGCCGATGGATACCACCCGCATTGCCCCGGAAACTTTTGTCGGTGAAGTGGTGATGAAGCGCGAGGAAACCGCCTTCCTCGCCGCGGCCCGCGCCCGCGGCTGTCAGGTCCAGATCGGCACCGATATGCTGTTCGAACAGATCCCCGCCTATCTGGAGTTCTTTGGCTTTCCCGCGACCACCGCCGATGAATTGCGCGGGCTGGCGCAGATCCGGTATTAAATGCCCGCATCCGGGGCATGGTGATGCCGTGCCCCGGATGCTGCTCATGTTGCGGTTCTTATTGTTTGGGCGCTGTGTTGCGCCGGGTCGTGGTTCTTGATGACCTGTCCACGGGACACCGCCACAACATTCCTGAGGCCGCAGAGTTTGTCGAAGGCAGTATTCTGGATGCGCCGCTGGTCGATCAGTTGGTTGCGCGCAGCGATGGGGTTTTCCACCTTGCGGCGCTGGTGTCCGTTCAGGATTGCATTGCCGACTGGCAGGGTGGGCATCGGACCAATCTGGGTGCAACAATCTCAATCATGCAGGCGGCGGCCCGGCATGGCGGCAAGCCGGTCATCTATGCTTCATCGGCGGCAATTTATGGCGACCAGAATCAGCAGGTCTGCACCGAACAACTGGTGCCGTCTCCGATTTCGCCCTATGGCGCGGACAAGCTGGGCTGTGAGCATCAGGCGCGGGCTTTTGCGGTCATTCACGGGTTGCCGAGTGTCGGTCTGCGGTTTTTTAACGTCTATGGACCCCGGCAAGACCCGCGCTCACCCTATGCCGGGGTGATTTCGAAGTTTTGCGACAATCTGCGCAAAGGCGTCGCGCATACGGTCTTTGGCGACGGGATGCAAAGCCGCGACTTTGTTTACGTTGGTGATATCGTGGCCGGACTGATCGCGGCACGGGACTTTGCCCTGCGCAGCGGCGGGGCCGAGGTTGCCAACCTTTGCACCGGCAAGGTCACGACCCTTCTGGACCTGATTGCGACGCTGGATACGGTGGCGGCTATGCCGGCATCCGCGGTCAATCACGCGGCGGCGCGACCCGGTGATATTCGCTTTTCGATGGGCAGTCCGGCACATGCGGCAGATCTGATGAACTGGTCTGCCTCGGTCGGGCTGGAGCAAGGGCTGCGTGAATTCTGGCGCACAGTTTCCGATAACTGAGAAAGATCATATGTCTCTTGTAACCAGTAACCTGAATGGCCGCTTGTCCGAGATTGCGCTGGCGGCAATCCATCTTGCCGATGCACAATTGACTGATGCCCGCATTTGGGCGCCGGATGCAACCGACCTTCAGCGGGATGCGCTGGTTGCGGCGGGGGCGGCAGAGGTTCTGACCGGCTGGATGCGCCCGGATGGTGCGATTGATATTGTTGTCGTGCTGAACGGCCTTCCCGCGGATACCCCGGCCGAGGCGTGCCTGTCGATGCTGGCCGATGCGGCGCCAAAGCGGCTGGTCGTGCAGCCAAATGAGGTTGGCAGGCTGGGCTATGGCAAATTGCCAGAGCGTGACAGCCGCGATGCCCTGTCGTTTCCCGAATGGCGCAGCCTGTGCGATGCGCTGCTTGGGCAGGCGGATGGCTGGTGGCTGGCGGCCCCGGCCGAAGGTGTGGCGCTTTTCCCCCGGCCGGATTTTGACAGTGTTCAGGTGGCTGGTCCCGTTCACGCCGCGATTTCGGGTGCTGCCACCGAGCCGCTGCGCCCTGCTTCGGCTGTTGCGTGGGTGGGCTTTTGGGGGCTGGCGCCTGCCGGTTCTGCTGCTGTGCGACTGGAACAAAGCATCGCACGCAGCACTGAAACGGCGATTGCGTCGCCCGCGACGCTGGCCGGTCGTCAGCGGCGCATGGCCATTGTGATTGACCGGCCGGATTGGGCTTTTGCCAATATCATCAACAACATCGCGCCGCTGCTGGAGGGGCGTTATCAGGTCTCGCGGTTTTATGTGACCGACTATGAGAAACCCGCCGATCTGATTGCCGAAGTCTTTTGCAAGAACAGTTTTGACAATGTGCATTTCATGTGGCGCGAGCTGTTCTTTTCGTCGCTGTTTACGCCCATGCTGCGCCGCGTCCACGAGTTGTCGGGCCTGAAGGCCGAAGATCTGGCCGAGCGGATCGCAGCCCCGGCGATTTCGACCTCGGTTTATGACCATCTGTTCCTGCGCCGGGAAGATGTCGCTTCGCGCCGGGGGGGATTTGCGGCGGTTGATGCTTATGCTGTTTCATCCGCGCGTTTGTATGACGAATATTCCGGGCTGAACCTGCCTGCGCCTGCCTCGGAAACGCCGGATGCGGTTTCGTTCGGGCGGTTTGAACGTGCGCGCATCGCGCAACAGGCGCGCGGAGAACAGCGCAAGTCGCTGGTTGTCGGCTGGGTTGGGAACTCGAACTGGGCCAAGGGCAATGCCAGCTTGCAGGAAGACCCCAAGGGCTTCCATTCCATCCTTGTCCCTGCGGTCGAGCGGTTGCAGGCCAAGGGATTGCCGATCAGCCTGCATGTTGCGGATCGCAATATCCGCCATCGTGATGCCGATGAAATGGTCGACTACTACGGTGAAATTGATGTGCTGGTCTGTTCGTCCAGTCATGAGGGCACGCCCAATCCGGTGTTGGAGGCAATGGCTTCGGGTCTGCCGTTCGTCAGCACTGATGTTGGTTTGGTGCGCGAGGTGTCGGGGGAATCGCAGCATCAGTTCATCTTGTCTGAACGCAACGTGGATGCGATGGCTGACGCGCTGGAACGCTTGTTGGAAAGCCCCGAAACCCGTGACGAGTTGGCCTGTGAAAATCTGAAGCATATCGAAGAATGGTCATGGTATTCCAAGCTGCCGGACTGGTTGCGGCTGTTTTCGGCGGCTGAAAAGCGCCACGCCGAAGGTGGATCACATAGCCGCCTTGCGCTGGTGCAGGCGCTTCTGGCTGACAGTTCGGCCATCATTCCGCAAAAGGACGGGCGACTGGAGGCACTGACCAATCGTTGCGAAAAACTGACCGAGGCGAATGGTGCGCTTCGGGAGCGTCTGGATAAGCTGCGTGAGACGAATACCTGGCTGATGACAATTAAGGCCAAGTTCGATGAGTTGAAAGCGTCGGTTGCGGATCAGCCTGCCGTTGCGGCTGTTGCCCCAGCCGCTCCAGCCGATCCGCTGCCTGTTGTGACACAGCTTCCCGAAGCTGAGGTTGCCGCCCTGCACGATGAAATTAAACGCTTACATCATATGGATGAGGTGGCGCGGGCCGAGATCAGCCGGCTGCGCGACCTGTGCGATCGGCTGACTCATATGGATCAGGCTGCGCGGGTGGAATTGGATCATCGCGGGCAATTGTTATCCAACCGTATGGCCAGCTTGCGTCATGCGTTGACGGGAAAGCGTTAAGCCATGACCAAGACGATCATTTTCCTGATGCCTTGGGGGCGTGTTGGCAGCAATCTGGTCAACTCGATCATTCAGTCGTCACGCGCCATGCGGGTTTTCAACGAACCGCTGACGGGCATTATGACGCGGACCGTTCAGGCGGGTGGCAGTGGCGATGAAATCTGGAAAAACCAGCGCGAATGGCTGGAAACCGAGATGTTGCCCGGTCAGCGCGATACGTTTCTGAATCTGGCTGCGAATTGCATTGCCGAACCTGATACGTTCCGGGACATCATGGCCCCGCTTGCGCCGACCTATCTTGTTCTGGACCGCAAGGATGATCTGGCGACGGCCATTTCAGCTCTGCGCACCGAAGCATGGGTCAGCGAAGGCCGCGAAAAGGGCGAACATCGAAGCTGGGCTATTCCAAAGGGACAGGCCGTCGATTTTCGCCCGGTGATCCCGGTCGGGCGGCTGCGTCAGGCGCTTACGATCATTCGTCAGGGCCGCGATCACATTCAGCGCATCACGCAGCACAAGATCCCGGTCACATACTATTACGAAGATCTGGTCGAGGATATGGCCGGAACGCTGACGGACATCCTGTATCGTTGTGGTATTCCAAGGTTCGATTTCGAGGTGCGCTCAGCAAAGTTCGGGGATGCTGATTTGTCGAAAATGGTCGGCAACGCTGCTGAGATTTTCGATGAGGTCCGCCGTGATAACATCAGAACTGCGTTGACTGTGGCCGGTCAACAGATGTGACCGCTGGCGCGGGTTGATCTGACATCTGCATAACCATTAGCGGACAGGCGCCAATAGACAGGCACCACTCCCGCCTGTATCAATCACGCATGAGCGCCAGCCAGCAGATCCCCGTTTTCAACCTGTTCGGAGAGACCTCTGCCTTTCCCGATGTGGTTCATGTCGAGCGGATTCACGACCGGGCGCATCTGCATGACTGGCAGATCTTTCCGCATCGGCATCGGGACATGGCGCAGTTGTTCCTGATTGAGCAAGGGCAGGCCGCCGCCTTGATTGATGGGCAGGACATCACGCTGGAACAACAGCAAATCCTGTATATTCCGCCGATGGTGGTGCATGGTTTCCGCTTTCGTCAGCATAGCGAAGGGCTGGTGATTTCGCTTCCGGCGCCGGTGCTGGCAGGGCTGTCCGTTCAGCCCGCCGAGATCACCCGCAGCTTTGTCACCGTGCTTGATCCGGGGCTGGAGGCGCTGACCGGGCAACTGGCCGCAGCCTTTCCCATGTCTGGCACTTATCGCACACAACTGTTGGTGCTGCTGGCGCAGGCTTTGCTGATTGCTCTGGCGGCAAAGGCGGGTGCCGCGCAGGATCAGGCACCGCAGCCCCGGCAGATGCAGCGGTTCCAGCAGCTTCTGGCCGATCCGCAGACGCTTGGCTGGCGGCCCGGCGATTTTGCCCGCGCCCTGTCGATCACGCCGGGCCATCTGAACCGGCTGTGCCATGACGCGCATGGCATGACTGCTTCGCGCCAGATCGAGGCGCGGCTGATGACCGAAGCCTGCCGTCTGCTGGCCTTTACCCGCTTGCCGGTGGCGGAAATCGGCTGGCGGCTTGGGTTTGAAGACCCGGCGCATTTCTCGCGCCGGTTCCGGTTGCATCAGGGGCAGTCGCCAAGTGCCTATCGTGCGCCATTCACGTCATAGCGGGAATGTGCCGGGCTGGGTCTCGGCGGTGATCCAGCGCAGATCGGTGAACTCGGCAATCCCGGCCCGCCCGCCAAAGCGGCCATAGCCGCTGTCCCCGACGCCGCCAAAGGGCATTTGCGCTTCGTCATGGACGGTCGCGCCGTTGATGTGACAGATGCCCGAACGGATTTGGCCCGCCACCACCAACCCGCGGGCAATGTCGCGGGTAAAGACCGCTGCCGACAGGCCGTAATCGCTGTCATTGGCCAGCCGCACGGCGTCGGCTTCGTCCTGTGCGCGGATGATGGCGACGACCGGGCCAAAGGATTCCTCGGCATAAATGCGCATGTCGGGGGTGACGTGATCGACGACCTGCGCAGGCATAAGGACGCCTTCGGCCGCGCCTGCGCTGTGGATGGTCGCACCCTTGTCGCGGGCGTCGGCAATCAGCGCCGAAACCTTGTCCACCGTCACCGCATCGACCACCGCGCCCAGCGGGGCAGAGCCGTCGCGCGGGTCGCCCGCTTTCAGCGTGGCGGCGCGGGCGGTAAAGCGGGCGACGAATTCGTCTGCGATTTCGGGTGCCAGAATGATGCGCTCTGTGGACATGCAAATCTGACCCTGATTAAAGAACGCGCCGAAAATCGCGGCTTTCACGGCCTCGTCCAGATCGGCGTCCTTCAGCACGATCAGTGGCGCTTTGCCACCCAACTCCAGCAGGGCCGGTTTCAGATTACGGGCGCAGCGCTCCGCGATGATCCGGCCCACCTTCGTCGAGCCGGTAAAGTTCACCCGCCGGATCGCGGGATGGTCGATCAGGGTGCCGACGATTTCGGCGGCATCCTCGGGCGCGTTGGTCAGCAGGCTGACGACGCCGGACGGCAGGGCCTCGGCCAGCGCCTCGGCAATCAGGGCATGGGTGCGGGGACAGATTTCCGAGGCCTTGAACACCACCGCATTGCCGCAGGCCAAGGGCGTTGCCAGCGCGCGCACGCCAAGGATCACCGGCGCATTCCACGGCGCAATTCCCAAGACCACCCCGACTGGCTGGCGCAGGGCCATCGACAGGCAGCCGGGCTTGTCGGATGGGATCACCTCGCCCGTGACTTGTGTGGTCAGGGCGGCGGCCTCGCGCAGCATGGATGCGGCAAGGTTGACGTTAAACCCGGCCCATGCGGCAGTTGCGCCGGTCTCCTCCATCATCGCTGCGGTAAAGGCATCGGCCCGTGCCGCCACCGCATCGGCGGCCTTCAGCAATGCAGCGCGTCGGGCGTTGGGGCCAAGCGCGGCCCATTCCGGTGCGGCTGCGGCTGCTGCATCGGCCGCAGCGATGGCATCGGCAGGGCTGGCGGCGGCGGCCTCGCTGGCGACAGCTCCGGTGATCGGGTTCATGCGCTGAAAGCTGTGGTTATCCGTCGCTGGGTGGGATGCGCCGCCATAGATCAGGTTAATCATATGCTCCTCCTGTTTCGGGCAGGCTGGCATGGGGGCATGGCAGGTGCAAGGGCTGTCAGGATGCACGATTTATCCAAGAGATTGCCTGCTGCGTCCATTCGTCGCGGGTTCCGGTCGGGCTAGATTCTGGCTGAACAGGGGGGACATATGGATACACAAGTCGTCATTATCGGGGCGGGGCCGTCAGGGCTGCTGCTGTCACAATTGCTGAATCGCGCGGGGGTGGAAACCGTGCTGCTGGAGCGGTCCAGCCGCGATCATGTGCTGTCGCGCATCCGGGCAGGGATTCTGGAATGGGGCAGCGTCGAGATGCTGCGCGAAGCCGGGGTCGGCGCCCGGATGGATGCCGAGGGGTTCCCCCATGATGGCACCTTCATCACCGATGGCGACCGCTCGATCCACATTGATTTCAAGGGTCTGACGGGCAAGCGCGTCATGGTTTATGGCCAGACCGAGGTCACGCAGGATCTTTACGCCGCGCAGGATGCGATGGGGACGACCATTATCCACGGGGTTGAGGATGTCAGCATCCATGACCTCGATGCGACACGGGCGCGGGTGGAATATACGCTGAACGGCGAACGCCGCAGCCTGACCTGCGCTTATGTTGCGGGTTGTGACGGGTTCCACGGTGTCAGTCGCAAAACCATCCCCGAGGCCAAGCGGCGCGAGTTCGAGAGGGTTTACCCCTTTGGCTGGCTTGGCATCCTGTCACGCACGCCGCCGGTCAGTGAAGAATTGATTTATGCAAGCTCGGACCATGGTTTCGCGCTGGCCTCGATGCGCAATGCGAACCTGTCGCGCTATTACGTTCAGGTGCCGCTGACCGATACGCCCGAGGATTGGTCCGATGACCGCTTCTGGACCGAGTTCAAGCGCCGCATCCCGTCAGACGCCGCCGCGCGGCTGGTCACGGGACCGTCGATCGAGAAATCCATCGCCCCCCTGCGCAGTTTCGTCAGCGAGCCGCTGCGCTGGGGCAGGATGTTCCTGGTCGGTGACGCCGCCCATATCGTGCCGCCGACCGGGGCCAAGGGGCTGAATCTGGCGGTGTCTGACGTGTTCTATCTGCATCAGGCGCTGATCGAGGCGCTGAAACAGGGCAGCGAAAAGGGTGTGGACAGCTATTCCGAACGTGCGCTGGCGCGGATCTGGAAGGCGATGCGCTTTAGCTGGCAGATGACCACCATGCTGCACCAGTTCGAGGGCGAGGACACATTCGCCGCCGCCATGCGCCGGGCCACGCTGACCCATCTGGCGGAATCTGAAACCGCGCGTCGTGAACTGGCAGAGAACTATGTTGGCCTGCCGTTTTAGGCTGTGATGAAGGGCGGGGGCGATGTCCCCGCCCGTTATGCCCCCGGCTGTTATGTCCTGCGCGTTATGCCAGCGCGATGTTCAGCGGGAATGACCCCTTGACCAGCAGCGGGGCCACGCCGCCTTCGATATGGCCCAGCCGGATCAGGTCGCCGCGATAGCGATAGCTGCCGTGGAACATCGCCAGATTGCCCCAACCCCTGAAATAGCACAGGTCGCCGGGCTGTTCGTCATCGTAATCAACCAGCCCGCCCTCATCCAGCCGCCGTGGCAGGTGGGCGATTTTTTCATTCGTCGAGAAATCCTCGATCATCAGATCCAGTGGCAGAAGCGAAATCAGATCACGCGTGGTTGGGTTGTCATGCAGCCGCCAGGTGAAATCCTGATCCGCAAAACGGCAACGCAGACGCAGGGGCGTTGCCGAGGTCGCGCGGGCTGTCATCAGCGCGGCGGTTGCGCCCGCAAGGATCGCGCGGCGCGGGAAATGGGGCGTCTGCATCGGCTGTCCTTTGGCTGTGGAAAGGGGCGACATCGCCGCCCCCGTTGGCTTTTATGCAAGATGCTCGGTGAAATAGGCTTGCAGCTTGTCCCAGGGGATTACACCGGCCTTATTGTCGTAAAGGTCGGTATGGGTCGCGCCGGGGACGATGAACAGTTCCTTGGGTTCCGCCGCCGCCTCATAGGCGGTTTCGCTGAAATAGCGCGAATGGGCCGCCTCGCCGTGGATCAGCAGGACCGGGCGGGGCGAGATTTCCGCGATATAGGTCAGCAGTGGCATGTTCATAAAGGACAGCGGCGTGGTGACGGACCATGCATTGCCGGAATTGACCGCACGCGGGTGATAGCCGCGCGGGGTGCGGTAATAATCGGCGTATTCCTTGACGAATTGCGGCTCGTCCCCGGTCAGATCCAGCGAGGGCGGGCCATAGGCGGGCGCGCCGTTTTCGGCATCTGTCCAGCGTTGCGCGGCCAGTTGCTCCAGCGTCTCGGCCCGCTGTTCGGGCGTGGTGCTGTCATTATAGCCGCGCGACATGACGCGGCTCATGTCATACATGGTGCTGGTGGCCACGGCGCGCACGCGTTTGTCGATGGCCGCCGCGTTCAGCGCCATGCCGCCCCAGCCGCAAATGCCGATCATGCCGATGCGGTTCCGGTCCACCTCGGGGCGCAGGCCGATGGCGTCCACGGCGGCGCTGAAATCCTCGGTGTTGATGTCGGGTGAGGCGATGTTGCGCGGCTCGCCCCCGCTCTCGCCGGTGAAAGAGCCGTCAAAGGCCAGCGCGGCAAAGCCGCGTTCGGCCATGGTCTGCGCGTAAAGGCCCGAGGATTGTTCCTTGACCGCGCCAAACGGCCCGCCCACGACGATGGCGGGCAGGGGGCCGCCGCGGTCCTTGGGCAGATACAGGTCGCCCGACAGGGTGATGCCGTAGCGGTTCTTGAAGCTGATCTTTTCGTGATCGACGGTTTCGCTGCGAGGGAAAACCTTGTCCCATTCGGTTGTCATGGTTTGTGCCTTTGCGGTTGAGAGGGTGAGGGGCGCGCCAAGCATCAGGGCTGTCGCGCTGGTCAATTGCAGCAGGCTGCGGCGGTTGAGGCGATGATCGGGCATGTCTTATCCTTTCGATTGTGGACAAGATAACAAAAGAGGGTATGCCGGATTAGACGGGTAATTCGGCATAGACTTATACTGCTGGTTGCTTAATCAGCCTGCGGCACTGACTTTGGCTGATGGGGCAGGCGGGGTCACGCTGTCACGGATACGCAGGTCAAAAGGCATGACGTGGCGCAGTGGTGCCTTGGCCCCGCCGATCTGCGCCAGCAGCAATTCCGCCGCCCGCTGGCCGGTGGCGTGATAGTCGTAATGCACCGTAGTCAGCGGCGGATTATAGGCGGCGGCGCTGTCGATGTCGCCCACACCGGCGACCGAGATTTCCCCCGGCACCGCAAGCCGCCGCTGGTGCAGGCGGCTGATTGCGCCGATGGCCAGCCGGTCGGTGACGGCCAGCACGGCGGTGGGTGTGCCGCGGTCGATATAAGGCACCAGCCGGTCGATTCCCGCCGCGCCATCGGCCAGATCGAACCCGCCCGAGACCATCAGCGCCGGGTCGGGCGTGATCCCCGCCGCTGCCAGCGCGTCCAGATAGCCGGCGCGGCGTTCCTGTCCGATCTGGATGTCCCAATCCGGGCCGCCGATCAGGCCGATGCGGCGGTGGCCGCTGCGGATCAGGTAATCGGTGATCTGGCGCAGCGCCCGGCGCTCGTCCTGAATGACCGAGGTAAAGCCCTGCGCACTGGCGTCCTGCCCCGTCACCACCACCGGCACACCCATCTGGCGCATGGTGGTCAGGTGCCGGTCGGTCAGGCGCGTTGCCAGCATCAGCACGCCGCTGACCCGGTGGCTGCGGAAAATGTCCAGATAGCGCAGTTCTTCGTCCGGGTCGTTGGCGGCATTGCCCAGCAGCGGGAACAGGCCACGCGCCGCCAGCGCCTGCGCCATGCCTGCCACGATCTGCCCCGAGGCATAGGAGTTGATGCGCGGAATGATGATCCCGATGGCGTCAGAGCGGTTCGCTTTGAGGTTCTTGGCAATCCCGCTTGGCACATAGCCGGTTTCCGCGATGATCGCCTGAACCCGCGCCCGCAGCGTGGCGCTGACATAGCCGGAATTGTTCAGCACCCGCGAAACGGTCGAGGTCGAAACCCCCGCCCGTTCGGCAAGTTCGCGGATATTCATTGCGGGGCCGCCTTAATGACCGGGGAAGCGTTCAGCGAGCATGGCGCGGACCTGCGCGGCGTCCTCCAGCTTCAGCGCGGCTTCGGCGGCGTCGCGGCAGGTTGCCATGTCCAGTCCGCGCACCATCGCCTTGATCTCGGGCAGGGCGCCCGCGCTGGCGGACAGTTCGGTGACGCCAAGCCCGATCAGCACCGGCGCCGCCAGCGGAAAGGACGCAAGGTTGCCACAAACGCCGATCCAGCGGCCCTTTGCCGCCGCGCCCTGCGCGGTCAGCGCGATCAGGTGCAGAACGGCAGGGTGGAACGGGTCAAGTTGCGGTGCAAGGCGCGGGTTGATGCGGTCCATAGCCAGCGCATATTGCGTCAGGTCGTTGGTGCCGATGCTGAAAAAATCGACCTCATCTGCGAAACGCGCCGACAGCAGCGCGACCGAAGGCACCTCGACCATCACGCCCAATTCAATCGGTTCGGCCCGGCCAAGCGCCGCCATCTCGGCGTCGATCACGGCACGGACGTTGCGCAGATCCTCCAGCGTGGCGATCATCGGCAGCAGCAGCTTGACCACGCCGTAAGGTTTCACCCGCAGGATGGCGCGGATCTGGTCGCGCAGCAATTCGGGCTGGAACAGGCTCATACGGATGCCGCGCAGGCCAAGGGCGGGGTTTTCATCGGCGGGAAGCTGGACATAAGGCACGTCCTTGTCCGCGCCCGCGTCCAGCGTGCGGATCACCAGCGGCCGACCGTCCAGCGCATCGGCAATCGCCTGATACTGCTGGAACTGCTCCTCCTCGGTGGGTGCGGTGGCGCGGTCGAGATACAGGAACTCGGACCGCAGCAGGCCGCTGCCCTCGGCCCCGGCTTCCAGCGCGGGGGCGACATCGGCAAGCTGGCCGAGATTGGCCATAACCTCGATCCGGGTGCCGTCGGCCATGTGGCAGGTCTCGGCGGCATTGGCGCGGCTTTCGGCGGCGCGCTGGCGGCGGGCTTCGGCGCGGCTGCGGGCGGAGTCCAGATCGGCGGCGGGCGGGTTGATGCGCAGCGTGCCGGTCTCGCCCTCAAGGATGACGCTTTGCCCATCCGGCACCCGCATCGCATCGGGACCGGCGGCAACCACCATCGGCACCCCACGCGCGCCGGCCAGAATGGCGATATGCGCGGTCGGGCCGGATGCGGCAAGGCAGATCCCCGCAAGCTGCGCCGGGTCGAGTTCTGCGAATTGTGAGGGCAGCAGGTCTTCGGCAAACACAACCGTGGGTTCGGTCAGGGTTACGCGGCTGTCGGCCTGCCCGGTCAGCAGGCGCACGACCCGGCGCTGCACATCGGCCAGATCGCTGGCGCGTTCGGCCATGACCGCATTGCCAAGGCTGCGCAGCGTGGTGATCTGTTCGTCCAGCGCGGTTTTCCACGCGAATGCGGCGCTTTTTCCCTGTTCAATCAGCGCCTTGGCAGCGTCCTGCAAGGCGGCGTCATCCAGAAAGGACAGATGCGCCTCCATGATGGCGGTCTGGGTGTGGTTCGCGCCGGTGGTGGCGTTGCGCAGGGCCTGCCGGGCAAGGTTCAGCGCATCGGTCAGGGCTGCGCCTTCGGCGGCCGGGTCGCGGCCGGTCTCGGGGACCTCCAGCGCGGCCTGCACCAGCCGCAGCGATTGGCCAATGCCAAGGCCCGGCACGGCGGACGCGCCGCTGAAATCCAGCGCCTCACCCATAGCCAGCAGAGGGGCGGCAGCGGTGACAGGGGCAGCGACAGGGGCCGCCGAAGGGGCTTCGGGCGCGGGGGTTGCGGTCCCGGTTTCGGGCGTGAAAGAGGCAATGAAATCCGCGATGGCCTGCACGGCCTCGCGTCCCTCGGGACCGGCGGCGGCGATGGTCAGCCGGTCGCCCTTGGCCGCGCCCAGCGTCATCAGCGCGATGGGGCTGCGGGCGTCCACGGTCTTGCCATTCAGGCTGATGCTGACGCCGACCGGCGCGGATTTGGCGTGTTGCGCGATGATACCTGCGGGACGGGCGTGCAGGCCGAACGGGTCGATCAGCACGGCCTCGACACGGACGGCTTCGCCGGTCGTCGCCGCAGGGGTCTCGGTTGCCGCGCCTTCGGGGGTGAGGGTCAGCGCCGCATCACCCACCGCCACCGCGCCGGGGGCCGCAAGGTCGGTCAGGGTGAAGCCTTCATTCGTCAGGATCACCGGAATCACCATGGACGGCACCTGCGCGGCAATCGCGTTACGGTCAAAGCCGATCAGCGCCTGCCCCTGCCGCACGGCGTCGCCTTCGCGCACCTGCGGGCGAAAGCCCTTGCCGTTCAGCCCCACGGTGTCGATGCCAATGTGCATCAGCACCTCGGCCCCGTTGCGGGCGCGCAGGGTCACGGCATGGCCAGTCGCAGGCAGGCTGATCACCGTGCCGTCAAAGGGGGCAACCAGCATATCGGCTACCGGATCAATGGCAAAACCGTCGCCAAGCACCTTTTCCGCGAACACCGGGTCCGGCACATCGGCCAGCACCAGCAATTGCCCGCTGACAGGGGCAGCAACCGTGACCGGTCCGCTGATCGGGGACAGGTCCGGCGCGGGCTGTGCGGGTTCTGCTTTGGGTTCTGGCTTGGAATCGGGGGATTTGCTGCCGAACATGCCAAACAGTTTCATGTGGTTCCTTTCCGGGCGGCTGCGCCCTTAATCAATGCCCCGGCTCATCGGCCAGTATGTCAGCGCCAGTGGCACCGGGCTTGTGACGGTGATCCCCTGCGTCGCAGCAGGGGGATAGATGCGGGCGCTGATGGCGATTTCGCCGTCGCCCGCAAAGATTTCCACGCTCGAATGATCCGCCAGCACCCGCAGGCGGCACCCTTGGTCCGGGGTTAACGCGGCGTCAGCCAGCAGAGTTTCGCCTTCATACAGGGTTATTGCACCATTGCCGACCCGCAGCGTCGCATGGTCGCGGATGGTCAGCACCAGCGGTGCATCCGCCTGCACCAGCAGATCAAAGGCCCGTGCGTCAGGGATGCTCAGAGCATCGCCCGCCAGTTGGGTTTCCGGGCCGCGCAGCGCCGCCAGTTCCGCCACCGGCTGTTGCAGCAACCGGCCGTCGCGCAGGTGCAATTCCCGCGGCACCGTCAGACAGTGGAACCAGCCATGGGCGACGCTTGGCGCGGTTTCCTGTTCCGGCAGGCCCATCCAGCCCAGCATGATCCGCCGCCCGTCCGGGTGCGCAAATGTCTGTGGCGCGTAAAAGTCGCGGCCATGATCCAGCCGCTGAAACGGGCCGTGGTCATAACCCGCCGAGGCCAGATCAACCCGGCCTGTGACATAGCCCGCCAGATTGCTGCCGGGGCGTTGCTCGGAAAACAGCAAGACATCGCTGCCGTCCAGCGCGAACAGGTCGGGACATTCGCACATATAGCCGTGATTGCCCGGCGTCAGCAGTTGCCCTGACAGCTCCCAATGGGTCAGGTCGGGGCTGTGCAGCAGGATGACGGTGCCTTGTTCAGTCTCGGTCTGGACGCCAAGCACCATCCGCCATGCGCCGTCCTGATACCACAGCTTCGGGTCACGGAAATGCGCCGTATAGCCGGGCAGGGGGCCGCTGATGACCGGGCCGTTTTTGGTAAATGCCACCCCATCTGCGGACCGGGCAAGGCATTGATAGGTTTGACGGTTGCCGTCCTGATCCTTGACGTTGCCGGTATAGATCAGGGTCAGCCCGTCCGCATCCACCGCGCTGCCGGAATAGCAGCCGTTCTTGTCAAACCAGTCGGTCGGGCCAATCGCGGCGGACAGGCGCTGCCAATGCGCCAGATCGGCGCTTGCGACATGGCCCCAGTGTTTGTTGCTATGGGTGCAGCCCGAGGGGTTCCACTGATAGAACACATGCGTCTGGCCGTTCCAGTGGATCAGCCCGTTCGGGTCATTCACCAGCCCTTGCGGGGCGCTGATGTGGAAGGCTTGTCGCCAGGGATCGTGTGTCATGGCTGGCCCTCTTGTGGCTGGCGGCGGGGGCGTGGCCGCCCCCGTCCGTTGTTCAGGCTTGCTTGGCCTTCGGTCCGGTCAGGGCGAACAGGTAAGACCCCACGCAGGCCACGCCAAAGGCAATCGCCATGCCGATGATATAGTTCAGCATCGAGGCGGGCTGCACGATGGCGATGCCGGGCACCCCGGTCACGCCCACCGCCGTCATGCCGACTTTGGTCGCCACGACATAGGCACCGCCGACCGCGCCACCGACAGCAGCCGCAAAGAAGGCGCGGATAAAGCGCAGGTTGATGCCGAACAGCGCGGCCTCGGTGATGCCCAGCAGGCAGGACAGCGAGGCGGGCAGGGCGATCTGGCGCACCTTCTGGTCATCGCTGCGCAGGAACACGCCAAGCGCCGCGCCGCCCTGCGCCACGTTTGCCATGGCCCAAATCGGCAGCAGGAAGTTCACCGCAATCGCAGGATTGGCCAGCAGGCCCGCCTCGATTGCGTGGAAGCTGTGGTGAACGCCGGTAATGACGATGGCGGAATACAGCCCGCCGAACACCAGACCCGCCAGCGGCCCACCGACGTTATACAGCCATTGCAGCCCGAACGAGATGCCATCGCCCAAGCCCCGGCCCAGCGGTCCCAGCACCATCAGCGCGAAAAACGCCGAGATCAGTAGCGTCAGGAACGGCGTCAGCACGATGTCCAGCATATCCGGCACCACGCGGCGGACGGCACGGTTGACGTAGGACATGACCCAGACGGCAATCAGGATCGGCAGCACCGTTCCCTGATAGCCAAGCTGCGCGACCTGCATCCCGAACAGATCCCAATATTCGCTGACGCCGCCGCCCACGGTCCAGGCGTTTTGCAGCGCCGGGTGGATCATAATGCCGCCAAGCGCGGCTGCCAGGAACGGGCTGACGCCGAATTGCTGCGCGGCAGAAAAGGCCACGAGGATCGGCAGGAACACAAAGGCCGTGTTCGAGATCATATCCAGCATTTCCAGCAGCGCCGAATCGGCAGGCAGCCAACCCATCGTGCGAGTCAGGCCCAGCACACCCATCAGCAGGCCACAGGCCACGATCACCGGGATGATCGGCACAAAGATATTGGACAGCAGCCGGGCAAAGCGTTGCAGCGGGTTCAGGTTTGCGCCCGCGTCCTCTTTCGCTTCCTCGGTCGAGACGGGACGCACGCCCAGCCCGATCAGGTCGGCATGGACCCGGTTCACCGCGCCCTGACCAATGACGATCTGGAATTGGCCACCGCTTTGGAAGGTGCCTTTGACCTCCTCCAGCGCATCCAGCGCGGCTTTGTCCACTTTGCTGCTGTCTTTCAGCACCAGCCGCAGGCGGGTTGCGCAATGCGCGGCGCTGACGACGTTATCGGCGCCCCCGATCAGGGGCAGGATCTGACTGGCTGCGGTTTCGATGCTCACGATTGGCCTCCCTCGTGGCGGGTTAGGGTGTGGTATCGGTTTCTTATTGCAGCGCATAGGCGCAGAAAGGGCGGTTTGACAAGAAAAATCCACGCTGCATAGCAGCATAGACAGGGCGTGGGGGCGGGATCAGCGGGGTAAAATGGCGGAAATTGGCTGATAATATGAAAGCGATTTCATACATATTCAGACCGGTATGTTCAGGCCGGCGGGCAGATCGCCGCAGCCTGAATTATGGGCGGTTTGGGGTCAGCGCGGCGGTTGGATCAGCCGTCCGCTGTGCCGGTCCATGCCTTTGCCTGCGGCGGGCCAAGGCGCAGCAGGTCCACGGCACGGGCGGCGATCTGGTCGATCACCTCAGCCAACGAATCGGGGCGCAGGTAAAAAGCCGGGACCGGGGGCAGGATCACCGCGCCCATTTCGGTTGCGGCGGTCATGTTGCGCAGATGTGCCAGCGTCAGGGGGGCCTCTCGCGTCAGCAGGATCAGCGGGCGGCGTTCCTTGAGCTGCACCCCGGCGGCGCGGGTCAGCAGGTTGTCGTCCAGCCCATGTGCGATGGCGGCAAGGCTGCGCATCGAACAGGGTGCGACGATCATCCCTTGCGCCGGATGCGAGCCTGAGGCGATCGAGGCCCCCAAATCCGTCACCGGATGCACCCGGTCGGCCAGCGCCTCCAACCGGGCCAGCGCGTCCGGCCCGACCTCATCGGTCAGCGTGCGCCCCGCCATGCGCGACACCACCAGATCGACCAAGACCCCGGCGGCCCGCAGATGTTGCGCACAGGCCAGCCCCAGCGCCGCGCCGGATGCGCCGGACAGTCCCAGCGTGACCCTCATGTGACCAGTCCTGCGCGGGCCAGAATATCGGCGGCGCGGGCCTCATGTTCGGGGTTCAGCGCCATGACCTTGCCCCATTCGCGGGCGGTTTCGGTGCCGATCTTGGTGGTGGCGTCGATGCCCAGCTTGCCCGCCAGCCCTTCCTCGGGCGAGGCAAAATCAAGGTAATCCATCGGCGTGCGGTCCAGCACCATCAGATCGCGCGACGGGTCCATGCGGGTGGCCAGCGCCCATGCGATGTCGTCCCAGTTGCGCACGTCAATGTCATCATCCACCACGATCAGCAATTTCGTGTAGCTGAACTGCGGCAGCATCCCCCACAGCGCCATCATCACCCGCCGCGCTTGTCCGGGATAGCGTTTGCGGACCGAGATCACCGCGATGCGATAGGAACAGCCCGCCGGGGGCAGCCACAGATCGCTGATTTCGGGGATTTGCGCCCGGATCACCGGCAGAGCCAGCGCGTTGAACACCTCACCAATGACCGAGGGTTCGTCCGGCGGGCGCCCGGTCACGGTGGTCAGGTAAAGCGGCTGATCCCGATGGGTCAGGGCGCTGACCCGCATCACCGGGAACGGCTCAACCGCGTTGTAATAGCCGGTATGGTCGCCAAACGGGCCTTCCGGTGCGGTCTCACCGGGGTGAATCCAGCCCTCGATCACCATTTCGGCGCGGGCGGGGACCATCAGCGGCACGCTGCGGGCCGGCACCAGCTCGGCCCGTGCGCCGCGCAGCACGCCGGAAAAGGTCATCTCTGACACGGTTTCGGGCAGTGGCAGGGCGGCGGCCAGCAACATGGCCGGGTCAGCACCAAGCACCACCGCCACCGGCATCGGTTGGCCCGCCTGCGCCCATGTCCGGGCGTGGGCGGCCCCGCCGCGATGCGCCAGCCAGCGCATGACAAGCCGGTCGGGACCAAGCACCTGCGCCCGGTAAACGCCAAGGTTATAGCGGGTCACATCCTCGGTCCGGCTGTCATGGGGGCGGGTGACAACCACCGGCCAGGTTATCAGCGGGCCGCCATCATCGGGCCATGGGGTCTGGATTGGCAGGGCGGTCAGGTCCGGGGCTTCGGTCACGTTTTGCTGCACCGGGCCGTGGCGCAGCAGCCGGGGGCGGGTCGCCAGTGCCGCGCGCAGCATCGGCCAGCGCGACAGGGCATCGCGCATCCCCTCCAGCGGGGGCGGGCTGCGCAGCGCGGCCAGAAACGCGCCGAAATCCGGCACCTGATCCAGCGTCAGCCCCATGCCTGCGGCAACCCGGTCTGGCGTGGCGAACAGGTTGGTAACGACCGGCATCCCGGCGGGGCGCCCATCCGGCAGGGTGGCTGCGTCAAAACGCAGCACCGGGCCGCCAGTACGCAGCGCGGCAAGTTGAACAGCGGTCATCTCATGGCGCACGGACAGCGGGTCAGACAGGCGCAAAACCTGTCCGCGCCCCTGATTCCATTCAAGAAAAGCACGAAGGTCGGTGAATATGGGCAGAGTCCGCACGCCGGTCATCCTGTGTCAGCCTGCCTCATGGCTAACATGCGGGTGCGGGGTAAAGACTTGCCTTCGGTCAAGTCCCGGCCCGTGCGGCAGGGTTAGCCTGACCCGCGACAGGAAAGGATGCCCATGCCCGCCGACCATCACGCAACCGACGTTCCGCGTTGTCCGCGTCCGATTGCCCTTGCGCTTCGCCCGCTGCCCTTGCCGCTGCTGGGGGTGGGGCTAAGCCGGTTTGCAGCGCGGATTTCGGACCAGCATCCGGGGCTGCTGCGCCGCCTCGGTGATTATGCCAGCCGCAAGGTGCTGATTGACCCGACCGACCTGCCGTTCACGCTGTTGATGGACCCGGCGGCGGGACCGCGCATCACCGCGCACCGCCGCCATCATGCGCCGCAGGCTGACGCCCGGATTGCCGGGCCGGTGGCGGCGCTGGTGGGGATGCTGCATGGCCAGTTCGACGGGGATGCGCTGTTTTTTGCCCGCGACCTGACCATCGAAGGCGATACCGAGGCCGTTCTGGCCCTGCGCAACGCGCTGGACGATGCCGAGCTGGACCTGACCGAAGAGCTGGCGCAGCTTTCCGGCCCCTTTGCGCCGCCGCTGCGCCGTCTGGTTGCTGTGGTCGAAAAACTCAGCGGGCTGCTCCTGCACCGCGCCGAACAGGAGGGATTCGCATGATGGAACTGGTTTGCCCGGCCGGCACACCCGCAGCCCTGCGCGCCGCCGTCGATGCCGGGGCGCATACGGTCTATTGCGGCTTTGCCGATGACACCAATGCCCGCAATTTTCCGGGGCTGAACTTTTCCCCCGAGGAAATGACCGAGGGCGTCGCCTATGCCCATGCGCGTGGGGCCAAGGTGCTGGTGGCGATCAACACTTTTCCCCGCGCCGGGGCGGCTGCGATCTGGCATCGTGCCGTCGCCAATGCCGAGGCCGCCGGGGCGGATGCGGTGATTCTGGCCGACCTTGGCCTGCTGGATCATGCCGCCACCCATCACCCGAACCTGCGCCGTCACCTGTCGGTGCAGGCGGCGGCGGCCAACCCCGACGCGATCAACTTTTACGCTGAGGCGTTCGGGGTGCGCCGTGTCGTTCTGCCGCGGGTGCTGACGGTGGATGAAATCCGCGCCATCAACCGCGAAATCGACGTGGAAACCGAGGTGTTCGTGTTCGGCGGGTTGTGCGTCATGGCCGAGGGGCGCTGTTCGCTGTCCTCTTATGCCACCGGGAAATCGCCGAATATGAACGGCGTCTGCTCTCCGGCCAGCCATGTGGTCTACAGCGAGGAAGCTGACGGGCTGCGGGCGCGGCTGGGCGGCTTTACCATCCACAAGACCCCGCCGGGGCATCCCGCACCCTATCCGACGCTGTGCAAGGGCTGCTTTACCTCGGGCGAGCAGACCGGCCATGTGTTTGAAGACCCGGTCAGTCTTGACGCCACGCAACTGATCCCGGCGCTGGCCAAGGCGGGCGTTACCGCGCTGAAGATCGAGGGCCGCCAGCGGTCACGCGCCTATGTGGCCGAGGTCGTGCGCACCTTTCGCGCCGCAGTCGAGGCCGAGGCGGCGGGTCAGCCGTTGCCCGTGGGTGCGCTTGCGCGGCTGACCGAAGGCCAGTCCGCGACCACCGGCGCCTATGCAAAAACATGGAGATAACGGCATGGACCTGACGATTGGGGCCAACCAGTTCTTCTGGCCCGCTGAAACCGTCCGCAGCTTTTACGCCGACATGGCTGCCACCCCCGCCGCGCGGGTGGTCTTGGGCGAGCTGGTCTGTTCCAAGCGCCTGCCGTTCTGGGAACAGGAAATCCCCGGCGCGATCGAGGTCTTGCAGCAGGCCGGAAAGCAGGTGGCGCTGACCACGCTGGCGCTGATTACCCTGAAACGCGAACGCAAGCTGACCGCTGACCTGATGGAGATGGGCCTGCCGGTCGAGATCAACGACCTTGCGGTGCTGCATCATGTGCCGCAGGGGCATGAAATCTGGGTCGGGCCGCTGGTGAACGTCTATAACGAAGGCACGCTGGACGTTCTGGCCCGGCGCGGGGCCACGCGCATCTGCCTGCCGCCGGAACTGCCGTTGGCCTCGGTTGCGGCGCTGGCGGCGGCGGGTCAGGATGCGGGTGTGGCGGTCGAGGTCTGGGGCCACGGTCGCCTGCCGCTGGCGGTGTCGGGCCGCTGTTATCACGCGCGGCTGCATGACCGGGCCAAGGACAGTTGCCAGTTCGTCTGCGGCGATGACCCGGACGGGCGCGATGTCGAGACGCTGGACGGCCAGCCCTTCCTTGCTGTGAACGGAATCCAGACGCTCAGCCAATCCACCGCTACGGCCGCCCATCATGTGCAGGCGCTGCAAGAGGCGGGCGTCTCGGCCCTGCGCCTGTCACCGCAAAGCCGCGACTTTGCCGGGGTGGTGCGGGGCTATGAGGCCCTGCTGGCCGGTCAGACCGACGCTGCCAGCCTGACCGGGATGCTGAAAACCTCGGTGCCGCTGGGGCGGCTGTCGGATGGTTTCCTGATGGGACCAAGCGGCACGGATTATTCCGCAGGCCGGTAGCGGCGGATGGGTTATGGTCCCTCGCAGAACCGGCTGTCCGCGATGCGGGGCTGTCCGACCTCGGCCCCATAGGCGCGAAAGCCGGTCTGATCCAGTGTCAGGATGCGATAGCAGGGGTTCCCACCGGTCCAGAACGGCGTCGGGTCGTTCAGGTCGGTGACAAAGCGATGTGCATTGGCCTGACCCGAGCTGAAGGTGATGCCGTCAGCGGTGGTGCCGGTCAGCGGCACATGGATATGGCCAAAGACGATATGACGGATGCCGCCCGGATGGGCGTGCAGGGTGGACATGACCGCATCCGCATCATGCAGCCCGATGCGGGCGAAATGGGCCAGACCGTCCACAACCGGCGGATGGTGAATGAACACCGTGACCGGCTGTTCGCCCGCGCCGCCCAAAGCCTCGCGCAGCCACGAAAGACGTGCGGCACAATAGCGACCGCCGATGGTGGCCGGGTGGTGGCTGTCCAGAAACAGCAGCCGCCCGAAATCGCTGTCCAGCCATGATTGCACGAAACCGGCCCCGTCGCGGGGATGATCGGAAAAGGCGTCCAGAAAGGCCGGGCGCGCGTCGTGATTGCCCAGCATCAGCCTGACCGCGAAGGGCAGCCCCTCCAGCATCTTGCGCAGCATGGCATAGGCCGAGGGGTCGCCATCGTTGCACAGATCGCCGGTTATCACCAGCAGATCGGCGTCGGCATGGCGGGTGCGGATGTCGTCAAGCGCAAGCCGTAACTGCGCCGCAGGGTCGATCCCCCACAGCGTTTCGCCGGGCGGCAGCAGATGGGTGTCGGTGATCTGGATGATTTTCATGCTGGCCTCTGTCTGGGGCGGGGATCTGGCCGGTTTACCGACGCTCTGAAGGGGGCATCCGGCGCAACGGATCGGTCGCGGTGTCCGGGTGGTTCCCCCGATGCGGCCCGTTCATCACCTTGCCAAAAGTGGCCCTTTGGCAAGGCAGTCGCGGCGGTGATCCGGATGATCCTCGCGAGGGAGGCGGGGCCGCGACAGCCCCGCCCGATGCGGTTATTTCATCAACGCGTTGGTTTCATCGACGATCTGCTTCAGCCCATCCTCGGGCGAGACCTCGCCGCGCATCACCGTGCCGATGATGTCGCGCTGCGTGCGCCAGATGCGCACGGAATCGCCGCCCGGATAGCCGGCCCAAGGACGCGACTTGTCAGCCTTCGATCACATCGGCGACGGCATCCATGGCGCGGGCCGAATAGACCATTGCGGCTCCGGCGTTCATGGCGACGGCGACGCCAAGGGCTTCGGCGATCTCGTCCTGGGTCGCGCCCTGCTTGACCGCTTCGGCTGCGTGAACGGCGATGCAGCCGTCGCAACGGGTGGTGACGGCGACCGCCAGCGAGATCAGCTCGCGGGTTTTGGCGTCCAGATGCCCGGTTTCCGCCCCGGCGCCGGACAGCATCTGATATCCCTTGACGGTTGCCGGGCTGCGCTTGCCGATGTCACCGATGCGGGTCATCAGTTGCTTGCGATAGTCTTTCCAGTTCAGCATGGCGTGCCTCTGTTATGGGTGTGACAGGATCAAGCTAAGTGGTGGCCCGCGCTTTTCCATGTCCGATGCAAAGGATTTCATGTCTAAACGTCTCAATCGTGCTGGCTCAGCGGGTTGAGACGATCTGACAGTTATGCAAGACGCCTGAACCCTGTGCTTGCCCCGCTTCGCAGGCATATTGTCAGCGCCTGAACGTAACCACCCGCGAAACCCCGAGGATCTGATGGATATTGTCGGTGATCTTGTCAGCCTGTGTGACCTCAGCGGGTCGCTGGATTTGCGCTGTCATATGTCGGGCGATTGCTTCGTGGACCATGACCCTTCGCCCGTGGGCGAGGCGGTTTTTCACATCGTTCTGGCCGGGCGGGTGCAGGTCGATGTGCCGGGGCAGCCGGATTTCGTGGCCGGGGCCGGTTCGGTCATCCTTCTGCCGCAGGGGGCGGCGCACCGGCTGCGCAATGCCAATGGCCGGGGACCAGCGCAGATGCGCCGTGCTGCCGGGCTGTTCGCGCCTGAAGGCGAGCAGCCGCCGGAACTGGACCTGCTCTGCGGGCGGTTCGGCTATGACCGGCTGATCGGGCCGATGGTGTTCGACGGGCTGCCGCCGGTGCTGCACCTGACCCCGGATTTCGGCGCGGGCGAGCTGGACGCCATTACCCGGCTGATCCGCCGCGAGGCCGAGGCCCGCCATGCCGGTGCAACCGAGATCGTCACCTCGCTGACCACGGTGTTGTTCGTGCTGGCCCTGCGGCAAAGCCTGTCGTTGCCGGACCCGGATCACGGTATCATTGCGCTGTTGGGCGATCCGGCGTTGGCACCCGCAGTCATCACCATGTATCGGCACCCGGAAAAACCCTGGACCGTGGCCTCGCTGGCATCCGAAGTCGCCATGTCACGCGCCACCTTTGCCCGCCGCTTTGCCGAACGCGCCAACCGCGGCCCGGCCGAGACCCTGCTGGCGATCCGCTGTCAGCTTGCCTTGCAGCAATTGCGTGGCAGCACCCGTTCGGTGGCGGAAATCGCGCATGATATGGGCTATTCCTGCGAGATTTCCTTTGGCAAGGCATTTGCCCGGCAGGTGGGCATGACCCCGACCACCGCCCGCCGCCGCTATGCCGCCGAGGTCAACCAGCCTGCCGCGTGATCGAATCGCGGTCGTGTAAGGCGTTATGTTTTCTGGGATATTTCGATCAGACAGACGAACCCTATCTGTAAGACGCCCGATATGAACCGGACCCCGGTTTGATCCGCATCAAAGTTTGCCGCGCTCTCTCTGATCCCATGGCCGGGACACGCGCTGAATATGAGAGGAGCAACCATGTCCTTCCACCAACCCACACGCCGCGGCTTTATCTTTGGCGGGCTGGCGCTGACCGGCACCAGCGCGCTGCTTGGCACGTCGGCGCTGGCCAATATGGACCCCAACACCTTCCGTCAGGGGCGCGTGTTCAGCGCCAGCCACTATGGCCCGTTCGAGGCCGTGGTGAAGGATGGCAGGATGGTTGCCGTCAACCCGCTGGCCGAGCTGGACGGCCGCCCGACCGAGATGCTGACCCATGGCATCATTGACCGGACCTATGACGAAAAGACCCGCATCAACTATCCGATGGTGCGCAAATCTTATCTGGAAGGCTGGCAAACCGGTGACACCAAACCGGAACTGCGCGGCAAGGAACCCTTTGTCCGCGTCGATTGGGACACCGCCTATAAGCTGGCCGCGAAAGCCATTGTGGACACCATTTCAGAACATGGGAATGAGGCCGTGTTCAGCTCGTCCTATGGTGGGTGGAGCCATTCCGGCACCATGCGTCCCAACGTGCTGCAAGGGCGGCTGTTCAACCTGCTGGGCGGCTGCACCATTACCGTGGGCGACTGGTCCGGCGGCGCCAGCGAGATCGCGCTGCCCCATATCATCGGGGATATGGAGGTGTTCTCGCCGCAAACCGCGTGGGAGGTCATCCGTGACAATACCGAAGTTTTCGTTCTGCTGGGCTGCGACCCGATCAAGAACAACCGGATCGAAAACCGCGTGGCCGATCACGGCATGTCCGCGCCGTGGGAAATGATCCGCGATGCGGGCGTGCAGTTCCTGTCGATCAACCCGCAGAAAACCGCGTCAGACGCCTATCTGAACGCGGAATGGCTGAAGATCATCCCGAACACCGATGTGCCGCTGTTCCTTGGCATGGCGTATCACGTTCTGGAAAACGGCTGGCAGGACGACGCCTATCTGGCAAAATATACCACCGGCAGCGACCGCTGGATCGCCTATGTCAAGGGCGAGGATGACGGCACCCCGAAAACCCCGGAATGGGCCGCCGCCATCTGCGGCATCGACGCGGCCAAAATCCGCGAACTGGCCGAATTGTTTGCCACCAGAAAGACGCAGTTTGCAGGCGCGTGGTCGCTGCAACGCGCGCAGCACGGGGAAATGACCCACTGGGTTATCATCAACTTTGCCGCGCTGCTGGGTAAGATCGGTAAGCCGGGTGAGGGGGTTGGTTTCTCGTGGCACTTTGGTGGCGGCGGGATGCCGCAATCGGGCCATCGTGTGCCGCGCGGGCTGGCGCAGGGCAAGAACTTCACCAAGACCGTCTGCCCGGCCAGCCGTATCACTGAAATGCTGGAAAATCCCGGCATGGCGTTCAGCTATAACGGCAATCCGAACACCTATCCCGATGTGAAGATGATCTATAACGCCGGCAACAATTTCATGTCCCACCAGCAGGACGTGAACCGGCTGATCAAAGCGCTGGAAAAGGTGGACACCATCGTCTGTCAGGACGTGTGGTGGTGCGCGGCAACGCAATGGGCCGACATCATCATGGCCGCGAACAGCCCGGTGGAACGCGATGACCTGTCATCCGGCGGGTTCTATTCCAACGACCGGGTTTATGCGATGAAGAAGATCATCGACCCGGTGGCGGAATCGAAATCGGATTACGACATCTTTGCCGAGCTGGGCGCCTATCTGGGTGTTGAGCAGCAATTCACCGACGGGCTGGAGTATATGGACCACCTGCGCGCGGCCTATGACCGCACCAGCGCGGCTGAGACCGTCCCGTTCGAGGAGTTCTGGGAAAAGGGCTATGTCCGCCTGCCGATGCCGGAAAAGGCACGGTCCTGGGTGCGTCACGGGGCCTTCTATGAGAACCCCGAGGAGAACCCGCTGCACACCGAATCCGGCAAGATCGAGATGTTCTGCGAATCCATCGCCCGGATGGGGCATGATGACTGCCCCGGTATGCCGATCTGGATGGAACCGCATGAATATCTGGGCAACGCCAAGGAAGGGCAGTTGCACGTCGTCAGCCCGCATCCGTGGTATCGCCTGCACAGCCAGATGGCCAACAGCGAAAGCCTGCGCAATATGTATATGGTGCAGGGTCGCGAACCCGTGCTGATTAACCGTCAGGACGCCGAGGCCCGCGGGATCACCGATGGCGACATCGTGGAACTGTATAACGACCGCGGAACGGTGATTGCCGGGGCGATCCTGTCGGATGAGATCATGCCGGGCGTCATGTCGATCTATGAAGGCGGTTGGCCGGATGTGGACAGCAAGGGCCGCTGCAACGGCGGGCAGGTGAACTTTATCACCTCGACCGTGCGGGCGTCGGGTCTGTCCGAAGCGACCTCGGCCAATACCTGTCTGGCGTGGCTGCGCAAATGCGAAGATCCCGAACGTCCGAACCGCGCCTTTGAAGGTCCGCAGATCATCACTGATCTGGAGATTCCCGAGATCGACGAGGCCAGCCTCGGGCTGGAGCGGATGCAGGATCTGGTTGCGGCGCTTTATGCCGATATGCAGCCGGGCGAGCGACTGTTCTATGAGGCTTGCACCGTCTGCCACGGCCCGCGCGATCCGGGGGCGTTCACGCAGCTGCAATGGCGCGGCATCCTGCCGTCCATGATCCCGAATGCCGGTCTGGAGGATGCTGACGCGGCGCTGGTGACCGAGTTCCTGATGCAGCACGCATCCGACGCACCGAAACCGTAAGGTCTTTGCAGCGGGCAGGGGTTTCCTTGCCCGCTGTGCCTTTGGGCGTAATGCCGCAAACTGCCGCCGCTTTGACAGACGGTCTTTGCGGCGGGCTTTCCCTCATACAGATGGATAATGGCCTGCTGCCGGATGAAGCCACCGCATTTTGCGGGGTTATCGGGCGTATGGCGGCTGGTTTCCCGGTCAAGGAGTGGGCTTGCCAGAACGGGAACCGCGCCGGGGTCAAGCAAAAGGGGCCTCAGGGGGACACCCGGAAGGCTTATGGGCTGCCAGATGTGGACAGAATGACGTGCGGGGCCATCCGTCCGTGGTGCTGTCTTTGGACTTTGTGGCCTGTGGCGCTTGGGAACAGCCTGCTCTTGCCGCCTCTACAGCGGCGGGTGGTCGTCCTTATCCAAGGGCGGGTCCAGCGCCTCATCGGGCAGGGTGTCGGTTTTCGGCGGCTGGCGGCGCAGCGCGGTGCGGCCAAGGATCAGCAGCGCAATCGGCATGGTAATCATCACGAAAATGCCGATGGTCAGGTCGCTGATGGCGCGGTTGATGTCTCCCTGTCCGATAATCAGCATCGAGGCCAGAAACACCGCCGCCGTTCCCCAGCTTGTGCCAAGGGTCGGTGCGTGAAGCCGCTGGTAAAAGCTGCGGAACCGCACCAGCCCGATATTGCCCAGCAGTGTCAGGGTTGAGCCGATGACCAGCAGGATTGCGGCGGCAATGGCGATGATCGGGGGCAGGCTGGCCAGATCGGTCATTCGATCACCTCACCACGCAGCAGGAACTTGGCCAGCGCCACGGTCGCGGCAAAGCCCAGAAAGGCAATGACGGCGGCGACTTCGAAAAAGAACGGCGATCCGGCGCGGATACCGATGACCAGCGTCAGCAGCATGATATTGATATACAGCGTATCAATACCCAACACCCGGTCATGCGCGCGCGGCCCGGCCACCACCCGCCAGCAGGCCAGCATCCCGCCGATGACCAGTGCGAATTGCGCATAGATCAGCGCATAGCTTAGCAGGCTGTGGCTCATTCAAATGCCTCCTTCAGCAGGCGAACATAGCGGTTGCAAACCACTTCGCGCCAATATTCGGGGTCGTCGAGGTCGAGAATATGCAGAAGCAACCGCCCGCCCAAGGCGTCTTCGCCCTCATCGGCGCGATAATCCAGCCATGCGGTGCCGGGGGTGCCGGTCAGGATGATAGCCAGCAGCGCCAGCGCATTGGGGTCTTTCAGGTCGATGTGGATGTCCAGAAAACCAGAATGGCGGTCCGCGTAATCCGGCCCGGCCAGCACCACCCGCGCCACCCCGATATTCGAGCGCACAATGTCCACCGAGACCCGGCCGGCCAGCCGGATCAGAGGCCAGAGGCGCGGGAAACGGCTGCGCGGCAGCTCCAGCGGGGCAGATGCAAGAACGGCGACCCCGGCGATCAGCACGCCAAGCACCAGATTGCCGATGCTGAAACCGGACAGCATCAGCCACAGCAGAATCAGGCCAAGCGACAGAAACGGGCGTTGCAGCATCATGGCGCGGCGTCTCCGGTATCGGGGGCGGGCGCGGGGTCAACCGGGCGCACCGACATGACGGTTTGGGAATAGCGCCCCTCCAGCAAGCCATCAGCGGCGCGCAGGGTCATGCGCATGGCCGGTTCGGCGCGGAAGGCCAGCAGCACCAGCACCGCCACCAGAATCGTGACCGGCACGATTTCCAGCGCCAGCACGCGGGGGTGATCTTCTTGCACCCAAAACCGGCTGATGCCGAACTGCATGAAGGACAGCAGCACGGCAAAGCCGGTGCCGATCAGCGTCACGATGAACAAGACGGCCACCGGCGGCAGTCCGCTGTCCGTTCCTGCCGTAGAGAAAACCCCGGAAATCATGGCGAATTTGCCAATGAACCCGCTGAAGGGCGGTAGCCCGGCCAGAACGGCGGTCAGGGTGGCAAACAGCGCCGCCATGGTCATCAGCGAACCGGGCATGGCTGTCACCGGGGCGTCGTCATCCTCGACCGCGCCAAGGCCCATCGGTCCCCAACGCAGCGCCTCCAGGGGGTCTTCGTCCTGATCGTCCGGGTCATCCTCGGGCTTTTTTTCGGGCTGACGGTTCACGACGTCTGCGATCAGCAGCATGGCGCTGACCGCCAGAGTCGAGCCAGCCAGATAATACAGCGCCCCGCCCAGCATCCGTGGCCCGCCGCCCAGCAACGCGACACCAATCATTGCGATCAGCGTCCCCGAGGAGATCAGCGCCACATGCGCCACCCGCTGCGCGATCGGCCCGGACAACACGCCGAAACCACCATAAATCATTGTGATAAGCCCTGCCGCCAGCAGCAGTGGCCCGCCGAAACCGGGGTCCGCACCTTCGGGGCCAAAGCACAGCAGCGCCATGCGCAGCACCGCGTAAACCCCAACCTTTGACATCAGCGCCAGCATCGCGGCCACCGGCGCGGCCGCCGTGGAATAGACGCGCGGCAGCCAGAAGCCCATCGGCCAGATCCCGGCCTTGATCAGAAAGGCCAGTCCAAGGCAGGCCGCGCCAGCGTGGAACAGCGGCATCTGCCCGTCGGACAGCCGCCCGGCAAGCTGCGCCAGTTGCGCCATATTCAGCGTGCCGGTGACGCCATAGATCAGCGCCACCCCGATCAGGAACAGCAGCGAGGCGGTCAGGTTGATGGCAATGTAATGCAGTCCGGCCTTGATCCTTTCGGCCCCCGAGCCGTGCAGGACAAGGCCGTAAGAGGCGGCCAGCATCACCTCGAAAAAGACGAACAGGTTGAACAGGTCGCCGGTCATAAAGGCCCCGTTCATACCGAACAGCATGAACTGGAACAATGAATGGAAATGCTGGCCCTTGCCCTGCCAGCCCGCCATGGAAAAGATCAGCGCGGGCAGCGCCAACAGCGCGGTCAGCATCACCATCAGCGCCGACAGCCGGTCCAGCACCAGCACAATGCCCATCGGCACCGGCCAGTTGCCCAGCAGATAGACCCGCAGGGTGGCGTCATCCCCGGCCTGACGGATCAACTCCCACGAGACGGCCAGCAGCGCGATAACCGAAGCCGTGCCAAGCCCCGCCTTCATCCAGCGGCGGCGGTCGTCATAAAACAGCATCAGCGCCCCGGCAATCAGCGGGATCAGCAAGGGGGCGATAAGCAGATGTTCGGGTTTCAGGCCGGGGATCACGGGCGGCGCTCCTTCCCGTCGACATGGTCGGTGCCGGTCATGCCGCGCGCAGCCAGCAGCACCACCAGAAACAGCGCCGTCGTGGCAAAGCTGATAACAATGGCCGTCAGCACCAGCGCCTGCGGCACCGGGTCGGCATAGTTGGCGGGGTTGATGATATAGCCCTTGGGCATCACCGGCGGCGCCCCCACCCGCGGGCGGCCGACGCCAAAGATGAACAGGTTGACCGCATAGGCCAGCAGCGACAGCCCGCAAATCACCTGAAAGGTCCGGGGCCGCATCAGCAGCCAGATCCCAGACCCGGCAAGGGTTCCGATGGCAAGTGCAAGGATCAGACTCATGTGGCGGCTCCGTCAGGGGTCGTGTCGGTGGTCGCCTCGGTGGCGGTGGGTTCAGGCTCGGGCTTGCGGCGCGGTTTGGCGGCGCTGACGCGCAAGGTCTGGTGTGCAATCGCAATCACGATCAGCGTGGTGGACCCGACGACGACTGCAAACACGCCCAGATCGAACAGCATCGCCGTGGCGGCAGGCACCTGCCCGACAACCGGCAGGGTGATATATTGCGCATGGGCGGTCAGGAACGGATAGCCGAACAGCCACGACCCAAGCCCGACCAGAACCGCCATGGACAGGCCAAAGGCAATCCACAGAACTGGCAGCACCAGCAGGCGATCCTCGATCCAGCGCACGTCCGAGGCGATATATTGCAGCGTCAGACCGATTGCCAGCGTGACCCCGGCAGCAAAGCCACCGCCCGGCAGATCGTGACCGCGCAGGAAGAAATAGGCCGCCAGCAGGATCGTCACCGGGAACATCCAGCGCATCATCAGCGCCGGCACCGCGATCAGCTTTTCGGCAGGCAGGCCGTCCCCGGTCCGGGCGCGGGGCAGTTCGGCGCTTTCCGGGGCGGGACGGAACCGGCGCAGCAGGGCAAAGATGGTCAGTCCCACCGTGCCAAGAACGACGATTTCGCCAAAAGTATCGAAGGCCCGGAAATCGACCAGAATCACGTTGACGACATTGGTGCCGCCGCCCTCGGAATAGGCATTGCGCAGGAACCAGTCGCCCACACCCGGCACCGCACGCGAGGCAAAGACCGCATAGGCAACAGCCGTCACCCCAAGCCCGCCGGCAACCGCAATCGCAAGATCACGCCCGCGCCGGATATGTGCCGACAGGTCACGGTCGCCGGGAATGGCGCTGCTGCGCTGTGGTAGCCAGCGCAGGCCCAGCAGCAGCAGAATGGTGGTGGTGATTTCGACCACGAGCTGCGTCACGGCAAGATCCGGGGCCGAAAGCCATGCAAATGTGATCACCGTCATCAGCCCGACGCCGCCCAGCATGACCAGCGCCGCAAAGCGGTGGTATTTCGCCTGCCAGGCCGTGCCGATGGCGCAGACCGCACCGATCAGCCACAGCAGGGCAAAGACAGCCTCGGATGTGCCAAAAGCGGGAACCGCAGGCACCCATTCGGTCCCCGGTAACACCAGCGCGGTCAGCGCCAGCGTCACCAGCACCACGGCACGAAGCTGGGTTTGCAGGCTGGCAGCCGTCATCAGCCGGTGCAGCGCCGGTGCAGCCTGCGCGGTCAGGGCGCGTTGCAGCCGGTCGAACAGGGCCAGCCCGTCGATATAGTGCCGTTCGGGCGTGCCGGGGGTGCTGCGGTTCAGTCGGCGGCGGGTCAGCAGATAAATCGCCACGCCTGCGGCAAAGGCCACAATGCTCATCATCAGCGGCAGGTTCCAGCCGTGCCACAGCTTGAGGCTGAAAGCAGGCATTGCCGCGCCAAGCACGGATTGCCCCGCGTCTTGCAGCGCCGCACCCAGCAGCAGCGCCGGGAACAGGCCGATGCCAAGGCACAGGAACACCAGCAGCTCGACCGGGCGGCGCATGGCGACAGGAGGCTCATGCGGCGGCATGACCGGCAGCGCGGTTGCGGGCGGGCCGAAAAAGACCTTCAGGATAAAGCGCAGTGAATAAGCGACGCTGAAGGCGCTGGCGAATACCGCAATCCACGGCAGGGCGTTATCCAGCATCGAACCGTTGTTCCAGTGCTGCGCCACGTCGAAGAACATCTCTTTGGACAGAAACCCGTTCAGCAGCGGCACCCCAGCCATTGAAGCCGCCGCCACGATCGCCAGTGTCGAGGTGATTGGCAGCCAGCGCCGCAGCCCCGAAAGGCGGCGCATGTCGCGGGTGCCGGTTTCGTGGTCGATGATGCCCGCCGACATGAACAGCGATGCCTTGAACACGGCATGGTTCACGATGTGGAAGATCGCCGCAATGATGGCGGCCGGGCTGCCGATTCCGGCCAGCGCGGTAATCAGGCCAAGGTGGCTGATCGTGGAATAGGCCAGCAAGCCTTTCAGATCATGCCGGAACAGTGCGGTGACAGCCCCCATCGTCAGGGTAATCATGCCGATGCCGGTCACGAGGAAGAACCACATATCGGTGCCGCCAAGCACGGGGAAGAACCGCACCAGCAAGAACACCCCGGCCTTGACCATGGTGGCCGAGTGCAGAAACGTCGAAACCGGCGTTGGGGCGGCCATCGCATTGGGCAGCCAGAAATGGAACGGAAACTGAGCCGATTTGGTAAAGGCGGCCAGCAGGAACAGGAACAGGATCGGTTCGTACAGCGGATGCGCCCGGATCACGGCACCGCGCGCCAGCACGATGTCCAGTTCGAAACTGCCCGCGATGTGGCCGATCATCGCCATGCTGACCAGCAGACACAGCCCTCCCGCCGCCGTTACCGTCAGCGCCACCCTTGCACCACGTCGTGCCTCGGGCTTTTGGTGCCAGTAAGAAATCAGCACGAATGACGCCAGACTGGTCAGTTCCCAGAAAACCACCAGCATGATGATATTGCCGGACAAAAGAACCCCGGTCATGGCGCCGGTAAAGGTCAGGATCGCAGCATGGAAGCGCGAGGCGGCGTCATCCTCTGACATATACCAGCGGGCATAGACCACCACCAGCAGGCCGATACCGGCGACCAGCATCATCATCAGCCAGGCAAAACCGTCGATGCGGAACCGCAGGTTCAGGCCAAGACTGTCCACCCAGCGGATTGTGGTCGAGACCACCGCGCCGTCACCGATGAAATCGCGCAACCCGAACAGGATGCCAAGCATCGCCACCATGACGACGGCGGATACGCCGGTCAGCGCATTGCGCGCGTCGCCCGGCATGGTTGCTGCGACGATCGCCCCGAGAAAGGGCAGTAAAACCATCAGCGTCAGCAGGTTCTCGGCAATCATCCGGTCGAGGTATCCTTGGCTGGTGGCCCGTGTGGGGTTATCAAGCGCACCCCGCTTCGGTATGCGAAACGGTATGCCAGAACCCGAGGGCATGATATGAAGATATGTTTCGTCTAAGCAGATTGCGGTCCGTCCGCAAGCAAGCTGTAGATCACATGCGTGACATTTTTCAATTTATCATTTTTGGTTTCCCGAATCGCTGCAACACGCGCAATATGACCCCAAAAGATTAAGGATTTCTTATGCCCGCCCGGTCTGCTGCCGAAGCTGACGAGAATCAGCCTCTGCGCCTGCATGTGCAGGGCGATCAGGCACATTTGTCTGGTGATCTGACGGTCGCGGCGCTGGCCGCGCTGCCTGCCGGGCTGGAGCGGGCGGCCCGGCTGGACCTGTCGGGGCTGTCGCGTCTGGATACCGCAGGGGCGTGGTATCTGGCAGGCCGGGTGGCGGGTGGGACGCAGATCCAGGGACTTTCCGACCGGCATCATGCGCTGCTGGACAGTGTGACCGCTGCCATGCCTCAGCCCGAACCTCAGTCCCCCGCCGCGCCATGGCCGCGCCGCCTGCTGGAGCGCATGGGCCGTAACACGCTGGAAACATGGCTGTTACTGGTTTCGCTTGCCGAATATCTGGGCCGGTTTCTGGCCGCGCTTGGCCGCTGTATTCGCCATCCTGGCCAGTTCCGCTTTGCCTCGCTTGTGCATCATGCGCAGGAAACCGGGCTGCGGGCGGTGCCGATTGTGGCGCTGATGTCGTTCCTGATCGCGGTGGTGATCGCTTTTCAGGGGGCCACGCTGCTGAAACAGTTTGGCGCGGAAATCTTTGTCGTCGATCTGATTGCCATTTCCATCCTGCGTGAGCTTGGCATCCTGCTGACCGCAATTATCGTGGCGGGGCGGACGGCCTCGGCGCTGACGGCCTCGATCGGGTCGATGAAAATGCGCGAGGAAATCGACGCCATGCGCACGCTGGGCCTTGATCCTGATGTGGTGCTGGTTGTGCCGCGGGTGCTGGCGCTGATTATCACCCTGCCCATTCTGGGGCTGATTGCCAATCTGGCGGGTATCCTTGGCGGTATCATTATGTCATGGGTGACGCTTGGCATCTCGCCCGGCCTGTTCGTGGTGCGGATGATTCAGGACACTGGGCTGAACAATGCCGCCGTTGGCCTGATGAAAGCCCCGGTTTTTGCGGTGATTATCGGGGTGATCGGCTGTCATGCGGGTATGAGCGTGGGCAAGGATGCGGAATCGCTGGGGCAGATGACCTCATCCGCCGTGGTGCGGGCGATCTTTGCGGTGATCCTTGTGGATGCGCTGTTCTCGGTGTTCTTCTCGGAGGTGGGGTGGTAGCCGAAAACGTCATTGAAGTCAGGGGCTTGCGCACGCAGTTCGGGCGGCATGTGATCCATGACAATCTGGACCTTGACCTGAAGCGGGGCGAGATTTTGGGCGTCGTCGGCGGTTCGGGCACCGGAAAGTCGGTGCTGCTGCGCACGATTGTCGGGCTGAAACAGCCTGATGGTGGGACCGTGCGGGCCTTTGGCGTGGATATGGCCCGCGCCACATCGGACCAGCGCCGCAGCGTTGAACGCCGCTGGGGGGTGATGTTTCAGGATGGTGCGCTGTTCTCGGCGCTGACGGTGCGGGAAAACGTGCAGGTGCCGCTGCGCGAAGTGCTGGACCTGCCGCCGCAAGTGCTGGACGGGTTGGCGGATCTGAAAATCTCAATGGCCGGGTTGCCGTGGTCGGCGGGCGAGAAATACCCCTCTGAGCTGTCTGGCGGGATGCGCAAGCGGGCCGGTCTGGCGCGGGCGCTGGCGCTGGACCCGCAGGTGGTGTTTCTGGATGAACCGACCGCCGGGCTGGACCCGATTGGCGCGACGGCCTTTGACCGGCTGATCGTCAGTCTGCGCGATGCGCTGAACCTGTCCGTGTTCCTGATTACGCATGATCTGGATACGCTGCGGGCCTGCTGCGACCGGATTGCGGTTCTGTCGGACAAGCGCGTTCTGGCAACCGGCACCATGGATGATCTGGCCCGTTATGATAACCCGTGGATGCGGGAATATTTCAACGGTCCCCGCGCCCGCGCTGCCGCCGCTGTAAAGGAGTAACGGATGGAAAACAAAGCCAATTACGTCCTGATCGGCGGTTTCACCATTGCGGGGTTCCTGGGGATTCTGGGTTTCCTGTTGTGGTTTGCGAATTACGAAACCAACCGTCAGTTCGACTATTACGACGTGTATTTCACCGAAGTGTCGGGGCTGGACATCGCCTCTCAGGTGCGTTTTGCGGGGCTTCCGGTGGGGCAGGTCGTGGATATGGCCTTGTCGGAACAGCAGCAGGGCCGGGTCCGCGTCCGGCTGGAGGTCAGGGCCGATACACCGGTGCGCCGTAACTCGACCGCCGCGCTTGAGGCGCAGGGTGTCACCGGGTTGTCTATCGTCGGCATCACGCCGGGCAATCCCAATGCGCCGCTGCTGATGGACGGGACCGAGGGCGTTCCGGTGATCCCGGCGACGCGCTCGGTGCTGCAAACGCTGGGCGATCAGGGGCCAGAGATTATCGAACGCCTGAACACCGTCGCTGACCAGTTGACGCAGTTGCTTGGCACCGACAATCAGCAGCGGGTGGCCAATATCCTGACCAATGTCGAACATTCCTCGGCAAATCTGGATCAGGCGCTGAACGATTTGTCGGCGGCGGCGAATAACATTGCCCGTGTTGCCGATGAGTTTGCGGGGGTGGGTGACAAGATTGTGCCGCTGGCCGATGGTGCAGGGCAGGCGCTGATCTCGATCAAGACCGCCGCCGACAGCGCCACCGGCGCACTGAACGAGGCACAGGATTATATGGCGGGCGATTTGCGGCGGCTGTCGGATCAGGTGACGCAGACTGCGGCTGATCTGTCGGCGCTGTCGGCCAGCGCCACGCCCGCCATCGACAGCGCCACCCGTGCGCTGGACGGGGCCGATCGCATCATCAACACCGAGGTCGGGCCGGTGGCACAGGATTTGCGGGCCTCGCTGGCTCGGCTGAACACGACGCTGGAACGGGTCAACGCCGATCTGCCCACCATTCTGGGCCGGGTGCGTGGCGCAGCGGAATCGGCGCAGGCCGCAGCGGGGCAGGTTCAGGTGATGGTGGCCCGCGCTGCACCGGGGGTTGAAGCCTTTACCCGCGAGGGGTTGCCGCAGTTTGCCGGTCTGGCCCGTGACCTGCGCAGCGTAACCCGCGATATATCCGACTTTGTGCGGGTGCTGCGGCGCTCGCTGCGGTTGTAGCGCAACTCATTGCCCTGACATGGTATTTTATTGTCTGAGCAAAGTTTTTTCGTTAAGATGCGCTCACTTGGCTTGACGTTGGGGGGCGCTCAGGTCGCTATATTTAACGGAGAAATGTAATGTTCGCAAAAGCTGCCATCCTTGTTGCCGCCGGTCTGACCCTGACCGCCTGCGCCATCACGCCCGAAGACTATGAAACCGATCCGGTTCTGCTGCAAACTGCGGCTGGCCCGGTAACTTGCCAGCTTTACACGGCCCGGCAAGTGACGTGGGACCGCTCGATCAACCGTCCGGCCAGCATGTCGGTGGAAACCGCTGACGCGCTGTGCCGTCAGGAAGGTTATGCCGAAATGCGTGGCGAAGGCACCGGCACCCGCGTCGCCAAAACGCAGGCACCCGCCCAATAAACGCGGCGCACCAGCATCTTTTGTCCAGAAATATCCCCGCCGGAGGCCAGGACGCGGCACGCGTCCTTTTCCGGCGGGGACGTTATTCAACCCTTGGCCAAGGCTTCCACCGGGTCCAGCCGCGATGCACGCACCGCGGGCAGATAACCAAAGGCCAGCCCGATCACGGTTGAACTGACCAGCGCCGCCACCATCGAGCCGGTCGAATAGATTAGCTTGAAATCGCTGCTCAGCGCCTCGAATAGCCAGCCAAAGCCAAGCGCCAGCGCCAGCCCCAGCGCGCCGCCGATCATGCAGACCAGCGCCGCTTCGATCAGGAATTGCGCCTTGATGTCGGATTGCCGCGCGCCCACGGCCATGCGCAACCCGATTTCCCCGATGCGTTCCGTCACCGACACCAGCATGATATTCATAACCCCAATGCCGCCGACGATCAGCGAAATCACGGCAATTGCCGCAATCAGCAGGGTCAGGGTCGAGGTGGTGGCAGTGATCGTCTGCCGGATCTGGTCATTGTTGATGATAAAGAAATCCTTGGTGCCGTGGCGCTGGGTCAGGATGCTTTCGACCGACTGCTCGGCCAGCGTCATGTCCACATCGTCCTTGACCCGAAGCGTCAGTCCGCTGACGCTGGTGGTGCCGATATAGCGCACCTGCACCGTGGTATAGGGTGCCCAGATGGTCAGGTTCTGGCTGCCGCCGGGGCCGCTGCTGCTGGCCTCGCCCACGCCGATCACCCGTAGGGGAACCTTGCCTGCCATCAGCAATTTGCCCACGGCATTGCCATCCGGGAACATGGTTGTCAGCGTGTTCTGGTCGATCACCACATCCTGCGACATGGCGGTGACATCGGCTGCGTCAAAGACCTGCCCTTGCAGCAGTTTGACGCCGGCCACGTCGAAATAATCCTCATTCACCCCACTGATCTGTGCGCTGGCCTCGGTCGAGCCATTCCGCAGCGTCTGACTGCTGGAAACCGTGGGGCTGACCGAGGCAACGAAATCCTGCCGCGCCAGCGCCACCCCGTCCGATGACACGAGCGTCGTGACCCGGCCCGACCGCATGTCACCAAAGTTGCGGCCCGGATAGATTTGCAGCGTATTGGTTCCTAGCCCGCTGATATTCTGTAAGACCTGCTGCTGCGTGCCATTGCCAAGCGCCACCACCGACACGACCGAGGCAATGCCGATGATGATGCCCAGCATGGTCAGGAAACTGCGCAGCTTATGCGCCCGCATCGCCAGAAAGGCCATGCGCAGCGCCTCGGTCAGCCGCCCGACCAGCGGCACGGTGGCGCGGGCGGGGGTGCTGGTTTCCAGCGCGGTGGCGGGGGGGTCGGTCCCGCGGCGGTCGGCAATGATGCGACCGTCGCTGATCTCGATGACCCGATCCGCGCGGGCAGCGATTTTCGGGTCATGGGTAATCAGAATGACGGTGCGGCCGTCGCGGTTCAGTTCCTTGAGGATGCCGAGGACTTCCTCGCCGCTGTGGCTGTCCAGCGCGCCGGTGGGTTCGTCTGCCAGAATTACCCGCGCGTCATTCATCAGGGCGCGGGCAATCGAAACCCGCTGCTGCTGGCCCCCGGATAACTGGCCGGGGCGGTGGTCCAGCCGCTCGCCCATACCCAGCCGGGTCAGCAGCTCGGCGGCACGTGCATGGCGAGCTTCGGCGGGAGTGCCGCGATAGATCGCCGGAACCTCGACATTCCCCAGCGCGGTCAGTTCTGCCAGCAGGTGATAGCGTTGAAAGATAAAGCCAAAGAACTCGCGCCGCAGGGCCGCAAGCTCCTCGGGGTTCAGCCGCGCAACCTCGCGCCCGTCCAGCAGGTAACTGCCGCCCGAAGGCCGGTCCAGACAGCCGATCATGTTCATCAGCGTGGATTTCCCCGACCCCGAGGCACCGATGATGGCCACGAACTCGCCCGGTTCAATCGTCAGGTCGATGCCTTTCAGCACTTGCAACACACCGTCGCCTGATGGGTAATCGCGGGTCAGGCCGGAAATGCGGATGATCGGTTCAGCCATGATCCGCTCCCTCAGCGGCCCATGGGCGGGCCGCCCATCATGCCCTGCGCCCGGCGGGCGGTGGCGGAATTGATGGCTGTGCCGTCGGCTTCGCCGGTGATGACCTGTTCGCCTTCGCGCAGGCCCTCGGTGATTTCCACGATCACCTTGTCATTCAGCCCGGTGGTGACATTGCGGGTTTCCGGCTGCCCATCCACCAGCACCCGCACCTGATAGCTGCCGTCCGGGTTACGGCGGCCCAGCGCGGTGGCGGGGATGGTCAGCACATCCGCCGCCTGTCCCTGAACGATGGTGACTTCGGCGGTCATATAGGTGCGCAGGTGGCCGTCGGCATTATCCACCGGGATTTCCCCGATGTAATAGACGGCGGAATCCGACCCTGTATCAGTGTTGCTGGAATTGATTGCGCTGTCATTGATGATGCTGCGCGGTGCGGGGGCAATGCTTTCCAGCACGCCTTCATATTGCCGCGCATTGTCCCCCAGCAGGGAAAAGCGCACCTGCTGTCCGATGCTGATGCGGGCGATGTCGGCTTCGGAGATTTCGGCCTGAACGGTCATCTTATCCAGCTGCCCAAGCACCACGATGGTGGGCGAGGATTGCACCGCGTTCACCGTCTGCCCGGCCTGCGCGACCACCGCCAGCACGGTGCCGTCAGCAGGGGCAGTCACGCGGGTATAGTCAAGATTGGCCTGTGCATTGCTGATCGAGACCTCGGCCGAGATGATCTGCGCATCCAGTGCGGCAATCTGGGCCTTGGCGGCCTCGACGGCCTCCTCGGCGCTGTCGTAATCGCTGCGGGCGACGGTCTGGTTGCGGACAAGCTGTTGCTGCCGGGACAGGGTTTTTTCTGCCAGCGACAGGCTGGCCTGTCGTTCAAGGCGCTGCGCCTGAAGTTGTGCCAGCGTGGCTTCGGCGGTGCGCAGGGCGTTTTCCTGATTGACGGAATCAATCTCGGCAATCAGATCGCCCGCCACCACCCGGTCGCCAAGTCCAACCGCCAGCCGGATGATCCGCCCCGATGCCTGCGCCCCCACGGCGACCAGATTGGTCGGTTTGACCGTGCCTTCGGCGGCAACGGTCACTTCCACGGTGCCGCGACTGACTGGCGCGGTCAGATAAGTGGTGCTGGCCGGTTGCTGGCCCTGCCACCACCACCAGCCTGCAACAGCGGCCAGCACAAGCAAAAGCAAAAGGATAATCTTGCGGCGCATGGGCGTTCTTTCGGGATCGTTCCGGTTGTGGGACAAAGGCGTCCAGATTGCCGCCTATAGCCCGAAGAACCGAAATGAAAGCCAAACGGTTTCCATCTGGGGCAGGAAAAAGGAAAAACGCGCCGGGGATGAACCGGCGCGTTTCGGGAATGTCAGCCAGCTTACAGCTTGAAGGACCAAAACATCGTCTCGCCCGAGCTGTCATCCACACCGTCATTGTCGGTCACGACATAGGCGGTTCCGTCCGGGGTGATGGCCAGACCTTCGACCTTATCCAGCACATAGCCGCCGGTGGATTTCAGGTCCGGGATCAGGTCGCGCACGGTTTCCTTTGCCACCAGCGGCAGGTCGCCGTCCAGCGGGGCAGGGATCAGACCGTCCAGCGATACGCGGGTGATGGCCTTCAGCACGGCCTTGTCACCGATCTGGTTGTCGCGCTCGATCAGATACAGATAGCCGTCATGGGCGGTGATTTCGGACAGGCCGACCCAGCCTTCGCCGCTGTCCAGCGGATAGCGCACCCCGGCCCATTCGCCCGTCGCCGGGTCCAGTTGCAGCAGTTTGGTCTGACCCTTGGCGTCGTCTTTCCAGTCGCGCTGAACCGCCAGCCACAGCTTGCCGTCCACCAGCGTGATACCTTCCAGCCCGAAGCGGGTGGCGTTGGCGATCAGGCTGTCGGGCAGGGCGATTTCCTGCTGGATCGCGCCCGAGGCATCAACATGCAGCACAAGATTCGGGATTTCCTTTTCCGGGTTGCCCTCGGAGGCCAGCCAGAAGCCGCCTTGTCCGTCGCTGGTGATGCCTTCCAGATCCAGCTTTTCAGCGGGTTTGCCGTCGCGGGTGACGATCACCCGGCCGGTGATCTGCGCCGGGGTCTGGCTGGCGTCGATGGTGAAAATCGCGGGTGCGGCGGCGTAATAGCTGTCGCTGACCGCATAAAGCCGGGTTGCGTCCGCCGGGTCAGTGGCCAGTCCGGACAGCGCGCCCCATGGCGTCAGATCAGTTGCCTCAATGGACGGATAAGCCGGGGCAGCCTCGCTGCGCTCATAGATCATCACATGGGCACGGGCGGCGCCGTCATCGCCAAGATCCGCCTCATTCGCGCTGGCGAACAGGTTGCGGCCCGGAATGGCGACCATGCCTTCGGGGCTGATCCCCGAGGGCAGGGCTTGCAGCGGGGTCAGGCTGCCGTCGGCGGCAACGGCATAGACAAAGATCACGCTGCCGCGCTCGGATGCGACGAACAGGTATTTCTGGCCGTCATATTCCGCAACCAGCACCGATTCCGGCTCACCGCCCTTTTTGTCGGAGCGTTTGTCCGGGTAGTGACCCAGCCGCATCAGCCAATGTTCCAGTTCCGCGCCGGAATCATGGACCACATTGCCCTCACGGTCCCAGACGCTGAAGCCACGGCTGCCGCCCTTCCAGTCGCCTTCGTTCGCGGCCACCAGCAGGTCATCGGTCAGCCAGCCGATTGCATCGGGTTCGCGCGGAATATTGGTCAGGCTTTCGGTCGGGGTGATCTGGCCGTCGCGCTTGGTGTCGATCTGGTCCAGATCGACGCTGCCCGCGTTGAAATGGCTGCTGACCTGACCATCTGCGCCGATAATCACGATATGGTTGTTTTCCTGCAACGTGACCGCCAGATCGCCGCGGCTGTTAAAGGCCAGAAACTCGGGTTCCGGGTCTTCGCCGCCAACGTCGGCCAGCCCGGTCACGTCGATCTTGCGCAGGTTCGCGCAATCTGCCTGACCATCGACGACCGGGATCGTCACCACGAAACCGGCGGGCATCTGCGGCAGCCCGCCATCGCCTGCGTCCTCGTCGCGCTCATTCTCGATCGCCACCGCCAGCAGGGTGCCTTCGGCGTTGCGGGCCACCGAATCGGGCTGGCCGCCAAGGTCACAGCTTGCCGTGATGGTTTGGTCCGCGATGTTCACGCTGCGCAGCGCGCCCGACGGGTTGGCGTAGGATTCCGAGGTGTTTACTCCGACAAAGGCCATGCCACCAATGACCACGGTGGTGGTCGGTTCGCCGTCCACGTTGATATTGCCCAGCGGCTTGGGCGCGCGCGGGTCGGTGATGTCGATCAGACCGATGACACCCAGCGGGCTGTCGGAATAGATCAGCGTGTTGCCATCCTCGGTCGCGGTGATGATCTCGGCCGAGGTCTCGCGGGTCTGATCCTCGCCCGCCGCCATATTGGCGATGGTGGGAAAGCTGGAAATACGGTTGAACACCGGCTCGGCCACGGCGGGGGCGGCGGCAAGGGCAAGCACGGAACAAAGGGTCAGGCGAAGCATCGGAAATCCTCATTGCGATAGCAGAGGGTTTCTGATGCGGCGATGTAACGGCACCGTGACCGCAGTATGACATTTTTGTGGCAGATCAGCGCCTGTGTGCAAGGTGCTGATCTGGCTGCGATTTATCCGCGAGCGGCGCGGATTGCATCGTCCAGAATGTCCAGCGCCTCGTCAAAGGTCGCGTCCTCGATGGTCAGCGGCGCAAGGAAGCGGATGACATTGCCATGCACCCCGCAGGACAGCAGGATCAGCCCGCGCTCCAGCGCCTCGGCCCGGATGCGGTTGACCAGATCGGGCAGGGGCGTGCCGTCGCCATCGCGGAACTCGGTAGCCGTCATAAAACCGGGGCCGCGGATGTCCACGATCTCGGGGGCCTCATTGCCCAGTGCTTTCAGCCGGGCTGTCAGGCGTTCGCCAAGCGCATTTGCGCGGCTGCACAGGTCGCGGGCCTCGATCTCCTCAAGCACGGCCAGCGCGGCAGCAATGGCCAGCGGGTTGCCGGCATAAGTGCCGCCAAGCCCGCCGGGCTGCGGCGCATCCATCACCTCGGCCCGGCCGGTCACGGCGGACAGCGGAAAGCCCCCGGCCAGCGATTTCGCCATGGTCATCAGGTCAGGCACCACGTCGTAATGATCCATGGCGAACAACTTGCCGGTGCGGGCAAAGCCGGTCTGCACCTCGTCCGCGATCAGCAGGATGCTATGCGCATCGCAGACCTGCCGCAGCCCGCGCATCAGATCGGCAGGCGCAGGGTTAAAGCCGCCTTCACCCTGCACGGGTTCGATGATGATGGCCGCGACGCGGGCCGGGTCCACATCGGATTTCAGCAGCCGGTTCAGCGCCTCCAGTGAATCGGCGGTGGTGACGCCTTCCATCGCTGAGGGGAACGGAATGTGCCACACATCCGCAGGCAGCGCCCCGAACCCGGCCTTATAGGGGAAAACCTTGCCGGTCAGCGCCATGCCCATGAAGGTGCGCCCGTGGAAGCCGCCGGAAAAGGCAATCACCGCATCGCGGCGGGTATAAGCGCGGGCGATCTTGACCGCGTTTTCCACGGCTTCGGCCCCGGTGGTGGCGAACAGGGTTTTCTTGGGGAAGCGACCCGGCGTCAGCGCATTCAGCTTTTCCGCCAGCAGCACATAAGATTCATAGGGAACGACCTGATGGCAGGTGTGGGTCAGGCTGTCCAACTGTGCCTGAACGGCGGCCATCACGCGCGGATTGCGGTGGCCGGTGTTCAGCACCGCAATGCCGCCTGCAAAGTCGATATAGCGCCGCCCGTCAGCGTCCCAAAGCTCGGCATTTTCTGCGCGGGTGGCAAAGATCGGTGTGGCAAAGCCAACCCCGCCCGCAATAGCGGCAGAGCGGCGGGCAAGAAGCGCGGCGTTGGACATGGAAAACCCCCTTTGGAACCTGTCGTCAGACTAGCTCAATAGCGGGGTGGATCAAGGGGACTCGCGGCGCTGCCCGGAAATCGGGCAGATTATGCGCCGACTGCCCGGTTGTGGGCATTTCCCTTGCCTTTCCGTCGCTTGACGCTTTGATTAAAGACGCAGGACTCAAGGGGATACCATGACCGACCGCCGCTATTACGCGCCCCAGGGCGGGTTGCCGCCACAAACGCAATTGCTGACTGACCGTGCGATGTTCACCGAGGCTTATGCGGTGATTCCGCGCGGCACTTTCAGCGATATTGTCACCAGCTATCTGCCGTTTTGGGACAAGGCGCGGTTCTGGGTCATCGCCCGACCTATGACGGGTTTTGCCGAGACGTTCAGTCAGTATATCGCTGAACTGGCTCCCGGCGGCGGATCAGACCGGCCCGAAACCGAGGCCGGGGTTCAGGCGGTGTTGTTCGTGACCCAGGGCAGCCTGACCCTGGCGCTGGCGGGCCAGGTGCATCAGATGGTGCCGGGTGGCTATGCCTATCTGCCGCCGGATGCAGTCTGGAGTCTGCGCAACAGCGGCGATACCCCGGCACAATTCCACTGGGTTCGCAAGCGGTATCAATTGGTTGACGGGCTGCCCGTTCCCGAAGCCTTTGTCACGAATGAGGCCGATGTCGCCCCGGTTCCAATGCCTGACACAAACGGCGCATGGGCCACCACTCGCTTTGTCGATCCCGCCGATCTGCGCCATGATATGCATGTCAATATCGTGAGTTTTCAACCCGGTGGGGTGATCCCCTTTGCGGAAACGCATGTGATGGAACACGGCCTCTATGTGCTTGAAGGCAAAGCGGTTTATCGGCTGAATCAGGATTGGGTCGAGGTCGAGGCCGGTGATTTCATGTGGCTGCGCGCCTTTTGCCCGCAGGCTTGTTATGCCGGTGGGCCGGGACCATTCCGCTATCTGCTGTATAAGGACGTAAACCGGCATATGCCGCTGAAACTGTGAAATAAAACAACAAAACCGACAGGGAAGTGAAATGACAAAAACTGATGGCGTTGACGCCGTGCTGCCGCCCGGCCCGTTGTTCACGCTGGGGCTGCAGCATGTGCTGGTGATGTATGCGGGTGCGGTGGCGGTGCCGCTGATCGTTGGCCGGGCGCTGCAACTGGATGCGGAGCAGGTGGCGTTCCTGATCTCGGCGGATCTGTTTGTTTGCGGGATTGTCTCGATCATTCAGTCGCTTGGCGCAGGTCCGTGGTTCGGCATCCGGTTGCCGGTGATGATGGGCGTGACCTTTGCATCGGTCGGGCCGATGGTTGCCATCGCGCAGGCCAACCCCGGAACCGAAGGCGCGCGGCTGATCTTTGGCGCCATTATCGGCGCCGGGATTATCGGGATGCTGATTGCGCCGCTGATCGGGCGAATGTTGCGGTTTTTCCCGCCGGTGGTGACGGGGACGATCATTCTGGTGATTGGTGTGACCCTGATGCGCATTGGCATCAACTGGATTTTTGGGGTGCCGGTCGGCCCGACCGCGCCGAAACTGGTGGACCCCGCGCAGGCCGAGTGGCTGGTGCAGGTCACGGCCCTGCCCGGCGCACCCGAACGCCCCGCCGGTCTGGCGCTGGCCGCCAGCCAGCCGAACCCGGCCTATGCCGCGCCGGTCAATATCGCAATTTCGGCGGCAGTTCTGGCCGTGGTGCTGATGGTCGCCCGGTTCACCCGCGGCTTCTTTTCCAACATCGCGGTTCTGGTCGGGATTGTCGCGGGCTGCATGCTGGCCAGCGTGATGGGGCTGATGCCCTATGACAAAGTGGCCAAGGCCCCGCTGTTCGAGCTGATCCTGCCGTTTCATTTCGGGATGCCGATTTTCGACCCGGTGATGATCCTGACCATGGTGCTGGTGATGATTGTGGTGATGATCGAATCGACCGGCATGTTTCTGGCCTTGGGCGAGATGACCGGCCGCCGCATCACCCCGCAAATGCTGACCGCGGGCCTGCGCACCGATGGGCTTGGCACACTGATCGGCGGGGTGTTCAACACCTTTCCTTATACGTCGTTTTCACAAAACGTCGGGCTGGTTGGCGTGACCGGGGTGCGCTCGCGCTATGTCTGCGTGGCGGGCGGGGTGATTATGCTGGTGATGGGGCTGATCCCGAAAATTGGCGCTTTGGTCGAATCCATTCCGACGGCGGTGCTTGGTGGTGCTGGCGTGGTGATGTTCGGCATGGTTGCCGCAACCGGCATCCGCATCCTTTCGGCGGTGGATTTCAAGGTGAATCGCTATAATCTGTTCATCGTGGCGATCAGCCTTGGTATGGGGATGATCCCGCTGGTTGCGCCTGATTTCCGCATGTGGATGCCCCACGCCATCCACCCGCTGATCGAATCGGGGATTCTTCTGGCCTCGGTTTCGGCGGTGGGGCTGAATGCGTTTTTCAACGGTGCGGCGGGCGATGCCAGCCAGTTGCGTGACGCTGCCATGAACAGCGACGGCGGGCATTGACATGCAGGGCTGGGGGTCTATCTGACCCCCCATGCCCGAGGATTTCATCGCCCATATCCCCAACGCCGCCCCCGTTCGCCAGATGTCGCTGACGCCGGAACTGGTGCGGCTGACCCTGCGGGATATGCCGGATTTGGGCGAAGAACCCGGATGGACACCGCTGTCTGATGACGAAACGAACGCGCTGGCCGCCCGTTTTGCGGCGGAATGTGACGGGCCGTTGTGGGTGTTCGCCTATGGCTCGCTGATCTGGAAGCCTGATTTCGATGCGGTGGACAGCCAGCGGGCCACGGCTTTTGGCTGGCATCGGTCCTTTTGTCTGAAAATGAACCGCTGGCGCGGCTCGCCTGAACAATATGGGCTGATGATGGCGCTGGAACGCGGCGGGCGCTGCGACGGGATGATCTATCGCACACCGGATGGGGATGCGGAAAACCAGTTGCGCCGGATGATTGCCCGTGAAATCGCTTATCACGAAAATATCCCGATGATCCGCTGGTCCTCTGTTCATACACCCGAAGGTCGTAAGCGGGCGCTGATCTTCTGGGCCGGGCCAAAGGGTCCGCGCATTGCCAGCAAAATGCCGCTGCATCAGGTGGCGCATGTGCTGGCCCGCGCTTGCGGTCCGGTTGGCTCATGCGCGGAATATCTTTACAATACCGTGCTGCATTTAGCCGCTTACGGCATCCATGACCGCAACCTTTGGACATTGCAGGATCTGGTCGCGCAGGAAATCCGCCAGTTGCACGGCTGACCCGATCTTTTGTCCCCAAATATCCCCGCCGGAGGCAAAAAGCCCCGCCAAAGGCGGGGCTTTTCCAGTCATTGAACCAAAGGCGCAGATTTATTCCGGCAGCGCATAGGCGATTACATAGTCGCCCCGATCTGCCGATTGCCGCGCCCCACCGGCCGAGATCACCACATACTGCCGCCCGGTCTTGGGAGATTTATAGGTGATCGGCGTGCCTTGACTGCCGACCGGAAGGCGGGCTTTCCAGACCTCGGCGCCGGTGGCGGTGTCAAAGGCGCGCAGATAAAAGTCCTGCGTCCCGGCAAAGAACAGCAACCCGCCCTGCGTGGCCAGCGAGCCGCCCAGCGTCGGCATCCCGACCGGGATCGGCAGACCCATGCGAATCCCCATCGGGCCGGTGTCCTTCACCGTGCCGACCGGCACCTGCCAGACGATCTGCTGGGTTTTCATGTTGATGGCGGTCATAGTGCCGAAAGGCGGCTTCTGACAGGGAATCCCCAGTGGCGACAGGAAGCGATCCTTGACCACCGAATAGGGTGTCCCGCCAAGGGGCACCTGGCCCATGCCGGTATTCGGTGCCTCACCCCCGTCTGACAGACCTTCGCCCACCTCTTGCGGGAACATCTGCACCCAGAGACCAAGCCGCATGTCATTCACGAAGATCAGATCGTTGTTCGGGTCTGCCGACAGGCCACCCCAGTTCATCCCGCCAAGCGAGCCGGGGAAGGACAGCGACAAATCAGTGTCCGGCACCGTGTAAAGCCCGTCATAGCGCATGGATTTGAACCGCACCCGGCACATCAGCTGGTCAAAGGGCGTCGCCCCCCACATATCCGATTCGACCAGCGTTTGTGCGCCGATCTGCGGCATCCCGACAGAGAGCGGTTGCGTCGGTGCATAAGGCTCGTTCAGGATGGTGCCGGGTTTGACTGGCACCTCTGTGACCTCGGTCAGCGGTTCGCCTGTCGCGCGGTCTAGCACAAAGATCTGCCCGGCCTTGGTGGCCACCACCAGCGCCGGAACGCTGCTGCCATCGGGGCGCGGGAAGTCGATCAGGGTCGGTGCCATCGGCACGTCAAAGTCCCACAGATCGTTATGCACGGTCTGATAGACCCATTTGCGTGCGCCGGTGGTTGCATCCAGTGCCAGAACCGAAGCCCCATAGGTGTGATCCAGCGCGGTGCGCGAGGCCCCCCACAGATCGACCGAAGGACTGCCGACCGGCAGGAACACCGTATTCATCGCCGGGTCATAGGACATCGCGGCCCAGACATTCGGGCTGGAGCGGCTGTAGGTCTCGCCCTCGGTCAGCACCCGGTTCGGATCGCTGGTGCCGGGATCAAAGGCCCAGCGTTGTGCGCCGGTGATGACGTCAAAGCCGCGCATCACGCCGCCCGGCATATCGACCTGAACATTATCGGCAACGCGGCCGCCCACCACAACCGTGGTTCCGGCAACGGTCGGGGCCGAGGTCAGCGTGTAATAGGCGGGGTTCAGGATCTCGCCCATGTTTTCCTTCAGATCGACCACGCCATCGGTGCCGAAACCCTGGCAGGTTTCGCCGGTGTCAGCGTCAAAGGCATAGAGTTTTGCCTCGATCGAGTTCATCAGGATACGGCGCTTACAATTCGCACCCGGCGCCACTGAAACCGGCGTCACCGGGGTCGAGCCGGGAACGCTGGGTTGCACGACCGGCTCATTCACATCGAAATAGGCCAGACCCCGGCAGCGTTCCCAGACGCCGCCGACGCTGGCGTTTACGTCATGGCGCCATATCTGTTCGCCGCTGTCCACATCGACTGCAATCACGTTGTTATGCGGGGTGCAGAGGAACAGTTTGTCGCCCACTTGCAGCGGGGTCATCTGATCTTCGGCCCCGGCGCCGGTGGATTGCGGAACATCACCATGCTGAAAGGTCCATGCGACCTGAAGCTGATCGACGTTATCAGCGTTGATCTGGTCCAGCGCCGCGAAGCGGTTTGAACCGGCGTCATTGCCGTAATGGTCCCAGTCGCGCTGCTCGGTTTCAGGTGTTACGGCCACGCGCTGCGCTGCCGGGGCGCTGGTCGGGATGGTGGCATGGGACACGAACATCGAGCCAAAGCCCGCGATCCCCGCAGCCAGCAGGCCAAGTCCACCCGCCACCGGCAGGGCTGGGCGCGCTGCTGCGCCAATATTGCGGCGCAGGATCGGCAGCGACATCAGCACAAAGCCCGCGCCCACAACCATTGCCAGCAGCCGGGAGATCAGGCCCCAGTAGTCAAGACCCACTTCCCACAGCGACCAGATCACGGTGCCAGCCAGCGCCAGCAGGAACAGCCAGACGCCCGAAGGCCGCCCGCGCAGCACCTGCACGCCGGCGGCGATAATCACCGAGCCTGCGATTGCGAAATAAGGGCTGCCGCCCAGCATCACCAGCCGCGCGCCCATAATTACAAAGAACAGGCCGGCGGTCAGCAACACGGCCCCCAGCAGATACAGCCACAGCCGCGCCAGCAGAGATGGGCGGGCAGGTGTCAGTGTTTCAGACATAAATCACCTTGGGATTGCGTGAGGCCGCCAAAGCTGCGGCAAATCGCCGCCCCGCTAACCCCTGTTGGCCCAAAGGTCCAGCCCAAAGCCTAAGAACGCAATGCAGCCTTGCGCCCGGCGCAGAGGCCGGGCGGGCCGAATGTTGATTTCGCCGTGATCGTGACACGCTGATTCCCCTTTCAGGGGCAGCATAGGCACAGGGGTATTAAGAAACCCCTAATGCCGGTCAGAAAATCCTAGGCGGTGGTCAATTCCGATATGCCCAATTCGGCACACATCTCGCGGCGCATGATGAACTTTTGCGGCTTGCCGGTGACGGTGATCGGCAGCTCGTCCTTGAAGCGGATATAGCGCGGGACTTTGTAATGGGCGACCAGCCCTTTGATAAAGCTGCGGATTTCATCTTCGTCCGTTTCTGCGCCGGGTTTCAGGACCAGCCAGGCGCAGACCTCCTCGCCAAAGCGGGCATCGGGGACGCCAAAGACCTGCGCGGCCTGTACTGCGGGGTGCTGGAACAGGTATTCTTCGATCTCACGTGGATAGATGTTCTCGCCGCCCCGGATCAGCATATCCTTGACCCGGCCGACGATGTTGCAATAGCCCTCGGCATCCAGCGTCGCCAGGTCGCCGGTATGCATCCAGCCGTCGGAATCAACGGCGTCAGCGGTCTTGGCAGGTTCGCCCCAATAGCCGGTCATCACCGAATAGCCGCGGGTGCAAAGCTCGCCCTTCTGGCCGACGGGGACGGTGTGGCCGGCCTCATCCACCAGCTTGACCTCCAGATGCGGATGGATGCGGCCCACGGTGGTCACGCGTTTGTCCACCGGGTCGTCGGTATGAGACTGGAACGACACCGGCGCGGTCTCGGTCATACCATAGGCAATCGTGACCTGTTCCATGTGCATGTCGCGCTGAACCCGTTTCATCACCTCGATCGGGCAGGGCGCACCCGCCATGATGCCGGTGCGCAGGCTGGACAGGTCGTGATGCGCGAAACCCACCGAATCCAGCATGGCGGAAAACATCGTCGGCACACCGTAAAGCCCGGTGCAGCGTTCATCCGCAACGGCGTTCAGCACCACATCGGCGTCGAAACCTTCGCCCGGAAAGACCATGGTCGCGCCCTTGCTGACGCAGCCAAGCACCCCCATCACCATGCCAAAGCAGTGATACAGCGGCACCGGAATCGCCAGCCGGTCGGCGGCGGTGAAGTCGATCGTCGCGGTTACGAAATGGCCGTTGTTGACGATATTGCGGTGGGTCAGGGTTGCGCCTTTGGGCAGGCCGGTGGTGCCGGATGTGAATTGAATATTGATTGGGTCGGTCTGGTGCAGGGTGCGGGTGATCGCGTCCAGTCGCGCCATATCGGCGGGCGTTGCCGCCAGATCGGGAAAGTTCAGCATCCCCGGCGTCGAGGTGCTGGTTCCCATCCGCACCACGATGCGCAGGTCGGGCAGGTTCGCCGCCATCAGCGCACCGGGCGCGCAGAACATCAGCTCCGGCACAAGATGCTGGATCATGTTGACGTAATGCGAGGATTTGAACTGTTCCGCCAGAATCAGGCAGCGCACACCGACATGGCGCAGGGCGTATTCCAGCTCTCCCACGCGATAGGCGGGGTTCACGTTCACCAGAATCGCGCCGATGCGGGCGGTGGCGAATTGGGTCAGCACCCATTCCGGGCGGTTGGGCGACCAGATCCCCACGCGGTCGCCGCGTGCGATGCCAAGGTTCAGCAGCGCCGTGGCCAGCCGGTCCACCGCGTCGGAAAACTGCTGATAGCTCATGCGGATATCGAATTGCGGAAACACCAGCGCCTCGTGATCCGGGTCTTGCGCGACTGCTGCCGCCAGAAGTTGCGGGATCGTTTCATCCCGCAGCGGCAGATCGGTGCGCCCGGCGACACGGCTTTCGTGTTCGTTGCGCGGTGCCTGATGATAAACGGCCATGAACCCCTCCCCTGATTCCTCCGGGGTTCAGTAAATGAACGAGAGTTCAATTTTGCAAGTGCTATCCGCTGGCTTGCGGTTCGCTACGCAGCAAATCGCACAAAAGATCCAGTTCCGGTCCGGTGGCGAGTGCGGCAGCCCGTCGGGTCGCCCCGACCGCGCCCGCCAGATAGGCTGCGCCTAGCGGCAGCGCCTGCAACCGGCCTGCGGTCAGGTCGTCCAGAACCACCGCGCGGCTGATGAACCAGACCGCATCCGAGCCTTGCACCAAAGCGCGGCCAAGGGTCAGGGTGGCGGTCTCGAAGGCCGGGCGGCGGGTCAGGCCAAGACTGGTCAGATAGGCGTCCACCATCGCCCGGATCACCGCGCCTTCGGGCGGCAGGATCAGCGGCGCCTCGGTCAGCACCCGCGTGACCGGCGCATCGGTCAGGGGATGCCCGGCCCGCATCACCAGCACCACCGGGTCGTCATAAAGGTGGTCGAAACGCAGCGCCGACATTTCCGCGCCCGATGGCATTCGCCCGATCAGCATATCCAGCGCCCCGTCCTGCAACTGCCGCAGCAGGTAGTCCTGCGGGCCGGACCGGACCGAGATCAGCACTTCGGGGCGCAATGCGTGAAATCGCAGCGCGGCGGCGGGGAACAGCCGGGTCATCGCCGTGGGCAGCACCCCCACACGCAGCCGCCCCTGCCGCTGGCTGCCGCCCATGCTGGCGGCCGCAGAATCCAGCGATTGCAGGCCCGTGCGGGCGTGGCGGGCGAAAATCGCACCCTCGGGCGTCAGGGTCAGGTCGCGGCCTTGGCGCAGGAACAGCGGTTGCCCCAGCAGCGTTTCCAGTTCCGCCAACGAACGGCTGGCGGCGGGCTGAGTGATCCCCTGACGGCGAGCGGCGGCGGTCAGGCTGCCTTCGGTCAGAATGTCCAGAAACAGCCGCAGATGGCGCAGTTTGATACCGGGGTGCATATCGAAATGATTATGAATGGACGCGTAATTCGCATTAGATCAGCCCGTTTGATTATGCAAGAATCGGCTGCAAGAGGGGGAATCATCATGCAACTGTTGTCGCGACCTTGGGGTGCCATGCATATCCGTATCGACGGGCCAGAGGGCGCGCCGGGGCTGGTTTTTGCGAACTCGCTTGGCACTGATCTGCGGATCTGGGACCGGGTGGTGGCCGCGCTGCCGGGCTGGCGCATCGGGCGGTTCGATAAGCCGGGGCATGGGTTGTCTGATCTTGGTGCCACGCCGGGCATCGACGATATGGCCGAGGACGCCGCGGCGCTGATCGACCATATGGGGGCGGGGCCGGTGGTGTTCGTCGGCCTGTCCATCGGCGGACTGATCGGGCAGGCGCTGGTGGCGCGGCATCCGGGCAAGGTCCGGGCGCTGGTGCTGTCGAATACGGCAGCCAAGATCGGCACGGCGGAAGCATGGGGCGACCGTATCGGCAAGGTGCAGGCGGGGGGGATTGCGCCCCTGGCTGACGGCATCATGCAGATGTGGTTCAGCCCCACGTTCCGCGCCACGCCGGAACTGGCGATCTGGCGCAACATGCTGACCCGCACCGATCCGCAGGGCTATGCCGACGCCTGCCGCGCGATTGCGGCTGCCGATTACCGCACCGCGACCGCCGGGCTGCGCCTGCCTGCGCTGGCGATCGGTGGCGGGCTGGACGGCTCGACCCCGCCTGCGCTGGTCGCGGAAACGGCGGCGCTGATCCCCGGCGCGGGTTTCCGGCTGATCGAGGGCGCAGGCCACATTCCTTGCGTCGAATCCGCCCCGCAATTCACCGCAATTCTGCAAGATTTCCTGAAAGGTTTGCCTGATGAGTGACCGTCACGCCACTGGCATGACCGTGCGCCGCGCCGTCCTTGGCGATGCGCATGTGGACCGGGCCGAGGCGCTCAAGACCGATTTTGACGCGCCGTTCCAGAACCTGATTACCGAATCCGCATGGGGGACGGTATGGGCCAGCGACGGTATCAGCCGCCGCGAGCGCTCGATGCTGACGCTGGCATTGCTGGCCGCGACGGGCAATTTCGAGGAAATCCCCATGCATATCCGTGCTACCGCCCGCACCGGGGCCAGCCAGCGCGACGTGCTGGAGGCATTTCAGCACGTTGCCATCTATGCCGGGGTGCCACGTGCCAATCACGCGCTGAAACTGGCGCGACAGACCTTTGCCGAAATGGAAGCCGATCAGAAGGAAGCCAGCCAATGACGCCTGCCGAGTTCTACCAGCGCGACCGCCGTCGCCATCCGCCCGCCCTGACGCCGGATTACAAGACCAGCGTCGCGCGCAGCCCCCGTTACAGCATGATTTCGCTGCAACAATCCGCGTCCGAGATCACCGGCCCGACATTCGGGCATAATGACATCGACCCGATCGACAACGACCTGATCCGCAACTATGCCAAGGATGGCGACCCGGTGGGCGAACGTATCATCGTGCATGGTCGTGTGCTGGACGAAAACGCCCGGCCGGTGCCGAACACGCTGGTCGAGATCTGGCAGGCCAATGCCGGTGGGCGTTATCGCCACAAAAAGGACACCTATCTGGCCCCGATCGACCCCAATTTCGGCGGCTGTGGGCGCACGCTGACGGATGAAAACGGCTATTATTTCTTTCGCACCATCAAGCCGGGTGCCTATCCGTGGCGCAACTGGGTCAACAACTGGCGGCCCGCGCATATTCACGTTTCGGTTTTCGGCACCAGCTTCAGCCAGCGCCTGATTACCCAACTGTATTTCGAGGGCGACCCGCTGATTCCGATTTGCCCCATTGTGCAGACCATCCCCGACCCGGATGCCATCGACCAGTTGATTGCGCGGCTGGATATGAATGCGGGTGTGCCGCTGGATTGTCTGGCCTATAAGTTCGACATCGTGCTGCGCGGGCGGCGTTCGACCCTGTTTGAAAACCGGCTGGAGGGGAACTGATGCAACGGCTTGATTATCTGAAAGAATCACCCTCGCAAACGGCTGGCCCTTACGTTCATATCGGGCTGGCTCCCGGTGCCGCCGGGTTTGACATCTATCGTCAGGAACTGGGCCATGACATTGCCGGGCCGAACGCCAAGGGGCAGCGCATCCGCGTCGAAGGTCTGGTGATCGACGGCATGGGCAGCCCGGTCAAGGACGTGCTGATCGAGGTCTGGCAGGCCAATGCCGACGGCAACTATGCCCACCCCGAAGGGGGCGAGGTCGAGGACGGCTTTCGCGGCTGGGGCCGGGTGATTACCAATTTCGAGACGGGCGAATGGGGCTTTGATACCGTCAAGCCCGGCCCGGTGCAGGCGCGGCGTCCGCTGGCCTCGGGTCATGTGCCTGCCGCCCCCGCCCCGATGGCGCCGCATCTGACGCTGTGGATCGTGGCGCGGGGCATCAACATCGGGCTGAACACGCGGGTCTATTTCGAGGATGAGGACAATTCCGCCGATCCGGTGCTGAACCTGATCGAATGGGAAAACCGCCGCGCCACGCTGATCGCCAAACGCGCCGGGGACCGCGACGGCGTTCCGGTCTATCGCTTTGATATTCGCCTGCAAGGCGACAATGAAACGGTGTTTTTCGATGTCTGATCCCTGCATCATCTGTGTGGCCATCACCGGCAGTCTGCCGACCAAGGCCGATAACCCAGCGGTTCCCGTGACCATCGCGGAACAGGTGGAATCCACCCATGCCGCGTTCGAGGCCGGGGCGACCATCGCCCATTGCCATGTCCGCGACGACAACGGCCAGCCGACCAGCGACCCCGACCGTTTTGCGGCGCTGAAAGAGGGGATCGAGGCGCATTGCCCCGGCATGATCGTGCAGCTTTCGACCGGCGGGCGCTCCGGCGCGGGGCAGGCGCGGGGCGGGATGCTGCCCCTACGGCCGGATATGGCCAGCCTTTCGGTCGGGTCCAACAACTTTCCGACGCGGGTGTATGAGAATCCGCCCGATCTGGTGGATTGGCTGGCGGGTGAGATGCTGACCTATGACATCAAGCCGGAAATCGAGGCGTTTGACCTGTCGCATATCTTTCAGGCGGCGCGGATGCACGCCGATGGCCGGATCAAGGATACGCCCTATGTGCAATTCGTCATGGGGGTGAAAAACGCCATGCCGGTGGACCGGCAGGTGTTTGATTTCTACATCCAGACTGTCAAGCGCCTGTTCGGTGAGGATGCGCAATGGTGCGCCGCCGGGATCGGTCCGAACCAGATCGTGCTGAACGAATGGGCGATTTCCTCGGGCGGTCACGCGCGCACCGGGCTGGAGGATAACGTGCGGCTGGATAAAACCACGCTGGCGCCTTCAAACGCGGCGCTGGTCGAGCGGGCGGTGCAGCTTTGCGCGAAATACGACCGCCCGGTGGCGACACCTGCGCAGGCGCGGGCCATTCTGGGTCTGCGCAGCGCATGAGCCTGACGGACGGTCTGTTCAGCGACCCGGAACTGGCGCGGATCATGGGCGACCCGGCGCGGCTGGCCGCGATGGGCCGGGTCGAGGCCGCGCTGGCCCGCATTCAGGGGCAGGCGGGGGTGATCCCGGCGGATGCGGCGGCGGCGGTGCAGGCCGTTGTCGCGACGTTTCAGCCTGACCCGGATGTACTGGCCCCGGCAGTCGCACGAGCGGGGATTGCCGCGCAAGCCTATGTCACGGCGCTGAAATCCGCCTGCGGGGACGCGGGCGGCTGGGCGCATTTCGGCGCAACCTCTCAGGATGTGCAGGATACGGCGCTGGTTTTGCAACTGCGCGAGGCGCTGGAGGTGCTGGCGGCACGGTTGATCCGGCTGGTGGATACGCTGGCGATCAAGGCGCAGGATAACGCTGAAACCCCGATCCCGGCGCGGACCCGGTTTCAGATTGCCGCGCCGACGACGCTTGGCGCCAAGATTGCGGTTTGGCAGGCCCCTTTGCAGCGGCATTTGCAGCGGCTCGGGGAGATGCGCCCACGCCTGCTGGCGCTGTCCTTTTACGGTGCCGCCGGGACGGGTGCGGCGCTTGGCGATCAGATGGGACCGTTGCGCAAGGCGCTTGGCGCGGCGCTGGACCTGCCCGCGCCGGATATGCCCTGGCACAACGCCCGCGATGGCATGGGCGAGCTGGGCGGCTGGCTGTCGCTGGTCACGGGCAGTCTTGGCAAAATCGGGCTGGACCTGATCCTGCTGGCACAGTCCGAGGTTGCGGAAATCAGCGCCGGGCAGGGGGGCGGCTCGTCCACCATGCCGCAGAAATCCAACCCGGTTGCGGCCGAGGCGCTGGTAACGCTGGCGCGGCTGAACGCCAGCGATCTTGGCGGGCTGCATCAGGCGCTGATCCATGCGCAGGAACGCGACGGCAGCGCCATGGGCATCGAATGGGCGCTGTTGCCCGGCATGGTGATCCGCACCGGCGCGGCGCTGCGGCTGGCGCTGGAACTGGCGGAGACGCTGGCCCCGCGCCCTGATGGCATTGCCGCGACTTTTGCCCGCGACCGGGGCCTGATGCTGGCCGAGGCAGCGGGCTTTGCCCTGTCCCGCGACATGCCGCGCAAACAGGCGCTGGCGCTGGTCGGGCAGGCGTTGCGCGACGTTGCGGCAAACCCGGACCTGACACTGGCGCAGGCGCTGATGCAGCTTGCGCCCGGCCGCGATTGGCTGGAAGAACTGGACCCCGCGCGGGCTTTGGGAGAGGCCCCCGCGCAGGCCCGTGCGGCCATAAAACCAACGGAGGAGACCCCATGAAAACCACCCTGTTCGCCGCGCTGACCGCGCTGGCCCTGACCCCCGCCGCACATGCGGCCGAGGTCACGCTGCGCCTGCAACATTTCCTGTCTGCACAGGCCCCGATCCAGACCGAAGTGTTGGAGCCTTGGGCAAAAACCCTGTCCGAACAGTCGGATGGTCGGATCGAGGTGCAGATTTATCCGTCGATGCAGCTTGGCGGCAAACCGCCGCAGCTTTACGATCAGGCCCGCGATGGGGTGGTGGATATTTCCTGGACGCTGCTGGGTTACACGCCGGGCCGCTTCCCGGTGTCCGAGGTGTTCGAGCTGCCCTTCGTTGCCGGTTCCGCGACCCAAACCACCAATGCGCTGCAACAGTTTCAGGCCAAATATCTGGCCGATGAGCTGCGCGATGTTCAGCCGCTGCTGCTGCACGCACCCGCCGCGTATAAGTTCCACCTGAAGGGTAAGCCGGTGAATACGCTGGCCGATCTGCGCGGGCTGAAGCTGCGTGCGCCCTCGCGGATGATGACCGACGCGCTGAACGCGCTTGGTGCTGTCGCGGTCGGGATGCCCGTCCCCGAGGTGCCGCAGGCGCTGACCACCGGCGTCATCGACGGCGCACTGATCCCGTGGGAGGTCGTGGGTTCCCTGCGCGTCAATGAGATGGTCCGCGATCACACCGAAATCGGTGCTGAAAACGGGGGCATGTCCACTTCGGTCATGGCGCTGGTGATGAACAAGGCGAAATACGACAGCCTGCCGGACGATCTGCGGGCGATCCTCGACGCCAACTCGGGCGTGGCGCTGGCGGCGCTGGCTGGCCCGGCCTTTGACCGTGCCGAGGAGGCCGAGCGGCAAAAGGCACTGGATGGCGGCGCGACTATTGCCGTGATCCCTGCGGATGCGCTGGCAGAATGGCAGGCGGCAACGCAGCCCATCACTGATGCCTGGCTGAAAACCATGGTGGATGCCGGCCATGACGGTCAGGCGATGCTGGATGACGCACGCGCCATGATTGCGGCGCAGTAAGGGGGCAGCATGTCCGAGGTCGAGACCCTGACCGAACATCCGCATCCGGTCCCGGTTCCGGGCTGGCTGTCCTTTCTGACCCGCCTGTTCGCAGGAATAGGCGGGGCTACGCTGCTGGCGATGATGCTGATGACGGTGACTTCGGTTGTTCTGCGCAGCACCATCGGCCGCCCGATCCCCGGTGATTTCGAGCTGATCGAGCTGGGCAGCGCCGTGGCGATTTTCTGTTTCCTGCCGTGGTGCCAGATCAATGGCGGCAATGTGCTGGTGGATTTCTTTACCGCCAAGGCAGGGGCGCGGACCAATCACCTGCTGGAAGCGGTGGGAGATGTGATCTTTCTGGCGCTGGCGGCGCTGATTTTGTGGCGAATGTGGCACGGGGCGGCAGATATGCGGCAATATAATGAACAGACCATGGTGCTGCGGGCACCGGTCTGGTGGGCCTTTGCCATCATTCTGCCTGCGATGGCGCTGTTGGTGGCGACCTGTGCGGCGACGCTGATCGGGCATATCCATTCGGCGTTGGCGCGGACAGAGGTGGGGGCATGACCGGGATTGCCGCCGGGCTGACGGGTTTCGCGGTGCTGCTGGGGCTGATGGCCATTCGGGTGCCGATCGCCGTGGCGATGCTGGCTGTGGGGATCGGCGGTTATGGCCTGGTGAATGGCTGGATGCCCTTGCTGGCGATGCTGAAAACCGGGCCGTATTACCAGTTTTCGACCTATTCCCTGTCGGTGATCCCGCTGTTCGTCCTGATGGGCGAATTCGCCACCCGCGCCGGTATGAGCCGCGCCCTGTTCCGCACCGCCGCCGCCTTTCTGGGCCACCACAAGGGCGGTCTGGCGATGGCCTCCGTGGGCGGGTGCGCGGCCTTTGGCGCGATCTGCGGATCGTCTCTGGCGACTGCCGCCACCATGGCGCAGGTCGCCCTGCCCGAGATGAAACGCTATAACTACAGCGGCGCGCTGGCGACCGGCTCGCTGGCCGCTGGTGGGACATTGGGAATCCTGATTCCGCCCTCGGTCATTCTGGTGCTTTATGCGCTGATGACAGAACAAAGCATCGCCAAGATGTTCGTCGCCGCCATGGTGCCGGGGGTTCTGGCCGCTGTTGGCTATATGCTGGCGGTGGCGTGGTATGTGCGCCGCCATCCGGGCGAAGGCCCTGCCGCGCCCCGTGCCACCTGGGCCGAGCGCCTGCTGGCGCTGCGCGAAACCTGGTCGATCATCCTGATTTTTGGGGTGGTGATTACCGGCATGTATCGTGGCTGGTTCACCCCGACCGAGGCCGCCGCAGTCGGGGCCTTTGGTGCCTTTGTGCTGGCGGTTCTGCATGGTGGGATGCGGCTGAAGGGGCTGATGGCCTGTCTGCGCGGTACGGCGACCACCAGCGCGATGATCTTTCTGATCCTGCTGGGGGCCGAAACCTTCAATGCTTTCTTGGCGCAGACCCGCACACCGATGCTGGCGGCGCAGATGATTACCGAATCCGGCCGGTCGCCAATGCTGGTGCTGGCGGCGATTCTGGCGCTGTATCTGGCGCTGGGTTGCGTGATGGACAGCATGTCGATGTTGTTGCTGACCATCCCGATTTTCTACCCGATCATTGCGGGTCTCGATTTCGGCATGACGCCCGAGGAAACCGCGATCTGGTTCGGCATCCTTGCCGTGATCGTGGTCGAGGTCGGGCTGATAACGCCGCCTGTGGGGATGAACGTCTTTATCATCAACGGGCTGGCTAAAGATGTGCCGATGTGGGACAGCTTCCGCGGGGTCATGCCGTTTCTGGTCAGTGACATTCTGCGGATTTTGCTGCTGATCGCCTTTCCCTTCATCACGCTGGGGCTGGTGCGGGCGCTGGGTTAGGTTGCGCCTGCTGAGAACCGGGGGCTTCGCGCCCCCGGACCCCCGCGGGATATTTTTGTGAAGAAGAAAGCGGTTGTCAGCCGGCCATTGCCGCGCGGATGACGCGGCCGATGCGGGCCACGCCTTCGTTGATCTGCGGGGCGTCAGCCAGCGAGAAGCTGAGGCGGATGGTATTTTTCCCCGACCCATCGGCAAAGAAAGCCCCGCCGGGGACAAAGGCGACACGCTCGGTCCTGATGGCCTGTGCCAGCAATTCCGCACCGTCGATTCCTTCGGGCAGGGTGATCCAGACGAACATGCCGCCATCGGGGCGCGACCAGGTGACACCCTCGGGCATCTCGCGCGCCAGCGCGGCCAGCATGGCGTCGCGCCGGGTGCGATAGGTGTCGCGCAGGCCCGCCACATGGGTATCGAACAGCTTTGCCGCCACATTGGCCGTTGCAATCTGGTTCAGGCTGGCGGTGTGCAGGTCGGCGGCCTGTTTCATCAGCACCAGCCGGTCGATGATCTGCCGTGCCGCCACGATCCAGCCCAGCCGCAGCCCCGGCGCGAGAGTTTTGGAAAATGACCCGCAATAGATCGTGCGGCAGGCGTCCAGATCGCCCTTACGCGCAATTTCCAGCGCCAGAACCGGCGGGATCGGGTCGCCGGAATAGCGCAACTGTTGATAGGCGCCATCCTCGATCACCGCGATGTCCAGCGATTCCGCCAGATCCAGCAGCCGTTCGCGCCCCGCAAGGTCCAGTGTTTCGCCCGTGGGGTTGGCGAAATCCGCCGAGAGATAGGCGAATTTGACCCGCCCCGGCGCTGCATCCGTGGCGATGTCGGCGGGGTCGCGATTGTCCATCGGGTCCAGCCGGGCATAGCGCGGTTCATAGGCGTTGAAGGCGCCCAAGGCCCCCAGATAGGTTGGCCATTCCACCAGCGCGGTATCGCCCGGCGACAGCAGCAGCTTGCCCAGATAATCCAGCGCCTGCTGTGACCCCGAGGTAATCAGGATGTGATCGGCGTCGCAGGGAATCCCGATCTGCGCCATCCGCCCGGCCAGCCATTCGCGCAGGGGCTTATAGCCCTCGGACACCGAATATTGCAGTGCGGTCGCCGCGCCCGGTCCGGTCAGGGCGTCATTCATCGCGTCGCGGAAAGCGTCTGCCGGGAACAATGCCGGATCAGGGATTCCGCCAGCAAAAGAAATAATATCCGGCTGATCCAGCAGTTTCAGCAATTCCCGGATCTCGGATGCTTTCATCCGCGACATGCGCGATGCCAGAACCTGCTGCCAATCCATATCCGACCCCCGGTTGTGATTCGCACAAATTGGCCCTGTCCGGGGGCCAAGTCAATCGCTGCAAAGCTGGCAGATGCGGCGGGCTGCGGCGGCATAGCCCTCCAGACCAAGGCCCGCAATCACCCCATCGGCCCGCAGCGAGACATAAGAATGATGCCGGAATGCCTCGCGTTTATGCACCTGAGAGATGTGGACCTCGATCACCGGGCCTTCAAAGGCGTTCAGCGCATCCAGAATGGCCACTGAAGTATGCGTATAGGCACCGGGGTTGATGATGATGCCACAGGCTTCATGCCGGGCCTGATGAATCCAGTCGATCAACTGGCCCTCGTGGTTGGATTGCAATTGATGGATGCGGAACCCCGGCGCGGCGGCCTGTGCGGTGGTTTCCACATCGGCCAGCGTCTCGCGGCCATAGATTTCAGGCTGGCGCTGACCCAGAAGGTTCAGGTTCGGACCGTTCAGCAGAAAGATGGTTTTCATCGGATACCCTCTGTTTCGGGTCACTATGCGGCGAGCGGGTGAGGATTTCCAGCGGCTGTTATGGTTTCATTAGGTTTTCATCTGTATGCTGGTGCGGACAGGTGAATGAGGCCGGGAATGGGCAGGATCGCGCGGGCTTTGGCCGTGCTTTGGGTGATGATGGCGGGGGCCGCGCTGGCGCAGCAAGGCCCGGCGGAGGTCGGTGTGGTGACGCTGACCCCGCGTGAGGTGCCTTTTATCGAGACTCTGCCGGGCCGGGCAGAGGCGTTCCAGACCGCCGACATCCGCCCACGCGTGGGTGGCGTGATTGCCGAAGTGTTTTATGATCCCGGTCAGCCGGTGCGGGCGGGCGATCTGTTGTTCCGCATCGAGGATGATACCTACAGCGCCTCACTTCAGGCTGCGCAGGCCGAGGTCAAGCGTGCTGATGCCGCTGTGACCGCTGCGCGTTCCGCGCTGACGCGGGCGCGGTCGCTGGCGGGGACGGCCTCGACCCGTGTCACGATAGAAAACGCCGAGGTGGCGCTGGCGCAGGCCGAGGCGCAGTTCAGCGCCGCGCAGGCGCAGGAAAAGCTGGCGCAGCTTGATCTGGACGAAACGCAGATCCGCAGCCCGATCGACGGCGTGCCGGATATTGCACAGGTCACGATTGGCAGCGTGGTGACGGCCAATCAGGCGGCGGCGTTGACGACGGTGCGACGGCTGGACCCGATTTTCGTCGATGTGCAGCAGTCCAGCGCCGCAATTCTGCGCCGGGATGAGCGGGTGCGACAAGGCAGCCTGACCCTTGCCGACCGGCTGGAGGTGGACCTGACGCTGGAGGACGGCAGCACTTATTCCCGGCATGGCCGTATGGTCACACCGGGCAGTTCGGTTTCGACCACTACCGGCACCACGCGCGAGCGGTTCCAGTTCGACAACCCCGAGCGGCGGATTTTGCCGGGCCAGTTCCTGCGCGTGCAGGTGACGGTTGGCACGACGCGCGCCCTGCTGGTGCCGCAGCGGGCAACCAGCCGCGCCGCTGATGGCACGCTGACCGTCTTTCTGGCCCGGGATGGCCGTGCGGTTCAGGTCACGCTGACCGAGGCCGGGACCGCCGATAACGCCTGGATCGTGACCGATGGCGCGCAGGCCGGGGATCAGGTGATCGTGGACGGGTTGCAAGACCTGCGCAACGGTGCCGAGGTCACGCCGGTGCCGGTGACGATCTCGGCGGACGGGGTGGTGAACGACGGTGCCGTGGCGCAGGCAGGCGGCTGATGGGCGGGTTTTTCATCTCGCGCCCGGTGTTTGCATGGGTACTGGCGATTGTGACCATGCTGGCGGGGGTGTGGGCCTTGCGGGTGCTGCCGGTGCAGCAATATCCCGACATTGCCCCGCCGACCGTGCGGATCAGCGCCAGCTATCCCGGTGCCACGGCCGAGGCCGTGCAGGCATCCGTCACCCGCGTGATCGAGGACGGGATGACCGGCATTGACGGGCTGCTCTATATGGAATCGGCCTCGTCGCAGGGCAGTTCACGGATTACCCTGACCTTTGCCGCCCATATCGACCCGCTGGATGCGCAATCCGAGGTGCAGACGCAGGTCGGTCAGATCGAACGTCGCCTGCCCGATGCGGTGCGCCAGCAGGGGGTGAATGTCACCCGATCGACCAGCGCCTTTCTGATGGTGGCGACGCTGATGGACAGCACCGGCAGCTATGATTCGCTGCAACTGGCCGATATTGTCAGCTCGACCGTGGAAGGTCCGGTGCAACGCACGCCGGGCGTGGGCGGGATCAGCGTTTTCGGTTCAGGTTATGCCATGCGGGTCTGGCTGGACCCGCTGTCGCTGGTGCGGTTTCAACTGACGCCTGCCGATGTGGTGTCGGCGGTGCAGGCGCAGAATACTACGGTTTCGGTGGGGTCTTTGGGCGATCAGCCTGCCGTGCAGGGACAGCAGTTCACCGCCACCGTCACCGCGCAAAGCCAGCTTCGCACGGTCGAGCAATTCCAGAATATCCTGCTGAAAACCGAACCGGATGGTGGGGCGGTCTATCTTGGCGATGTGGCGCGGGTCGAGGTCGGGCAGGAAAGCTATCGCGGCGGTTCGCGCATGAACGGGCTGCCCGCGGCGGGGTTCGGGATCAATCTGGCCGATGGGGCCAATGCCGTGGACACATCGGCGGCGGTGCAGGAAACGCTGGCCCGGCTGACCCCGGCCTTGCCCGAGGGGCTGGGTTTTCAGGTCGCCTATGACACGTCGCCCTTTGTCGAACGCTCGATTGAACGGGTCTATCACACGCTGGCCGAGGCCGCTGTTCTGGTGGTGCTGATCCTGCTGATTTTCCTGCAAACATGGCGGGCGACGCTGATCCCGATGGTGGCGGTGCCGGTGGTGCTGCTGGGGACGCTGGCGGTGCTGTATGCTGCGGGGTTCAGCATCAACACCCTGACCCTGTTCGCGCTGGTGCTGGCCATTGGCCTGCTGGTTGATGACGCCATCGTGGTGGTCGAGAATGTCGAGCGCCTGATGCATGACGAAGGGATGCGCCCGTTCGAGGCCACCCGGCAAAGTATGGGCGAGATCACCGGCGCGCTGATTGGCATTGTCGTGGTGCTGTCGGCGGTGTTCCTGCCGATGGCCTTCTTTCCCGGCGCGGCGGGGGTGATTTACCGGCAGTTCTCGCTGACCATCATTGCGGCGATGGTGCTGTCGCTGGCGGTGGCGGTGATCCTGACGCCCGCGCTTTGCGCCAGCCTGTTGCGCCAACGCGACAGCGCCCCGGATTTCGCGCTGGCCCGCTGGTTCAACCGCAACCTTGACCGGCTGCGCGATGGTTATGGGCGGGCGGTCGAATGGCTGTTGCCGCGTCCCTTTCTGCTGGTGGTAATGCTGCTGGCGATCATTGCGGCAAGCTGGCAGGTGTGGGGGCGGCTGAACGCCTCCTTCCTGCCGCAAGAGGATCAGGGGGTGCTGATGGTGCGCATCAACCTGACCGAAGGTTCGACCAGCCAGCAGACGCTTTCGGTCGTCCAGCAGGTCGAGGATTACCTGCGCGACCATGAATCCCGCGATGTGGATTCGGTGATGGCGGCGCTTGGGTTTGGTTTCGGCGGCTCCAGTCAGGGCCGGGCGATGCTGTTCGTCAAGCTGAAACCGTTTGAGGAGCGCCTGACCCCGGAACGCGCGGCCGGGGCCATTGCGCAGCGTGGCAATGATGCGTTCCGTGACAACCGCGCGGGCCGGGTCAGTTTCCAGCAACCGCCGACGGTGCGGGGGTTGGGCAATCAGGCCGGGTTCTCGATGTATCTGGTCGATTACGCCGACAGCGGGGTGGATGCGCTGCGGGCGGCCTCGGATCAGCTTGTCCAGATCGCCGGGGACAATCCACTGACCAGCGGTGTGGATAATGGCAACAATGCCGACGAACCGGCGCTGAAGATCAACATTGACCAGCAAAAGGCCGAAAGTCTTGGGATTTCGCTGGCCGGGGTCAATGCGATGCTGTCCACGGTGTTTTCGGGAACCGAGGTGAATGATTTTACCCTTGGTTCCAGCCTGCGCCCGGTGATCGTTCAGGCGGATGCGCCGTTTCGGATGCAGCCCGACGACATCGGCAAATGGTATGCCCGCAATTCCGGGGGCGAGATGGTGCCTTTTACCGCCTTTATGACGACAAGTTGGGAACCCGTCGCGCCAAGCCTCGCGCGGTTTGACGGCACCCCCGCCCTGTCCATGAGCGGGGAGCCGGGGCAGGGGGCAAGCTCGGGTCAGGCGATGGACGCAATTCAGGCGATGGTGGCCGAGATGCCCGGCGGTTACGGTGTGGCATGGACGGGGATCAGCTATCAGGAACGACAGTCCGGCGATCAGGCACCGATGCTTTATGCGCTGTCGATGCTGATTGTATTCCTTGCGCTGGCGGCGCTTTATGAAAGCTGGTCGGTGCCTTTTGCGGTGATGCTGTCAGTGCCGGTGGGGGTGCTGGGGGCGCTGCTGGCGGCATGGGCACTGGGCCAGTCGGATGACGTTTATTTCAAGGTCGGCATCTTGACCACCATCGGCCTGTCGGCGCGCAATGCCATTCTGATCGTCGAGTTTGCCGAAACGCTTTACGCGGGCGGTATGGACCTGCACCGTGCGGCGGTTCAGGCTGCGCGACAGCGGTTGCGCCCGATCCTGATGACGACGCTGACATTCATGTTCGGGGTGCTGCCGCTGGCGATTGCGACCGGGGCTGGGGCCAAGGCACAAAATGCCATCGGGATTGCGGTTTTGGGCGGGATGATCACCTCGACCCTGATTGCCATTTTCATGGTGCCGGGTTTCTATGTGCTGGTGAAGCGGCTGTTCTCGCGGCAAAGCGCGGGGACGCCGTGACGATCAGCGCAGCGCGTCGGGCAGGTCAGCCTCGGTCAGGTCGTGATCGACCATAAAGGCGGCGATGTCATCTGCGGTTGGTCTGCGTCCCTCGGTTGCTGCGAACCCGGCGTGCCAGTCCAGGATGTCCTGATGGCTCAGGCGTGTGGGTGTCAGGCCCATCATGCGGAAGCCGTCGGCCAGCATGTTGCCGCGCCCTTCCATCAGCGCCAGTGAGCCGGCAGCCAGTGCGGTGTGCAGCGGCTGCACCGGGAACGGGTTGTCGGGTCGTGCAATGACCGGCAGCGGGGACAGATAGCCCGCCTGATCCGAAACCCCCATGCCCGTCCGCACCAGCCGCGCCCCCGGTATGGTCGCGCAGAGCGACTGGGCGTAAAGAAACCCAAGGTCGTGCAGGAATGCCCAAAACCGGGGGCGCAATCCGGTTGTTTTTTCCGGCTCGGCGCTGGTTTCGGCGATGCTGGCCAGCAGGTTTTCGACCTGTTGCCAGTCTTGCGGGGTGGGGCGTGGGGTCAGGCCATGTGTGGTCAGAAACCGCTGCGCCGCGCTGGCCCGGTCAGACGCCATGGCGACAAGCTGATCGGAAACCGTCAAAGCCTGACGGCGGGGCATGTCCTCGACCATCACCGGATCACCCGGCAGGGTCAGCGGCAGCCAGTCGCCGTAATCGACCCGGTAGCGCCCCTGCTCATGCAGCGCATCCGAAAACCGGGGACCGGCCACGCGCCGCCGTTTCAGCCAGTTCAGCATGTGGCGCTCACCACAGTTTCCCCAGTTTTTCGCCAAGGGTCGAGCCGCCGATCGCGCCCGCAATCCCGCCGATGATTCCGCCTGCGACGGCACCCACCGCAGCCCCTGCCGGGCCACCAAGCGCACCGGCCAAGGCCCCGATCTTGGCTCCTGCGGCGGCACCGCCTGCTGCGCCTGCCCAACCGCCAGCCGAGGCCGCAACGGCAGTTTTCGTGTTGCTGCCGAACTTGCCACCATCGGCCTTGACCGCGCTGCCGATCAGCACCGTATCAACCACCAGTCCGACCGGAATTGCCACCTTGCCCGCGCCGCGCAGCACCTTGCTGGTGACAGAGCTGGCCTGCACGGCCTTCATCGTCGAAGGCTTTGCCGAAATATCGGGCCGATAGCTGCTGTTGATATGTCCACCCGACCGCGCCGCCGCCGTGTTCAGCCGCGAGGTTGCCTTGGCGTTCGGGCCTTTTGCGCCTGTGACCGGATTATCTGCAAAGACATATTCCATTTTGCGGGCGGCGTTTGCAGCCTTTTCGTCCAGCCGCACCTGCCCCGAGCTTACGCTTCTGCCCGCCTTGATCTCGGTGTCGATCTGTGTGCCGGGCAGGTGTCCGGGGCGGCTCACGTCCATCACGCGGCCATCGGCCCGTTTGGCCTCGAAGCTGATCTGAGAGGGCCGCAGCCCTTCTTTCGTGGCGGTCGTGCGGCCATAATTGACGGTCGCCTGACTGCTCGCCATGCTGTTGCGGGCAAAATAACCGCGCCTGTCCTGACGCGAAAAATCGTCGATGCTGTAATTGTTATGGCGGGTCGTCCGGCTGGTATAGGCGCGGTCGGCAAGGGTGCTGCCCGGCGCGATGGCACCAAAGCGCATCTCGCCGCCAATTTTCAGCGCCCGGTTGCCGACGCCGATTTCACCATACATAGCGGCGCGATAGCCGGTCGTCGCCTTGGCCGCGTCGCCTGTGATGCCGCCGATCTGATTCGCCGCGCGTTGCAAGGCGCTGCGGTCGATATTCGTCAGCAGCTTCCGGCCCGCTGTGGGCGGTGTCAATCCCTTGGTCCGGTGGGGCTGCAAAGCTGCGGCCCCGCGCCGTGCGGCTGTTACATTCGGAGCAATGCCCATGGCTGCCTTCCCTGAAAGATCGTGACCCGGAAAGGTTAGGGGGGCATTGTAACAGCTTTACAACGCCCCTCGCTCGTCGGTGGAAACTTGCCGGTCGTTTATCCGGCCATCAGCCCCGCCATCGCCGCATCCAGCGCCAGCCGCGCGGTCAGTTCCATGAAGTCATGCGCCTGATCCGATGTGTCGTTCAGCGACGCCAGCCGCGCCACCTCGGCCTGCCACGGGGCGGCGTCGATGCCGTTCGCGGTCAGAAAGGCCGCAAAGGCGCGCGCGCCTGCGCCGCCGTTCAGGGTGATCCCCCGGCTGGCTGTGGCGCGGGCATGGATGCCGTTCGCGCCTTCGTAGATCGCGCAAATGCGGGCGTCACGCCAGTTCTGTTCGGCCCCATATTCGCGCAGATAGCCGTATCCGCCCATCACCTGAATCGCCAGATCGGCGGCGCGAATGCCCCCCTCGGTGCAGGCGTATTTGCACACGGGCGTCATAAACTCGACGAAATCCATGTCGCCTGCCTCAATCGCGGCAAGTGTCAGGTGGCACAGATGCCGCCCCGCGCGGGCGAGCCGGTCACATTCCGCGATCATCCGCGCCACATCGGAGTGCTGGTCGATGGTGACGGGCTGACCATCCGGCCCGCGCCCCTGCCGCCGGTCGGCGGCATAGCGCCGGGCCAGATCGGCGGCCCGCGCCGCATGGGCCACGCCCTGCAAGGCCACGTCCAGCCGCGCGTGGTTCATCATCGCAAACATTGCGCGAAGGCCGCCGCCTTCGGTCCCGATCAGTTCCGCCCGTGCGCCGTCAAAGGCAAGCTGACAAGTGGGCGAGGCGTGAAGGCCCATCTTTTCCTCGATCCGGGTCACGCTGACGCCGCCCCATTCGGACAGGCTCAGGAACAGCGACAGGCCCTTGACCCCCTCGCCCCCCGAACGGGCCAGCACCAGATGCAGGATGCCCGCCGACATGTCCTGATCCCCGCCCGAGATGAAGATCTTTTCCCCGTTGATCCGCCAGTGGTCGCCCTCGGGCGTGGCTTTGGTGCGGATCGCGGCCAGGTCGGACCCCGCGCCCGGTTCGCTCAGCGCCATCGTCGCCAGCAACTCGCCCGAGGCCAGACGCGGGATCAGCCGTGCCTGCTGGTCGGGGGTGCCGAAATGGGTCAGCACCTCGACCGCGCCGGGAACAAGCGACGTGACCATTTGCAGCGAATGGTTCGCGCCGCTGAAAATCTCGGACACGCCCGCATTGGTCAGCGGGTCAAGGCCCATCCCGCCGAACGCTTCGGGCGCGCGAAGGCCCTGCCAGCCGCCTTCGGCAAGTTGGGCATAGGCCGCGCCAAAGCCATCGGGCATCCGCACCCGGCCGCCGTCAAGCCGGCAGCCCTGCACGTCGCCGGTTTCGTCCAAAGGCCCAATCACGCCTTCGGCAAAACCGGCGAAATGACCAATGATTTCGGCTGCGGTGTCGGCGTCCCAGTCCAGACCCCGCGCGGCGATCCGCAGCGAGGTCAGGATGTCATCCACCGGGGCGTGAAAGGCACTCATGGCGCACACGCAAAACTGGCCGCATCCGCCACATCGCCGCCCTGATAACGGGCGACCAGCGGTGCGGGGCAAAGCGGGCGGGTGGCACCGCGCAGCGCCTCTGGCGCGGCGTCGTTGTCAGAGCGGACGGTGGCAGTGACGGGTTCGGGCGTGGTGCCGCCCTCGACCCATGCGACCAGCGGCGTCAGCAGGTCGAACGCATCCGCTGCCGGGCCTTTGTCGCAATGGGTCATGCCGGGCACCGGGTAGAATTGCGCGAAGTCCTGCGCCTCGCCCATGTTGTCATTCAGCCGCGCGAACCAGCGGGCGGTGTCATTGACCGAAAATACCGGGTCAGCAACGCCGTGATAAATCATCATCTTGCCGCCCGCATCGCGGAAAGCCGTCAGGTCCGGGTTATCGGCACCGGGCGGCTGCATCACCTGCATGGGCGATTCCGGATAGGCGTCGCTGGTGGCGTCGATCTGCCCTGCCTGCGTCGTCAGGTCGAAGCTGCGCAGATAGGCCAGCAGATCGGTGGGGGTTCCGCTCACTTCGGTTGGCGGGGTGGTAAACACCTGCGCCAGCGAGGATGCCCCCATCACGGCAATGATCGGCATCCGGTCCCAGTTCGGATTGCCCGATTCCAGCTTCCAAGTCCGCCAGTTCGGCGCGCCGATCCCCGCATCCCATGACCAATCGCTGTAAAGCGGGCCATCTGCGCCTTGCGGCCCTTCGTGGATGGCAACCAGCGCCGTGACCTGCGCCGCCGACAGGCAGGCGGTATTCTGACCCTCGGCGCATTGCAGCGTGGTCACGTCAAACGCCTGCTGACAGGCGGCGGTGTCATGGCTGATCCCGTCCGCCAGCCCGTCCAGAGCATCGCATTTCGCCAGAATCGCATCGGCCACCAGCGTCAGATCCTCGGTCGAGAACGCTTGCCTGATGTCCTCGTTCACCGCGCTGAACGCCTGCACATCATGCGCATGTTGCAGCGCGGAACGCGGCAGGTTGAAGCCGGGCGCACCCAGCAAAAGCCCGTCGAACGCCTCGGGCATACGGCTGGCGGCGACCATGGCGTGACGGCCGCCGTTGGAACAGCCGATGCCGTAATTATGCCCAATTTCGCGCCCGTAATAGGCCGCGACCATCTGTTCGGCCACGGGTTGCAGGGTGGCGACGGCCTTGTAGCCATACATCTGCCGCGCCTCGAAATCCGCACCAAAGGCCGCGCCGCCAGCGATGCCACGATCAGGCCGCGCCGCGCCGTCATGCCCCGCGTCCGAGCTGATAACCGCAAAGCCGCGCGCCAGCGGCGAGCGATCCCCGGTCCCGGCCTGAAGCGCACCGGTGGCAGGGCGCACCTGACCGTCATTGCCGCCGTTGAACTGGTGAACGAAATCGCCGTTCCAGTCATCGGGCAGGGCCAGCTCAAAAGACAGCGCGTAATCCTGCCCGTCGCTGCCGGTCCGTTCGGCCATGAGGCCCCGAATACGGCATTGCGCAACCGGGCTGTCCTCGCCCGCAGGGACGGCGGCAACCTCGGTGAAGGTCACGCCTTTCAGGCCCAGTGCCTCGGGCGTCGGCCCGTCGCAGGTCAGCGCGGCGGCGGGGGTGGCGGTCAGCAGCAAAATGGCAAGCGTTTTCATTGTGACACCCCCAGCAGACGCATCGCGTTTTCTTTCAGGATCAGCGGCCTGACCTCATCGCGGAACTCGGCCTTGTCAAAGGCGTCAAGCCATTTTTCCGGCGAGATCATCGGCCAGTCCGAGCCGAACAGCATCTTTTTGCGCAGCATCGTGTTGGCATATTGGATCAGGATTTTCGGGAAATATTTCGGCGACCAGCCCGACAGGTCGATATAGACGTTGGGCTTGTGCTGCGCGACGGCTAACGCCTCTTCCTGCCACGGAAAAGAGGGATGCGCCGCGACGATATTCATGTCGGGGAAATCGACCGCCACATCATCGAGATAGATCGGGTTCGAGAACTTCAGCCGCATCCCGTTGCCGCCGCGCATCCCCGATCCGACGCCGGTCTGCCCGGTATGGAACAGCGCCACGCAGCCATGTTCGGCCAGCACCTCATAGAAGGGATAGGCCATGCGGTCGTTCGGATAGAACCCCTGCATCGTCGGGTGAAACTTGAAGCCCTTGATGCCGTGATCCTCGATCAGGCGGCGCGCCTCGCGCACGGCCATCTTGCCCTTCCACGGGTCGATCGAGGCAAAGGGGATCAGGATGTCGTCATGCTTGGCGACCTCCTCCAGCACCTGATCGTTGGAATAGCGGCGGTAGCCGGTTTCGCGTTCGGCATCGACGGGAAAGATCACCGCCGCGATGTTCTGTTCGCGGAAATGCGCGGCGGTCTGTTCGATGGTCGGCGGATGCGACCACGGCGCGCCGAAATATTGGGCCATGGTCGATTGCAGGTCGTCATAGCCGTCATCGGCATGACAGCCGCAGGGTTCTTCGGCATGGGTGTGGAAATCAATCGCGCGGATTTTGGAAAAATCGACCATGTCAGCCCCCTATACCCGGATCAGCGCCGGGTCTTCGTTGTCGTAAAGCCGTTCCAACAGATCGGCGCGGCGGGTGAGGATCTTTTTGATGTTCAGCGAGCCTTTGTCGGTGATCTCCTGCCCCTCGACCGAAGGCGGCTCGGACAGGATCAGGGCGCGGGTGATGCGCTTGGCCGAGCCGGTGACGCCCGCATTCATCGCGCGCAGGCGGTTCTCGACCTCGATCTTCAGCCGGTCGTCGGTGATGGCCCCGCGTGTGTCGGGCAGGGCGGTGCCGGGGAGGGGAAAGACGAACAGCCCGACCTCGCCCCGGTCATGGCCACAGATCACCACGTCCTGCGCGATGCCGGCCAGCTCCTTCAGCACCGCCATGCGCAAATTGCCGGCCTGAACCCAGGTGCCGGTGTCCAGCTTGAAATCCTCGGACACGCGGCCGTCAAAGATCAGGCCGTGGTTCATGTTGCCTTCGTCCACAAAGCGCACCGCGTCGCCGGTGATGAAAAAGCCCTCGTCGTCAAAGGCGGCAGCGGTCTTTTCGGGGTCGTCGAAATAGCCCGGCATGACATTCGGTCCGCGCACCCGGATCTCGCAGCGCATATCGGCGTCGGGGATCAGTTTCAGCTCCACCCCCGGCAGCGGCACACCGATCACGCCCGAGCGCCCGATGGGTTCGTGGACCATCACGCAGGCGGGCGCGGTCTCGGTCAGTCCCCAGCTTGAGGCCATCATCGGCAAGCCGCCGCGCACGTCGATCATGGCGCGTTCCAGCTTGTCCCAGACATCCTGCGGCAAGGACGCGCCCGCATAGAACAGCAGGTCGATGTCGCGCAGCAGCCGGTGGCGCAGGGCTGCGTCTTCCGACATCGCCTCGGCCACCATCGCGTAGCCTACCGGCACGTTGAAGGCCAATGTCCCCGGATAGGCGTCCCGGTTGGCCAGCGTGTCCTTGAAGCCGCGCGCCGTCGGCTTGCCGCTGTCGATATGCAGCGTGCCGCCGTTCGACAGCATCATGTTGACGTTATGCGTGCCGCCAAAGACGTGGTTCCATGGCAGCCAGTCGGTGATCCGGGGCGGCGTGTCGGCCAGATAGGGCATGACCGCGCCCATCTGCACCTGATTGACGCACATCATCCGATGCGTGGTCAGCACGCCCTTTGGGTCCGAGGACGACCCCGAGGTGAACATGATCTTCGCCAGCGTATCCGGCCCGACACTCGCATGAACCGCGTCGAGATCGGGGTGCAGATCATGGTTCAGGAAATCGACCATATCGGTCAGGGGACGCCCTAGCCCTGCTGGGCGTGAGGTGACCAGCTCGACCCCCTCCAGTTCGGGCAGTTGCAGCGCGCTGCCATAGCGGGCCGCGTCATCGGCAAAGGCCATGCGCGGGCGGGTCTTCTCCAGCACATAGATCAGGCGGGGATGCGCCTCGGGGATCAGGGCGTATTGTTCGGCCAAGGGGATCACTGGCACGCCGATATATTGCGCGGCCAAGGACAGGATCAGGTGATCGACGCTGTTGCCCGAGATGATGGCGATGCGGTCATCCGCCCCCATCCCCCGCGCCAGCAGGGCCGAGGCCGTGCGCCGCACGAAGCGCAACAGGTCGGCATAGGTGACATTGCGCCAGCCCGGCCCCTCACGTTCAGCCACGGCCACGCGATAGGGGGCTTTGTCGGCCCAATGATGCAGCCACGCGCCGGTGTTCGGGACGTGACCCGGCAGCGGGATGCGGGATCGCAGCAGGATGGTGCCATCGGCGCGGTCTTCGCGCTTGACCGAATGGGGGACATAGCGGGTGACGGTATGCGCCTTGGCCCATGCGGCCCGTTCGTGGAAATTGTCGGGCGTGGTGACGGGGATGTCGATGTGATCCATGGCGGCCCCTCTAGCGAAACACCGGCTGGCGCTTTTCAAGGAAAGCGTTCAGCCCCTCGGCCGCGTCGGGCGTGGTCTGGACAAGTGCGGCGGCAAGGCTTTCGGTGAACAGCCCGTCGGCGTGGCTCATATCCGCGATGCGGGGCAGGGCCTGCGTGATGAAGTAATTCGACATCGGTGCATTTTCCGCAATCGTCGCGGCAAGCTTGCGGGCCAGCGGCAGGGCCTCACCCTCAGCCACGGCGTAATGGCACAGGCCAAGGCGCAGCCCCTCATCCGCACTGTATTTGCGCCCGGTCAGCATCATTTCCACCATGCGGTCAGCGCCAAGGATGCGCGTCACACGGGCTGCGGCTCCACCGCCGACAAAGATGCCGCGCCGCCCCTCGGGCAGTTGGAAAATGACCGAGGGTTCGGCGATCCGCACATGGGTCGCGGTGGCCAGCTCCATCCCGCCACCGATCACCGCGCCGGTCATGGCGGAGACCGTGATGCGCCCGCCCGACTGGATCATATCCATAACCCGGTGCCAGTTGCGGGAATGGTAAACGCCCTCCTCGGCGCTGCGGCTGACATGTTCGGACAGGTCCAGCCCCGAACAGAAATGCCCGCCGCGCCCGTGCAGGATCACCACCCGCACGTCAGCGGGCAGGCTGGCATAGAACGCCTCGATCTCGGCCATCAACCCGTCGGACATGGCGTTACGCTTGTCCTCGCGGATCAGTTCCAGTTCAGCGATGCGGCCGTCGATCCGGCCCTCGGTATAGCTGCCCATGTCGTTCTTCCTTATTTCGGGGCCAGCCGGACGGCGCTGTCGATGCGGATGACTTCGCCGTTCAGGATGGGGTTTTCGATGATCTGCTGAACCAGCATGGCAAATTCGTCAGGCCGCCCCATGCGTGAGGGGAAGGGCAGGCCGGCTTCGAGGCTCGCCTTGATCTCGGGCGGCAGGCCCGCGCTCATCGCGGTTTCAAACAGGCCCGGTGCAATAGCCATGACGCGGATGCCGAAGCGGGCGAGTTCCCGCGCGGCGGGCAGGGTCAGCGAGGCGACGCCGCCTTTTGACGCGGCATAGGCCGCCTGCCCGATCTGGCCGTCCTGATAAGCCACGGAGGCGGTGTTGATGATAACCCCGCGCGCGCCGTCGGCGTCCAGTGGCGCGGCCACGGCCATGGCGCGGGCGGCGGTGGAGAGGACCGTATAGGTGCCGATCAGATTCACGCGGATCGTGCGGTCGAACGCATCCAGCGACAGGGTGCCATCGCGCGGCAGGATGCGGGCGGCGGTGCCGATGCCTGCGCAACTGACCACGATGCGCGGGGGTGCGCCCCATTCGGCGCTGACGCGGTCAAATGCGGCCTGCACCTGCGCCGCATCCGCCACATCCGCCGCCAGAGCCAGCCCGCCGATGCTATCCGCCACCGCGCGGGCGGCATCCTCGCTGCGGTCGAGAGCCGCGACGCGAGCGCCCGCGCGGGCCAGCCGCCGCGCCGTGGCTTCGCCAAGCCCGCTGCCCGCGCCGGTCACAAGAGCGATGGTTTCATTGATATTCATGGCTCACCTCAGAAAAAACTGCGGGTCAGCAGCATCACCGCGACCAGTGCCAGATCGGCGATCAGGAAGGGGATGATCCCCGCGAAAACCTGCTCCAGCCGCACATAATCTCGTGCGACGGAATGGATGACAAAGACGTTCAGGCCCACGGGGGGCGTAATCATCCCGATCTCCAACAGCTTGGCGACCAGCAGGCCGAACCAGATCACATCGACCCCATGCGCCTGCACCAAAGGCAGGAACAGCGGCAGGGTCAGAAGCAGCGCCCCGATAGGTTCCAGAAACATGCCAAGCGCCAGATAGATCAGCGTAATCAGTAACAGCAGGGTCAGCGTGTTCAGGCCCAGCCCTTCGACGAACTGGCCGATCTCGGCGGACAGGCCCGACATGGCGACCAGTCGCGTGAACAGGTTCGCGCCCACCGCGATGATGAACAGCCCGCCCGAGGACAGCAGCGTATCGACAAGGCTGTCGTGGAACCCGGCCCAGCTCAGCGACCGCCGCACCAGCCCGATCAGCAGGGCGACAAACGCGCCGAACGCCCCGGCTTCGGTTGCGGTCAGGAAACCGCTGAACAGCCCGCCCAGCACCGCGATAATCAGCACCAGAACCGGCCAGATTTCCAGCGTCTTGGCCCAGCGGTCACCCATCGTATAGGCCGGCGCGCGCGGCAGCCGCTCGGGGTAGAGCGCCCAGACCGCCAGCACCGCAAGGATGTAGAACGCCAGCGAAGCCAGCCCCAAAATCAGCCCGCCCATGAACAGTGCGTTGATCGAGCTGTTCGACTGGATCCCGAACAGGATCAGGATGATCGAGGGCGGGATCAGCGCGCCGATGGTGCCGCCCGCCGCCACCGCGCCGGTGGCGATGCGCAAATCATAGCCCTGCCGCGCCATTTCCGGCACCGCGATCCGCCCGATGGCCGCCGAACAGGCGACAGATGAGCCCGACACAGCCGCAAAGCCAGACGCCCCCGCGAGCGAGGCAATCGCCAGCCCGCCCGGCATCCAGCCCCACCAGACCCGCGCGGCCTCAAACAGCCCGCGCGTGAGGCCCGAGTGATAGGCGATGTAGCCCATCAGCAGGAACATGGGGATCGAACTCAGCGTCCAGCTTGCCGATGAGGAATAGGGCACCGTGGTCAGCATCGACATGGCCGGGCGCTGGCCCGCAATCATCCAGATGCCGACGAAAGACACCGCAATCAGGCTGACGCCAATCGGCACCCGTAGCGCGATCAGGAACAACAGTGCGGCGACGGCCATCAGACCAATGCTAAACGGGTCCATCAGCGCACCTCGATCACGTTATGCTGGACATCCTCGACGGGCTTGTTGTCCTCGTCGTCAAACCGTCCGGTCAGGATTTCAATGATCCGCAGCACCAGAACCAGCGCCATCAGCGCAAAGGAAACCGGCAGGATCCAATAGCTTGGCCATGTCGGAAAGCGCATCGTGCCGGCATCGACATAGGCCCCGCGCGCGGTCTGTTTCATCGCCTCGTCAAACGACCCTTTGGTCAGCAGGCAGAACACCACCAGCGCCAGCACAAAGCCGAACAGGAACACGATCTTGCGCGGCAGGCCATGCAGGCGTTGGGTAAAGATCGTCGCCTCGATATGGCGGCGGTGAACCTCGGTCATCGCCAGCGGCAAAAAGCTGACCGCGACCATGTAATATTTTCCGACCAGATCGGCGGTGGCGGGGAACCCGGCGCCCAGAACCTTGCGCGAGATCACATCAACGACGACCTGCAACATCATCGCCATCAGGACGAACGATCCCAGCACGATGCTCGCACGCGAGATCGTGGTTTCGATTGCCTTCATCTGCGCCTCCCTCTACGCAGGTTTTGGGACGGGCCGCGACGGGCGCGGCCCGGTGGCGTCATTGGCCGTAGGTGGCAAGGTCCAGCTTGGCGAAGATTTCGTCGTAACGAAGCTGGCCGATCTGCTCGGGCGTCATGCCGGGCTGGATCAGCCCTTCCCATTTCTCGATCAGCGCCTTGTAGCGGTCCACCTTGGCCTGCGCGTCGGTCACGCCCCGGCTTTCCAGCGTGGCGGCGACATTGGCCAGATATTCGGCGTTGAACTGTTCCTGCGCCGTTTTCAGGGTCTCGTCCGCAGGGATGAACTCCAGCCCTGCAACCTCACGCGCGGCTTCGGCGTCGCGCATAAAGGCCGCCAGCCCTTTGGCAATGCCGTATTGCGTTGCGCGGGCCAGCGCCTGCCGGTCCTCCGCCGACATCCGGTCCCACAACATCGCGCTGACGCCGCCGGGGGCCGAGCTGTTGAACATACCCTGCTCGACCTCGGTCACATATTTCACCACATCGCCAAGGCGGTTGGCGATGATCTCATGGGTGCCGCTGAAGGTGCCGTCGATAACCCCCTGCGACAGCGATTCGAACAGCTCGGACGAGGGCATCTGCACCGCGACCCCGCCCATTTTCTCGACAAAAGCCGCGTAAAGCGGTGCGCCGGTGCGGATGCGGGTGCCGCGCATATCGGCGGCGCTGCGGATCGGTTTGGTGGTCAGCAGGTTGTAAACCGGCGTTGCGTCAGACCCCAGATACACCTGGCCGTTGCGGGCAAATTCGGCCTGACATTCGGTGCAGGTGGCGACATATTCCGTCACCGCAGACGAGGAAACCGCGTTGGATGAACCCAGAAACGCCAGCTCAGCGGGCAGGGCGGCCTCGGGGTAATCGGCCGGGAAATAAGGCAGCAGCAGCGTCCCCATCTCGGTCACGCCATCGCGCAGGCCCGCGCTCATTTCGTTGGGCGCGACAAGGCCCGATGGCGTGTCGTTCAAATCCCACGCGCCGCCGGTGAACTCGGACAGGCGGGCGTTGATTTCGGGGTAAATATCGGTCGCCAGCACATGCGCCGGACCAAAGCCCGAGGTCGCGCGGATCGTGTCGGCCCATGCGCCTCCGGCCATCAGCATGGCGATGGTGGCGGCGGTCAATGTCAGTCTTGCCTTCATGGTGTTTCCCTCCCTTGGAACGCGAACCTCCCCGTTCGCGTCTGTGTCACGCCCCTGTTCGCAGCTTGCCGAGCAGGCGCAATAATTCGGTTTTCTCCGCCGCCGTCAGTGCGGCGGCGGTATCTTCGGCGGCGGCGGTATCTTCGGCGGCCTTGTCGCGCATCCGGCGGCCGCGCAGTGTTGCCGTCAGCGCAAAGCGACGGCGGTCGGTTTTGGACCGGGTGCGGGTAATAAGCTGGCGGGTTTCCAGATCGTCCAGAATCACCACGATGTTGGACCGCTCCATCTGCAAGGCATCAGCGATCTGCGAGGGGGCAATGCCGGGGTTGTCCACGATCACCGACAGCGCCGTCATCGACACCACCCGCAGATCATACGGTGCCAGCGCGTCCTGCGCGGCGGCCCGCACGACCAGATAGCTGCGCTTGAGGTTATAGCCCAACAGCCCGCCGATCACGCTGTCGTTCAGCGTCTGGGTCTGATCCTGTTGTTCGGCGGCATCGGTCATGCGAATCCCCTCTCTGCCAGAATGGTTGCATGATATAATAGTTATGGTCAATAACTATTTTCGAAGTACATTTCGGTCACGAAGATGTCATAAAATGCTTGCAAAGCGGCTGTGAACCACTAGCCTGAACCAATGGAAAGTGGTTCGAATCTGACAGGGGGCAGTACTGCCGATCTGCCGCAAAGCTCGGCGCGGGCGTTGGATCAGATCCGCGCCATTCTGGGCGATGTGGCCTGCAAGGATTCCGGTCGCCTGCCGACCGAGCGTGAATTGGCCGAGCGTCTGGGCAAGGGTCGCCGCGCCATCCGCCGTGCGCTGGAGGTGCTGGAGGCCGAGGGGCTGATCTGGCGCAAGCACGGGTCCGGCACCTATATCGGCCCCCGGCCAGCTTTGCCGCCCGCATCCCGGCCATTGGCGCAGTCCTTGCCCGCCAGCCCGGCCAGCCTGATGCATATGATCGAGGCGCGGCTGGCGCTGGAACCGGGTCTTGCCCGGTTGGCCGCGCTGCGCCACGCGCCGGAACAGATGCGGCGGATGCGGACCTATGCCGACCGGATTGCCTCTGCCGAGGATATTGACGGGGCCGACCTCTGGGACAGCGCCCTGCATCGCGAAATCGCGGGGACCACAGGAAATCCGATTCTGCTGGCGCTGTTCGATCAGATCAACGGTTGGCGCTATGACGAAGGGATGCGTCGCATCCGCCTGCGCGCCCGCCGCCATGCCGGGACCATCAGTCCGGTGATCGACGAACATCGCATCCTGCTGGATGCCATCGCTTCGGGTGAGGGCAATGCCGCCGCCACCGCCATGCGCAGCCATCTGACCAGCTTGCAGCAGGTTTTCCTGCGCTACGCGACCGAGGAGACGACCGGCCATGACATCTGATACGCCCGTGCTGGAAGTGCGCGACCTGTCCATCCGCTTTCGCGGACAGCCCATTGACCTGATCGACCGGGTGAATCTGTCGATCATGCCGGGACAAACGCTGGCGGTGGTGGGCGAATCGGGCTGCGGCAAATCCGTGACCTCGCTGGCGGCCATGGGGCTGCTGCCGAAACGCGCCGCGACGATCACCGGCGGGCAGGTCTTGTTCAACGGCTCTGACCTGCTGACCAAATCCCCGCGCCAGATCGAGGCATTGCGCGGCAACCAGATGGCGATGATCTTTCAGGAGCCGATGACCAGCCTGAACCCGGTCTTCACCGTCGGCGATCAGGTGGCCGAGGCCGTGCGCCGCCACCGCAAATGCTCGAAAGCCGAGGCCCGCGACCGCGCGTTGGAGATGTTCCGCCGGGTGCGGATGCCTGCGGCAGAAAAGCGGCTGGACGATTACCCGCACCAGCTTTCGGGCGGGATGCGCCAGCGGGTGATGATTGCCATGGCGCTGGCCAATGATCCGGCGTTGCTGATCGCGGACGAACCCACGACTGCGCTGGATGTGACGATTCAGGCGCAGATCCTGGACCTGATGCGCGAATTACAGGCCGAAAGCGGCACGGCGCTGATGATGATTACGCATGACCTTGGTGTGGTTGCGGAAATCGCGGATCATGTGGCGGTGATGTATGCGGGCCGCGTGGTCGAATCCGGTCCCGCCGCCCGGATATTCGGTGAGCCGCAGCACCCTTATACCCTTGGCCTGATGGGTTCGATGCCGGCGCTTGGCGGGCGGGGGCAGCGCGGTGCGCGGCTGATGACCATTCCTGGCGCGGTCCCGGTGCCAGAGGCGATGCCGCCCGGCTGCCGCTTTGCCAGCCGCTGCCCCTTTGTCATGGACGCCTGCAATGCGGCCCGGCCTGATATGGCGGGTGACGGGGTTAATCACAACTGGGCCTGCATCCGCGCGCCGCTGGAACAGCACATCAAGGGGGCCGCATGAGCGACGTGATCCTGACCGCCCGAGGCTTGGAAAAGCGCTTTGAAACGGGTGGCAGCCTGCTATCCGCGCCGGTGATTATCCATGCAGTGAACGGCGTCGATCTGGACATACAACGGGGCGAGACCTTTGCCATTGTTGGTGAATCCGGCTGCGGGAAATCGACGCTGGCGCGGCTTTTGCTGCGGCTGATCGACCCGTCGGCAGGGGAAATCACCTATGACGGGCGCGACCTGACCGCGCTGGCCCCGGCCGATATGCGGGCGCTGCGGTCGGAATTGCAGTTCATCTTTCAAGACCCGTTTTCCTCGCTGAACCCGCGTATGACGGTGGAAACCATCGTGGGCGAGCCGCTGATGGTTCACAGCCGCCTGTCCCGCCGCGACGCCGGGCGCGGGTGCGCGAGTTGCTGACCAAGGTCGGGCTGCGCCCCGAACACGCCGACCGCTACCCGCATGAGTTCAGCGGCGGTCAGCGTCAGCGTATCTGCGTGGCCCGTGCGTTGGCTTCAGGGCCAAAGCTGCTGATCGGGGATGAACCCGTCTCGGCGCTGGACGTGTCGGTTCAGGCACAGATCGTGAACCTGCTGGAAGATCTCAAGGATGACTTCGGCCTGACCCTGATCGTCATTGCGCATGATCTGTCGGTGATCCGGCATATGGCTGATCGGGTGGCGGTGATGTATCTGGGCGAAGTGGTCGAACTGGCCGCGACCGAAGATCTGTATAACAGCCCGCGCCACCCCTATACCCGTGCGCTTTTGTCCGCGATTCCGGTGCCGGTGCCGGGCGCGCGGCAAAAGACCACGCATCTGGGCGGTGATATTCCGTCGCCCGCGAACCCGCCCAAGGGCTGCAAGTTTCATACCCGCTGCCCCCATGCGACCGAAATCTGCGCCCGTGAACGCCCCAGCCTGACGGGCGAGCCGCATCAGACCGCCTGCCACCATTGGCAAGACCTGCCGCCGGTGGACAATGCGGCGCGGCTGGATGTGCCGCGCAGTGCGGTGGCCGAGGAACGCTTTGCGCTTTATCGTGCCGCCGTCGGAAATTGACTTTCACAACAGGGAGATAAAAGAAATGTCCATCCGCAACCCCTTGCTGGCCGCGCTGCTGGCCAGCGCATTGGCCGCCCCGGCCTTTGCCGCCGATATGCGTATCGGCCTGAACGAAGACCCGGATTCGCTGGACCCGGCGCAGTCGCGGACTTTTGTGTCTTCGCTGGTTTATGAATCCCTGTGCAACCGGCTGGTGAACACCAATGCCGAAATGGAGATCATTCCTGAACTGGCAACGGCATGGGAATGGTCTGATGATGGCAAGGCGCTGGTCTTTACCCTGCGCGAAGGCGTGACTCACCATGACGGCACGGCGTTCAATGCGGCCTCGGCCAAGCGTGTGCTGGACCGCAATATGAACCTTCAGGAATCGCGGCGCAAATCCGAACTGTCGTCGATCGAGTCGGTCGAGGCGACCGGCGAATATGAACTGACCGTGAATCTGAAATCGCCCGATGTGACGATTCTGGCGCAATTGGCCCATCACGCGGGCCGCATGTATTCCCCCGATGCGGCCGAGGCCGCAGGTGCGGCTTTTGGCACCAAGCCGATCTGTTCCGGTCCGTTCAAATTCGTTGAGCGGGTCGAAGGCAACCGCATCGTGCTGGAAAAATTTGCGGAATACTGGGATGCTGACCAGTATCACTATGACCGGGTGATCTATATGCCGATCCCCGATGGCACCGTGCGTCTGGCCAATGTCCGAGCCGGTGATCTGGATATTTCCGAGCGCACCCAGCCGACCGACGTGCCGCAGGTTCGCAATGACAGCCGCCTGCAATTGTTCGAGGTCGCCAATATCGGTTATCAGGGCATCACTGTGAACGTTGGTAATGGCCCGCGTTCGGAAGGTCCGCTGGGCCGCGATAAGCTGGTGCGTCAGGCGCTGTCCCATGCCATCGACCGCGAGGCGCTGAATCAGGTCGTGTTCGAGGGGCTGTATGTTCCCGGCAACCAATGGGCCGCGCCGGGGTCTTATTGGTATGACGAAAGCGACCCGGTGCCGCCGCGCGATGTGGAAAAGGCCAAGGCTCTGCTGGCCGAAGCCGGGGTTGAAGGCCGCCTTGCCGTGGAAATGCAGGTTGGCAACACGCCGCAGGCGCAGCAGCAGGGGCAGGTGATTCAGGCCATGGCCGCCGAAGCTGGCATCGACATTACCCTGCGCCCGACCGAATTCGCCACGCTGTTGGCCGAAAATGTTCAGGGCAATTTCGACTTGTCGCAACAGGGCTGGTCGGGCCGGATCGACCCGGATGCAAATATCCATCCGTTTGTCTTCACCGGGGCCGGGAATAACGACGAGCATTATTCCAACCCCGAGGTTGACCGCCTGCTGTCCGAAGCCCGCACCATCGCGGACCCGGCCGAGCGCAAGGCCCTTTACGATCAGGCACACACGATCCTGAAAGAAGATCTGCCGCTGATTTACCTGTATCATATCAAGTATTTCTACACTCTGCGGCAGGGGGTCGAGGGGTTCACCCCTTATCCTGACGGTATCATCCGCCTGCGCGGCGTGTCCGGCTGATCTGAACCTTTCCCGCCCGGCATCGCGTCGGGCGGGGTCCGCCCTGAAAGGCCGCCCTGATGCTGCGCTATATTCTGAACCGATTGCTGGTGGCGATTCCGACGCTGTTTCTGGTGACGGTTTTCGTGTTCCTGCTGACCAAGCTGCTGCCCGGAGACCCGCTGCTGGTGCTGGCGGGCGAGGACCGCGATCCCGAAACCATCGCCTTCCTGCGCGAACAATACCGCATGAACGATCCGCTGATCTTTCAGTATGGCTATTGGCTGTTTGACGTGCTGCGCGGTGATCTTGGCACCTCGCTGCGCACCGGCCTGCCGGTCACGGAACTGATTGCGCAAAAGCTGCCGGTCACGATCCAGCTTGCGGTGATGTCGATGTTCTTTGCGCTGATCGTCGGGATTCCGATGGGGGTGATTTCGGCGGTGCGCAAGGGAACGGTGGTCGATTACGCCGCCAATATCTTTGCGCTGTCGGGCCTGTCGGTGCCGAACTTCTGGCTGGGGATTATGATGATCCTGCTGTTCGCGGTGAATCTGGGCTGGCTGCCCGCATCGGGCTATGTGCAGCCCTGGGTCGATTTCAAGCGCAGCTTTCTGACCATGCTGATGCCCTCTGTCGTGCTGGGGACCGCGATTGCCGGCACATTAATGCGGCATACGCGCTCGGCCATGCTGGGCGTCTTGCAGGCCGATTACGTCCGCACCGCCCGCGCCAAGGGTCTGCGCGAAGGCGTCGTGGTGCGCAAACATGCGTTCCGCAACGCGCTGCTGCCGGTGGTCACGCTGACCGCGCTGTTGTTTGGCGAATTGCTGGCGGGTGCGGTGCTGACCGAGCAGATCTTCACTATCCCCGGTTTTGGCAAGATGGTCGTCGATGCGGTCTTTACCCGCGATTATGCCGTGGTGCAGGGCGTCGTGCTGGTGACGGCGACGATGTTCATTCTGGTTAACCTGTTGGCCGACGTTCTTTACGTCGTGCTGAACCCGCGCATGAGGGCGAATCTGTGACTGCGACTGATACTCTCGCGCCGCGCCGTCAGAACCGGGCGTGGAAAAAGTTTGCCTCGAACCGCCCAGCGCTGGTGGGCGGGGGCCTGGTGCTGTTCTTTGTGATTGTGGCGCTGTTGGCGCCGGTCCTGCCAATCGCGGACCCGGCGGCGACAAGCTGGACCGCGATCCGTAAACCGCCTTCGGCAGAATATTGGTTCGGCACGGATGAGCTGGGCCGGGATATTCTGTCACGGATGATCTGGGGGGCGCGGGCCTCGCTGATGGCAGGGGTGATCTCGGTCGGGATTGCGCTGGCGGTCGGGGTGCCGCTGGGGCTGGTCGCGGGTTATTTCGGCGGCTGGACCGATCAGATCATTGCCCGGATGACCGACGCGCTGCTGGCGATGCCGTTCTTGATCATGGCGATTGCGCTGGCCGCGTTCCTTGGCCCGTCGCTGCAAAATGCGATGGTTGCCATTGGCCTGTCGGCGGTGCCGATCTTTATTCGCCTGACGCGCGGGCAGGTGCTGTCCGTTAAAACCGAAGATTACGTCGAGGGTGCCCGTGCCATCGGCCTTGGTCATCTGCGGATCATGCTGCGATACATCCTGCCCAATGTGATTCCGCCGATTGTCGTGCAATCCACCCTGACCGTTGCGACCGCGATCATTGCCGAGGCGTCGCTGTCCTTTCTGGGCCTTGGTCAGCAGCCGCCCGCGCCAAGCTGGGGTTCGATGCTGTCAACGGCCAAGAACTTTCTGGAACAGTCGCCTTTCATGGCGATCTGGCCCGGCACCGCGATCTTTCTTGTGGTGATGGGCTTTAACCTGATGGGCGACGGCTTGCGCGACGCTCTGGACCCAAGGGAACACTGATGCGACCGATTGTTCAGGGCTATTTCGGGGCTGTCACCAGCACACATTGGCTGGGAACGGCGGTGGGCATGGCAGTGCTGGAACGCGGCGGCAATGCCTTTGATGCCGCCGTCGCCACCGGGCTGGTCTTGCAGGTGGTCGAGCCGCATCTGAACGGTCCCGGCGGCGATCTGCCGGCGATCATTCATGCGGGCGGGGAAACGCGGGTGCTGTGTGCGCAAGGCCCGGCCCCGGCAGGCGCGACGATTGCGCATTACCGCGGGCAGGGGCTGAAGCTGATCCCCGGCAACGGTCTGTTGGCCACGGTCATTCCCGGCGCGTTTGACGGCTGGCTGACCTTGCTGCGCGATTACGGCACGATGGAGTTGGCCGAGGTTCTGGAACCCGCGATCTTTTATGCCGAGCGCGGTCACCCGATCCTGCCCCGTGCGGCGGCGGCGATTGCCGGGCTGGCAGAGTTTTTTCGCGCCCATTGGCCGGGGTCTGCGGCGCTTTGGCTGCCGGATGGCCAGCCGCCGCAGGGCGGGGGCAATTTTCGTAACCCGGCGCTGGCTGCGACATGGCGGCGGGTGCTGGCGGAATCCTCGGGTGCAGCCACGCGTGAGGCCCGGATTGATGCCGCCCGCGACTGTTTTTATCGTGGTTTTATTGCGGAACAGATCGACGCTTTTTGCCGCCAGCCGTTCATGGATGAATCCGGTGCGGCCCATGCGGGCGTGCTGACGGGCGATGATCTGGCCGGTTATGCGGCGACTTGGGAAGCTCCGGTGACGCTGGATTTTCACGGCTGGCGCATCACCAAAGCTGGCCCGTGGACTCAAGGCCCGGCTTTCCTGCAAACGCTGGCGCTGATGGCGGGGGAAAATCTTGCGGCGCTGGACCCGCTTGGTTCCGAATATCTGCACCTGCTGACCGAAGCGATGAAACTGGCTTTTGCCGACCGCGAAGCCTATTACGGCGACCCGGATTTCAGCGATATTCCGGTGCAGGCGCTTCTCTCGCCGGAATATAATGCCGCCCGCTGCGCGTTGATCGGGGATCGTGCCAGCTATGACCTGCGCCCCGGCGTGGTGCCGGGGTTTGATGCGCAGGTGGCGCATATGCGCGGCCTTTTGGACCGGCTGAGCCTGCCTGAAGGGGCGGTTTATGAACCCACCATGGCGCATCTGGGTGATGCGCCGCGCGGGGACACGGTGCATCTGGACGTGATCGACCGCTGGGGGAATGTGGTGTCAGCCACGCCTTCGGGTGGCTGGCTGCAAAGTTCGCCGGTTATTCCGGGCCTTGGGTTCTGCCTGAACAGCCGGGCGCAGATGTTCTGGCTGGAGGAGGGGGCGCCGACCTCGCTTGCGCCCGGCCGCCGTCCACGCACGACCCTGACGCCGGGCTTTGCTACCACGCCGGACGGGGCGCATCTGGCCTTTGGCACACCGGGCGGAGACCAGCAGGATCAGTGGCAATTGCAATTTTTCCTGCGCCATGCGGTGTTCGGGATGGACCTGCAACGCGCCATTGATGCGCCGGTGCTTCATACCCTGCATATCCCGTCGTCCTTTTACCCGCGCAGCCGTCAGCCGGGGCAGATTGCGGTGGAATCCGACATGCCCGCCGCCTCGATCGAGGGCCTGCGCCAGCGCGGCCATGATGTGACCCTGATCCCGGCCCAAAGCGCCGCCCGCCTGACTGCCGCCCGCCGTGACCCTGACGGGCTGGTTTCGGCGGCTGCGACCAGCCGTATGGGGCAAGCCTATGCAATGGGGCGCTAACGTCCGGCGGCTTTGCTCCATTGCGCGACGGCGGCCCGCATCTGACGCATGAAGGCGCGGGCGGGGGCCTCTTGCGGGCGGGTGGCTGACAGCAGAAAGCTGGTCTGATACAGGATTTCCGGGCGGAACGGGCGCGTGACCAGCGTGGTTTCCTGCGGCGTAATGATCGGGAACGGACACAGGACCGAGACGCCCACCCCTTCGCGCACCAGCATGGCCGCGGCAGCGCCGGTGGTGACTTCGGCCATGCGCAACGGCTCGATCCCGGCGCTGGTGAAGATCCGCTCCAGCCGGTTGCGGATCATCTGACCGGGTGCCATCATTACCATCGGCAGTCCGTCCAGATGCTCTGGCCCGATTTTGGACAGCCGCGCCAGCGGGTGATCGCGGTGCATGACGCAAACCGCCAGCGCCTGATGAAACGGCACGCGCTCCAGCATGGAATGGGTCAGCTCGGCGGTGGTGATGCCGATGTCGGCTTCGCCTGCGGCCAGCCGCGCGACCATATCGCGGGAATGTGTGGTTTGCAGGCTGACCGGCTGGCCGGGGTTCAACGCGATGAACCGGGCGATTTGGGCGGGCAGAAACCCGTGCGACAGGCTGGGTGGCGCGATCAGCCGCAAGGGGGCGGGGCCGCTGGGGTCGCGTTCCATGCCTTCGATCAGGGACAGTGCGTCGAACAGCCGGTCCAGATGGGTGTTCAGGCGCACGGCCTCGGCGGTGGGGTGCAGCCTGCCGCCACGCCGGGAAAACAGGATGACGCCACGCCGGGCCTCTAACTGCGCAAGGCTGCGGCTGACGGCGGGTTGCGACACCCCAAGCTGACGCGCGGCGGCGGTGGTGGACCCCGTGACCATAACCGCCCGCATGACCTCGTATTCCCGCAGTCGTCCCAGATTTCGCGCCATGATGTCCCTGTATGGCAATTACGCATAATCGTATAACAAAACCGGATAGGATTAACCATTGTCTTGGCGCAATGGCGGGTTAGCCTGATCGCAACCGCACGGGCCTTTCGGCACCAGAAACAAGCGGACCGCCTCAACAGGAGAGAACCAGATGACCAAGCCCCTTGCCGCCTCATGTCTTGCTGCTGCCACCGCGCTGGCGCTGGTGATGCCAGCCGCCGCCGCCGATCTGCGGGTGGGGGTTGCCGCCGAACCCAGTTCCGCCGATCCGCATTTCCACAACATCGGCACCAACAACCAGTTGCGTCGCAGCGTGTTTGAATCGCTGGTCGATACCGATGCGACGCAGGCGCTGCTGCCCGGTCTGGCCGAAAGCTGGGAGGCCGTGGACGATACCACATGGCGGTTCAATCTGCGCAAGGGGGTCAAGTTCAGCGACGGGTCGGATTTCGACGCCTGGGACGTGGTTTATACGGTTTGCCGTATCCCGAACGTGGCGGATTCTCCCTCGCCCTTTACGACCTATACCAAGGCCGCCATCGGGTTCGAGGTGCCGGACCCGCATACGCTGATCGTCAAGACCGCCGAGCCTTACCCGCTGTTGCCGACCGAGTTTTCGACCTGGGGGATTATCTCGGCCAAGGCTAATGGGGTGACGGGACCGATTGATTTCAGCCCTGAAGGTTGCGGTGATCTGGCTTACCCCACGACGCAGGATTTCAATGATGGCAAAGCGGCGGTTGGCACCGGCCCGTTCCTGATGACGGCCTATCGCCGGGGCGAGGGTATCACGCTGGAACGCAACCCGGATTACTGGGGCGAGGCCGCGCCGTGGGATAAGGTGACGATCCGCCCGCTGACCGCTGACGGGCCGCGTGTCGCGGCGCTGCTGGCGGGCGATGTGGACCTGATCGAGAACCCGCCGTTGCAGGATCTTGCGCGGCTGGAAGCGACCGATGGCGTGGATGTGGTGCAGGGGATCTCGAACCGGGTGATCTATCTGCATATGGACAGCGACCGCGACCAGACGCCGATGGTGCGTGGCACCGATGCCAACCCGCTGAAAGACCCGCGTGTGCGTCAGGCGCTGTCGCTGGCGATCGACCGGCAGGCGATTGTGGACCGGATCATGCAGGGCGTTGCGGTTCCGGCGGGCGAGCTGCTGCCCGCAGGCATGTTCGGCGCACATGCCGAAGGCGAGATGCCTGCCCCCGCCGCCAATGCCGCCCGCGCACAGGAATTGCTGACCGAGGCGGGCTATCCCGACGGGTTCCAGATCACCCTGGCCACGCCGAACGACCGTTATATCAACGATGCGCAGGTCAGTCAGGCGATTGCGCAGATGTGGTCGCGGGTCGGTGTGGCGACGGACATTGATGCCTCGACCTCTGCCACCTTCTTCTCGCGGCGCAATAATCTGGAGTTCTCGGCCTATCTGGCAGGCTGGGGGTCCGGCACCGGAGAGATGTCCTCGCCGCTGAAGGCGCTGGTGGCGACACATGACCCGGCCAAGGGCTATGGCGGGGCGAATGGCGGGCGGTTCTCGAACCCCGAGTTCGACGCCGGGCTGACGCGGGCGCTGAACACGGTTGACGACGATGCGCGGGCGCAGATGCTGCGCGACCTGTCCACGCAGGCGATGACGGTGGATTATGCGGTGCTGCCGATCCATTTCGAGGTCAGCCCCTGGGCGATGCGTTCGACCGTGACCTATGTGCCGCGTGTCGATCAATATACGCTGCCCTATGACATCCGCCCGGCGGAATAAGACCAGCCACAGACCGGCGCCCTGATCCGGGGCGCCGGACCACCGACAGGCCCACCCCGAAGGAAGGCATCAATGCTGGTCTATCTGTTGCGCCGCCTTGCGCAATCGCTGTTCGTGATTGCGGCGATGATGGTGATTGTGTTCTTTGGCATTTATATGGTCGGCAATCCGGTCGATATTCTGATTGCCCCTGACGCCACACCCGCCGAAATCGACGCCGCCAAGGCGCGGTTCGGGCTGGATCAGCCGGTCTATATGCAATTCCTGAACTTTGTCGGCAATGCGCTGCAAGGCGACCTTGGCCGCAGTTTTGTGCATGGCGAAAGCGCGGTGCGGCTGATCCTGCATTACATGCCCGCCACGATGGAGCTGGCCGCGCTGGGCCTGATCTTTGCCGTGGTGATCGGCGTGCCGCTGGGGGTTTATGCGGGCTATAAATCCGACCGCTGGCAGGGCAGGGCGATCATGACCGGCTCGATCTTTGGGTTCTCGCTGCCGAACTTCTGGGTCGGGATGCTGCTGATCCTGATTTTCGCGGTGCAGTTGCAATGGCTGCCCTCGACCGGGCGGGGGCAGACGGTGGATGTGTTCGGCATCCGCCTGTCGGTGTTCACTATGGACGGGCTGCGCCACATGATCCTGCCCGCGCTGACGCTGGCGCTTTACAAGGCGTCGCTGGTGATCCGTCTGGCCCGCGCCGGCACGCAAGAGGCGCTGACGCAGGATTACGTCAAATTCGCCCGCGCCAAGGGCCTCTCTGAGACCCGCATCCTGATCGTGCATGTGCTGAAAAACATCATGATTCCGATTGTCACCGTGCTGGGGCTGGAACTGGGGTCGATGATCGCCTTTGCCGTGGTCACGGAAAGCGTCTTTTCATGGCCCGGCATGGGCAAGTTGCTGATTGACTCGATCCGCCAGTTGGACCGGCCCGTGGTGGTGGCCTATCTGATGCTGACGGTGCTGGTCTTTATCATCATCAATCTGGTGGTCGATATGATTTACACCCTGCTTGATCCCCGTGTGCGCATCGCCACAGGTGCCGCATGAGCGGGGCGGCAAGCGTGATGCGTGGTCCGTGGGGCGGGTTTTTGCCCTCGGCGACGGTGATTGCGGCGGTCATTGCCGTGGCAGCGGTGGCGGCGATATGGGGGCCGGAGTGGCTGTCTTTGCCTGCGCGGGCCGCCTTGCTGCTGGCGCTGGTGGCGGGCGGCAGGCGGGCCTTGGGCGATAGGATCGGGGCCTATTTCACTGGACCGATGTCCTATGTCGGCGTGGCCTTTCTGCTGTTTTTCCTGATCCTTGCGTTGTTTGCGCCGGAACTGTCGCCGCAGAACCCCTATGATCTGCGCCAGCTTGACTTCATGGATGGCCGCCTGCCGCCGGGGGCGCAGAATATGGACGGCAGCATGACCTATTACCTTGGCACGGATGAGCAGGGGCGCGACATCCTGTCGGGTATCCTTTACGGGCTGAGGGTGTCGCTGATGGTGGCGGTGATCTCGACCTTTACGGCAATGGTGATCGGGATTGTCGTGGGGATTTACGCCGCATGGGCCGGCGGGCGCGGCGATGCGATCCTGATGCGCATTGTGGACCTGCAACTGTCCTTTCCGACGATCCTTGTCGCGCTGATGCTGATGGCTGCATTCGGGCGTGGCGTCGATAAGGTCATTATCGCGCTGATTATCGTGCAATGGGCCTATTACGCCCGCACCGTGCGCGGCGCGGCGCTGTCCGAGGCACGCAAGGAATATATCGACGCCGCGCGCGGCCTTGGCCTGCCGTCATGGCGCATCCTGCTGCGGCACCTGCTGCCGAACTGTATCCCGCCGCTGATCGTGATTTCCACGGTGCAGGTGGCCAATACCATCGTGATCGAATCTTCGCTGTCCTTTCTTGGGGTTGGGGTGCCGATCACGCAGCCGTCGCTGGGGCTGCTGATTGCGAATGGCTATGGCTACATGCTGTCGGGGCAATATTGGATGAGCATGTTCCCGGGCCTTGCCCTGCTGGGGGTGGTGGCCTCGATCAATCTGGTGGGCGACCGCCTGCGCGATGTTCTTAACCCGAGGTTGCGGCGATGAGCGTTCTGGAGGTCCGCGGGCTGCGGACGCATTTCTTTACGGAATCCGGGGTGGTCAAGGCCGTGGATGGGGTGGATTTCACCGTCGGGCCGGGCGAGGTGCTGGGCCTTGTGGGGGAAAGCGGCTCGGGCAAATCCGTCACCGGCTTTTCCATCCTGCGGCTGATCGACCCGCCGGGCCGGATTGTCGGCGGCGAGGTGCTGTTCAAGGGCCGTGACCTGACCAAACTTTCCGCGCGTGAGATGCGCAGCCTGCGCGGGCGCGACATTGCGATGATCTTTCAAGACCCGATGATGACGCTGAACCCGGTTCTGCGCATCGACACGCAGATGATCGAGGCCATTCGCGCCCATGAAAAGGTCAGCCACCGTGCCGCGCGGGACCGGGCGGTGCAAGCACTGGCGCGGGTGGGGATACCCTCGCCCGAGGAACGGATCACCGCCTATCCGCACCAGTTCAGCGGCGGGATGCGGCAGCGGGTTGCGATTGCCACGGCGCTGCTGAACGGGCCAGAGCTGATTATCGCGGACGAACCGACAACCGCGCTGGATGTGACGATCCAAAGCCAGATCCTTTCGGAAATGCAGGGGCTTGCGCGGGAAACCGGCACGGCGATGATCTGGATTACGCATGATCTGGCGGTCGTCGCCGGTTTGGCGCAATCGCTTTGCGTGATGTATGCGGGCCGCGTGGTCGAGGCCGGGCCGACCGATGCCGTGCTGGCGGCCCCCGCGCATCCTTATACGGCAGGGCTGATCGGCTCGATTCCCAGTCATAACCATCGGGGGCAACCTCTGGTGCAGATCCCCGGCATGGCGCCCTCGCTGGCCAATCTGCCGCAAGGCTGCGCCTTTGCACCACGCTGCGCCCATCGCCGCGCAGATTGTGAGGCCGCCCCGCCGGATGAGGCCGCGCTTGGCCCCGACCGCCGCTTGCGCTGTTTCCACCCGCTGCTTCAGGAGGCCACCGCATGACGGCGCTGCTGACCATCGACAAGCTGTCCAAACGGTTCGAGCGCAAACCCGACGCGATCGAACGCCTTGCCGCGAAACTTGGGGCGAATATCCGCGGGATCAGCGTCAAGGCCGTGGATCAGGCCAGCTTTACCGTTCAGCGGGGCGAGGTCGTCGGGCTGGTGGGTGAATCCGGCTGCGGGAAATCCACGCTGGGGCGGATGGTGGCCGGGCTGTTGCCGCCGTCTGACGGGCGCATCATTTATGACGGTGCCGACATTACCCATGCCGGGACGGCGAGCGGTAAGCGGTTGGGTATCCAGATGATCTTTCAGGACCCGATGTCCTCGCTGAACCCGCGCATGGCCGTGCGCGATATTATCGGAGAGGCGGCGGTGCATCACGGCATCATCAGCCGCGCCGACATGCCGGCCTATGTTGCGGGGCTGCTGCAACAGGTCGGGCTGGACCCGTCCTATGCGGGCCGCTATCCGCACCAGTTCAGCGGCGGCCAGCGCCAGCGCATCGGCATTGCCCGCGCGCTGGCGGTCAAGCCGGATTTCCTGATCTGCGACGAAAGCATCGCGGCGCTGGACGTGTCGATTCAGGCGCAGGTCATCAATCTGTTTCAGGATCTGCGCCGCCAGCTTGGGCTGACCTATCTGTTCATCAGCCATGATCTTGGGGTTGTGGAACATATCGCGGATCGGGTGGTGGTGATGTATCTGGGCCGCGTGGTCGAAACCGCCCCGACCGAGGCCCTGTTCGCCGCGCCGCGTCACCCCTACACGCAGGCCCTGCTGGCGCAGATCCCCCGGATTGATTCCGGCGCCCGCGACTTTACCCCGATCAAGGGCGAGATCCCCAGCCCGGTGAATCCGCCCTCGGGCTGTCATTTCCACCCGCGTTGCCCCTTTGCGGGGCCGCGCTGCAAGGCCGAGGCCCCGCGCCTTATTTCGCAGGGCGACCACGCTGCGGCCTGTCACCTGATCGACGGAGGCGTTCAATGACCGATCATATTCCCGGCGTTCTGACCATCGAAGGGCGCGAGGGCTGGCGGATTCCGCTGGTGCTGGACAGCCCTCATTCCGGCACCGAATACCCTGCTGATTTCGGCCATATCGCTGACCCGCTGCGGCTGCGCTGGGCCGAGGATACGCATGTGCATGACCTCTGGCGCGGGGCGCTGGATCATGGTGCGGTGCTGCTGCACGCGCATTTTCCGCGCAGCTATATCGACGCCAACCGTGCCGAAACCGACATGGACCCTGCGGATATAGACGGAACGCCCTTGGTCTCGCTGTTGCCGGGCGAGAAAAGCCGCCTTGGCATCGGGCTGTGCTGGACCAAAGTGCCGCCCGACGGTCTGCCGCTGTATGCGGGCAAGTTGACGGCTGCCATGCTGGATCACCGGATTACGACCTATCACCGGCCCTATCACGCGGCCTTGCAGGCGCTGACCGATCACGCGCATCAGCACTGGGGGCAGGTCTGGCATATTGACTGTCATTCCATGCAGGATCGGGCTTCGGCCATGTCCACGCAGGCCAAAGGCACGCCGCGCCCTGATTTAGTGATCGGCGACCGCGACGGCACCACCTGCGACCCGCGCCTGACGGCCCTGGTGCGGGATTTTCTGGCCGGGCGTGGGTTCAAGGTGACGGTCAACGATCCCTATAAAGGGGTCGAGCTTGTCCGCCGCCACGGCCAGCCCGCGCAGGGGCGGCACTCGATCCAGATTGAGGTCAACCGCCGCCTGCATATGGATGAGGAAACCCGCGAGCCGAACGAAGGCTATGCCGGGATCAAGGCGCTGTTCACCGATCTGTCCGGAGAAATCGCCACGTTTATCAAGGGGGTGCAGGCATGAGCATTTCAGGAAAAGGCTCTGGCACCGGCTTGCCCAACCCTTACCCGGTGCAGATCACCACGCCCGACATTTCCGCCTATGCCAAGGGCAATACCGGCACGCCCTATCTGTGGACATTCGACAGCGGCCAGCCAGGCCCGCATGTGGCGATTTCCGCGCTGGTGCATGGGAACGAACCCTGCGGAGCGCTGGCGCTGGACCGGCTGTTGCGGGCGGATACCCGCCCTCTCAGGGGGCGGCTGTCGCTGGTGTTCGTGAATACCGAGGCGGCGGCAGCCTTTGACCCGTCCGAACCCGATGCCTCGCGCTGGCTGGATGAGGACATGAACCGCCTCTGGTCGCCTGCGGTGCTGGATGACGCCAGCCGCCCGCTGACTGCCGAGTTGTCACGGGCGCGGGAATTGCGGCCTTGGCTGGAAACGGTCGATCTGCTGCTGGATTTGCATTCGATGCAGCACAAAACCCCGCCGCTGGCGCTGGCCGGCTGGCAGGACCGGGGCGTGGCGCTGGCGCAGGGGATCGGCTGCCCGCCGGTGATCGTCTGCGACCATGGTCATGCCGAGGGCGTCAGGATGCGCGATTATGGCGGTTTCGCCAGCGATCAGGGCAGCAAGGCGGCCGTTCTGATCGAATGTGGCCAGCATTGGGAGGCTGCGTCGGAAACCGTCGCACATGACTGTGTGGATGGCTTCCTGCGTCATACCAGGCTGATCGAGGGCCAGCCCCCTGCGGCCCGTGCCGAGATTTTGCACGTCACCGAGGCCGTCACCATCGCCAGCGCGGATTTCCGTTTCGCGCAGGATTGGGTGGGGTTCGAGCGCCTGCCGCAAGGCACGCTGATTGCCACCGATGGCGGGCAGGACATCCGCGCGCCGCATGACCCTACGGTGCTGATTATGCCCTCGCGCCGGTTGTGGCCGGGTAAAACGGCGGTGCGGCTGGCGCGGATCGGCGGCTGACGTCGTCACATCCCTGTCACGGGCTGTCGCTATGGCGGGGTGAAAATCAAAGGGGAAACATAATGAGAGCATCCCGTCGTTCGGTTCTGGCTCTGCTGGGGTCCGCCTCGGTGCTGGCGCTTGCGGGCTTTGGCGCTGCACGGGCGCAGCCGGGGCCGGGGGTGCAACTGTTGATCCTGTCGGATTTACATTCGGCCTATGACCGCACGGGGCCGCTGCTGGCCATGATGGCGGCGCAGGTCGAGGCGTCACCTCTGCCAACGCTGATTCTGGTGAATGGGGATGTGTTCGAATCGGGCAATGTCGTCGCCAGCCGCTCAAGTGGGGAAATCGACTGGGCGTTTCTGGCCGGGCTGGCGGCGCTGGCGCCAACGGTGCTGAATATCGGCAACCATGAACCGGATTTCGACCCCGATCTGGCGCATCTGGTCACGCGGGCCGGGGCGCTGGGGATCACGGTGCTGAGCAATATCACCGACACCCGCAGCGGCCAGCCCTATGCGCAGGCCGGGGCGCGGCTGAACATTGGCGGGCTGGTGGTCAGCATTGCGGCGCTTGGCACACCGGCGATGGCGACCTATCCCAAGGCAACGCGCGACATGATCGCGGTGCCGGACCCTGCCGAATGGGCGGCGCGGAACCTGCCGGAGCTGCTGACGGGCGATACCAATATCGTGCTGAGCCATGCCGGAGTCGTCGCGGACCGGAACTTTATCGATGACCTGCCGGACGGCACGCTGCTGATCGGTGGCCATGACCACCTGATCTTGCAGCACGCGCAGGGGGCAACGCGCTATGTGCATACGGGATCATGGGCGGGTCTGCTGACGGTGGCGGTGATGACTGGCGGCGGCCAGCCCGCCGAGATCCGGCAGTTGCCCGTCGATCAGGCCGGGCCGGTGGCTGACAGCCTGCGCGACCTGATCCCGCAGGTGATGGCGGCGCATCTGACCGAGGCCGAGCGCAGCCCCATTGCAACCCTGCCTGCTGCGATGAGCCTTGCCGAACTGGCCCGCCTGACCGCCCGGACCATGGCGCAGGCGACGGGAGCGGATGTAGGGTTTATCGGCCACACATCCTTTGGCACCGGCCTGCCTGGGGGGGCGGTTTCCGCCTATGCTTACGATGCGGCGCTGCGCTTTGATGGCAGCCTGATGCGGGCCACGGTCGATGCCGGGACGATGGCCGCGATCATGGCGCGCTGTAATCAGGATGGTGACATGCCGCTGGACCGGCGGACCGGCGATTTTCTTTATGCCGCGCCTGACCCGGTGCCGGGCAAGGCCACCTACACTATCGTCTGCAACGATTGGTCGGCCAAAAACAGCGCCAAATATTTCGGGCGCGAGGATATTGCCTTTACCGAACTTCCCGATGTGCGGCTGAAGCCGCTGATTGCCGAAGCGTTATAACGACAGCGCCCCTCTGTTGATCTTGAGCATCGGCAAAAACCCGCTAGTATCGCTCGATCAACAAACAGGGAGACTGCAATGTTCAAACCCTATCTGACCCGCTCGGTCGCCGCTGCCGCGCTGCTGGCCGCATCGGTCGGCATGGCCGGTGCGCAGGTCGTCATCAACCGCGGCAACGACACCGACCCGGCGACGCTGGACCATCACAAGACCTCGACCGTTTCCGAAAGCCGCGTACTGAAGGATCTTTACGAAGGTCTGGTCATTCAGGACGCCAAGGCCGAGGTTGTGCCGGGTGCCGCCGAAAGCTGGACGATTTCCGACGATGGCCTGACCTATACCTTCAAGCTGCGCGAAGACGGCAAATGGTCGAACGGCGATCCGGTCACGGCGCAGGATTTTGAATTTGCCTTTCGCCGCATCATGACCCCCGCGACCGCTGCCGGTTACGCGTCGGTTCTGTTCGCCATCGTGAATGCCGAGGCCGTGACCAAGGGCGACAAGCAGCCCGAGGAGCTGGGCGTGCGTGCCGTCGATGACCACACGTTCGAGATCACCCTGAACCAGCCGACCCCCTATTTTCTTGAGCTGCTGACCCACCAGACCGGCCTGCCGATGCACAAGGCCAGCGTCGAGGCCCATGGCGACCAGTTCACCCGCGCGGGCAATCTGGTCACGAACGGCGCCTATATGCTGGACAGCTTTGCGCCGAACGACAAGATGGTGATGAAGAAGAACCCGAACTTCTACGATGCCGACAGCGTGCAGATCGACGTGGTGAACTGGATCCCGTTCGAGGACCGTTCCGCCTGTATGCGCCGGTTCGAGGCGGGCGAGGTTCAGATCTGTCCCGATGTCGCGGCGGAACAGATGGATTACGTCAAGGCCAATCTGGGCGATCAGTTCCGGCTGGCCCCCTATCTGGGCGTGTATTACCTGCCGGTGAAGGGCGCGGATGGCGGTCCGCTGAAAGACGCCCGCGTGCGCAAGGCGATTTCGCTGGTGATCGACCGCGAGTTCATCGCCTCGCAGGTCTGGCGCGACACGATGCTGCCGGGCTATTCGCTGGTGCCGCCGGGCATCGCCAACTATGTCGAACCCGCGCCGCAGCTTGATTTCAAGGACAAGGACATCCTTGACCGCGAGGACGAGGCCAAGGCCCTGCTGGCCGAAGCCGGTGTGGCGGATGGCAGCCTGACGGTGCAGCTGAACTACAACACCTCGGAAAACCACCGTAACACGATGGCGGCGATTGCCGACCAGCTTGGCAGCATCGGCATCAAGGCGACGCTGAACGAGATGGAAGGCAGCAGCTATTTCAACTATATGCGCGAAGATGGTGCCTTCGATCTGGCCCGCGCGGGCTGGATCGGGGACTATAACGACCCGCAGAACTTCCTGATGCTGGCAGAAACCGGCGTGTCCTTCAACTATGCCCGCTGGTCGAACGCCGACTATGACGCGCTGATGAAAAAGGCCGAGGCGACGCTGGATCTGGACGAACGCGCCAAAGTTCTGGCCGAGGCCGAGACCCTGTTCCTGACGGAAGAACCGTTCATTCCGATCATGTATTACTCCTCGACCAACCTCGTTGCCGATAATGTGGCGGGTTTCGAGGACAACATTATGAACGTTCATATGTCGCGGTTCCTGTCGCTGAACTAAGCGTCTGACAATCAGACGGGCGGGCCTTTTCTGGCCCGTCCTTTTCGTAAGGACATTTGCATGTTGGCTTATACGCTGCGGAGGCTGCTCAGCGCGGTTCCAACGGTGTTCATCATCGTGACGCTGACCTTTTTCATGATCCGGCTGGCACCGGGCGGGCCGTTCGATCTGGAACGACCGCTGGACCCGCTGATCATGGCGAACCTGAACCGGGCGTATAATCTGGATGCGCCGCTGTGGTCGCAATATCTGACCTATATGGGCAATCTGTTGCAGGGCGATCTTGGTCCCAGCTTTACCCGCCGCGATTTCAGCGTGAACGACCTGTTCGCCCATGGGTTGCCGGTGTCGATCATGCTGGGCGCGATGGCGCTGTCGCTGGCGGTGGTGATTGGCACCATCCTTGGGGCGATTGCGGCGATCCGCCAGAACTCGGGCCTTGATTACGCCATCGTGGCGTTGGCGACATTTGGGATCACCACGCCGACCTTTGTCGTCGCGCCGACGCTGAGCCTGCTGTTCGGCGTCATCTGGGGGCTGACCCCCACCGGCGGCTGGTCCGGGTCGAACCCGATTTACTGGGTGCTGCCGGTGGCGACCATGGCGCTGCCGCAAATCGCGGTCATTGCCCGTCTGGTGCGCGGCGCCACGATCGAGGCGCTGCGCTCGCATCATGTGCGCACCGCCCGCGCTTACGGCCTGCCGCAGCGGGTCGTGGTCGGGGTCCATGCGCTGCGCGGGGCGATGCTGCCCGCCGTATCCTATCTGGGACCGACGGCGGCGGGGCTGCTGACCGGCTCGGTCGTGGTGGAAACCATCTTCGGCATCCCCGGCATCGGGCGCTATTTCGTGCAGGGCGCGCTGGGCCGCGATTACACGCTGGTCATGGGAACGGTGGTGGTGATCGCCGTCTTTGTCGTGCTGTTCAACCTGATCGTTGACCTGCTTTATGCTTTGCTGGACCCGCGGGTGCGCTATGACTGACATTTCAACCGACATTGCCGCGCCGGGCCGGTCGCTGTGGCAGGACGCATGGGCGCGGCTGCGCCGCAACCGCGCCGCCGTGGCCAGCGCCATCGTTCTGGCAATCCTGACGCTGGTGGCCGTGTTCGGGCCGATGCTGTCGCCTCATTCCTATGACCGCCAATACCGCGAATTTGTCCGCGTCCCCGCCAGTCTGGAGGCTTACCCGCGTCAGGACACGCTGATCCCGGCGCTGGACCGCGAACTGGCCCGCGCCCGGCTGACGGCAGCGGCGGGTGAACCCGTGCTGGACGGTTCCACCATGACCGTGCCGCTGTCGCAGGCCGAACCGATTGATGAGCGCGTGCTGCGCTATTTCCAGCGGTCCGAGACCTTCAACAACCCCCGGCTGGAACTCAACCCGGACGGCACCAGCGGCAATCTGGTGCTTGGGGTGGAGCGGGTGCATTTCCTGTTCGGCACCGACGCGCTGGGCCGCGATATGATGACGCGGATCTTTATCGGGCTGCGGATCTCGCTGGCCATCGGGTTGCTGGCCTCGACCATGGCGCTGGTGCTGGGCGTGGCCTACGGCGCGACCGCCGGATACCTTGGCGGGCGGGTCGATAACGTGATGATGCGCATTGTGGACATCCTCTATTCGCTGCCCTTCATCTTTTTCGTGATCCTGATGGTCGTGTTCTTTGGGCGCAGCATGATTATCATTTTCATCGCCATCGGCGCGACCGAATGGCTGGACATGGCCCGGATCGTGCGCGGCCAGACCCTGAGCCTGAAGCGGCAGGAGTTCGTGCAGGCCGCCGAGGCCCTTGGCGCCACCAAGGCAGGTATTCTGCGCCGTCATATCATTCCCAACACGCTTGGCCCGGTGATCGTTTTCGTAACGCTGCTGGTGCCAAAGGCGATCCTGCTGGAAAGCCTGCTGTCCTTCCTCGGGCTTGGGGTGCAGGAACCGCTGACCTCGCTGGGGCTGCTGATTTCGCAGGGGGCGCAGAACATGCGCGGGGCGTCCTGGCTGCTGATCTGGCCGGCGCTGACGCTGACCACGATCCTGTTCGCGCTGAACTTCCTTGGCGATGGCCTGCGCGATTCTCTGGACCCGAAGGACCGATAAGATGAGTGATGAACCTATTCTGTCAGTCCGCGATCTGACGGTGACGTTTGAAACCAATGACGGGCCGGTTCATGCCGTGCGCGGCATCAATCTGGACGTGGGTGCCGGGGAAATGGTCGCCATCGTGGGCGAATCCGGTTCCGGCAAAAGCCAGACCACCATGGCGATGATGGGCCTGCTGGCGGCGAACGGGCGGGCGACGGGGGTGGCCGATTACCGTGGCCAGAACCTGATCGGGATGCGCGACCGCGATCTGAACCGCATCCGCGGCGCGAAAATCACCATGATCTTTCAAGAGCCGATGACCTCGCTGGACCCGCTCTATCGTATCGGCACGCAGCTTGCGGAACCGCTGCGCTATCACGGCGGGCTGACGGGGGCGCAGGCCCGCGCCCGGATCATCGAGCTGCTGCATCTGGTCGGCATCCCCGAACCCGAACGCCGCATCGACAGCTATCCGCATGAACTGTCCGGCGGGCAGCGCCAGCGGGTGATGATTGCCATGGCGCTGGCGAATGATCCCGACATCCTGATCGCGGACGAACCCACCACCGCGCTGGATGTGACCATTCAGGCGCAGATCCTCGACCTTCTGGCCGATCTGCGGGTGCGGCTGGGCATGGCCATCGTGTTCATCACCCATGACCTTGGCATCGTGCGCCGCTTTGCCGACCGGGTTTATGTGATGCGTCAGGGCGAGGTCGTCGAGACCGGCGAGACCGCGCAGATTTTCAACGCCCCCGCGCATCCCTATACCCGGATGCTGATCGACGCCGAACCCGAAGGCATCAAGCCCCCGCCCGCGCCCGATGCGCCGGTGCTGGTGCAGGCCGATGATGTGCAAGTGACCTTTGGGCGGCCCAAGGGGTTGTTTCACAAGGACAATCAGGTTCATGCCGTGCGCGGGATCTCGCTGGCGCTGCGACAGGGGCAGACCATCGGCATCGTGGGCGAATCCGGTTCCGGCAAGTCGACGCTGGGCCGCGCGGTGCTGCGGCTGCTGCCCTCGACCGGGCGGGTGGCCTATCTGGGCAGCGAATTGCCGCATGAGCCGGGGCCGATGCGGCCCAAGCGGCGGGAATTGCAACTGGTGTTTCAGGACCCGTTCGGCAGCCTGTCGCCGCGCATGACGGTGGGCCGCATTATCACCGAGGGCCTGCTGATCCATGAACCCGGCCTGACCGCGCGCGAACGCGACCGCCGCGCGGGTGAGGCGCTGGTGCAGGTGGGGTTGGACGCCTCGATGCGCAACCGCTACCCGCATGAGTTTTCCGGCGGCCAGCGTCAGCGCATCGCCATCGCCCGCACGATGATCCTGCGTCCCAAGGTGATCGTTCTGGACGAGCCGACCTCGGCGCTGGATCGCTCGGTTCAGAAGCAGATCGTGACCCTGCTGCGCGATTTGCAGACGGAATACGGGTTGTCTTACCTGTTCATCAGCCATGATCTTGCGGTGGTGCGGGCGCTGTCCGACTATATTCTGGTGATGAAGGACGGCCGTGTGGTCGAGGAAGGCGCCACGCCAGATGTATTCGACCGCCCGCAGCAGGATTACACCCGCAACCTGATGGCGGCAGCGTTGGGTTAGGGGCAGGACCTTGCCCCTGCGGGGGCCAAGGCCGTTCGGGGGGGCAGGCGTTGGCCTTTGCGGCCATCCGATCCGCCATCGGAACAGTCTTGCAAGGCGTCGCAGGGCAATAAACCGGCTTTTCATGTTAGAAATGCCCTGCCGCCCGCAAGCTGACCTCGGCGGATTTGCCGATGATCAGGTGGTCATGCAGGGTGATCCCCAAAGCTTGTCCGGCGCGGTTGACTTGGGCTGTCATGCTGATATCCGCTTCGGAAGGGGTTGGGTCGCCTGATGGATGATTATGGATCTTCCTGTTGATATGGCATAACTGAATGATATAAAACAATTTATTTTCTAGAT
>NZ_JAUNTN010000029.1 GCF_030538695.1 Paracoccus sp. (in: a-proteobacteria)
TCGCGGTTGAGCAGACTCTACATTAAAGTGAGGGATCTTTCGGGGGGCAGGTCATATGGCATCGCCGCCGTGCTGCCGGGGATGAAGGCGCAGAAATCGGGCCATATCATCAACCTGTCCTCGGTCGCGGGGCTGAAGGTCTCGGGCGGGGTCGGCACGGTTTACAGCGCGACGAAGTTTGCGGTGAAGGCGATTTCCGAAGGGCTGCGTGCCGAGGTCGCGGGCGACAATATCCGCGTGACCACGCTTTACCCCGGCGCCATCGACAGCGAGCTGAAGCTGGGCAGCTCCGACCCGACCGCCAGCGCCGCGATGCAGGGCTTCTATGCCGCCAATGAAATCGGTGCCGACAGCGTAGCCCGCGCCATCGCCTATGCCATCGAGCAACCCGCCGATGTGGCGATCAACGAAATCACCATCCGGCCGACACGGCAGGAGTTCTAAGGCAGACCCATGCGTTTCGTCTGTATCAGCCGCCCCAAGGACGGCACCCGGCCCGAGGATTTCCTGCCGCATCTGGACGCCGAGGTTCGCGCCGCGTGGCAGAACCACAGCAGCGGCATCTACCGCGATGCCTATATCCGGCAGGATCTGCCCGGTGTGGTGCTGATGCTGGATGCCGACACGCTTGATGCCGCGCGACAGATCACCGATGCGCTGCCGCTGAGCAAAGCCGGGCTGATCTCGTTCCAGATCATCCCCATCGGCCCATTCACCAACTGGGAGATGCTGTTCACAAATCCCTGACGCGACATCCCCCGGCGATGCGGCACCGCCGCGCCGCCACCCGGACACTCAACCAAACCCAAAGGAAAACATCATGCGTTTCATTTCCATCAGCCGCCCCCTGAACGATGCGGGCATGGACCAGTTCGCGCCCTATCTGGACGCCGAGGTCCGCTATGGCTGGCAGAATTACAAGGACGGCACCTTCCGCGACATCTATTTCCGCCAAGACGTGCTGGGCGTCGTCATCATGCTGGACGCTGACGATCAGGCCGCAGCCGAAGCCGCCGTCGCGGGCTTTCCGCTGGCCAAAGCCGGGCTGATCGCCTTTGACACCATCCCCGTTGGTCCGTTCACCAATTGGGAAATGTTGTTCGCCAGCGCATAAGGATCAAGAAAATGACCAATGCATCCGATCTGAAACCCGTTCTGTTCGTCGTCAGCAGCAATAACGTCAAGGGCGCGACCGGCATCCCCACCGGCTATAACCTTGCCGAAGTCACGCATCCGCTGGAAAAGCTGCAAAAGGCCGGCATCAAGGTCGAGTTCGCTTCGCCCAAGGGCGGTGACGCGCCCCTCGACGGGTTGGAGGATATGTCCGATCCGGTGATCGCGCATTTCTGGGCCGATGCCGATTTCCGCCACGCGATCAGCCACACGATCCCGATGGATCAGGTGGATCCGTCGCGCTATTCCGCGATCTTTTTCGCGGGCGGGCATGGCACGATGTGGGATTTCCCCGACAATGCCGCGATCCAGAATGCGATCCGCGAGATCGACGCGGCGGGCGGCATCGTCTCGGCCGTCTGCCACGGCCCGGCGGCGCTGGTGAATGCGCTGGACGCCGATGGTAAGCCGCTGGTTGCGGGCAAGCGGCTCGCGTCCTTCACCAATGCCGAGGAAGACGAGGTCCAGTCCACCGATGTCGTCCCCTTCCTGCTGGCCGACCGGCTGGAGGCTGCGGGCGGGCATCATGTGGACAGCCCGAACTGGTCCGATAACGTGATCCGCGACGGCCGCCTGATTACCGGCCAGAACCCGCAATCCGCCGCCCATCTGGGCGAGGTGCTGCGCGACGCGCTGCTGGCGTGACCAAAGGGCGCGGGGGCTACCCCGCGCCGCAACGAAGGGAGGCAGATGACCAACCAACCACTTGACCGACGCACGGTTCTGCAACTGGCCGGGGCTGCGTTTGCCCTGCCGCTCTTCACCCCCTTTTCGGCAAAGGCGAACAGCATGAATATCGGCTCTGACAATTTCTATACCAGCGATCAGGTCACGCTGACCAAGGTCCGCTTTCCCAGCCAGCTCGGGCTTGAAATCGCGGGCAATCTGATCCGCCCCAAGGATAGGGCGGGCCCCTTGCCCGCGCTGATCGTGGGCCACCCGATGGGCGCGGTCAAGGAACAGGCCGCCACGCTTTACGCCACCAAAATGGCCGAGCGCGGCTATGTCACCCTTGCCATCGACCTGCCCTATTGGGGCGAAAGCGAGGGGCAGCCGCGCAATACCGTCGCCCCCGACGCTTATGCCGAGGCTTTCAGCGCCGCCGTCGATTACCTGACCACGCAGGATGTCGTGGACGCCGCCCGCATCGGCGTGATCGGGGTCTGCGCCAGCGGCGGCTTTGCGCTCTCGGCGGCCAAGATCGACCCGCGCCTGCGCGCCATCGCTACCACCAGCATGCTGGACATGGGCGCGGCCACGCGGATGCTGGTCGCGGGCGGCACCGATGAGGGCTGGCAGGCCGCCATCGAGGCCTCTGCGGCGCAGCGCGACGCCCAAGCCGCAGGCGGCGCGGTGGCCTATACCGGCGGCACCGTGCTGGAGATCACCGACGACACCCCGCAATTACAGCGCGATTTTTACGATTTCTATCGCACCCCGCGCGGCAAGGTCGTCCCCGAAGGCGCGACGGATGACAGCATCACCCGGCCCACGCTGGCCAGCAATGCGCGGTTTCTGAACTTTTACCCGATGAACGACCTGGGCCATATATCGCCCCGCCCGATCCTGCTGATCGCAGGCGACAGGGCGGAATCGCTGGGCTTCAGCCAGGCCGCCTATGAGGCCGCAGCCGAACCGAAAGAGCTGTTCCTGATCGAGGGCGCGGGCCATGTCGATCTGTATGACGGGGTGAATGTGATCCCATGGGACAAGTTGCAGGCGTTTTTCGATGACGCCCTGCGTCAAAATTAAGGTGACACCATGAAACTGATCTGCGTCGAGGAACATCTGCTGGACCCCGACATCGGCAAAGCCAGCGGCCCGCTGGCCGTGGCCGAGGCCCCCTATCTGCCCGACTGGGGCATCCGCGTGAGTGACGGCGCGCAGGTCGACACGCCGCGCCCGCATGTGCTGGCCAGCGCGGATTCGACGCGGCTGGGGCTGGCCCCGGTCTCGCAGCGGCTTGCCGATATGGACGGCGCGGGAATTGACATGCAGGTGCTCTCCTATGGCGGTTTCCCACAGCTTTTACCGCCCGCGCAGGCCGTCGATCTGTGCCGCGCCGCCAATGACCGGCTGGCCGCGATCATCGCCGATCACCCGACCCGGTTCGCCGGTTTCGCCACCCTGCCGTGGCAGGCACCCGAGGCCGCCGCGCAGGAAATGGACCGCGCTGCCCGCATGGGCCTGAAAGGCACGCTGATAAACGGCCGCCCCGGCGCGGATTTTCTGGATGCACCGCGCTATGCCCCGGTGCTGGAGGCGCTGAACCGGCTGCAACTGCCGCTTTACATCCACCCCGGCCTGCCCTTGCAGGCGGTGCAGCAACCCTATTACGGCGGGTTCGAGCGCGAGCTGACGGCACGCCTGTCGATGTTCGCATGGGGCTGGCATAATGAGGCGGGCGTCCTGACCCTGCGGCTGCTGCTGTCCGGCGCGTTTGATCGTTGGCCCGACCTGCGCGTCATCAGCGGTCATTGGGGCGAGATGGTGCCGTTCTTCCTGCAACGGCTGGAGGATTCGATCCCGGTTGAGGCATCCGGCCTGTCGCGTGGGATCGTCGAAACCTATCGCCAGCACGTCTATGTCAGCCCCTCGGGGATGCTGACCGAGCCGCATTTCCGCTTTATTCACAGCGTGATGGGCGCGGATCGCATCCTTTATTCCGTGGATTATCCCTATCAGAGCCTGAACGGCGCGCGGGATTTTCTGGATCGGCTGGAGATCAGCGACACCGACCGCGCCCTGATCGCGCATGGCAATACCGAGCGCCTGCTGGGGATCGCGCCATGAAGGCCCTGATCCTTGCCGCCTTGCTGACCCTGCCCTTCACCGCCCAAGCCGAGGAAACGCCGATGCCCCCGATCCTGCGCATCTTTGAATTCACCGTCGCCCCGGAGGACATGGAAACCTTCATGGCGGCGGGCCGGGACAATATCCGCAACGCGATCCGCGATGAACCGGGCGTGTTGTCGATGTCTGTCGCGGCGGATGCCAGTGACCCGACCCGGCTGTATGTCGTGGAAACCTACCGCGATGAGGCCGCCTATCAGGCGCACCGCGACACGCCGCATTTTCAGGCTTTCATCGCCGCGATGGACGGCAAGTTCCTGTCCCGCCGCGTGATCGAAACCACCCCGGCAATGCTGGGCGCAAAGCCGTTTGAATGGGGCATGGACTAGGCCCGCCCCTGCCCATCACCACCAGCCAGATCCCCGGCACCAGCACCCCCATCAGCAGCGCCGCGAAAATGATGTCGGAGAGGAAATGCCCGCCAAAAGCCACGCGCAGCCATGATCCGGCCCCGGCATAGGCCACGGCAACGACCGACGCGATCACCCTGCCCCGGCGGTCTATCCGGCCCCAGAACAGCAACAGCAGAACCAGCGCCGCCGTCGTGACTGCGCTGCCCTCGCCCGACACAAAGCTGCAATTGTAGCTGCACTGATCAACGGGGATCAGCGGCGGCATGAACAGCCGATCACCGCCGAACTGGACAATATCACGGGGCCGGGCGCGACCCCAATGCGCCTTCAGCAGCCCATTCACCAACAGCCCCGACCCAAGCACATAGGCCAAAACACCGGCAAGCGCCTCGCGCCGGGGAAACCACCGGCCAAGGATCATCGCAACGATCAGCCAGGCCAGCACCGCATAGATCGAAACCATGAACCCATAGCGCACCGCGATCCAGAACGGCACGGTCGCAACGGGAAAGCCTCCCTCCGACCCGAACAACCCGCTAACAGGCAAATCCAGCGTGGAAAAGGCGGTGAACAGCGCCGATGCAGCGATCAGGCCGATGAAAGAAACCGCCAGAATACGGCGGGCCAGAAGATGCGGAGGCATGGGGAATGTCCGTCAAGGTTGCAGGTTCAAGACCGCAACAGGCCCCCGCAAAATGACGGCGATTTCGGTGTAGGATTACAGATTGGTAATCTCTGCAACATCACCCTGTCAGGCCGCTCCCCCATGTTCAGTTCACAACCGGATAACAGGAGAACGGACATGACCCGGATCAGAACATTCCTTGCAAATACCCTGCTGAAGATGGCGGCCGTCGCGGCCATCGGCATGGGCATCATGGCGGCCATGGCCGCGCTGGTCATCGGAATGGTGGTGATGCTGGCCGCGCGGCCGGCACTTGGCGCGGCACGGCAACAGCCGGTCGAGGCCAGCGCGTCTCCCATAGGCGAGGCCACCCCGACCTGACCCCGGCGCGGCGGGCGGCAGAACATTACGCACAGATAATCTTGTCGCGATTTTTCTGTCACCCTCCGGTCCCATCTTCATCTCATCAGACGGCACAGGACCGTCGGACATATCAAGGAGAACGACCATGAAACGCACCATTTTCACCATTCTGACCGCTGGCATGGTATCCGCTGCCGCTCTGAGCGGCCCGGCCCTCGCCTCGGACAACAAGGATCAGGCTGAAATCGCGCTGTTCCAATCGGCCCAAACAGATGTCGCTGCGGCGATCCGCGCGGCGGAAACCGCCACCGGCGGCACGGCCATCAGCGCCGAGTTCGACGAAAAGAACGGCGCGGGCCGCTGGGAGGTCAAGACCGTGACCGGCACCGCCCGCACCGAGGTCAAGATCGACGCCACCACCGGGCAGGTGATCGAAACCAAGGACAAGGGCGACCTGTCCGGCAAGCGCAATCCCGTGACCCCCGACATGCTGGGCGGCAGCCTGCTGGATATGGTGACGCGTGCCGAAACCCAAGGCGCGGGCAAGGTCATGTCCATCGAGGCCGAGCATGAAAACGGCCAGTTCGTTGGTCTGGATGTCGAGATCGTCAAGGCTGACGGCACGGTTCAGGACTTTCTTCTGAACCCGGCTGATGGCACGATGACCCCGGTTGTCGATAACGACGACTGACGGATAAAACGACCGCCGGCCCCCTGACCGGGGCCGGCCATCTTTGGGGGCAGGATGCGCATTCTGGTGATCGAGGACGACCTCACTACCGGCGATTACATCGTCGCGGGGCTGCGTCAGGAAGGCCATGTGGCGGATCTGTGCCGCAACGGGCGCGAAGGGCTGATCGCCGCGCAGACCAATGATTTCGACGTTCTGATCGTCGACCGGATGCTGCCCGATCTGGATGGGCTGTCACTGATCCGCACGCTGCGGGCGGCGAAAAACCTGACGCCTGCGATTTTTCTGACCGCGCTGGGCGGGGTTGATGACCGGATCGAAGGGCTGAATGCGGGCGGCGACGATTATCTGGTCAAGCCCTTTGCCTTTGGTGAATTATCGGCCCGGATCAATGCTTTGGCCCGCCGCCCGCAGATGCGCGAGGATGACACGATCCTGTCGGCGGGCGATCTGCGCATGGACCTGATCCGCCGCCGCGTGACGCGCGGCGATACGGAAATCGACCTGCTGCCGCGTGAGTTTGCCTTGCTGGAATGTCTGCTCCGCCGCAAGGGCCGCGTCCAGACCCGCACCATGCTGCTGGAGGCCGTCTGGGATCTGAGCTTCGATCCGCAAACCAATGTCGTCGAAAGCCATATCTCGCGCCTGCGCGCCAAGGTGGACAAGCCCTTCGGCAGCGAGTTGATCAAAACCCTGCGCGGCGCGGGCTACAGGATCGACGCATGAGCCGCTGGCGCGAGACTCTGCGCACAACGCCGATGCGGCTGACGCTGCGGCTGGTGGCGCTGTTTCTGGCCATCAGCCTGACGGCCTTTGCCGCAACCTGGTGGCTGACGAACAAGGCGCTGCTGGATGCGACCGAGACCGCGCTGGAACAGCAGATCCGCGACCTGACCGCATCGGACCGGGCGGCGGATATTGGCGCCGCCGTCCGCGCCGCCGCCGCGCGGGCCGATGGCGAACATCTGGTGATCCGCTATGATGGCCCGCAGGGCGTGGTCGGCAATTATCCCGGCGCGGTTCCAGATGCCAAGCTGGCCGAAGCGCGGCTGAACGACGACCGCCATGATGTCGAGGGCCGCTATATCCTGCTGTCCAAGAAGGTGGCCGGCGGCCGCCTGACCGTCGGGCAGGATGCCGAAGCCTTTGACGAATTGCGCGAGATTTTCCTGCGCGTGCTGATGTTTACCCTGCTTCCAACGCTGGTTCTGGCACTTGGCGGCGGGGTGGTGATGGCGCTGCGTTCCGCCCGCAGGCTGCGCGCGATCGAGGGCGTTCTGTCGCGGCTGACGGCAGGCGATCTGACCGCGCGCCTGCCCGCGCTGCCCGGCGCGGCGGATGATCTCAGCCGTGTGGGCGCCGGGATCGACCGGCTGGCGGCGGCGCAGGAAGCCTCGGTCTCGGCGCTACGGCAGGTTTCGGCGGACATCGCCCATGACCTGAAAACCCCGATCCAGCGGCTGGCCGTGCTGCTGGATCAGGCCCGCGAACAGGCCCCCGATCTGGATATTCTGGACCGCGCGACGACCGAGGTGAACGGCATCGTCGAAACCTTTCACGCCCTGCTGCGCATCGCCCAGATCGAGGTCGGCAGCCCCCGCGCCCGCTTTGCCCCGGTCGATCTGGGGGCGCTGGCCGAGACCATGGCCGAACTGTATGAACCCGCCGCCGAAGAAACCGGCCACCGGCTGGCACTGCGCCTGCACGCCCCCACCACGATCAGTGGCGACCGCACCCTGCTGGGGCAGGTCATCGCCAATCTGATCGAAAACGCCCTGCGCCACAGCCCACCCGGCCCGGTCACGCTTGATGTTGCGGGCCCTGTGCTGAGCGTCGCCGACCACGGCCCCGGCATCCCCGAGGCCGAGCGCGAGGCCGTCCTGCGCCGCCTCTACCGCCTCGACCGCGCCCGCTCGACACCCGGCAACGGATTGGGGCTGGCACTGGTGGACGCCATCGTGAAACTGCATGGCGGGCGGCTGGAGCTACGGGATAACGCGCCGGGGCTGCGGGTCGTCGCGGAGTTTCCGCAGGCGAGCGGAGAGCTTTCCTCTAGGACGACGAGCTGACAGGTTTCGGGCTGTGCGATCCAACGGGCCTGCCCCCGTATCAGGTCGGGGACAGGTCTAATCCTAATAAGCAGCAGAATACATGAGACAATTGCGCTAGAAATAGCCTGAACCGAGGCGAGGAACTATCGCCGCCACTGAGGGTAAGGCACCATTAACTGGCTTGCGAGTGACGCGCCGGTGTGATTGACGGTTACCAGACACTTGCACCCATGCTTTATGGAGTAATCTGTGTTAACTAAAATTAGATTGTTAGTGCCAACAAAGCAAGGACTTTCGCGGGCATTTCGAGGGGCAGGCAGTGGAAGCCATCAGACATTAAGATAGAGCGCCACGCGGATGCCGGACACGAAGAACCGTTAAATTTCACGTTTTCCCTTTGGACTGTTTTCTGATTCAAGCTTCCCTAAAGAGAGGTTTGGATACCTGTTGATTGATACATGATCAGCAGCGGACAAGGGTCAAGCCGCTTCCAGGCAAAAAATCGGCTCCCGGTCGAACGGAGGGCGACGAGCGGCTCGTTTATGGAAGGCGTGTTCTGAATCGTACACCCGGGACGCACAGTGGCGCAACTTTCCAGCCTAGCTCGGCAAGCAGAACTCGGTCTTCCGACGGCCCCGCGACTGGACGGCCGCAAGAGTCTCGATTGTATCCTCAATGTCTTGCCAAACAAACCCGAAATAGAAATGGCGATGATCTACGGCACCATCGTCAAGGCCCACCGGCATAAACAGGACTTGAAGGGGGACGGCCATCGGCAAGTCGAAGGACGGCTGGACGACCAATCCTCGCCCTGACGGATGCGTTAGATCGCCTCTTGCGCTTCGTGCTACCGGCGAGGCATCGCTTCGATACGGTCGGCATGGTGCCGCTGATCAACGGCATCACCTTCGCATGATCCTCGCTAACAAGGCGTTCGACAGCAATACATAGAGCTATATCTTAATCCTTAGACTTGACCATCTGTGGCATTTATGAATTGATTAAACAAAAGCTGGTTTTGTAAGGTGTGGTGGTATGCAAGCTGTAGTTCTTTCGGATGTACCTATCTTGCATGATGAAAGGGTTAGTCTAGTAAAGCCTTTTTTTGATACAGAGTTCTACCTTAGGAATAATAACGATGTTTACAAAGCAAAGGTCGATCCTATATCTCATTACCTGAATGATGGCTGGAGAGAGGGACGAAATCCCTCAGCCAGTTTTTCATCATGTGGTTATCTGGAGGTTTATCCAGATATCGCTCGGGCAGGGATTCCGCCATTGGTGCATGCTGCATTGCTTGTACAGAAGCCTGTCAGAGATCGTGTAGCGTTACTATTTGATACAGATTATTACCTAAATCACCTTCCATTGCTGAAAGGCAGCGGTGCCGACCCGCTGCGCCACTATCTGACCGTGGGTTGGCAGCAGGGTGCCAACCCTTCAGCTATGATTTCGACGGCGCATTATTTGCTCCAATTTCCCGACCTGATGGGTGGCACAGTCAGCCCGTTGGAACATTACATTGCGGCCGGCATGCCGCCCTCGACCAGCCTGACGCCGGGGTCCGGCGGCCGCACCGTGTGGACCGGGTTCCTGCCCGACGCGTTCGGCAGTTTCATCGGCACGTATGGCTATGACGCCGAAGCATTCCCGGCGATGCCATTGCAGGCCGCCGAACTGGTCGTCGCCATGTTTTCACCGCAGGATTACCGCCGCCGCCACCCCGAACTGACGGACAGCACCCAGACCGAACTGCTGGCCCATTATCTGAGCGACGCCTTGCCCAAGGGCGAACCGCCCGGACCGCTGTTCGATGCCGACCATTACGCGCGGCAATTAAATCGCCTAAAGATGCAACCACCCGACGGCGCACCGTTTCTGGACTGGCTGCGACGCGGTCGCGCCGTTGGAATCAGCCCAAACCCGGCCTTTGACAAGCACGCCTATCACCTGCTGAATCCGGGACTTTCCGAGGGGATGGATCACTGGCTGCTGCACGGGCTGCGTGAAAACCGGCAATATCTGCCGAACATCACAATGGGCGCCCTGCCTCTGGTCGCTGGCGCGCCGGCCCGTTCCGGCCTTGGCCGGGTGTTTGCCGAAACCGTGGCCGGCCCCGCAGCCGCCGATCTGGCCGCGATGCAGGCCTTCCGCGCGGACGGGCTGAAAAAGGCCATCGCCGCCGCCAACGCGATCGAACCGCAGATCGGGATGATCTCGGAAAAGACGCCGTCCTTCATGCCTCCCTGGCACGACAACCTGTTCCAGCTGTTCAAGGCCTGCGTCGCGCGGCTGCCCGAAGGGCAGTTCCATAACGTCGTCGCCGTGCCGTTCGTCAAGCTGGGCGGCTCGGACTTCGTGGCGGGCGTTCTGACCAAGGCGCTGACGGCGCGGTCGGAAACAATTCTGGTGCTGCGGACCGAGCAACCCGATTGGGAACGGCCCGACTGGTTCCCTGACAACGTGGCCACAGCGGATCTGTCCGATCTGCTGACGCAGGTGGACATGCCGATGCGCGCGCAGTTGATGTATGCCTTGCTGCATCACGTTGACGCACGGCGCCTGTTCAACGTCAACAGCCGCGCCGCCTATGAAACGCTTCAGCGGTTTGGCAGCCAGCTGCGCCGGTTCATCGCGCTTTACACCTATTACTTCTGCGCAGACCGTCGCCCCAACGGGACCGAAGTCGGCTATGCCATCGACTTTTTCGCGCCATTGCAGCGGCATCTTGACTGCGCGCTGATCGACAACGCCGATTTCGCGCAGACGCTGATCGACCGGCACGCGCTGGCCCCGGAACAGGCGCAGCGCATCCAGCCGATCTACAGCCCGACGATGGAGCCGGCGGCCGCCAGCGCCGTCGTCGATGCGCAGGTCGCCAGTGCCGGCAGCCGGGCGCGGCCGCGAATCCTGTGGGCCGGCCGCTTTGACCGGCAAAAGCGGTTCGATCTGGTGCAGGACATCGCGCGTCAGATGTCGCAGGTCGATTTCCTGTGCTGGGGCAAGGCCGTCCTGGACCAGCCCCCGGACCTGTCGCAACTGCCGGCAAACATGTCGCTGATGGGGGTCTATACCAGCATCGACGAACTGCCGCTGACGGATTGCGATGGCTGGCTTTACACCTCGGGGTGGGACGGGCTGCCGACGATCCTGATCGAAATCGCCGCCCGCGGCATGCCGGTCGTCGCCAGCGCAGTCGGCGGCGTGCCGGAACTGGTGACGCCGCAGACGGGGTGGCCGGTGCCGCCGGACGCCGGCACCGACGATTACGTCCGCATCCTGCGCGAGATGCTGGAGGCCCCCGGCGAACGCCAGCGGCGCGGCCGCGCGCTGCTGGATCTGGCCCGTTCGCGGCACAGCCAAACCCATTACCGCCGCCAGCTTGATTCGATCCTTGACGGACAAAAGGTGTCAGAATGACCGACCTCAGCGTGATCCTGACGGCCCACCGCGAAGGGATTCTGGCCGGGCCGACCATCCGCAGCGCGCAGGCCGCAATGGTGCATGCAAGGGCCGCCGGCGCGGCGCTGGAACTGATTGTCGTGCTGGACCGCGCCGACGATGACACACGGGCGATCATGCGCCACGGGTTCGGCCGGATGGACGGCGCCAGCGTGACATTCCTGGACACCGACGAAGGCGATCCCGGCCGCGCCCGCAATCGCGGCATCGAACGCGCAGCAGGATTTGCCGCGACGTTTCTGGATGCCGACGATCTGGTGTCGGAAAACTGGTTCACGCAGGCGTTGACCGCAGCCAGGGCGCGCCCGGACGCCATCTTTCACCCGGCCGTCAATCAGGTCTTTGGCATCGAAAGCAACCTGTGGTGGCACGTCGATTCGGAATCGGCGCTGTTTGATCCGCTGTATCTTGAATGGTCGAATTACTGGACCGCGATTTCCTGCGCGCCGGTTGACACCTATCGCCGCCTGCCGTTCGCGGCCAATAATCTGCATCAGGGGTTCGGCCACGAGGACTGGCACTGGAACCGGGTGACGCTGGCGGCTGGTCATCCGCACAAGCCGGTGCCGGACACGGTGTATTTCATCCGCCGCCGCCGCGGGTCGCAAATGTCGCATGTGCAGGCCGCCGACGGGGTCAGCTGGCCAATGCGCGAAGCGCTTGCCCGGTAATCCGGGCAAGCCGCGTTACTGCGACAGCTTGCGCTGCCACAGCGCGCTGGCAAAGGCCAGCATCTCGTCCTCGGTCAGCGGCGCCTCAAGGTCGCTTTGCTCCGGGTATTCGTCAAAGCTGTCGTCAAACAGCGTCGGACGGTCAAGATCGGGCAGATAACGCGCGCGCAACCGATCATTGGCATCGTCGAAAAGCCGCTGAAACGCCTCGGCCTGCGCGCGCGAGGGCCGCGCCTGCGGTCCCTTCAGCGTATTGTGTATCGCCGCCATCACCGGCCCCCGCGCAGGGTTCAGCGCGCCGTTCACCACCAAAGGAAAGCGCGCGTTGAACAAGGTCAGGAACCGACCCTGCTGGCGCGACACCGACGGGTTGGCCGCAATCTTGTGGGGCGGCGCGGCGCCCAAAGCGGCGGTGTGGAAGAAATCCGGCACCACATCGCCGCCCACCATGCGGTCGCGTTCGAACAGCCGGACCGTAATCGCGTCAGTGCCAAACCGTTCGGCATAGAAATCCAGCAGCTGCGCATAATCGTAAAACGGCGAACCGGGCGCCTTGGCGGGGAACACCTGTCCCTGCCCGCCTTCGCGCAGACGGGTCGAATGATGGCTGACAGCCATGCGGTCCTGACGGCGCAGATAGACCACGACCTGAACAGCGCCGAACCGCGGCGCAAGGTGATCATGCAGCCGCGCGACAAAGCCCTCGTCATGCAGCCGCCCGTGGCAATGTTCGTTGGACAGCACCACCTTTTGCGCGCCCGACGCCGCGATTTCGGCATCCAGCCGCCGCAGCGCCTCGGCCACATAGGCGTCATAGCCCAGCCCGGTGCGTGCCAGTTCCTGCATCTGCAACGGATCTTCGGGGCGGTCGCCCATCCCCAGCAGCGCCAGTTCCGTGTGGTTCGGCGTGTCCATCATCCGCGGATACAGCACGCCCTGCGCCGCCAGCCGGTCGCGGCACACCGCAAGGGCGCGCTGAATCGAGGTGCTGCCGGTCTTTTCCGTGCCGATATGCAGGATCAAATCGGTCAATGTGCCACCTCTGCGGGCTGGGTGAGGACCGGCGGTTCCAGATCATAGCCGAACTGTTCGAAATCCTGCCGATAGAAATCGCGCATCCGCAGGATGTCGGCGCGGTCCCAGACCAACGGCGTGCGCGTCGGCCCGACCGATGACAGCGCGTGCGGCACGGCCTGGGGCGCCGGCAGGCCCAGATCGGCGCTGATCTGGCGCAGGATATTGTCCATCCCGTCCTCGAACCGGAAAATCCGCATCCGGTCGCTGACGAAATGCCATTGCGGCCGCATATGGTTGTCGAAATGGTTCGGATTGTTGCGCGCGTCGATCATCGCGCGTTCCAGCCACGCCGAAAAATGCAGCTGCCCGCCGAAAAACCCCTGCGCGCGCAGCTTCTGGCGCATACCGAATTCGCTGGCCATGCGCGAAAACGGATTTCGCACCACCGCAAAAACATAGTCGAAATCGTCGCCGCCCCACAGCGCGTCGATGTCTGTCCAGGTCAGGTGCTGGGCCGCGATTTTCAGCCCTTCGGGTTTGGTGTCGTTATGCAGGCGCACCCGCCCCAGCCCCTGCATCCAGCGCGTGACCGAAGTTCCGCCGGTTTTGGGAATATGAACGAAAAGAACCCGTTGGCTCGCAATGTGCAGGAACGGCATCTGTCACGCCTAGCCTTGAACGAAATATAAGCACGATTGTGACCAAGTCAGCACCGTTTCACAAGTCCTGGCGCGCTGCGGTGGTCTCGGAAAAGGCGCGCAGCATGCTGGCAATGCCCGCTTTTACCTCGATTTCGGGCGTCCAGCCCAGCAGTGCACGGGCACGTTTGATTGACAGCACACTGCGCGGCACGTCAAAACTACGAGCCGGCCGATAGGTCACATCCGGCTCGAACCCGTTCGCACGGATCAGATCCAGCAAGCGGTTCAGCGACAGCCCATGACCGGATCCGATATTGATCTCGGTCCCGTGCACATCAGCGCGGGCGGCCATGGCAAGGGCGCGAGCCACGTCCTCGACATGAACGAAATCGCGTTCAACCAATCCGTCGCCCCAGATCTCGATCGGCAAACCCTTGGCCGCGTGGTGACAGAAGGTCGTCAACGCACCTTGCGCCTTGCGGATATTCTGACCGGGACCATAAGGGTTAGCGATGCGTAACGACAGCGTGCTGACCTGCCCCAGATCGAAGAACCGCAGGTAATGTTCAGCCGACAGCTTGGAAATACCGTAAGCAGTGATCGGCCGCGTCGGGTGGGTTTCCGGAATCGGCACCGTTTCCGGCACCCCGTAAACCGTCCCCCCGGACGACGCGAACACAATGCGTCCCACACCCCGATCTTGCGCCATCCGAGCCATCGCGATTACACCCAGAACCCCACTGGTGGCGTCGGCATCGGGATGGACGTTCGCCTCTTGCGGGAAATGGGTTGAGGCCAAATGGAGGATACAATCCACCCCCGACAGGCTTTCATGCAAGAGATCGCTGTTGGTAAAGCTGCCCTGCCAGTGGGTCACGGCCTCATGCTGAAACGCGCTAGGGACAAAGTCTAGATTGCGAACTTGCCAGCCGTCTTGCACCAGCTGCGGCAACAGAGCTTGGCCAATGAACCCACCACCACCGGTAACTAGTGCGGTCTTTCCCTGCGCCGCCACCTGCGACAGATTAGAACCCATTGCTTGCATCACGTTCTCTTTCCGCCCTAGAAGCCTAGAGTTTTTCTGTACAGCTGCACTCTCTGGCCTTGTATCCCCGTGAGTTTTGCTTTGTATTGCATCTTTAGAAGTAATGCACAAGAATGTGAAAATGCTATGTGTTCCATTGCTCTACGGCTTTATAGGAAGGTCTGGCAGAATACTCCCATCATCCAATTTTCAGGGGTCGTCCTGACTGGATGCGGAGGCAAATCCGTGGGTTATATTGATGCTTTGACCTATCGTCTTGGCCGTCTTTATTTAGCGGGCTGGTACGGCGACAACGAGTTGACGTTAGAGGTTGGCCAAAATTGCCAACCCTTGCGCCGCAGGCTCAGGCGGCCTGACGTAACTGAGGCAGGTACTACAAGTGGCAACCACAGCGTACCGGTTCTGCCAGGCTTCAATCTTGAGGTGACGTGGGCCGGCGAGCCGGTGACGGTGATCTGCCCGGATGGCACGCGACAGCCTTTGCCAGTGCCCGGCCGAATGCAACACGCGCACTGGCAGTTGCGGGTGCTGGGCCGGATCGTCCGCACTGCCGTGACACAAGGTCCGGCGGTGGCCATAAACCTGCTGCGCAGGCGCAACATTGACCGCGACACGCTGCGGCAGCAGCTGGGGTTGGCCTCCGCGCCATCCGCCCCGACATTGCTGGACAACAGCCTGTTCACCCGCCGCGTCCTACCTCCGGTGCCGCCTGACACCGCGATCACGGTCGTCCTGCCCGTCTATAACGCGTTCGAGTTGTTGCAGGAATCGCTTCACCGGATTGAAGCGTATACCGACCTGCCTTGGCACCTGATCGCGGTCGAGGATTGTTCACCCGACAACCGGGTGAGGTCATGGCTGCGTGACTGGACTGCGACCCGCAGCGACCATGTGACCTTGCTGGAAAACGAACAGAACCTTGGCTTCATCGGCTCAGTCAACCGCGCCTTTCAGGTCGCGCCCAAGGATCGGCCGCTAGTCCTGCTGAACAGCGACGCGCTGGTCCCCGAAGGCTGGGCCAGCCGGATCGTTGCACCCATTCTAGCTGATCCTGGTATTGCCAGCGTGACACCCATGTCGAACGACGCCACCATCTTCAGCCTGCCGGTCATCGGCCTGTCCTCGGGCATTCCCAACGGGCTGGCCGACCGGCTGGACCGCACAGCCCGCGGCCTGTCGGACGCGCTGACCGCCCCGGCCCCGACGGGTGTCGGCTTCTGCATGGCGATGTCGGGACGCGCCCTAGCGACGGTCGGGCAGTTCGATACCGTATTCGGCAAAGGCTATGGCGAAGAAGTTGACTGGTGCCAGCGCATCTTGCGTGACCACGGACTGCGCCATGTCGGGATCGGCAATCTGTTCGTCGAACATCGCGGCGGGCAATCCTTCGGCAGCGAAGCCAAGATGGCCTTGATCCGGGCGAATGGACGGCTGATTTCAACCCGCTATCCGGCATTCGACCAAGACGTGCAGGACTATATCGCCGCAGACCCGCTACGCGGGCATCGCATAGCGCTGGCGCTGGATTGGGCGGCGGGCATGGCGACCGATCAAGGCGCACGACTGCCGGTCTATGTCGCGCATTCCATGGGCGGCGGCGCGGAAAGCTGGCTGCGTGGCACGCTGGCCGCCGATCTGGACAGCACCCTGCCTGCCGCAGTGGTGATCCGCCTAGGCAACGCCACCCGCTATCTGGTAGAACTGCACACCAAGGGCAGCGTTAGCCGCGTCGCGGTCAACGACACTGCCGTTCTGCGCCGCCTGCTGGCGCCTGTAGCGGGGAATCGCCTGATCTATTCCTGCGGCGTAGGCGACCCCTACGGCATCGAGATTCCGGGCCTGATCCGCGATCTAGCCGGACCAGAGGGCCGGATCGAGGTGCTGGTTCATGATTATTGGCCGGTCAGCCCCTCCTATACGCTGGTCGATGCCGACGGCATCTTTCACGGCGTCCCCGCGCTTGACAGCTACGATTCTGCCCATCAGGGGATAGACGCTGCGGGCCGTAAGGTCACGTTGGCCGACTGGCAGGCCGAATGGGGCCGCCTGATCCTAGCCGCCAACGAGGTTCGGGTGTTTTCCAACAGCAGCGCGCGGATCATCCGACAGGTCTGGCCCGCGCTGGGTGACACGCTGGTCGTGCGCGGCCACCAGACCGACACGCAAGGTCTGGCGATTGCCGACCCGGACTGGCTGGACGACACTCCTGGCACCATTGCGGTGCTGGGCGCCATCGGCGCCTATAAGGGCGCGCTGTATCTATCGCAGGTCGCGGCCGCATTCCAGAAACTACCTGACGCGCCCCGTCTGGTTGTGATCGGCGAATTTGACCTATCGTTCCCGCTACCCGCCTCGGTAACTGTGACCGGCCGCTATCACCCCGAAGATCTGCCGGGTTTGATCCGCCAGCATCGGGTGCAGGCATGGTTGATGCCCTCGATCGTCCCCGAGACGTTTTCCTTTGCCACGCACGAAATGCTAGCGACCGGCCTGCCGGTGATGTCCTTCGATCTGGGCGCGCAAGGCGATACAGTTGCCGCCGCACCGAACGGCCATATCCTGCCCGACCGTACCGCGCCAACGCTGCTGCGTCTGTTCCGCCAGATCACCGGCAAGGCGGGTTAGGATGGCCCCCTGTGGCCAAACGCGCCCACGCTACATCAGCGCCTGAATCAACGACAGCATATCGCGGAAGGTCAGCGGCGGGGGGGGCGCTGCGCCGTTCGTATCTGGCAAATCTTCGACAAGGCTGGGCGGATAGGGATTTTCGCGTCCAAGCCGCGCAAAAATCTCGCTGTATTCATCCTTCAGAATACGGAACAGACTCAGCCGTTCGGCTTGGGTCAGCGTCAGCTTGGGTGCGTTAGTAAACCGCTGCACCGCCAGATGATACAGCTTCTGTTGCAGATGCGCCGGGAAATCATGCGCCTTGGCGATGCGCATTAGTTCCACCACCGGCGCCGGAACGCTACGGTTTTCACCGCGTCCCGGCACGTGCGGCGCCTCGATCCCCAGCAGCGCAAGGAACGTCTGCACCGGTGGTCCCTGTTCATAGGTAAAGACCGTCAGCGCGTTCTCGCCAAAGTGATCCGCCCATTTGCCCAGTTGCTGACCATAGGCGATGTCGGGGTCGATCTGGCGCGGCTTGTCCAGAAAGAACCGCAGCGGCATGGTGAAACGGTTATTCGGCGACTTGGCCTTCTGATTATAGATCGACAGCAGCATCTCATCGGGGCGGCGCACGCAGGCAATGATCCGTACCCAGTCAGCCCGCAGCCGCGACCTCAGCTGGGCCAACGCCTCGGGCCGCAGGGTAAACAGCTCCTCACTGGACACCAGCACGGATTTGCCGGGATTTTTCGCCAGCACCGCGTTCAGCTCGTCGATCTCGGTTCCGGCGTCGGGGATGTCACCGCGGACCGGATCGCGCATGTTCTTCAGTGCGAAGGCCAGCCGATGCTGCGCAATATTACACCAGTTGACACGAGGATAGACGATATTCGCCCGCGCCAGCAGCGCTCCCGAGTCGGTCAGCAAGGTTTGCAGTGCAGTGGTCGCGGTCTTGTGTGCGCCGATATGAACGATAAGGTGGGTCATGGTTAACTCTAAGATGGTATTTACTCTTCTAACCTGTATTTACTACATTTGATACCCGCTCGAACCTGGGCTGTGATCTCATAATGGCTGTCCCCTTCCCGCTCAATCTGTCAATGCCAGGCAGGGCCGTCGATCCGAACGCCATTCAGGCTATCCCTGGTTAGCCCAAGTCTGGATACTGTGGCACCGCTCGATGATAGTCCCAAAGGGCGGCGCATTTGCGAGCAGAAGCCCGTCCTCGGTCATGCGCCGGCAGTCATCGCCGAGCATCACCAAGGCATCGCCTTTGGGAATAAGCCGCATCTGCCCTGCGACAGCCGCATGGTAGTCGATCACCGACCGATCGGCGGCCCTCTCGGGAAAGAACATCTGCTTGTGCGCGGCGACCGCCTGCGCCAGGCCGCGATCAGCCAGCGTGGCATCGGCGAGACCTGCTTCATCAAGCTTGGCCAGGTCATAGCAGTGCCGGTCAAAGCGATCACCGCGCAGGCGAGCCTGAAGGCAGAAGACATGCGCAGCGGTGGCCTTCTCCCAGAGTGTCCGCTCGGCATGCATGACCCGTGGTCGGGCTGTTGGAAAAGTTACGCCTTCGACAAAGCTGGCAGCGTCACAGGCAACGTCCCGAGGACTTGCCGGCTCGCCGGTGGAGCGAGCCCCGAATTCCAGCATCACAGAGGGTGACACATAGCCCGATCCCCGCCCGGTCGGCTCGTAATTGATGAACAGCTTGTCACCCTCAATCAGGATCGCCCCCGGCACACCATCCCTCGTCATCGCTTCGGCAATCAAAGGTCGAACATCCCTGGCCACCCATTCCGGCAGGCGTTCGCGGACCGCTGCAGACCAGCGCTTCTCTTCACTGCGAGTCTTCGGCAGGGCCGCCTCGCCATCACCGGCCAGATCGGGCACCAGTCTGCGAATATCATAGGTCAGGTCAACATCCTCGGAGAAACGCTGGATGACACCATAGGCCTTCGAAAGCGAGGTTCCACCCTTGAACACGAGATGTTCGCCGAGCGGAGAGCCGAAAAGAGTTTGCAGCGCCCAGACGACCCAGATATCCTTTTCGAGAAGATGCAGCGGACGTCCTGAGCGATCGGCAACAACGCGCAATATCGCCCGTCGTGCCGGGCAGCATAAGGAAAAACAACCTATCCCGCGCCGAGCCTGCCCAGCCCCACGCCGATGCCAAAGACAATCGCCCCACCCACGACCACTTGCAGGATGGTGCTGGCCAGCCGTCCGCCCATGAAGCGCCAGCGGACATAGGCAATCACGATCAGTTCGATCACCACCACCGCATATGCCAGCCGAAGCGCAGCCTGCATATCCGGCAGCAGGAAGGGCAGCGTGTGCAGCATCCCGCCCAGCGCCGTGGCAAAGCCGGTGATGGCGCCGCGTTGCACCGGGCCGCCGCGCCCGGTCACGCTACCATCATCGGACAGCGCCTCGGCCAGACCCATGCTGACACCCGCACCCAGCGACGCGGCCAGCCCGACATAAAAGGCAGTCATCGGATGCCCGGCCAAACCCGCCGCCGCAAAGATCGGCGCAAGGGTGGACACGGACCCATCCATCAGCCCCAGAAGCCCCGGCTGGATCTTTTGCAGGACAAGGTTCCTGCGGGCGTCGTCGGTTTCATCAGACATCAGAATCTCCGGTCCGGGATCAAGGCGGGCGCTACCTGTGGCTATATCTTTTCTCAAGATCAGCCCGCCCGCAGAAGCGCATTTGCAGAACTGGCGACGCATTGTAGCAGGTTTTTATAGTTTTTTCTGTTATCTGAATAACATCATCAAACGCTTTTTGTGCTATGCTTTTTCGACATCACGGCATCAGGAGGCATTACCATGCCCATCGACCACCCCAATCGCTACGGAAAACTCGCGCAGGAAACCTATGACGCCGAACGCAACGATTCCTTCAGCAATCCCGGCCCGAAAAATGCCGGGCTGATGCGGATGAACCCCAATTCGGACTGCCCGCCGCCGACCGATCACGGCGTGGTCGATCCGTTCTGGTATTCCTTCGATCTGGCCCATCGCCGGGTGCAGGAAGGGGGCTGGACCCATCAGGTCACGCAGCGCGAAATCCCGACCTCGACCGATCTGGCGGGGGTCAATATGCGGCTGACCAAGGGGGCGTTTCGCGAACTCCATTGGCACCGGGCCGATGAATGGGCGATCATGCTGGCGGGCCGGGCGCGGATCACGGTGTTCACGCCGGCGGGCGAGATGTTCGTCGATGATGTGGATGCGGGCGATCTGTGGCTGTTTCCGGCAGGCTTTCCGCATTCCATTCAGGCGCTTGGCGATGAGGGTTGCGAATTCCTGCTGGTCTTTAACCAAGGCGATTTTTCCGAGGAAAGCACGCTGTTGCTGTCCGACTGGCTGAAACACACACCGCCGGAAATCCTTGAACAGAACTTCCGTCTGGGGGCCGATTCCATCGCCAAACTGCCCAAGGAAGAACCGCTCTATATCTTCCCCAGCGACGAGCCGACCAATACGCTGAATGAGGACCGGGCCGAGGTTGCGGCGAATGCGGGCACCCCGAAAATGTCCTTCACCTTCAAGGCCAGCACGATGAAGCCGACCCGCGAAAGCGAGGCGGGGCATGTCAAGATCATCGATTCACGCAATTTCCCGGCCTCAAGCAAGATCGCCTCGGCCATCGTGACGGTGAAACCGGGCTGTATCCGGGAGTTGCACTGGCACCCGAATGCGAATGAATGGCAATACTGGATCAAGGGTCAGGCGCGGATGACCGTTTTTCCCGGTCAGGAAGCCGCGCGGACGATGGATTTCAACGCCAATGATGTGGGCTTCGTGCAGACCAATGCGGGCCATTACATCGAAAACACCGGCGACGAAGACCTTGTTTTCCTTGAAATGTTCGTCGCGCCGGAATTTCAGGACGTGTCGCTGAACAAATGGCTGCGGGCGCTGCCAGAACAGGTGGTCGCGGCGCATACCGGCCTTTCGCCCGAGGAAATCCGCAAGATCCCCACGGGCGACAATCCGTTGCTGAAATAGGGGCTTACACCCTGCCTTTCGCCCAGAACCGCGTCAAGGCAAGGGGCAGGATCAGCCCGGTTGCCATCGTCACCATGGTTATCGTGATCGTCGCCAGATCGGCGGCGATGATGCCCGCCAGCCCGGCCCGTGCGTCTGCGTCGGCGGTGGTCAGGAGGACCATTGCGCTCATCGCGCGAAAGGCGAAGAGGCCGGGCACCAGCGCCACCACGGCGGCAAAGCCCGCCGCCGCGAAGGGCAGGTTGCGCCACAGCGACAGGGGTGCCAGCACCGCGCCGACGATCAGGCAGGCCAGACCCGAGGCCAGCGCCATCGGCATCGCCGCCTCGTGCATCGCCAGCCAGCGCGCCGCATGGGCGGCGGCGCCGACCAGCATCGGGGCCAGGAACATGCGCGGCGGGGCGGAGAAGAACACGCTATAGGCCAGCGCCGCCGCGGCCGCCGCCGGGATGTCCCACAGAAGCGGGGCCGAGCCGATGGGCTCGGCCGGCGGAAGTGAGCTGCCGCCCAGCAGCAGCCCCGCGACCACGCCCACCGAGATCCCGGCCAGCACCGCCACGGCAAAGCCCAGCCGCGCCAGCCCAAGCTGCACCCGCCCGGCGATCACGTCGAAACAGCCATTTAGCAGATGCGGCCCCGGCACCAGCACCATGCAGGGGCAGACCGCCACCAGCCTTTGCGCCGAGGTCAGGTGCAGGTGATCCGCCAAGGCGCCGAACAGCCCGGCCAGCAGCGCCGCCGCGAAAGCCTGCCAGATGCCGCTTGCGCCAAGCGCCCCCATCCGGCGGCGCAGCAACCCGCCCAGCCCGGCCGCCAGCGCGATCAGCAGCATCGAGGCGGGGACGTCTCCGCCAAAGATCACCGCCAGCGCCACCGCGCCAAGCGCCGCCGCCCCGGCAAAGGTCAGATCGCTGGACGGCGGCAGGTTTGCGGCGCGATCCAGCACGGCGCGGAAATCACCGCGCGGCAGGTGGCCCGCGATCAGATCGTCACAGGCCGCGTTCACGGCGGCAACGCGGGCCATGTTCACGGCATCGGGCTTGCCCGGTGCCATATACAGCGCGCCATTTCTCGCCTGCACCGCAATCCCGTCCCATCCGGGCATCAGCACCAGATCAAGCCCGAAATGCCCGGCCAGCCGCGCGCCGGTCTCCAGCGTCTTGGCCGTGCTTTGGCCATGGGCGTGCAACAGGCCAACGGCCCGCATCAGATCGGCCTTGTCCGCCTGTTCCATGCCGCCCCCTGCATAACCGGCGCGAGTCGCCCCGCGCCGGTGGTGTCGTTATTTATAGACCGGCTGCCACATGGCGTCCTGAACCGCCTGCACGAGGTTGTCCTTGGGCTTCGCCACCCCGTCCCTGACCGCCTGTTTCGCCACCGCAACCGCCACCGTTGCGCTTGACGCCCGCAGGTTCGACACATCCGGCAGCAGCGAAGCGCCCGCCCCGGTCGGATCGACCTGACTGGCCACCGCCTCGGCCGCCGCCAGCAGCATCCCGTCGGTCACATGGGTCGCGCCCGAGACCACCACGCCAAGGCCAAGCCCCGGATAAAGCAGCGCGTTATTCGCCTGCCCGATATGATAGGTAGTGCCGTTATAGGTGATCGGGTCGATCGGAATGCCGGTGGCGATCAGGGCGCGGCCCTCGGTCCAGGGGATGATGTCGGCGGGCATCGCCTCGATTTTCTCGGTCGGGTTCGACAGGGGCAGGATGATCGGGCGATCAACGCCCGCCGCCATCGCCTTGATAACGCCCTCGGTGAAGGCGTTGTGGTCGGTCGAGGTGCCGATCAGGATCGTTGGTTTCACCTGCTCGACCACGGTTTGCAGGCCGATCTTGCCGTCATGGCGGGTCCAGTCCGCGACCTCGGACGCCGGGCGGGCATAAGCCTGCTGATAATCGGGCAGGTCTTTCATATCGTCGGTGACCAGACCGTTGATGTCGATCAGCCAGACCCGCGCTTTCGCCTCTTCCGCCGACAGCCCGTCGCGCATCATCGCGGCGTGGATCTGGTCGGCCATGCCGGTGCCCGCCGTGCCTGCGCCGTAAACCACCAGCCGCTGATCGGCGAAGTTCTGTTTCGTGACCTTCAGCCCCGAGACGACCGAGGAAATCACGATGGCCCCGGTCCCCTGCATATCGTCGTTGAAGATCCGGTATTTGTCGCGGTTGTTCACCAGAATGCGGCGAGCATTCGAGGGCCCGAAATCCTCGAAATGCAGCAGCGCCTTGGGAAACATCTCGGAGGCGGTTTTCAGGTAAAGGTCGATCAGGTCGTCATACCGCTTGCCGGTAATCCGCGCATGGCGATTGCCCAGATAGGCCGGGTCGTTCAGCAATTGCTCATTATCCGTCCCGACATCGAGATTGACCGCAATCACCCGCGCCGGGTCGATCCCCGCCGCCGCCGTATAGACCGCCAGCTTGCCCACCGAAATATCGGTGCCATTCACGCCCCAATCGCCGATGCCCAGAATCTCCTGCGCGTCCGAGACCACGATCAGATCCACGTCATCCGGGCCAAGGCCCAGCGTCTCGAACGACGCCTTCACATCCTCGGGCCGGTCGATGGACAGGTAAACGGCGCGGGACTGGCGGTAATCGCGGCTCCATTTCTTGATCGCCTCGCCGATGGTCGGATCATAGACGATGGGCAGCATTTCCGACAGATGATCGAGGATAACGCGGTAATAGAGCACCTCGTTGCGGTCATGCAGCTGGTCCAGATAGATGTATTTTTCCAGATCGGTCTCGAAACCGGACAGCTGCGCATAGGCCCGCGCGGCCTGCTGGTCCAGCGTCTCCACACCGGCGGGCAGACGCCCGGTCAGGCCCAGTTTCGCGCGTTCTTCATGGGAAAAGGCCGTGCCTTTATTCGTCAGCGGGTCGGTGATGATCTCGGGACGTTTGGTCATAATGCAATCCTTTCGGTGCTGGTTGCTCAGGTGCGCAGGATCCATTCGCGGATCGGCGCGATGGTATAGGCGATGCGCCAGGTATTGCGGTGGCCCGCCGCGCCTTCGGTGCTTTCGCCCGGGGGAATGACGGTGCCTTCGGCAAAGCTGACATAGTTGATCCGCGCGCCCTCAGAGATCAGATCGTCAAAGGCGAACTGGAACTGATCGGCGCTCCACCGCCCATCCCAGACGGCGCGGGCGATATCGGCACCGGCGGCCTCCAGCGCGGCGGTAATGGCGTTCTGGCCGGGAAAGGCGATGGAATCGTCCTGACTGACCAGAATGAACAGCTTCTGCCCGGCCATCGGCGCGACCAGATCAGCGCCCCATTGACAGGCGACCAGAAAGGAGGCGGCAAAGAAATCGGGGTATTTGATGTTCATCGCAATCGACAGCATCCCGCCGCCCGATTGCCCGGTTGTATAAAGCCGCGCCGGGTCGATGCTGTATTCGGTTGTCAGGTGCTTGATCAGATTGATGACCGTGTCCAGCATCGACGAGGTGGTGTTATTGTCGCCCGCCACAATCTCGGCGAATTGCGGGGCCAGCACAAAGGCCGGACGGGCGGCCTGATCCTCGGGGCTGGCCCAAGAAATCGCACCAAGTCCCTGTTTCAGCGTGAACAGCGGATCATCGCTGCACGCGCCCGCGTCATGCATGAAATTGACCAGAGGGTAGGTTTTCGCCGGGTCGTAATCCGCCGGGACAAACAGGTTATAGGGCAGCGTGTCGCCGGTTTCGGGGTCGTTCCAGACATGTTGCTGGAACTCATCCACGATCAGGTTGCGGACCGCATCGGTTTCGATCCTGTCCGGGGCATAAACCGTGGCCTGCGGCGTGGCCCAGATCGTATCGCTGATATTGCGGTCACCCACGTTCCAGTCCGGTCGCCCGCCCTGACCACCCGGACCGGCCTGCATCGGCGTCACGGCAAGGCTGGCATCGGTGTCGGTCTCCGACAGCGCGACGATCACCACCGGACCGCTATCGGCGCGGTCGTCGGGATCGGTTGAACTGGCCGGGTAAACCTCGGTCACGGTGCGGCCTGCCACGGCAAAGGATGCGCCCGCCAGATCGGCGGTGCTAACCGCCGAAGGATAGGTGATCGCCACCGCGACAAAGCGCTGCCCGTCGCCATAAACCCGTGTGACGGCGGTCGCTGATTGCGGGCTCTGCGTCGCCCCGAATGAGGGCGCGGCAATGACAGACAACACGCCGAGCGATGTCACCCCAAGGATAAACTGTCTGCGTGTCGTCATCGAAACCACTCTTTACTCAATGCCAAGTAAACTTGCGTTGTGGCATTTGGTTCCCGCCGCCTATTGCCAGAACCAATGAAAATGACGGTGCTTGCGCGTCGGCGGATGCCGCAGCCCCGCCGTTTCATCCGGGCGCAGCGGCATCATCATCGCGGCCGAGACAACCAGCGTCGCCGCCACAACCCAGAATGCGAGGTGGAAATGCGTCAGCTCGGGGATGTGATGGCTGCCCGCGCCCATCTGCAAAACCAGCGCCGCGACCGAGATCCCCGCCGTCAGCCCGACCTGCTGCGAGACCGCGACAAGGCTGGTGGCGCTTGCCATCTCGGCCTCGTCCGTTTGCGCGAAAACCAGCCCGTTCAGCGCGGTGAACACCAGCGCCTGCGCGAAGCCCGCAACCACGACCAGCGCGATGATGCGCGGATAATCCACCCGATCGATGAAGCCCAGCCCGGCAAATGCCGCTGCGCAGATCAGCGTGCCCCAGACCATCGCCGGGCGGAAGCCGAAACGGTCCAGAATACGCGGGGCAATCGCCTTCATCGCGATACCGCCGATGGCGAATGTGCCGCTGATAAGGCCCGAGGTGACGATGGAGAGGCCAAGGCCCACCTGAAACAGTAGGGGCAACAGAAAAGCCGCCGCGCCGCCGCTGATGCGGAACATGGTGCCCGCCCATGTGCCGACCGCGAAGGTGTGGTGGCGAAACAGGCGCGGATTGACCAGAGCGTCATCTCGCCGCCGCACCCGGCGCAGATAGATCGCCAGTGCAACCAGCCCGACCACCATCGCGGCGATGGCCATGCGGGTGGAAATAAGATGCTCACCCAGACAGGACAGGCCGAACAGCCCCGCGCCAATGGCCAGCCCTGACAGGATAAAGCCGGGCTGATCCAGCGGCTTGACGGGCTCCTTGGGTAATTCGGGAATCAGGATCAGCGCAAGCGTCAATGCCAGCGCCCCGATAGGCAGGTTAATCAGGAAAATCCAGCGCCAGCCCAGTTCCGCCGTCACCAGCGCGCCGACCAAAGGCCCAAGCGCCGGACCGATCAGCGCCGGGATCGTGACCCAGGCCAGCGCCTGCACCATATCGGGCTTCGCCACCCCGCGCAGCACGATCAGCCGCCCGACCGGCACCATCATCGCGCCGCCTGCGCCCTGCACCGCGCGCGACAGCACCAGCCCCAACAGATCAGACTGCATCGCACACAGCATCGATCCGGCCAAAAACACGCACATGGCAGCGACGAAAATCCGCCGCGCGCCGAATTTGTCGGCCAGCCAGCCCGAGACCGGCACCATCGCCGCATAGGAAATCAGATAGGTGGAGAGCGCCAGTTTCAGCGACAGGACCGGCACGCCCAGATCACGCGAGAGCGTGGGCAGGGCCGTGGCCAGCACGGTGGCGTCGGTCGTCTCCATCAGCAGGGCCAGCGCCACCACCAGCGGGATGACGACGCGGGCGCGGAAACTGGCCTGCTCAGTCATGCGATGCCCACTGAGGTTGCGGATCGCCCGCAATAGCCGCCAGACCGTGCGGCGACAGAATCACGACACGGCCCTGATCCAGCCCGATCAGCCCGTTGCTGCGAAACTCACCAAGGCTCAGGCTGACCGTCGGGCGCGAGGCCCCGATCAGCGAGGCCAGTTCCGCCTGCGTAAAGCGCGCGCCGATCCGGGTGCCGGCAGGCGTGGCCTCGCCCAGTTCATCGGCCAGCAGCAGCAATGTTCGCGCCAGACGCGCCGGGACATGGCGGAACACCAGATCCTCGGCCCGCATCTGAAACCGGCGCATCCGCCCGGCGATCTGTTTGGTGATGACCATGGCCGCCTCGGGCCCCGAAGCCATCAGGTCAAGAAACGCCTGCCGGGAAAACCGCCAGACGATGGATTTCTCATGCGCCACGGCGAAACATTCGCGCGGCGCACCGTCAAGGATGGGCAATTCGCCGAACACCTCGCCGCGCACGACAAGGCCATGGGTGAACTCCTCGCCCTCGGGGCTGAGGCCGAAAATCCGGCAGATACCGGATTCCAGCAGGAACACCATTTGCGGGTCCGGGGTCGGGGAAAAGACCGTATCGCCCCGCGCCAGCACCTGAATCTGCGACGATCATCGCAAATCCGCCAGCGCCTCGGCAGGCAGATGGTCAAGCCAGCTTATGGATTTCAGATGCCAGTAACCAGTTTTCATATTCAAAGGGGAAGCCAGATCCGCGCGCGCGTCAAGCGATCAGGCCGGGCCATCCCATCACGGGACAGCCCGCCGGAATTACTTGTCCACAACCGCCCGCAATTGGTCACGGGTATAGCTGGTGCTGAACTCGATATCATCGCCGACCGTTTCCGCGGTGGCATCGGCCAGCGGAATGGCCACATATTTCTCGTCGATACCCAGAAAGCCGCCGACACCCACGACCAGCGCCACGACCTGATTGTCGGCACCAAGCAGCAGATCGTGGACCCTGCCGATCCGCTCATCCCCGGCACCGCGCACATGCGCGTCGATCCACGCGCGGGCCGAACCGTATTCCGCAATCTGGATCTCGTCGATCAGCACGATTTCCGTGATGGCCGGCGCGGTCTGCGCCAGCGCAGGCCCCGAAATCGCCGCCGCCAGCAACAGCGCCGTCAGGCCACTTTTGAGCTGTATCATATCGTTGTCCTTACAAAACCTATGGATCACGACAGGATGCCGCAACCACAAGCAGATTAGACAATTATTCCGGGCCGTCCTGTTAGATAGCTAACATCAAGGGCAACTTAGCTGACCTTTGGCATCCTTGCGCCCGGCGTCAGAAACAACATTCGCGCAACCAGCATATTGCGGTCACTAGCCCATACAGGAAGAGGCGTTCGGAAACTCTGGCATAAGAGCCGCCAGGATCAGTTTCTCAGAGAACCGCCCAGCGTGCCAGAGAGGCGCTGCTGCTCGCCTGCTTTTCCCGTCGCCCTTTATTTTTTTTATTTGGCGTTGGGCTGGATTGTGTAACGCAGAAGATCGTCCCTTGCGAATCTCGCATCTATTCGTATCCATTTGATATTATTGTTGCGGGCGCGCGCAGCCTACAAGGTTGATATTCGCTTCAAATCTCTGTTTGGAATTATTAATTAACGCTTACAGACCTCGACCACTTGGTCGGGGAGCTGCTCAACTGGGCTTAGGTAGTCTTCACTGAGAGCCTCGCAATTCAGAGCGGGCTATCGTTAAGCGCATTGGTCGTGGGGCGCGATCTGCACACCGGAGCGCCGCCCTCGGCCATCAGACGCAAGGCCCCGGATGGCTCTGTTGCACAAATCAGGTTCTGAGAGGAGTTTCCCTTTCCGCGGATAGATTTATCCCCTGGCCTCAGTGACGGGGATGCCGAGCGCGATGAAGCTGTCGAGAATAGCGACGCGCACCTGGAACGCGGCGACCTGACGGTCGAAATCCCGAGCGGTCAGCCGCAGGCCCAGCAGTTTCACACGGTGCATTTTGGTCTCGACGCGGCTCCGACGGTGGTAGCCGCTCCATCGTCGCCAGATGGTCCGACCAACGCGCTTTGATGTGCGCAGGATTTCGTTGCGCGCGACGGCACCGGCAGCATATGGCTTTCAGGGCCTCACGCCCCAAGAGTACATTTGCAAGATCTGGATACCCGAGCCGGACAGATTCATCCTAGATCCGATCCACCAGATGCCGGGACTGAACACCCAGGGGCAGTACGCGGACCGCCCGGCTCTGGACCTATGGTCCTTTATAGAAAGAGCCCCTTCGGCTCTCTGCTACTTCTCCATCGACCGCAGGATGGAGCACCCAACCTAGCATCTGGCGGGATGGACCGGCATTCTGCGGGCCGATGTTTATAGCCGCGACAACGGCATGTACGATGCGCCCAACAAATCCGCACCCGTCCGCCGTGCTGGTCATATGCCCAACGCAAGTTCCTCGAACTGGCCGACAGCAAGACCCCGGCCCGCAAGGGCAGATCGGTCGCCGGGGAGATATTTCCAATCGCGCAGAATGAACGCCTGATCCTAGAGTCAGACCTCACAGGCAATAGATGAGGGTTGCGGCGAGGGCGCAGGCTGAGAGGAGCAGGATCGAGCACCCAGGTCGCCACCGGCACGCCGCCGATATTGGCGAGGGTCAGGCCCATGAACATGGTGGCCACCGCGCTGGCCTGACGCCCGGGCGCGACCACACTGGCCGCCACCACCGCGCCAAGGCCAAAGAACGCCCCATGGCTCAGGCTGGTCACGACCCGCGCGGCCAGCAGCGTCCAGTAGCCGGGCGCAAGCGCCGACATGACATTGCCCAGCACAAATATCGCCATCAGCACCATCAGCGCCGCGCGCTTGCCAAAGCGGGCAAAGACCAGCGTCATCACCGGCGCGCCGAGCATGACGCCAATCGCATAGGCGCTGACCAGCATCCCAGCCGAGGGGATGGACACGCCCACCCCTTCGGCGATTACGGGCAGCATCCCCATGGGCGAGAACTCGGTCACACCAATGCCAAAGGCGCCCGTGGCAAGGGCCAGAAGCGGCCAGTTGATCTTCGGTTTCATCGCGGTTTCCTTATATGTTCCGGTCTTGGGAAAGGCGGGCCAGACGGCTACCGGGCCGCGCCAAAGCTGGCAACGCGGCGTCCTTTCCTGCGTTTGAGGCCAGATAGGCCCTGCGCGAGGGCTTGATAATCCGCAGAATTGGAACATGATCTGTGAAATGGTTTCACAGGATGGATCATGGACAACCGGGCGGGCGAAATGCAGGTCTTCCTGCGCGTGGTCGAAACCGGCAGCTTTTCCGGGGCCGCGCGGCAGATGCGGATGACGCCCTCGACCATCTCGAAGCTGATCGGTCGAATTGAGGCGCGGCTGGGGGTTCGCCTGCTGGAACGCTCGACCCGCCGCCTGTCGCTGACCCGCGAGGGGCGGGTTTACTATGAACGCAGCCAGGCCCTTCTGGACGAGTTGGACGCGGTGGAACAAGAGCTGTCGCGGGGCGCAGCCAGCATCAGCGGCGTGGTGCGGGTGACGGCCTCGGTCGGCTTCGCGACAGTGGCGGTCGAACCGCTTTTGCCCGCATTCTGGGCCGAATATCCGAATATTACCGTTGATCTGTCGATCTCGGACGAGGTGGTGGACCTGTATCTGGACCGCACCGATGTGGCGTTTCGCGTGGGTGCCCTGACCAGTTCCAGCCTGACGGCGCGCAAGCTGGGCACCGCGCCGCGCATGATCGTGGCCTCGCCCGACTACCTGCGCCGCGCGGGCATGCCTCAGCGCGAGGACGATCTGGCCCGCCACGCCCGCCTCGGCTTCAGCTTTCGCCGCAGTTCGCCTCTGGTCGGGCCGCGCGGAGGCGAGAGCGATTACGGCTCCTGCCCGCTGCTCGCCAATAACGGCGAGACGGTGCGGCGCATGGCGCTGGCAGGTATGGGACTGGCGCGGATGGGCGAGTTCCACGTCCGCGCCGATCTGGCCCGCGGCGCGCTGGTCGAGGTGCTGGCCGGCGCCATCCCCCGCGACCACGAAGACATCCACCTGCTTTTCCCAACCCGAACCCATATGCCCCACCGCACCCAAGCCTTCATCGACTTCATGACGCCAAGGCTGAGGGCCTTTGTCGGCGGCTGAAGGGGGGGCATTCTGCAAAGATCGTCCCGCGATGCGACCGAATTGTCCGAATATCGGACAGTTGCCGGACAAAATCCCATGGCAGGCTGGCGAAACACGGCTCATGGCAGATCGTCGGACTTGACTCATCCGCATAGGGCTGTCGTCAAATATGGTTTCCATTCGTTCGGGGGAGGGACTGATGGGACTAAACATCACCAAGCGTGATTGGGAAGAGTTCATCGCGATTGGCAAGGTGCCGCAGACGATCCGTCAGGATGTGCTGGGCAGTTGGCGCAGATCCGGCACGGCGGGCATATGCGAGATCAAACGCGCGCCACGGCTGGCCGAGGGGGAGTTGCTGACCCTGCGCGCTCAGGCCCGGCGGCTGCGGCGCGGGGCGCAAAATGCGCTGGCGCGGGCGGGCTATCTGCTGAACCATACCGGCAACATCGTGTTGCTCTGTGACCGTTCGGGCGTCGTTCTGGATGCGGGGGGCGATTCAGAAACGCTTGCTTTAGGGCGCGAGGATCACCTGCATCTGGGCGGCAACTGGACCGAAGGCGCGGTGGGCACCAATGCCATCGGCACCGCGCTGCACCTGCGCCGCCCGATCCAGATCAGCTCGTTCGAGCATTACTGCGAGGCGATCCAGCGCTGGAACTGCGCCGCCACGCCGATCACCGACCCGGCCTCGGGGGCGCTGCTGGGGGTGCTGGATATCTCATGGCCCGACGATCTGGCGCAGCCCAATGCCACCGCGCTGTCGGCATCGCTGGCCGCGCAGGTGGAATCCGACCTAACCCGGATGCTGGCCATCGAACATGAAACCCTGATGGAGCGGCTGCACCTGCGTCGCTTGCGCCGGGGCAATGAACCGATGCTGGTCATGGATCGCAGCGGCGCGGATGTGTTCGCAACCGATAACTTTCTGCGCTTTTGCGATGATGATACCGCGCTGGCGCATCTGCGGGCGCAGGTTGCGGCCCTGATCGACCAGCCTGCCGATATCATTGCCGAGGCGCTGAGCGATTGCCTGCCTGGCACCGACCTTGAGGTGATCGGATCGCCCGATGATGCCATCGGGGTTATGCTGTCTCTGCGGCGGGGGCGACGCAAGCCGGTCGATCCGGCGGCTGAACTGGACCAGATCGGTCGCGCGGGGGCGGTGTCCGCGGCGCTCTGCGCACAGGCGCAACGGCTGGCGCGCACTGAAATCCCGCTGCTGATCGAGGGCGAAACCGGCGCGGGCAAGACCTTTCTGGCGCAGGCCATTCACCGCGCCAGCCCGCAGGCGGCGGGTCCGTTCGAACTGATCGACTGTTCGATCCTGACCGAACAGACCCTGCGCGAGGATCTGGCGCATGGACACCGGCAGATCATCACGGGCGGCGGTATCCTGTGCCTGAACAGCCCCGGCGCGGCCCCGCCCGAGGTGCAAAAACTGCTGCTCAGCCTGATCGAGACCGCCATCACCGCCGGGATGCGCCCGATCACCCTATCGAACCGCTCGCTTTACGAGGCGATGGAAAAGGGCAGCTTCCGCAGCGATCTCTATTATCGCATCGCGGTTGCCCGGCTGGACATTCCGCCGCTGCGCGAGCGCCCCGACGAAATCGTGCCGACCCTTCGGATGATCGCGCGCCATCATGCCCAGCAGGCCGGGGGGCGCGATCTGACCTTCACCTCGGGCGCGCTGACGGCAATTGCGGGCTATCACTGGCCGGGCAATCTGCGCGAGATGTCGAATCTGGTTGCCACGCTGGACGCGCTGTCGCCCACCGGGTTGATCGACGCGAAAATGCTGCCGCCCGAGATTCGCCAGCCCGCCCGCCACCAGCCCGAAGAACGCCTGCGCGATCACGAACGCAGCCGTATTCTTGAGGCGGTGGACGCCGAGGGCGGCAACCTGACCCGTACCGCGAAACGTCTGGGGATCGCGCGTTCGACGCTGTATCTCAAGCTGGACTCCTACGGCGTCTCTCGCATCCGCAGCGAATAGCGGACGCGTCCGCAGCATGACCGTTCGACTGATCGAACATCGGACAACCCGGACGGTCCGCGTGATTCCATCCTGATCCTGTGCCGCATCATTCAGCGGCGCAGGAGATGGGAGGAAACAAACCGTGCCATTGGACAAAAAGAACGGCCGGACCGTGCAGGTGCTTGGCATCGACGCGGGCGGCACCATGACCGACACGTTTTTCGTGGACAGCGACGGCGATTTCGTCGTCGGCAAGGCGCAATCGACGCCGCAGAACGAGGCGCTTGGCCTGATCGAATCCAGCCGCGAGGGGCTGGAGCATTGGGGCCTGACGCTGGACGAGGCGCTGGGGTCCATCCAGACCGGGGTCTATTCCGGCACCGCGATGCTGAACCGCGTAGTGCAGCGCAAGGGTCTGAAAACCGGGCTGATCGTCAATGCGGGGATGGAGGATTTTCACCGCATGGGCCGCGCCATTCAGGCCTATCTGGGCTTTGCCTATGAGGACCGGATTCACCTCAACACCCATTATTACGACGAACCTCTGGTGCCGCGCCACCTGACGCGCGGCGTGATGGAACGGGTGGATATGTTCGGCACCGTCGTCATCCCGCTGCGCGAGGAGGACGCCCGCAAGGCCGCGCAGGATCTGATCGCGCAGGATGTGGAAGGGATCGTGATTTCTTTCCTGCACAGCTATCGCAATCCGGGCCACGAACGCCGCGTCCGCGACATCGTGAAGGAGGAAATCGAAAAGGCGGGCAAGGAAATCCCGGTTTTCGCCTCGACCGACTATTACCCGGTGCGCAAGGAAACCCACCGCACCAACACCACCATCCTTGAGGCTTTCGCCGCCGAACCCAGCCGCCAGACGCTGAAAAAGATCAGCAGCGCGTTCAAGGAAAACGGATCGAAATTCGATTTCCGCGTGATGGCAACGCATGGCGGCACGATCAGTTGGAAGGCCAAGGAACTGGCCCGCACCATTGTGTCAGGCCCCATCGGCGGCGTGATCGGCGCGAAATATCTGGGCGAGGTGCTGGGCTATAAGAACATCGCCTGTTCGGATATTGGCGGAACGTCCTTCGACGTGGCGCTGATTACGCAGGGCGAATTGACGATCAGGAACGACCCCGACATGGCGCGTCTGGTGCTGTCGCTGCCCTTGGTTGCGATGGATTCGGTCGGCGCGGGGGCGGGTTCCTTCATCCGTCTGGACCCCTATACCAAGGCGATCAAGCTGGGGCCTGACAGCGCCGGTTATCGCGTTGGTGTCTGCTGGGCGGAATCCGGCATCGACACGGTGACGATTTCGGATTGCCACGTCATCCTTGGCTATCTGAACCCCGACAACTTCCTGGGCGGGCAGGTGAAACTGGACCGTCAGCGCGCATGGGACGCGATGAAGGAACAGATCGCCGATCCGCTGGGCCTGTCGGTCGAGGAGGCCGCCGCCGGTGTCATCGGACTCTTGGACAGCGATCTGCGCGACTATCTGCGCTCGATGATCTCGGGGAAAGGCTATTCGCCATCGTCCTTTACCTGCTTCAGCTATGGCGGCGCGGGGCCGGTGCATACCTATGGCTATACCGAAGGTCTGGGTTTCGAGGATGTGATCGTTCCGGCATGGGCCGCCGGTTTCAGCGCATTCGGCTGTGCTGCGGCGGATTTCGAATACCGTTATGACAAATCGCTGGACATCAACATCGCCGAGGACGCCAGCGACGATCTGAAAGCGGCGGACGCGAAAACCCTGAACGACGCCTGGCACGAATTGACCGAACGCGTGTTGGAGGAGTTCGAGCTGAACGGCTATACCCGCGATCAGGTGCAGTTGCAGCCCGGATACCGGATGCAATATCGCGGCCAGTTGAACGATCTGGAAATCGAAAGCCCGATCGAAAAGGCCAAGGATGCCGCCGACTGGGACAAGCTGGTCGATGCGTTCAACGATACCTATGGCCGGGTTTACGCCGCATCGGCGCGTTCGCCCGAGCTGGGGTATTCGATCACCGGCGCCATCATGCGCGGCACCGTGCCGATCCCGAAGCCCAAGATCCCGAAAGAAACCGAGGGCGACGCAACCCCGCCCGAGGATGCGAAACTTGGCACCCGCAAGTTCTATCGCAAAAAGCAATGGGTCGATGCGCAGCTTTACCAGATGGAAAAACTGCTGCCCGGCAACCGCATCACCGGCCCCGCCATCATCGAATCCGACGCGACGACATTCGTTGTCCCCGGCGGCTTTGAGACATGGCTGGACGGTCACCGCCTGTTCCACCTGAAAGAAGTGTGACGGGCAAGGGAGGATTACCAATGAACGTGCAAACCAAAGTCAAAGGCATCGTGCGCGGCGGACAAACGCTGAAACAGCACCGCGACGAGATCATGGATGCCACCAAAAAGACCAAACATTACGCCGGTCTGCAAAAGCTGGAGCTGCGCGACAGCGACCCGATCATGTATAACAAACTGTTCTCGCGCCTTCGGGCCGGGGTGGTCGACGCGCGGGAGACGTCGAAAAAGATCGCGGCCAGCCCCATCGTGGAACAGGAAGGGGAACTTTGCTTTACGCTCTATAACGCGGCGGGCGATGCGATCCTGACCTCGACGGGGATCATCATCCACGTTGGCACCATGGGTGCTGCGATCAAATACATGATCGAAAACGACTGGGAATCGAACCCCGGAATCCGCGACAAGGACATCTTTTGCAACAATGACAGCCTGATCGGCAACGTCCACCCCTGCGACATCCACACCATCGTTCCCATCTTTCACGAAGGCGAGCTGATCGGCTGGGTCGGCGGCGTGACACATGTGATCGACACCGGCTCGGTCGGGCCGGGGTCCATGTCCACGGGTCAGGTGCAGCGGTTCGGGGATGGCTATTCCATCACCTGCCGCAAGATCGGCGAAAACGACACGCTGTTCCGCGACTGGCTGCATGAATCGCAGCGGATGGTGCGCACGACGCGCTATTGGATGCTGGACGAGCGCACCCGCGTCGCCGGTTGCCACATGATCCGCAAGCTGGTCGAGGAAGTCATCGCCGAAGAAGGGATCGAGGCTTATTGGAAATTCGCCTATGAATCGGTGGAACATGGCCGCGTCGGCCTGCAAAACCGCATCAAGGCGATGACCATTCCCGGCACCTATCGTCAGGTCGGTTTCGTCGATGTGCCCTATGACCACGAAGACGTGCGGGTTCCGTCCGACTTCGCCAAGGTCAACACGATCATGCACACGCCGTCGGAGATGACCATCCGCCCGGATGGGACATGGCGGCTGGATTTCGAGGGGTCATCCCGCTGGGGCTGGCACACCTATAACGCGCATGCCGTGTCGTTCACATCCGGCATCTGGGTGATGATGACCCAGACGCTGATCCCGACCGAGATGATTAACGACGGCGCGGCCTATGGGACCGAGTTCCGGCTGCCGAAAGGCACCTGGATGAACCCCGACGACCGGCGCGTGGCCTTCAGCTATGCGTGGCACTTCCTCGTGTCGTCCTGGACATCGCTGTGGCGCGGGTTGTCACGCAGCTATTTCGGCCGCGGCTATCTGGAAGAGGTGAACGCGGGCAACGCCTATACCGGCAACTGGCTGCAAGGCGGCGGGTTCAACCAGTATGACGAAATCCATGCCGTCAACAGCTTTGAATGTGCCGCCAACGGGGTCGGTGCCAGTGCCGTGGGTGATGGCATCAGCCATGCCGCCGCAATCTGGAACCCCGAAGGCGACATGGGCGACATGGAGATCTGGGAACTGGCCGAACCGCTGCTGTATCTGGGCCGCGAGATCAAGGCGTCGTCCGGCGGTGCCGGCAAATATCGCGGCGGCTGCGGTTATCAGTCCCTGCGCATGGTCTGGAACGCCAAGGACTGGACGATGTTCTTTATGGGCAACAGCAATATCAGCACCGACTGGGGGCTGATGGGTGGTTATCCGGCGGCATCGGGCTATCGTTTCCAGGCCCATGACACCAACCTGAAGGAGATCATCGCAAACGGCGGCAAGATCCCGTCCGGCGGCGATACCGACCCGCAAAGCCCCGTCTGGGATGCGATGCTGCCCGACGCGAAGATCAAGCGCGACAAGCAGGCCATCACCACCGAGGCGATGTTCAAGGATTACGACCTCTATCTGAACTATATGCGGGGCGGTCCGGGCTTTGGTGATCCGCTGGAACGCGAACCGGCATCGGTCGCCAAGGATGTGAACGAAGGCTATCTCATCGAACGCTTTGCCGCATCGGTTTACGGTGTCGTGCTGGCGAAAGGCGCGGACGGCCTGTTCACCGCCGATGAGGCCGCGACAACGGCGAAACGTGCGGCTATCCGCAAGGATCGTCTGGCCAAGGCCGTGCCGACCCGCGACTGGATGGCCAAGGAACGCGAGAAAATACTTGCCAAGGATGCCGGGCTGCATGTCCAGCAGATGTTCGCGGCCAGCTTCAAGCTTGGCCCGCGGTTTGAGCAGGATTTCCGCAAGTTCTGGGATCTGCCGGAGGATTGGCAGCTTTTGGAAGGCGATCTGCCGATCCCGTCCTATGGCCGCGAATATTCGATGGACCTTTCCGAACTGCCGGACGTGAAAACCGTCCAGTTCGTCGAGGAATGATCCCATCGGGCGCCGCCCCTCCCCCCGGCGGCGCCCGACCCAGACAACAGGAGAGTTAAAATGGCCTATACCAAAGCCAAGATCAAAGACCTCGTGGACGGCACCATCGACCGCGACACGCTGCAAACCATGCTGTCCACGCCCAAGGACAAGGAACGGTTCCAGATGTATCTGGAAATCCTGCAAGAGCAGGTGCCGTGGGATGACAGGATCATTCTGCCGCTGGGGCCAAGACTGTATATCGTGCAGCGCGCATCCGACAAGAAATGGGTCATCAAATCCCATGCCGGGCACGAGTTTTGCGACTGGCGCGAGAACTGGAAACTGCACGCAGTCATGCGGGTGCGCGACAGCGCCGAGGCGATGGAGGAACTCTATCCCCGCCTGATGGCCCCCACGACCGACTGGCAGGTGATCCGGGAATATTACTGCCCCAAATCCGGCGACATGCTGGATGTCGAGGCCCCGACGCCCTGGTATCCCGTAATCCACGATTTCGAGCCGGACATCGACGCGTTCTACACCGAATGGCTGGGGATAGAGGTGCCCGAACGCGCCGCCTGAGCGAGAGCGATACCGGAAACGGCGGCGGGGAAACTCGTCGCCGTTTTTTGTGATTGCTTTAATGCTGGTTGCCCGGCTCGGGGTCGATGCTGCTATCGGCCTCAGGGGTGATGCGACCGCTGGTAACGGCCTTGCGCACCGCCGCCTCGCTGACCCCGCGGAGGGTTGCGTATTGGCGGCGGGAAATGCCCATGGGGGTGGATTCCTGTGGTTCGGCGGCGGGTGGTGGACATGCATCCGCCCGTCCCGCTGCGTCGTGATTATTATTCAAGAACAGGTGCTTATTGAGTTGA
>NZ_JAUNTN010000004.1 GCF_030538695.1 Paracoccus sp. (in: a-proteobacteria)
CCGAAAATGCGGGGCGCCTCACCAAAGTATGGGAATATTATACCGGAGATGTATCGGATGGGTCGGGGGATATTCCCGCAACCGTTTGGTCCGCGACACCGCTTTACGTCAATGAAACATTGTATATCGGCACTCCTTTTTATCGCATTATAGCTCTTGATCCAGAGACCGGAACCGAAAAATGGACATTTGATTCAGGCTCCGAACTGAAACCCCTAACCCAACCTGACTTGAAAAACCGGGGGGTGACATATTGGCAGGCTGAACACATTATTGAAGGGCAGCCCTGTCAGAAGCGGGTCTATATCGGCACGATGGATTCGCACCTTTACTCTGTCGATGCAGACACTGGAAAACTTTGCACCGACTTTGCGAAAGACGGCGTTCTTTACGTCAACGAATGGAACAATCTGAATGCCGAATGGCCGCTATCGCTTTTGCAGCCGCCAACCGCCTACAAGGATATGCTTTTCGTCGGCTGGGCGGGCAAGGACTGGGCCTATGAGGTCGAATCCCCCGGCACCGTTTTCGCCATTGATGCGCGGACGGGTGAAAAGAGATGGGAGGTTGAATTTATTCCACCCGAGATCCGCGCCCGCACGGGAACCTCGAATGTTTGGGCTTCGATGTCAGTGGATGAGGAACGGGGCATTCTTTATCTTCCGGTGTCCTCGCCAAGCCCAAATTTCTGGGGTGGAAACCGGACCGATCCGATTCCTCTGGCCACTTCGGTTACGGCAGTCAATGCTGATACCGGCGAGATTATCTGGTCGCGTCAACTGGTGCACCATGATCTTTGGGATTTTGACACCAATTCACCGCCGACACTTGTTGATATTGTGAGGGATGGGCAAACGATTCCCGCATTGGTGCAGACCGGAAAACAGGGGATGTTGTATGTCCTGAATCGCGAAACGGGTGAACCGATCTTTGGCATCGAAGATCGTCCGGTTGCCAAATCAACCGCGCAGGGTGAGGTATCATCCCCGACCCAACCTTTTGCAATGATTCCTCCGCCAGTGCTTGATCTGGAAAACTGGCCCGGCGTCTGGCCTCTGGCTGATCTTATATCCTTTGGGGAATGCAGCCGGATGATAAAGGGCGCGCGTTACGATGGTGTTTTCACACCCCCATCCGAGGAAGGATCCATTCTTTATCCGGGCACGGTTGGCGGCGTCGAATGGGGCGGTGGCGCATTGGATCCGGCGACCAATATGTTTTACGTCAATGTGTCGCATGTCGTGCAGATTGTAACACTGATCCCACGAGAGGAATACACGCAGGATATTCAGCACATGCCGGGCCGCAGCGGGTTTTACCCGATGCAGGGCGCACCTTATGGGGTAAGCATCCAGTTGTTCTCCAACTCTCTTGGAATCCCATGTTGGAAACCGCCCTATGGCACCTTGCAGGCATATAACCTGAATACCGGGGAAAAACTATGGGAGCATCCCTTCGGCCTTTCGCAGCAATGGGGGTTTTATGGCCCGAAGTCCTGGGGCTCGCCCACGATCGGTGGCCCGGTTGCAACGGCGGGCGGGGTCTTGTTCATTGGTGCGACAATGGATGCAATGGTCCGCGCCATAGATATGAAGACCGGAAATGAGCTTTGGTCAGATATCGTCGCGGCACCCGCCGTCGCCATTCCCGCAGTTTATACGCATAAGGGACGGCAATATGTGGCATTCGTGGCCGGAGGAAACTCGATCCTGAAGCCGCAGGTCGGGGATCAGGTCGCGGTTTACGCATTGCCTAAATAACCATTGATGGGGCTTTCGGGCTCCATCAAGACACCGCAATCAGAACCGCGCATTATTGTCTGCCACGCTACATCATTTATTTATTGATACCATGATGGGCTGACTGAGGTTCCCAATCCCGGACAGGGTGCGGCCCTGAATCGCATAGTGGCACTTTATATCCTCCTGCGCGGGCGTCTCGATACGCCCGCGACGGGCAACCCGCGCAGCCAGCCAATCGGCCAGCTTTTGTGTCCGCCTTTCGCGCCTCAGCCCGTCTGGGAACCGTCGAGCAGGAAATCCCGCCCCTGCTCGCGTTTCAGCGAGACATGATATTCATATAGATCAGCACGATAGAGGATCTCGGCTGCATAGAAAGGGACCAGTTCAGCGTTCAAAAACAGCCGGTTGACCCCGCATCAGCGGCGCGTCGACCGGCACCTTCAAAAGCTGGGCTGCGCGGTCGTCGGCCAGCGTCGCGGTAAGAACCTGCTCCGCCTGTTCGACCACAACCCTTTCGCGTTGGACCAGGTCGATCATCGCGGTCGAGGCCAGGTCCTGACGCCGCAGCCCAGCACCGACCTCGGGCAGCAGATAGGCCATCGAAAGCGAATAGGGCCGCCGCCCCAGCGCCCGTATCCGAACCGAACGAACCAGTTCCGCCGTCGGTGAGACGCCCATCTGGGCGCAGATCCGCGGCGGGGCCTCGCCGCGATCAAGGCTGATAACCTTCAACCTGGTGCTTTGGTCAACGGTGTTGAGATAGCTGAACAGGCCGTTGATATTGGCGACAACGGCCCTGTTGAGCCGGGACTTTTCGGCGCGGTCGGTGACGAATGTGCCCTTGCCCCGGGTCCGGGTGACAAGCCCCTCGGTGGCCAGCATCTCCATGGCTTTTCTGGCGGTGATGCGGCTGACGGCAAAGCTCTCGGACAGTTCGGCCTCGGTCGGGACAGGCTGGTCCAGAGGGTAATAGCCATTGATGATCCGCTCGCGCATGACCGCATATATCCTGTGATAGAGCGGCGTCGGCGGGTTCATTTCGGTCATGTCGGCAGCCACCTCAGGAGGTCGAGAACATCTTCACTCGCCTCAAGAAATGGCAACGCATCGCCACCCGCACGACAGGTGCGGCGAGTTTTTCCTTTCCGCATCGGTATCGTGATAGCCGTCATGTTCTAGCATAGATACTGACGCGCATTGCGAAACGTCGGACTTAGCTTACGCTACGTCTATGCGCCGACAGAGTTGACTCCGTTATCCCACCCCACCCACATCCTTCGGCAGTTCTTCCAGAAACCCGGCTGTCAGTTGCCAGTTCTCGCCCTTGATGTCATGGACGATGGCCGAGCCGGGCCAGGTCAGCAGCGTCGGCACCACCAGCCCCACCCCCTTGCCCGAACGGGTCGGCGCGAAGCACAGCACATGTTCCGGCCCGTCATGGCGCAGATAATCGCGATCATAGCGGCCCAGAACCACGCCATCCTCGCCCAGAAGGCCGGCCTTGGCGATCTCGCCGCGTTCGGCCCAGCGGGCCGAGCCATAGGTCTCGACATTGCCCGCCTCACGCGCGCGCCAGACCGACATGCCGATGGCAACCGCGATGGCGACAAACCCGCCCGAGGCGGCGATGGCACCGCCGCGCATGAAGACCGCGGGCGCATAGGCCTCGAAGAAATACCACCACCAGAAGATCGCCGGCGGGTAATAGACCGGCCAGCCTTGCAGATGGAACCAGGCCTGACCAAGCTGCGGCTGAAAACCCAGCGCCCAGGCCACATATTGCGTCGCCGCCCATGTGGTGATGAGCACGATCAGAAAGACGGTGACGATCTGGCCCCAGAGGATCTTGGTGGCGGTCATGGCTGTTGCCCCTTTCGGCTGCGATTGAGCCGAGAGAGGGCGCGACGGCACCCTCTGGCAAGGACGATCCGGCACGCATCGCAAAGGAGCGTGGGAAAACAGGGGATGGCGTAGGGTGTTCAGCCGGGCGCAGCCTCGATACGAGATGTCCGGCCAACACCGCCAACCTTGAATTCACCGAGCTGGTTATTAAAGTATAACGATGTATCCCTTAATAACGGGTGGCGCTAATTAAAGGATCGTCCAAGATGGTGCAGGACAATCACAGGCTCGGAACGCTGGTCGAGACAAGTGCCGGTGGCGAGCGCGTACGCGCCTATGTTCCGGCGCCTCTCCCGCCCGACCCGCCGCTTGAGTTGGGGCCACTTATGGGGATTTACGAACGTGCCATCGCCGCTGTCGGCCGTCTGGACGGAGTTGCGACGATTCTGCCATCAACGCCACTGTTTCTCTATATGTATGTCCGCAAGGAAGCCCTGCTGTCATCACAGATCGAGGGCACGCAGTCCTCTCTGTCAGACCTGCTCCTGTTCGAAAATGACGAAGCGCCAACAGTCGGCATCGACGACGTGACCGAGGTGTCGAACTATGTCGCTGCAATCGAACATGGTGTCCGGCGGATGAAAGAGGGCTTTCCGCTGTCCCTGCGGCTGATCCGCGAGATGCACGCGATCCTGCTCAAATCCGGACGGGGCGCAACCAGGCAACCGGGTGCGTTCCGCCGCTCACAAAACTGGATCGGTGGCACACGTCCGGGCAATGCCCTGTTCGTGCCTCCTCCGCCCAACCACCTCGACGGCTGCCTCGACGCGCTGGAGCGGTTTTTGCACAGTGAGAGCCCGTCGCTGCCGCCCCTGATCCGGGCAGGTCTTGCCCATGTCCAGTTCGAGACGATCCACCCCTTTCTCGACGGCAACGGACGTTTGGGGCGGCTGCTGATCACATTGATCCTGTGCGAGGCGGGCATTCTGCGCGAGCCGATCCTGTATCTCAGCCTGTTCCTGAAGGCACGGCGCGACGAATATTACCGGCTCCTGCAGGAGGTGCGGCAGGAAGGGACCTGGGAAACCTGGCTGGAGTTCTTTCTGACAGGCGTTGCCGAGACCGCCGAACAGGCAACCGCGACAGCACGCGATCTCATCGCATTGTTTGAGACCCATCGCGGGACGATCAGCGGGCTTGGCCGCGCGGCGGCAACGGCATTGCGTGTCCATGATCTGATGCAGGCTCGCCCGATCGTGACCATTCAGACCGTCTCCGACAACCTTGGCATTTCCTTCCCCACAGCCAGCACGGCCCTCGAAAATCTCACCACGGTCGGCGTGCTGAGGGAAACGACCGGCCGGCAGCGCGGCAGGATCTATGCCTATTCCGATTACCTGTCCCTGCTGGACAAAGGCACCGATCCATTGCCGGGGTGATCCTGCGCCCCAGCTCACAACCCCAGCCCGCGCTTGCGGCCAAGGCTCCATTCGATCCCGCCGCTTTCGCGTATGGTCCCGCTGACGGTCTGCCCCAGCCGTTTCTCGATCTCGCGCGACCATGGCACGAGGCGGAAGCCGAGGCCGCCATCCGGCCCGGTGCCTTCGATCATTGCATAGCGCCCCGAGGCGAGGTTCAGGCGGCGGCGACAGAGGCCTTTGACCTGCTCACCCGCCCCGGCGCGCGGCAGGGCGGCCTGTCCGGTCTCGGCCGCAAGCCTCGCGCTGACCTTGCCGGGCCGGATGCGGAATTCATGTTCGTGATCGCTCATCTGCCCGTTTTTCCTCTTTTGAGCGCCCTGTACCAGAAACACCTTTGAGATCATGGATGAAACTTCAGATCGCGGCACGCGATCCGACCGTCCGGCCCGCAAAAAGCCGTTGCGCAGCAAGGGGATGCCGGGCGCGCGTGCCGCGCCTTTTATCTCGCCCTCCCCTTCCGCACGCGCGCCACCCCAGATCCCGCTGCAATCTAAGACCATCCGCGCCATCAGAACCTGCCCGCCGAAGACCAAGCTGCGCAGCCGCATCGCCTCACCGCCGCGCTCGTCCGCCGCAGGCTGGACGACGCGCGGGTGGCGCGTGCAACCTCTCACCCGCGCGCAGATCGCGCCCGAATTGCGCGGCGACAGCCGTCGCAAGAGGCGTGTGGGGCGCAGCGGCACGGCAGCGCGATAGCAGCCGAAACGAAAAAGGGCCGCAACCGCCTTCAGGCTCAAGAGCATAAAGCCGCTCGCCGATGTTAGCATATGGCTCCGCTATGACGTCGTTGGGCCGATCCCCAAGGCTGGTGGCTGACATGACGGGTTCGCCCATCGTGCTGACCCGGGCCGACTAGGCGAATGCACCGGATATCTGGAGCGGCACGGTGTCGGGCAAAGACCTCGGCGCTGATATTTCAGTGGCGCTCTATACTACCGATCAACTCGGTGTCGGTCCCGGTCTGCACACGCATCCCTATGACGAGATCTTTGTCATTCGGGAAGGTCGTGCGCTGTTTACCATCGACGGACGGGAGATCGTGGCGACGAAAGGCCACGTTCTGCGCGCACCTGCCGGAGTCTGGCATAAATTCCACAATCTTGGTCCGAGCGTCCTTGAGACGATGGACATACACCTGGCCCCGGAAATTACCGTGACCTGGGCAGAAACGGAACCGGATGAAACGGCGGGCACCAAGCCCTACCCTCAGCATAACCCAATCCCGACTGTGACGGCCATTGCGGCGATCTCATCGGGTGCTACCGCACGTCATCGGCCCGATTTTGACGGCGGAGCCATTCAATTTCTATTGAGAGATGGCGCACCCGAGAGGATTCGAACCTCTGGCCTCTGCCTTCGGAGGGCAGCGCTCTATCCAGCTGAGCTACGGGTGCCTGTTGGGGCTTTTACGCGGGGTTGGCGTGGGGTGCAAGGGTTGGTCGGCAGGGTCAGGCGAAAAGTTCGTGGCAGAATTGCAGGGCGTCGATCAGCGCGTCCACCTCGGCACGGGTGTTGTAAAGTCCAAAGGACGCCCGCGCGGTTGCGGTCAGGCCATAGAACTGCATCAGCGGCATGGCGCAATGGCTGCCCGCCCGCACGGCAATGCCGCGCTTGTCCAGAATCGTGGCAATGTCATGGGCATGAGCGCCCTGCATCGTCATCGAGAAAATTGCACCCTTATCCGGCGCATCGCCCTGAATCTGCAACCAATTCAGGCTGCGCAACCGCGCACGGGCATAGTCGCGCAGGTCACGCTCATGCGCGGCGATATTGCCCATGCCAAGGCCCATCATATAGTCCAGCGCCGCGCCAAGGCCGATCTGGTTCACGATCCCCGGCGTGCCGGCCTCGAACCGCAAGGGCGGGTCGGCATAGGTGACGGTATCACGAGAGACCTCTCGGATCATGTCGCCACCGCCCATGAAGGGGCGCATTTCCTCTTGCCGGGCGCGGCTGATCCAGATTGCGCCGGACCCCGAGGGGCCATAGAGCTTATGCCCGGTAATCGCATAGAAATCGCAGCCAATCGCCGCCACATCCACCGGCATATGCACAGCCGCCTGACTGCCATCGACCAACAGCGGCACGTCGGTGCCTCGCGCCACCGCGGCCACATCAACCACGGTTCCGGTGACGTTCGACATGTGGGTTAGCGTAATAAGCCGGGTGCGGGGCGTTACCGCCGCCAGAACCTTTTCCGGCGGCAGGCTGCCATCGGGTTCAGGTTCGACCCATTTCAGCACCACGCCCTGACGCTCGCGCAGGAAATGCCACGGCACGATATTGGCGTGATGTTCCAGCACCGACAGGACGATCTCATCGCCGGGCTGCAAGTGCGGCGCGGCCCAGGCATAGCTGACCAGATTAAGCCCCTCGGTCGCGCCGGAGGTCATCACGACTTCCTCGGCATCCGGGGCGTTCAGGAACCGGGCAATGATCCCCCGGACCGATTCATAACGCTCGGTCGCAAGGTTGGACAGAAAGTGCAAGCCACGGTGAACATTAGCATATTCCTGCTCATAGGCTTGGGTGATTGCGTCGATCACCACACGGGGCTTTTGCGCACTGGCGCCATTATCCAGATAGACCAGAGGCCGACCGTTCACCTGCCGCGACAGGATCGGAAAATCGGTGCGGACAGCATCAAGATCATACATCAGACAGCCCCCTGCGGCATTGGCAACAGCCCAAAGCTGGCGGCCAGCATCGACAGCGCCATGCCGACCAGCATCAGCGTGGCGAACATGCATAGCATGGTCAGGAACACGCTGCGGAACCCATGCAAGGCGCGGGTGAACTGCACCGCCAGATAGATAAAGCCGATCATCGCCGCGACCCCCAGCAGCGTCGCAATAGCCGGGAACAGCAGCATCAGCACCACCTGAACCGCCTGCACACCCGTCAGCAGCAGTTCGACCCAGGCCACAATCAGCAGCGCATCGGCAAAGCTGCCACGGCCGCCAAAAAGCTGGCCGACCCGCGCCATCAGAAAGGCGCTGCCCGCCATTCCGACAAGCTGGATCGCCGCCAGCCGCAGGGGTTGCGCGGTCATGCGGGCGATCAGCGTGTCCACCTCGACCGGGAACAACCGCGAGGCCGCCCATGACAGGATCGAGGACAGCGCCACGGTCAGGAACAGCCCCATCCAGCGGGTTTCCATCGGCAGGTTCAACGCCTGAAGCCGACGCAGCGCCATGGCCGGGTTACGGACTGTCAGCACCGCCAGATCACGCAGATTCTCAGCCAAAGTCATCGTTTCTCTGACAGAGCCAGCAGCCCCGCCCCCCAGATTACAAGAAATCCGATTGCTGCCACCCCCCGTGCCAGCACGGTCGCGGTGCTTTCGCCCACGATCCCCGAGGCCAGCCCCGCAAACAACAGCGCCGGGCTGGCCGCCAGCAGCGCCCAAAACAGCGCCAGCCGGGCGTGACGCAGCGCCAGAGGACGGCCAAACAGCCGCATCACCACGCCCGACAGCCAAGCCAGAATGTAAAAGACAACCGGCGCGATAAAGAACAGCACCATCGCCACGCCCGCAAGCCGTTGCGCCGTGGTCATCGACGGGTCCAGCCCCGCCAGCCGCGCCTGACCGGGGGCCAGCGACACGAACAGCAACAGCAGCGCAATCATCAGCACTGCAAAAATCCCGCCCTCGGGCATGGCGGAAAGGCCGCGCACAACCTTTCGGGGCGCGACCCAGCTTTGCATCACACGGGGCAGCAGCCCCTGCTGCGGGCTTAGCCGCTGTGGCGTGTCAGCCATGTTTCCAGCCGATCCGAGATCTGCTCACGCAGGGTCTCATCCTCGATTTCCTCCAGCGTATCAGCAAGGAAGGACAGCACCAACAGCACAATCGCCCGATCCTTCGGCACCCCGCGCGAGCGCAGATAGAACAGCGCCCCCTCGTCAATCGCGCCTGTGGTCGAACCGTGGCTGCATTTCACGTCATCGGCATAGATTTCCAGCTCGGGCTTGCCAAGGAACTGGCTGCCTTCGTCCAGCAAAAGCGCCTGGCTGATCTGATAGCCGTCGGTTTTCTGCGCACCAGGCTTGACCAGAATCTTGCCCTGAAACACACCGACCGCGCCGTTCTTCAGCACCTTTTTGAACACCTGACGGCTTTCGCAACGCTCGGCGGCATGGGTGATGAACACGGTGTCGTCGTGGTGGAACTCGCTTTCCGCCGCATCGCCAAGCACGGCTGCCGCAACATGGGCCACCCCGTCATCGCCATTCAGCCAGACCACCGATTCGTTGCGCATCATCAGCCCGTCCGCCGTCAGCGCAAAGCTCTTGAACAGCGATTCGGCCCCCAGACGCGCAAAGATATGGGCCACCGATACGCGGTCATGTTCCGCCCGCATGGCGGTCAGGTGGTGCAGCCTGCCGGTATCTGCGATGTCAGCCTCGATCACGCTGTTGAACCGCGCGCCAGAACTGCCGGTTTCCAGAACTGTCGCCTCGGCGCCCGGCTCAACACGGATCACATGATGCCAGATTGGGTCCGCTGCCGGATCAGCACGGCGGTGGATAATATGGATCGGACGCGCAGGCTTGCCGGTCACGCGGATCAGCAGCCCATCCTGCGCCGCCGCCGTGTTCAGCGTCGCCAGCGGGCGGGCGACGGGGGCCTGCCCCTCGGCCTCCAGCGTGCCATAGAGCGCATCAGCCCATGCCGCACCCTGCGCCAGCGTGGCGATTTCAGCCCCATCCAGCACCAGCGGGTCCGAGGCCGCAGCGTCGAAACGCCCGTCCACGAACACCAGCCGCAGCCGGTTCAGCCCCTCGAACAGCACCCCATCCGCGGCGGCAGTCGCCGCGACAGGCGCAGGCTGCGCCGCGTTCAGCGCCGCCGGGTTGGTGTAAAGCCAATATTCGTCGCGCGGATGCGGCAGGCCCATCGCCGCCAGCCGGTCCCGTGCGGCAGCCTGCGCCGGACCACCTTCGGGCAGGTTCAGCGCCGCCAGCCGGGTTTTCAGCGCCTGCTGACGCTGCTCGGCCCGCGAATCGGTGCGGGAAGCGCCGTCCATCAGCCGACCTCCGCCAGAATATCGGCATAGCCGTTCTTTTCGACCTCCAGCGCCAACTCCGGGCCGCCGGATTTAATGATCCGGCCATCGGCCATAATATGCACGACGTCGGGCTTAATATGGTCCAGAAGGCGCTGATAATGGGTAATCACCAGAAAAGCCCGGTCAGGCGAACGCAGCGCATTCACGCCTTCGGACACCAGACGCATGGCATCCACATCAAGTCCTGAATCGGTTTCATCCAGAATGCACATGCGCGGTTCCAGCATCGTCATTTGCAGGATCTCATTGCGCTTTTTCTCGCCACCCGAAAAGCCGACGTTAACCGGGCGTTTCAGCATATCGGCATCAATTTGTAAATCCTTGGCCTTGGCGCGGACCAGTTTCAGGAAATCACCGGCCGAGATTTCATCTTCACCGCGCAATTTGCGCTGCGCATTCAGCGCGGTGCGCAGAAATGTCAGATTTCCAACACCGGGGATTTCAACCGGATATTGGAACGCCAGAAACAAGCCAGCGGCGGCGCGTTCTTCAGGTTCCATATCCAGCAGGTTTTCACCATTCAGCGTGGCCGAACCTTCGGTCACTTCGTAACCATCACGGCCCGACAGAACATAAGAGGTCGTCGATTTCCCCGAGCCATTCGGCCCCATGATCGCATGAACCTGACCGGCGGGAACCTCAAGCGACAGACCTTTCAGGATCTGCTTGTCCTCGTCTTCCAGTTTGACGTGCAGGTTTTCAATTTTCAGCATGATCGGCCCTTATTCGACGGTGACTGCGGTGCCGGATGCAGACACCATCAGCATGTTGTTAATGACCTCGTAATCGAGGTCGATTCCGACAATCGCGTTCCCGCCCAAAGCAGCGGCGCGGTTGGACATTTCATCAAGAGCGGTCTGCCGCGCCCCGGCCAGCACATTCTCGTAAGAGCCAGCGCGCCCGCCCACGATGTCACGGATGCCCGCAAAAATGTCGCGGAAGATATTTGCGCCCAGAATCGTCTCGCCCGTGACGATGCCATGATAGGCTTCGATGCGGCGCCCTTCGATTCCGGGGGTCGTGGTCAGGATCATCCGACGCTTCCTTCAAGGCTGATGGCAACAAGGCTTTGTGCCTCCATCGCAAATTCCATCGGCAGGGCCTGCAAAACCTCTTTGGCAAAACCATTCACGATAACAGCGACCGCCTGTTCTTCATCCATCCCACGCGACCGGCAATAGAAAAGCTGGTCATCGTCAACCTTGCTGGTCGTCGCCTCATGCTCAACGCGGCTGCTGGTGTTTTTAACCTCGATATAAGGCACGGTATGCGCGCCGCATTTATCCCCGATCAGCAGGCTGTCGCATTGGGTATAATTGCGACTGTCGGTCGCGCGCGGGTGCATTGAAACCAGCCCACGATAGGTATTCTGCGCCCGTCCCGCTGAAATCCCCTTGGACACGATACGCGAGCGCGTATTTTTACCAAGGTGGACCATTTTCGTTCCAGTATCGGCCTGCTGCGCATTATTGGCGATGGCGATGGAATAAAACTCGCCCTGCGAATCGTCGCCGCGCAAAATGCAGGACGGATATTTCCAGGTAATCGCAGAGCCGGTTTCAACCTGCGTCCACATCACCTTTGACCGTGGCCCGCGACAATCAGCACGCTTGGTCACGAAATTATAGATCCCGCCTTTGCCCTCCTCATCACCGGGGAACCAGTTCTGAACGGTCGAGTATTTCACCTCGGCATCGTCCAGAATAACAATCTCGACCACGGCTGCGTGCAATTGCGCGGTGTCGCGTTTGGGTGCCGTGCAGCCTTCAAGATAGCTGACATAGCTGCCTTTATCGGCAATAATCAGCGTGCGTTCAAATTGCCCAGTGTTTTCGGCGTTAATACGGAAATAGGTGGACAGCTCCATCGGGCAGCGCGTATTCGGCGGGATATATACAAACGACCCATCCGAGAAAACCGCACTGTTCAGCGTGGCAAAGAAATTATCCGACTGCGGAACAACGCTGCCAAGATATTTCTGCACCAGTTCGGGATAGTCGCGGATCGCCTCGGAAATCGGGCAAAAGATCACCCCCGCCTTGGCCAGTTCTTCCTTAAACGTCGTGCCGACGCTGACGGAATCGAACACCGCGTCAACGGCAACCTTGCGACCTTCGGCGGGAGCCTGATCCGCGCCCTCAACCCCGGCAAGGATCATCTGCTCCTTCAGCGGAATCCCCAGCTTTTCATAGGTTGCCAGCAGTTTCGGGTCCACCTCATCCAGCGACTTCGGCTTTTGCGCCATGCTTTTCGGGCGGGCATAATAATACTGATCCTGATAATCAATTTCAGGATAGTTCAGCATCGCCCATTTCGGTTCGGTCATCATTTGCCAACGACGAAACGCGGCCAGACGCCACTCCAGCATCCATTCCGGTTCGCCATTCTTTTCCGAGATCAGCCGGATAATATCTTCGTTAATGCCCTTGGGGGCATATTCCATCTCGATCTCGGTATCCCAGCCGTATTTATAGCTGCCCATATTGACAACGGTCTCGACCGTTTCCCGGTCAACGCCCTCGCGCACCTCAAGATCGGGAGTGCTGTTCATGTCTCGTCCTTCCTGGGGCCGGGTCAGCCCCGGCCATTCCTGTCGCGCCAGCGTGAATACGCTGATTCCCACGCATCCGCAAATCGGTTCACCTGATCGACCCCCAAAGAAGGGCTTATCGAAACCCGCATCGCCGATTGCGCCTGCTGATCGGTAAACCCCATCGCCTGCAAAGTTCCGCTGGCCCGCACCTTGCCTGATGAGCAGGCCGAACCGGCAGAGATGGCGAAACCGGCCAGATCCATCTGCATGACCTGCGTTTCGCCCTTCCAGCCTGATGTAAGGATGCAAGAGGTGTTCGGCAAGCGCGGGCTGTCCTTGCCCGCAATCATCAGGCCGGGCGCAGCATCCAGAAGTCGCGCCTCCAGCCCGTCGCGCAGGGCGGCGACCTGATCCCACAACCCATTGTTCAGGTCACGGATCGCCGCTGTCGCCGCCGCTGCGAAGCCCATGATGCCGGTCAGGTTTTCTGTCCCACCCCGGCGGCCCTGCTCCTGCCCGCCGCCCCGGATCAGCGGCGGCACCTCGGTGCCTTTGCGCAGGATCAGCGCACCAATGCCCTTTGGCCCGCCCAGCTTATGCGCGCTAACAAATCCCGCCGTGACGCCCAACCAGTTGAAAGCCATGGGGATTTTTCCAAACGCCTGCGTCAGATCGCTGGAGGCCAGCCCATCCGGCAAGGTCTGGATCACCCCGGTTTCGTTATTCGCCAGTTGCAGCGTCGTGCGTCCCGGATCAGCAACCGCGACCAGCCCGCCCGCATCCACCGGCAGGCTGACATCGCACCACGCCTTGACGGCCGAATGTTCGACCGCCGCGCAGGAAATCCCCTGCCCCGCCAACACCATCGCCGCCGCCTCGGTTGTGCCAGAGGTGAAAATCACATCCGCCCCATCCGCGCCAAGCGCCGTGGCGATCTGTTCGCGGGCGCGTTCCAGCGCCATCTTGGCGGCCCGCCCCTCGGCATGAACGGATGAAGGGTTGCCGACCATTTCCATCGCCTCGGCCATTGCGGCCTTGGCCTCGGGGCGCAACGGCGTGGTGGCGTTCCAATCAAGATAAACGCGGCTCATAGCGCCCCCGCGATGCGACTGGCCAGACGGCGGGCGACCTCATCCTTGCCCATGCGCGGCCAGTCCTCGACCCCCTCGCCCGTGACCAGATGCACGGCATTTTCCGTGCCGCCCATGATCCCGGTTTCGGGGCTGACATCATTGGCCACGATCCAGTCGCAGCCCTTGCGGCGACGCTTGGCCAGCGCGTTCGGCACCACGTCATTTGTTTCCGCCGCAAAGCCGACCACCAGACCGGGGCGGTCCTGATCCAACTGGCTGATCCAGGCCAAAATGTCCGGGTTTTCCGTCATTTCCAGCGCCGGAGGCTGGCCGCTGCCGTCCTTCTTCATCTTGCGATCGCTGGCATTTATGATCCGCCAATCAGCCACCGCCGCCGCCATCACCGCCACATCCGCAGGCAGCGCGGCCTGAACCGCATCACGCATCTGGCGGGCGGTCTGAACGCGGATCACCTCGACCCCATCCGGGGGCGGCACATCCGCCGGGCCGGTGATAAAACTGACCCGTGCGCCAAGATCCCGCAATGCCGCCGCAATCGCCGTCCCCTGCGCTCCGCTGGATCGGTTGGCGATATAGCGCACCGGGTCGATCGGTTCATGCGTGGGGCCGGAGGTCACCAGCACATGCCGCCCCGTCAGCGGCAGCGAGACCGCAGATTCCGGCGGCAGGCGCAATGGCTGCACCGGACGCAGCGCGGTGCGAATGGCCTGCATGATGGTTTCCGGCTCGGCCATGCGGCCCGGCCCGTATTCGCCGCAGGCCATGTCGCCCTCATCAGGACCGACAGTCAGGATGCCATCACCGCGCAGCGTCTCCAGATTACGTTGCGTCGCCGGGTGCTGCCACATGCGCACATTCATCGCGGGCGCAATCAGCACCGCCTTATTGCTGGCCAGCAACAGGGTCGAGGCCAGATCATCCGCCTGTCCCTGCGCCATTTTCGCCATCAGATCAGCGGTTGCGGGCGCGACCACCACCAGATCGGCATTGCGGGTCAGTTGGATATGGCCGATCTCGGCCTCTTTGGTGATGTCGAACAGATCGTCATGGACAGGTTCCCCGGCCAGCACGGAAAGCGTCATCGGCGTGACGAACTGCGCCCCCGCCCGCGTCAGCACCGGCGTGACCGCCACCCCTTCGCGGCGCAAGGCCCGGATCAGCTCGGGCACCTTAAAGGCCGCGATACCGCCACCCACGATCAACAGAATACGGCTTCCCTGCATGGCAGCCTCCACGATTGTTTCGCGCATGGATAGGCATTTGGGCAGCGCGGAGCAAGAAAACCAGCGCGCATTAACCATTTTCTAACCTTTTGAGCCTATCCCTGCCGGAAAGGACGGGGTGAATATGGTCGCAATCGGGCATACGGTTGCCTTCGACGGGATCGAGGCGCGGCTGATTGAGGTTCAGGCACAGGTTTCGGCGGGGTTGCCGGGTTTCGCCATCGTTGGCCTGCCCGACAAGGCGGTATCCGAGGCCCGCGAACGGGTGCGCGGCGCGTTTCAGGCCATGTCGGTGGCCATGCCCTCGCGCAAAGTCACGGTGAACCTGTCCCCCGCCGACATGCCGAAAGAAGGGTCGCATTTCGACCTGCCCATCGCGCTGGCGGTGCTGGCCGCGCTGGAGGTGATTCCCCCCGACACCATCGAACAGGTGGTGGCGCTAGGCGAGTTGTCGCTGGACGGGCGCATCGTCGCGGTGGCCGGCGCCCTGCCCGCAACGGTTGCGGCAGCGGAACAGGACAGAATGTTGATCTGCCCCGCCAGTTGCGGTGCCGAAGCCGCGTGGATCGAACGGGTGCCGGTCTTCGCCCCCGCCACCCTGCGCGAAGCCGTTGAACATCTGACCGGCCGCGCACATCTCAGCCGCGCCCGGCCCGGTCAGGTTCAGACCCCGCCGCGCCTGACCGACATGGCCGAGGTCAAGGGCCAGGAACGCGCCAAGCGGGCGTTGGAAATCGCCGCCGCCGGGCGTCACCACCTGCTGATGATCGGCCCGCCCGGCGCGGGAAAATCCATGCTGGCGGCACGCCTTCCCGGCCTTTTGCCACCGCTGACCCCTGCCGAGGCACTGGAAACCTCGATGATCCATTCGCTTGCCGGGCTGCTGGACGATGGCGGCATCTCTCGCACGGCACCGTTCCGCGAACCGCATCATACGGCCTCGACCCCGGCGCTGGTCGGCGGCGGGCGCGGGGCGAAACCCGGCGAAATCAGCCTTGCGCATAATGGTGTGCTGTTTCTGGATGAGTTGCCCGAGTTTCCCAAACAGGCACTGGAAACCCTGCGCCAGCCGATCGAGACCGGGGAAATTGTCATCTCACGCGCCAATGCTCACAGCCGCTATCCCTGCCGGTTCCTGCTGGTGGCGGCGGCGAACCCCTGCCGCTGCGGGCATCTGGCAGACGCAAATCGCGCCTGCAACCGGGCGCCAGCCTGCGGGGCAGATTATCTGGGGCGGCTGTCAGGGCCGCTGATGGACCGTTTCGACCTGCGCATCGAATTGCCGCCCGTGCGGGTTGCGGACCTCGATTTGCCGGCCGCGGGTGAACCATCAGCCAGCATCGCCGCACGGGTGGCACAGGCACGCGCGGTTCAGGCCAAACGCTTTCACGACCACCCGCAAATTCGCACCAATGCCGAAGCCAGCGGCCGTGTGCTGGAGGAAATCGCTACCCCCGACGCCGAAGGCCGCACCATGCTGCTGAAAGCCGCTGACCGCTTCGGCCTGACCGCACGGGGCTATCACCGCGTCCTGCGCGTCGCCCGCACCATCGCAGATCTGGACCACACGCCGGACATCCGCCCGCCGCATATCGCTGAGGCGTTAAGCTATCGGCTGGTGACGCTGCCGGGGGGATAATGAGGTGCTTATTTCGAATATCATCAATTCTTTGCGTTCGATTTTTAATGCAATATCGACAACAGAACAAACAGGACGCAAAGAAAAACAGCATGGCGACCAAGCCGCCATGCTGCCATGTCATTCATCACCGGGACGTTTGCCCGGCCCGGTCAGTCTGCCGCGCGGGTTACCGCCGGGGCGGTGCGGCGGGCGCGCAGTTCCTCGGCCACCAGGAACGCCAGCTCCAGCGACTGACTGGCGTTCAGGCGCGGATCGCAGGCGGTGTGATAGCGGTTGGACAGGTCTTCATCCGTTACCGCCCGCACGCCGCCGGTGCATTCGGTCACATCCTTGCCGGTCATCTCGAAATGCACACCGCCGGGGATGGTGCCTTCCGCCGCATGAATGGCGAAAAAGTCGCGCACCTCTTGCAGCACCTTCTCGAACGGGCGGGTTTTATAGCCCGAGGCCGATTTGATCGTATTGCCGTGCATCGGATCACAGGACCAGACGACCTGCGCCCCTTCGGACTGAACCGCGCGGATCAGGCGCGGCAGATGCTCGCCCGAGGCCCCGGCACCGAACCGCGCGATCAGCGTCAGGCGGCCCGGCTCATTTTCCGGGTTCAGCTTCCAGATCAACGCCTTGAGGTCGTCATCGCTGATCGAGGGGCCGCATTTCAAGCCGATCGGGTTCTGCACGCCACGGCAGAACTCGACATGGGCGCCATCCACCTGCCGGGTGCGATCCCCGATCCACAGCATATGCCCCGACCCTGCAACCGGCAGCCCCGTGGTCGAATCGACCCGCGCCAGCGCCTGTTCATATTCCAGCAGCAAAGCCTCATGGCTGGTGTAGAAATCCACCGTGCCAAGGTCATGCGCAGTTTCCGCCGTTACCCCGGCAGCGCGCATGAAGGCCATCGCATCGCTGATCCGGTCCGCAATATCCCGATACCGCTGCGCTTCGGGGCCTGAGGTAAAGTCCGCGATCCAGCTTTGCACCCGCTGAATATCGGCATAACCGCCGGTCGAAAACGCCCGCAGCAGGTTCAGCGAGGCCGCCGCCTGCGTATAGGCCGCCAGCATCCGCTGCGGGTCAGGCACGCGGGCATCGGCAGTAAAGTCGAACCCGTTGATGATGTCGCCACGATAAGACGGCAACTCAACCCCGCCCGCGGTTTCGGTCGGGGCGCTGCGCGGCTTGGCGAACTGCCCGGCCATACGGCCCACCTTGACCACCGGAAGCTGCGCGCCCCAGGTCAGCACCACGGCCATTTGCAGCAGCACCTTGAAGGTGTCGCGGATATTATCGGCGGAAAACTCGGCAAAACTTTCGGCGCAATCGCCGCCTTGCAGCAGAAACGCCCGACCGGCAGCGGCATCAGCCAGTTGCGCTTTCAGCCGCCGCGCCTCACCTGCGAACACCAGCGGCGGAAAACGGTTCAGTTGCGCCTCGACGGCGTTCAGCGCCTGCGCATCGGGATAATCCGGCATCTGCACGCGCGGATAAGCGCGCCAGCCGGCCTTGTCCCAGGATTGCGGCGCGGTGTGCTGGCTCTGCGTCATCGGATCATCCTTTCGATGCGTGGTTATTGTCCGGCGTTTATAGGGTTTCACGCCGCCAAGGGAAAGACTGCCGAAAAGCTTGGCAGACAGGTCAGTCAACATGACCGGAATTGTTCGCAAGACGACCAAGACGCTTTCCTTTTGCGGAAACCCGCCTAAACTGATCCGCAGGACTTCCGGTCCAACAAGGGAGAAAAACATGAAGAAACTGTTGATGGCTTCGGCGGCAAGCATTGCTCTGGCAGGCACCACGATGGCCGAGGAAATCAAGGTTGGCGTCAATCTGGCCTTTACCGGCCCGCTGGAATCCATGGCCCCGGCCATGACCGCCGCCGCTGAAACCGCCTTCAAAGAGATCAATGATTCCGGCAAGCTGCTGGACGGCGTAACCGTCGTGCCGGTGCGGGCGGATACCACCTGTATCGACGCTGCGGCCGCCGTGGCCGCCGCCGAACGCATCGTCAGCAGCGAAGGCGTCAAGGCACTGGTCGGCGGGCAATGCTCGGGCGAGACCATCGCCACGCTGGAACGGGTCGCAGTGCCGAACGGGGTGATGATGGTGTCACCTTCGGCGACCTCTCCGGCGCTTACGTCGATCAGCGATAACGGGCTGTTCTTCCGCACCTCGCCTTCGGATGCGCGTCAGGGTGAAGTGCTGGCCGATATTGCCATTGGTCAGGGGCTGACCTCGGCGGCGATCACTTATACCAACAACGACTATGGCAAGGGGCTGGCCGACAGCTTTGCGCAGGCGTTCGAGGCCAAGGGCGGCAAGGTCACGCTGTCGGCAGCCCATGACGACGGCAAGGCCGACTATTCGGCCGAGGTCGCGGCGCTGGCGGCGGCGGGTGGCGATACGCTGTTCGTGGCCGGCTATGTCGATCAGGGTGGCTCGGGCGTGACCCGCGCGGCGCTGGATACCGGGGCTTTCGACAAGTTCATCTTTGCCGATGGTATGATCGGAGAAGAACTGGTCAACCGCTTTGGCAGCGAGGTCGATGGCTCTATCGGCATCCAACCCGCCGCTGATGGCGAAGGCACGGCGCGTTTCGCGGAAATCGCGCAGGCCGCCGGGTTCAACCCGACTTCGGCCTATGCGGGCGAAACCTATGACGCCGCCGCGCTGCTGCTTTTGTCGATTCAGGCCGCTGGTTCCTATGACCCGGCACTGATGAAGGAAAAGGTGATGGAAATTGCCAACGGCCCCGGCGAGCCGATCCTGCCGGGCGAGCTTGGCAAGGCACTGGAGCTGCTGAAAGAGGGCAAGCCCATCGACTATGTGGGGGCGACCTCGGTCAACCTGATCGAGCCGGGTGAAAGCGCGGGCAGCTTCCGCGAAAGCACCATCAAGGACGGCAAACTGGAAGTCGTGACCTATCACTGACAACGACTTTTACGGCCCGGCTCCGGTCGGGCCGCTCGCCAACAAACCAAATCATAACAAAAGCCTGTCAAGCATAGCTTAGCAGGATAAGACAGGGTTGGACATGATCGAAGTCCATGACTTGCATAAACATTTCGGCGGGTTCCGCGCGGTTGATGGCGCTTCACTGCGGATCGAGACCGGCAGCATCACCGGGCTGATCGGTCCCAATGGCGCGGGCAAAACGACGCTGTTCAACGTCATTGCCGGGGTGTTGAAACCGACATCGGGCCGGGTGGTCATGGATGGCGAGGACATCACCGGCCTGCCCCCGCACAGGTTGTTTCACAAGGGGCTGCTGCGCACCTTTCAGTTAAGCCACGAGTTTGGCAGCATGACCTCGCGCGAGAATCTGATGATGGTGCCGGGCGGTCAGGCCGGGGAAAGCCTGTGGAACACATGGTTCGGCCGCAAGCGCATCGCCAATGAAGAACGCGCCCTGCGCGCCAAAGCCGATGAAGTGCTGGAGTTTCTGACCATTTCCCATGTGGCGGATGAAAAGGCCGGGAACCTCTCGGGCGGTCAGAAAAAGCTGCTGGAACTGGGCCGCACGATGATGGTGGACGCCAAGATCGTGTTTCTGGATGAGGTCGGTGCGGGCGTAAACCGCACCCTTCTGATGACCATTGCCGATGCCATCACCCGGCTGAACAAGGAACGCGGCTATACTTTCTGCGTGATCGAGCATGACATGGATTTTATTGGCAAGCTCTGCGATCCGGTAATCGTCATGGCCGCCGGAAACGTGCTGGCCGAAGGCCCCGCCGATGCGATCATGCAAAACGAAGCCGTGATCGAGGCCTATCTTGGCACCGGCCTGAAGAACAAGGAAGCGGTATGAGCGCAACATTCGATCCCCGCGGCAACAAGGACGCATCCGTTACCCGCGCCGGCCCGCCCTCGGAAATCGACCCCACCCGCCGCAGTGGCCCCGTCGGGCCGGGCCGCGAGGGCGACCCGTTCCTGATCGGAGAGGCCATGACCGGCGGTTATGGCAAGGCCGATATTCTGAACAATTGCACGATTTCGGTTGATAAAGGCCAGATCGGGGTGATCGTCGGTCCCAATGGCGCGGGCAAATCCACCGCGATGAAGGCGATTTTCGGGATGCTGAACCTGCGTCAGGGCAGCGTGCGTCTTGGCGGGCGTGACATCTCGGCGCTGAACCCGCAGGATCGGGTCAAGGCGGGCATGGGGTTCGTGCCGCAGACCCATAATATTTTCCCGACCATGACGGTCGAGGAAAACCTTGAAATGGGGGCATTTATCCGCAACGATGATTATCGCCAGACCATCGAACAGGTCTATGAGCTGTTCCCCGCCGTGGCCGAAAAGCGCCGCCAGAACGCGGGCGAGTTGTCCGGCGGTCAGCGCCAGCAGGTCGCCGTGGGGCGGGCGCTGATGACGCGGCCCAGCCTGTTGATGCTGGACGAACCGACCGCAGGCGTCAGCCCCATCGTCATGGACGAGCTGTTCGACCGCATTATCGAGGTCGCCCGCACCGGCATCTGCATCCTGATGGTGGAACAGAACGCCAAACAGGCGCTGAACATCGCAGACATCGGCTATGTGCTGGTGCAGGGCGCCAATGCTTATACCGGCACCGGCGCAGAACTGATGGCCGATCCCGAAGTCCGCCGCACTTTCCTGGGGGGCTGAGATGCGATTTCTGTTTCTGACCACCAGCCTGCTGTTGCCCCTGCCCGCTCTGGCGGGCGAATGGGCCTGCCATTTCCAGACCGAATGTCAGGATCTGGAATGTGAAGGCACCGCCTATGACGCGGAAATCAGCGTTAGCAGCGATAACAGCCCGGCCATCGCAACCCTGACCGATCCGGTTGAAACCGTTGAGATGACCTCTGAGACCGCCGATCTGGACCGATTGCGCGGCACCTATGCCGCTGCGGATCGCCTGCTGACCGTCGATGCCGGGGGCGAGGCCCGCTATACGGTGCATTTTGCCACTCAGGCCATGGCCATCACCTATCTGGGCCGCTGCGAGGAGATCCGCTGATGGATATTCTGAACGCTCTTGTGGCGATAACCAATTACATCATCATCCCGGCCAGCGCCTATGGCGCGCAGCTTGCGCTGGGAGCGCTTGGGGTGACGCTGATCTATGGCATCCTGCGGTTTTCCAATTTTGCCCATGGCGACACCATGGCCTTTGGCACCGGGGTCGTGATCCTGATAACCGCGTGGCTGAAATCCATGGGGATCAGCCTTGGCCCGCTGCCAACCGCACTGCTGGCGCTGCCTTTTGCAATTGTTATCACCGCCCTGCTGGTGCTGCTGACGGATCGGGCGGTCTATCGCTATTACCGCCGGGTCAAGGCCGCGCCGATTGTGCTGGTCATGGCCTCGGTCGGGGTGATGTTCCTGATGAACGGGCTGACCCGCATCGTGATCGGCGTGGATGAACACCGCTTTGCCGATGGCGCGCGTTTTGTGATCGACGTGCGCTCGTTCCGGGCATGGAGCGGCCTCTCCGAAGGGCTGGCGCTGCGCACGACGCAGGTCATCACGCTGGTGGTGGCGGCGCTGACCGTATGGGCGCTGTTCTGGTTCCTGAACCGCACCAAATCCGGCAAATCCATGCGGGCCTATTCTGACAACGAAGATCTGGCCCTGCTGTCGGGGATCGAGCCTGAACGGGTGGTACGCCTGACATGGATCATCGCCGCCGCGCTGATGGTCATTGCCGGGTCGCTTTACGGGCTGGATAAATCCTTCAAAGCCTTCAACTATTTCCAACTTCTGCTGCCGATCTTTGCGGCTGCGGTCGTGGGCGGGCTAGGCAACCCGCTGGGCGCGATTGCGGGCGGCTTTGTCGTTGCCTTTTCCGAGGTCGCGCTGACCTATCCGTGGAAGCTGGTTGCCGGTTATCTGGGTTACAACTCTGATGGGATGCTGCAACTGCTTGGAACAGAATACAAGTTTGCGGTCAGCTTTGTAATCCTGATCGTGGTGCTGCTGTTCCGGCCGACCGGCCTGTTCCGCGGCAAGTCGGTATAAGGGGGGCGTATCATGGCATCCACTCGTCAGACGATGGCCGCAAGCCCGTGGCGCGCGCCGGTGTTGTTTCTGGTCCTTGCGGCGCTGTTCGTGCTGGAAGGAACCACCCGGAACGGCATGTTCTCGGGGTCGTGGAACAGCGCCCTGACCATCCTGAACATGGGGCTGATCTCGGCCATCATGGCTTTGGGCGTGAACATGCAATGGGGCTATGCGGGGCTGTTCAACGTCGGCGTCGTAGGCTTTCTGGCGCTTGGCGGGCTGGCCCCGGTGCTGATCTCGCTGCCGCCGGTCGATGGCGCATGGTCCGCAGGCGGGTTGCGCATGATCGCGGCGCTGGCAACCGGCATCGGCACGCTGGCGCTGGCGGCAGTTGCGTGGCAGCGACTGACAGCATGGCGCGGGCTGGCGACGGCGGCAGTGCTGCTGCTCGGCTTTGTGCTGTATCGCCAGCTTTTTGACCCCGCCGTAACGGCAATTGAGGCGAATAATTCCGCCAGTGCCGGCAATATCGGCGGGCTTGGCCTGCCGGTGCTGCTGTCATGGCCGGTCGGTGCGCTGTTTGCCGCCGCTGCCGCCTGGGCCGTGGGTAAGGTGGCGCTTGGGCTGCGCTCGGACTATCTGGCAATTGCCACGCTGGGCATTGGCGAAATCATCGTCGCCGTCATGCGCAACGAGGAATGGCTGACCCGAGGCGTCAAGAACGTCACCGGCATCCCCCGCCCCGTCCCCTATGAGATCGACCTGCAAAACGACCCTGCCTTTATCGAGCGGGCGCAGTCATGGGGCATGTCGGTGGCGGATGCGTCAGGCATTTGGGTCAAGCTGGGCTATACAGGGCTGTTCGTCTCGGTCCTGCTGCTGCTGATCCTGCTGTCGGAACTGGCGCTGAAATCGCCCTGGGGCCGGATGATGCGCGCCATCCGCGACAACGAAACCGCAGCCGAGGCGATGGGCAAGAACGTCACCGGGCGGCATTTGCAGATCTTCGTTATCGGCTCGGCGGTGATCGGGCTGGCGGGGGCGATGATGATTACCCACGACGGGCTGCTGGTGCCAAACAGCTATAACCCGCTGCGCTATACGTTCCTGATTTGGGTGATGGTGATTGTCGGCGGCTCGGGGAACAACTGGGGCGCGGTGCTTGGTGGCATCCTGATCTGGTTCCTGTGGGTCAAGGCCGAGATGTGGGGGCCGAACCTTGTCGGGCTGCTGACCGCGCCCCTGCCCGAAGGCAGCCTCAAGGCGCAGCTTCTGGCCAGCGCGGCGCATTTCCGCTTTATCGCCATGGGGCTGGTTCTGCTGCTGGTCCTGCGATTTGCCCCGCGCGGGCTGGTGCCGGAACGCTAAAGGAAAGGGCCGCGAAAGCGGCCCGTTTCATATCATCAGCGAGGTTTCATCGCCGCTGGCAAAGCGGCGCAACACCGCCGGATACAGACGATGTTCCTGCTCCAGAACCCGCGCCGCCAGCGCCTCGGCCGTATCCCCCGGCAGCACCGGCACCCGCGCCTGCCCAAGAATCGGTCCGGCGTCCAGCTCGGGTGTGACCAGATGCACAGTCGCCCCGGCCTCGGCATCACCGGCATCCAGCGCCCGCTGATGAGTATGCAGTCCGGGGTATTTCGGCAATAACGACGGGTGAATATTCAGCATCCGCCCCTGAAAATGCTGCACGAAACCCGGCGTCAGGATGCGCATAAAACCGGCAAGGCACAAAATGTCAGGTTCCGCCGCCAGCAGCGGTTTCAGCAATTCGGCCTCGAAAGCGGCACGGTCGCCGGGAAAGGCACGGTGATCGGTCGCAAAGACCGGCACCCCAAGCGCCCGCGCCTTGTCCAGCCCCGCCGCTGCCGGATCATTCGAGCCAACAATGACCGCCCGCGCCGGATGATCGCCGGTCATGCTTCCAACCAGCTTGACCATATTCGACCCGCCGCCCGAAATCAGGATGGCGACTCGTTTCACGCAAGCGCCCCGGTATAGGTCACGCCCTGGCCTTCGGTCACATGACCAAGGCGGTGGACGGTCTCGCCCTGCCCGGTCAGCAGATCGGCCAGCGCATCGGCGCGATCCGCCGCAACCGACAGGATCATGCCGATGCCGCTGTTAAAGGTTTTCAGCATCTCGGCCTCGGCAATCCCGCCCGCGTCGCGCAGCCATGCAAACACCGGCGGCAATGTCCATGCCGTCAGGTCGATCTGCGCACCAAGCTCCTTGGGCAGCACGCGCGGCAGGTTCTCGGTGATCCCGCCGCCAGTGATATGGGCCGCCGCATGAACACCCCCCGCCCGGATCGCCGCCAGCAGCGGCCGCACATACAGCCGCGTCGGCACCAGCAGCGCCTGTCCCAGCGTGCCATCCGCAAAAGGTGCAAGCGATTCCCACGTCAGCCCGGCATGTTCCGCCACCCGGCGCACCAGCGAAAACCCGTTGGAATGAACCCCATCCGAGGCCAGCCCCAACAACACATCCCCCGCCGCCACATCGCGCGGCAGTCCGGTGCCACGCTCCATCGCGCCGACGGCAAAGCCCGCAAGGTCGAAATCACCCTTGGCATACATGCCCGGCATTTCGGCGGTTTCGCCCCCGATCAGCGCACAACCCGAATCCCGGCAGCCCCGCGCGATGGATTCGACGACCCGCGCGCCCTCATCCACGGACAGCTTGCCGGTTGCAAAATAGTCAAGGAAGAACAAAGGCTCAGCGCCTTGACAGACCAGATCATTCACACACATGGCGACCAGATCGACGCCCACCCCATCCAGATGGCCGGTGTCGATTGCAATGCGCAGCTTGGTCCCCACCCCATCGGTCGCCGCCACCAGAACCGGGTCAGCAAAGCCCGCCGCGCGCGGATCGAACAGCGCGCCAAAGCCGCCAAGCCCGTCCACCACGCCCGAACGCGCGGTCGAGGCTGCCGCCGGTTTGATCCGGTCCACCAGCGCGTTGCCCGCGTCAATATCGACCCCCGCCTGCGCGTAAGTCAGCCCGTTTTCCTGCGCCATGATCGCCCCCTGTGCCAGTCATTTCCCCGATAGCCCAAGGCGCGGGCGGGGGCAATCACCACCCGGCTTGACCCCCCGCCCGTTGACGCCTAGTCAGGGCGCAGGGGCGCGTAGCTCAATGGTCAGAGCAGGGCGCTCATAACGCCTTGGTTGGGGGTTCAAGTCCCTCCGCGCCTACCATCCCCCAGCGTCAGACAAGAGCGGCGTCAAACAAGAGCGCAGCGCATCCGCAGCATGGTGGAACCCGTCGCCGCCCAAATGCCTGCCGTCAGACCGGCGGATGTCGAAAATCTGCGGTGCATTGCTGACCACCCTTGCGAGCGCCCGGCGAAGCCGTTAATCGCAACCAACCGGAAGTGTGGCCGAGTGGTTTAAGGCTCTGGTCTTGAAAACCAGCGTGGGGGAAACCCTACCGTGGGTTCGAATCCCACCGCTTCCGCCAATCCCTTCATCCCAAAAGAAAACGGGACGAAAGATCGCCCCGCTTCGTTATCATCTCCGGCCGGATTACATCACCAGCGGGCGGTTGTTTTGCGCATGGCGCACCGCCAGTTTGCGCGCCATCCGGCCCGAGGTCAGCATACGCGCCGCAGGGCGTTCGGCGCCGTCGCGCAGTTCGGGGAAGATCGCGAAGATTTCCTCGACCGCGGCCTTGCCAACCGATTTCAGCGCCTCGGGGCCGGTGAACATCGACTCGGTTTCCGCACCGTTCGAGAACACGATCTGGTGGTCGTCGAACAGGAAGTGGACATAGGTCACGCCAGCCATATCGGCAGCAATATCAATGCCTTCGATCTGGCAGAGTTGCTTGGCGGCAACCAGAACCTCGTCGGTGCCAAACATCTTCTGCGCGATTTTCGAGCGCACCAGAACCCGGTGCTGCGGGCTGACCACCAGATCGGTGGCGGGCAGGCCCGCACCCAGCGCACCGGCGGCAATGCGGATCGGGCGCAGCTTTGGCGCGGCGGCCAGATCGGCGGCCGACAGCTCCTTGCGGCCAACCCAGCGCAGCGGCTGCATCCCCGCATCGCGGGTCCGCACCATGTCGCCGACAGTCAGATCACCGGCGCGAACCGGGCCACGCGCGGTCTCGATCAGGGCGTCGGCACTGAAGCACGGGACCAGTTGCCCCTGAATCCAGTCCGAATTGGTATAGGCGACACCGTTCCAGTAAAAGGTCGAGTTGGACGAGCTGAAATAGGTATCCGGGCCATAGACACTGGTGTTTTCTCGATACCCCTGCGTTTGCAACGCATTCATAAAGTCGTCGTATTCGGCCTTGGTGTATTGGATGATCAGCAGGTCATCCTGCGGAATAACGGTCCCCTGATCGACAGTGTATTGACCGCCACCCGGACTCGCCACGACCGTATCGGAACCTGGCCCGGTAAAGATGTTGTTCGGCGCAACCACACCGGAACCAATTTCAACGTAATCATTCCCCAGATAGGTATTGATCGCGTTCGAACCGCCGTTCAGCGTAACACTGTCGCCAATGATAACCGTGTCATTGCCCGTATTTGTGTTGATATAGCTGTCAACAACCGAACCATTCCCGATAGCAAGATAATCGGCATCGTTGACGGCCGTATCGGTGCCGGTTGCGATATGCCCGGTCACATGCGAACCTTCGCCAATGATCATCGAGTCCTGACCATCGCCCAGCTCGACATTGCCAATGGTCAGGTTGTCACCGGCAACAACCTGATCAGAACCGCCATACAGCTTAACATCGCCAATGGTTGCGTTATCACCAACCTGGATAAGATCGGCACCGCCCTGATCATACCAAATCCCTGTACCAATGGCCGGCAGCCAGACCGTCGAACCAGAGGTAATATTCCCAATGGTGACGTCATTACCGCCGGTCAAAACCAGCCTGTCGCCAATATCGGTGCCGGTGACGATATTGCCCACCGTGCCGCCATCTGCGATGTTAACAGTGGTCAAGCCATTGGCGTTACCACCCTGACCGCTGATATTCCCAAAGGATGCGTCCTCGGCGACATTGACGGACACGCTGTTATATTGGCTTCCGGTCAGGTTCACGTTAGGCGAATCGCCCAAAACATTTACCGACACATTCGGGTCAGTCGTCGCAGGAAGGTTCGTTGCCGCAATATTAAAGCTGTTGCTGTTTTCCAGAACGGTGACATTGATCTGAAAGCCCGTGGACTGACCAAATGACGGGTTCAGGTTGATGTTCTCGTTCACAGAACCAGAGATAACAACATTATCACCAGCCCGCAAAGACGTGCCGTTCGTGGCTTCGTAGGCCCAGTTGAACTGGCTTACAGTTTTAATCGTATACCCCTCATAGGGGGTTCCCGTCAGGTTAGGCGCAGTCGTGCCGTTCCCAATCACATAATAGTTGGCCATATCAGGCTCCATCGCACCGCCGCAGCGGTTATTACAGACAGAGGCGACCCGCCGCCGGGGGCAGGCTGTGCGTTCCGCATACACCCTGCCCGGCATCAATCCGCCGGTGATTCAATCCGACTGGGCAGTTTCCCGCCACACCAGACAGGTTAGCCCTACAGACGAAATGCGCAGGCGTCCACCTGAAAGCATCTGAAACAAAAGGCGAGTTTCTGGAAAAACAGTTCAGTTTGTGCGTCAACCGCCCAAAGAACGGGCAACGCTCGCAATGGTGGTAAACGCCACCCCCTTTCGCGTTGCACAGAGCGCAAGTGACCGTGGGCAAATATGCCTAAATTGCACAACACGCCCCACAAGCGCAGACATAACGCGCATATTCCGAGCAAAAACCGCCCTTTATGCCCTTACAAAGAAATGACGCAACGGAACAAGTCTATTTGATCGCTTCGGTTTGACTCGACCTATACAAGTTCATATTTGCCCCTGCGCCAGCGACGAATCGTTGGCGTTATCAGGCGTTGCCATGCGGGAGCGGGCCACACCGGTGGGTTGAAACCACCGCCCCCAACGCATCCCGCCGCCTTGGCGACACCGACACATAAGCAGGGCCAATCTTGACGGCCCATCGACATCCATTCTGCCGCTGTTCCCCCGGGGACAGCTCGAAAAGGAAGACAACATGGCTATCAACCAGCTTTATATCTACGACAAATCGTCGTTCACCTCGAATTTTGAGGGGCTGTTCGATTACTCAATCACGCGTGAAACCGGCGTCGGCGCTACGGGGCAAACCTTCTCGACCGGAAACAAGCTATCCGGTGTTACGGCAGTCATAAATGACAGCGACAATTCATTTCAGGATGACATCAGCCTTGGCACAACGCAAAAACTTCAAGATGCGCTGACCATCAACGGCACGACCTATGCCGCTGGCACCAATATCGAAATGGGCTTCGTTGCGAATACTTGGAACAGCAATGACGATCTGGTCCGGGTCTATTCGATCAAGGTTGGGAATGACATTGTTGGTCTTGCCGCAGCCAACCCTGAAACCTTCACAACCGCTGTAGGCGATTGGGGCCGCGTCGATGCCGGATTAACCCCAAACATGACCTATACGGTCAAATCGGTGAACAACGGCAATGGCGCGGGCACAACCACATCATACAACCGCTTCATGCCGCCCTGCTTCACCACCGGCACCCTGATCGACACCCCCACCGGCGCGGTCGCGGTCGAGACGCTGCGCCCCGGCGATCTGGTGCTGACCCGTGACCACGGCGCGCAGCCGGTCCGCTGGATAGGCACCCGCAAGCTGACGGCCGCCGATCTGGCTGCCGCGCCCGAGATGCACCCGATCCGCATTGCCGCTGGCGCTTTGGGCAACGGGACGCCCTCGACCGATCTGCTGGTCAGCCCGCAGCACCGGATTCTGGTGCGCTCGGCCATCGCGCAAAAGATGTTCGGCACCGACGAAGTTCTGGTCGCCGCCAAGCAGCTTTGCCAGATTGACGGCATCGACATCGCCCAAGACGCGGCGCAGGTTGAATATGTCCACATTCTGTTCGATCAGCACGAGGTCGTGATCTCGAACGGTGCGGAAACCGAGTCGCTTTACACCGGGCCAGAGGCGCTGAAATCCATTGGCAGCGCCGCGCGGGACGAAATCTTTTCCCTGTTCCCGGAACTGCGCGGCCACGATTATACCCCGACATCCGCCCGTCCGCTGCCCTCGGGGCGGCTGGGCCGCAAGCTGGCCGTGCGTCACGCCCGCAACGGCAAGCCGCTGGTGGTGTAATCGGCAAACCCCGGAGAGTGCCGCCTTCCGGGGTTTCCCATATCGGCGCGGGCGGCGAGGGAACCACCGTCGCCCCGCCCGTGTTCATGGTTACAGACGCGCCGATCTGGCGCAAAGGAACCTGACATGAACCGTTTTTCCGCCCTGCTGGTGCTGATCCTGACCGTTTGCTTTGCCCTGTCACCGCTGGCCAGCGACGGTTTCAACGGCTTTACCCGTGACCAGTTTCCCGTGGTGCAGGCGTTTTGGCCTGTGCAGCCTGCGGGTTGGGCGTTTTCGATTTGGGGGCTGATCTATCTGTGGCTGATCGCGGGCGCAGGGTTCGGCCTGTGGCAGCGGGCGCAGGCCCCCGACTGGCAGGCGATGCGCCCGGCGCTGATCGTCAGCCTGCTGATCGGCACCTTCTGGATTGCCGCCGCCAATTATTCACCACTGCTGGCCACCGCAATGATCCTTGTGATGTGGGCCGCCGCTGTTGCCGCATGGCTGCGGGCTGGGCATCAGGATGCGCTGTGGCAGCTTCGCCCGCTCGGGTTGTATGCGGGCTGGCTGACGGCGGCCAGCGGTGTCGCGGCGGGGGCGGTTCTCAGCGGTTATGGCATCCTGTCGGCACAAGCGGCAGCGCTGGTGTGCCTGTCCCTGGTGGGGCTGGCGGGTCTGATGCTGCAACAGCGCCGCCCGCAGGAATGGGCTTATCCCGCAGCAATCATATGGGCGCTGATCGGGGTGATTGCCGCCAATCTGCCGCGCGAAAACTGGCCGGTGATCGCGCTGGCGGCGCTTGGCATCGCCCTGCTGGTCTGGCGCGGGCTGGCGGCACAAAAGCCAGAAAGCCGCGCTATCTATACCGCTGGACGATAAGCGCAATCGGGATAGCCGGGCTAATCGCCCCGGCCGCCCCATGATAAGATCGACGGCAACCGCAGGCATTGGCCTGCCCCTCAAGGAGATAACCCATGTATGCCACCGTCATGCACGGCCCCGGCGATGTTCGTTTCGAACAGGTCGATGACCCGAAGATCCTGAAACCGACGGACGCGATCATTCAGCTTTCGGCCACCTGCATCTGCGGGTCGGACCTGTGGCCCTATCGCGGGCTGTCCGGCCCGCAGGAAGGCCCGGTCGCCATGGGTCACGAATATTGCGGCGTGGTGATCGAGGTCGGCGCGGATGTGAAAACCATCCGCCCCGGCCAGTTCGTCGTCGGCAGCTTCTGCCTGTCCGACAACACCTGCCCGCATTGCCAGTTCGGGTTCCAGTCCTCCTGCGTTCAGCGCGAGTTCATGCTGGGTGCGCAGGCCCCCTATGCCCGTGTGCCGCTGGCCGATGGCACGCTGGTCGCCACCGAACACATGCCCGATGCCGATATGATCCCGCATATGCTGGCGGTGTCGGATGTGCTGGGCACGGGCTGGTATGCCGCCGTGGCATCCGGCGTGCGCCCGGGCGGCACGGCGGTTGTCGTGGGCGATGGCGCGGTCGGGCTGATGGGGGTGATGGCCGCCAAACAGCTTGGCGCGGAACGCATCATCGCCATGTCGCGCCACGAATCCCGGCAAAAGCTGGCCTTGGAGTTCGGCGCAACCGACATCGTGGCCGAACGCGGCGAGGAGGGCATCAGTCGCATCATGGACCTGACCGATGGCATCGGCGCGGAATCGGTGCTGGAATGTGTGGGCATGGCGGAATCCATGGCGCAGGCGCAGGGTGTGTGCCGTCCGGGCGGCACCATCGGTTTTGTCGGCGTCCCGCATGGGGTACAGTTCGACGGCCAGCAGTTGTTCTTCAAACAACAGCGGATGCTTGGCGGTCCCGCCCCGGTGCGGCGCTTCCTGCCTGACCTGATGAACCGCGTGCTGAACCGCCAGATCCAACCCGGCAAAGTGTTCGATCTGGTCCTGCCCATCGAACAGGTGGCCGAGGGCTACAAGGCCATGGACGAACGCCGCGCAATCAAGACGATGCTGACCGTCTGAGCTTTCCCGCAGCCCCGCCCGACAGGTGGGGCTGCGACGATCCGCCGGTCACTTTGTCTTTGGCAGACAGCGATCCCGCTGGCACCCAATGCAAGAACCTGCCATATATTCAACCCATAGCGCAAAGATCATGCGGTAGGCGTCGTCACCCTACCCCGCTGACAAGGCCGTGTCAGAACCGGCCGCAGAATAACGGAAGAACAGGCGATGAGCCATCAGGAAGTCCCTCAAACCGCTTTTGTCATTGTCGCGCAACCTCGCAGCGGATCAACCTTGCTGGCCAGCGCCCTCAATGAGCATCCGAAAATCATCTGTCACGACGAAGTTTTCGCCCCTGACTGGGTGCAGGGTTATCGCAAAAGCAATGGCGAAACCGAAACGGGACAGAGCGCCATTCAGGAGCTTCTGAAACAACGCAAAGCCGACCCGGAAGGCTTTCTATTCAATCATGTATTCCTGAACAACGGAATGCAAAATGGTTTCAAGGTCGTTTACAGTGATCTGTTCAGCGCCAGCGAAACCGCACAATGGCTGCGCAGATTTATCATCAAAAACAATATCCGCATCATTCACCTGCGCCGAAGCAATATGTTGCGCTGCTTCATCTCGTTAGAGCGGATGCGGCATTTGGGTGTGCGTCACTCGAACAATTCCAGAACCAGCAATCAGAAACTGACGCTGAGCTTGGAAACTTTTACACGTTTTGTGTTGATGCAGGACGGCAATGCAGATCTTGTCAACATGCGGATGAATGTCATTGCACAACCGAGATATGAGCAGATGCCACAGGGGTATAACCTCTGCCTCGACGCCCTCGGTCTGAAACGACGGCCATTTATTCAGAATCTGAAAAAACTGGCGCCGGATTCACTTGGCGCGGCCATCACCAACCCCGAAATCTTTGCACAATTCGATATGCCGCGCAGTAGCGGTTTTATCGAATACGCAGATTAAAAACCGCATCCATCAACCCGCCATGCAGATCAATCTTTGCCGACCATTACATCGCTGGCTTTGACCACGGCGTAAACCTCATCACCAATGCTCAGCGCCAATTCATCCACCGCTTCATTGGTGATCGAGGATGTAATCACGCTGCCGCCAATGTCGATGCTGACATGGCTGGTTACGGCACCACGGCTAATCGCAATGATACTCCCCACGATCCGATTGCGTGCGCTCAATTTCATTGGTGTTTCCCTTTTCCTGTGCGGCCCGGCCAATATCGGCAGGGCTATGCGAAAGCGATTTGACGATGGCGACCAGAGGCTTACCCGGCCGCACTTCAAGCTGACGGGCAGATCGCTGCGTGATCCGTGACAGCACCGGCCCGGCGGCCGTCATCAGTCGCACCATAACGACAGGGCCGTCGTTATGCAGCGCCTCGACCACGCCGGGTAGAATATTCAGCGCCGAAATCCCCTGCGGCACGGTCTGCGCCAGCATCACATCCCGCGCGACGATGCGCAGCCGCAGGTGATCGCCGGGCCACGCCTCCAGCAGCGGCAGGAACAGCGCCTGATCGCCCGCCCGCAGTTCCGTCACCCCGTCCGGGTGATGCGCCACCACACGGGCCAGCACCACCGCGCCGGGGTCATTGCCTGCGCCCGCAGGATCGGCCAGCACCTCGGCGGCAGGGCCGATGCGTGCCACGCGGCCCTGATCCAGCATCACCACCGTTGTCGCCAGCCGCGCGACCTCGGACGCGGAATGGCTGACGTAAAGCATCGGGACGTGCCATTCATCGCGCAACCGCTCCAGATAGGGCATGATCTCGGCCTTGCGCGACTGATCCAGCGCGGACAGCGGCTCATCCGCCAGAATCAGGCGCGGCCCGGCCAGCAAGGCACGGCCAATGGCAACGCGCTGGCGCTCCCCACCCGACAGCGTTGCGGGGCGGCGGGCCAACAGCGGGGCGATGCCCAACATCTCGATCACCGCGCCCTCATCCGGGCCAGAGCGGCGCGAGAACCAGCGGCCATAGCGCAGGTTCTGCTGCACCGTCAGATGCGGAAACAACCGCCCGTCCTGAAAGATCACCCCAAGGCGGCGGCGATGCGGCGGGGTGAACACCCCTGCCCCGGTGTCGGTTAACACCGCACCATCAACCGAAATCCGTGCCCGATCCGGGCGCAACAGCCCCGCCACCGCATTCAGCACCGTGGACTTGCCCGAACCGGACGGTCCGAACAGCACCGTCACGCCGGGCGGGGCCTGAAAGTCCAGATCGGTGCTGAACCCGGCGAAATCATGGCGCATCTGGACCCGGATCATGGCGCAATCCTGCAAGCCACGCGCCGCGCCAGCCATTCCGACAGGACCAGCGCCGCCATAGCCACCGCGACAGACACCAACACCAGCCGCCCCGCCGCCACATCGCCCCCCGGCACTTGCAGAAAGGCGTAAATGGCCGAAGGCAGCGTCTGTGTCTGGCCGGGGATGTTGGACACGAAAGTAATGGTGGCGCCGAACTCTCCCATCGCCTTGGCAAAGGCCAGCACCGCCCCGGCAATCACGCCGGGCAGGATCAGCGGCAGGGTGATCGTCAGCCAGACCCATGGGCGAGAAGCCCCAAGACTGCCTGCCGCAGCCTCCAGCCGGGGATCAACGGCCTCGATCGACAGGCGGATGGCGCGGACCATCAGCGGAAAGGCCATGACGGCGGCGGCCAGCACCGCGCCGGTCCAGCGAAAGGCAAAGACGATACCGAACCACTGGTCCAGATATTGCCCGATGAACCCGCGGCGGCCAAAGGACAGCAGCAGCAGATAGCCCGTCACCACCGGCGGCAGAACCAACGGCAGATGCACCAGCCCGTTCAGCAATCCATGCCCCGGAAACCGCCAGCGCGCCAGCACATGCGCCACGAACAGCGCCAGCGGCAGACTGGCCAGCGTTGCCCAAAAGGCAACCTTCAGCGACAGGTGCAACGCCTGCCATTCCGCGGGGCCGAGCCAGTCACTCATTCGGTCAGGATCGCAAAACCTTGTTCACGGAAAACGGCGGAAGCCTCGGGGCTGCGCAGCGCCTCGAAAAAGGCAGTGTCAGCGGCGTCCCCGGCATTGACCAGCAGCGCGGCGGGATAGGTGATCGGCGCATGGCTGTCGGCGGGAAAGGTGCCAACGATCTGCACATTCGGATCGGCCGCCGCATCGGTGGCATAGACGATGCCATAGGGGGCCTCTCCGGTGCCGACCAGCGCCAGCGCGGCGCGGACGTTATCGGCCTGCGCGACCTCGGGGGACAGGCTGTCCCACAGGCCAAGATGGGTCAGCGCCTCTTTGCCATATTGCCCAGCTGGCACGGAATCGACCAGCGCCATCGCCAGCTTGCCGCCCTGAAGCAGCGCGGTCAGGTCGGTGTCGGGGGTCAGATCAACCGGCACGGCCTGCGGATCATGGGCGACCAGAACCAGCGTATTTCCCAGCAGATCGACCCGGCTGCCGTCCGCGACTTCGCCAGCTTTCTGGACCTCATCCATCCATTGCTCCGAGGCCGAGATGAAAATATCCGCCGGTGCACCTTCAAGGATCTGCCGGGCCAGCGCGTTCGATCCGGCATAGCTGATCGTGACCGTATTCCCGGTCGCCTGCTGGAACTGTTCCGCAATCGGGTCCAGCGCGGTTTTCATCGAGGCGGCAGCAAAGACCACCACATCTTCGGCAGCAACCGGAGTGGCAAAAGCGGCGCAAAGGGCAAGGGTGGCAAGGCGGGACATCAGGAACCTCCGGTTATGTCCCCCGAAACATAACCAACCGGATACAGGCTGCAAGCGTTATTTCTGTTTGGGCATATCGGTTAGCAGATCATGCAGCGCGGCGATGCGGTCTGCATTGACAGCCTGCGATTCCGCCTCAATCTGGCGATAGAGCGACAACACCTGCTGTCCGGTGTCGGTCAGGCTGGCCCCGCCCCCGCCCGAGCCGCCCCGTGCGCTGGCGACAAGCGGTTCACGGAACATAGCGTTCATCGCCTCGACCAGCGACCAGGCACGCTTATAGCTCATGCCCATTTCCCGGCCCGCCGCCGAGATCGAGCCGGTCCGCGCAATGCCCTCCAGCAACGCCGCCTTGCCGGGGCCAAGCATGGCGGTTTCGGTCAGGTAAAGGCGCAGAAAAAAGGGCGGGTGCAGATTGGGCATAAGGTATCTTTGCGTCAGGTTGCGGGGGTTGCAAGCTGGAATGCAATCGCTTATCGACGATAAACGATGAAAGGGCAGCCCATGAATGACGATCAGCTTGCCGAGATTGCCAAGGCGCTGGCCCATCCGGCCCGCATCCACATCCTGCGCCTGCTGTATCAGGCCCCCGGCTGTATCGGCGGCGAGATCGTGGGCGCGGTCGGGCTGGCACAATCCACCGTGTCCGAGCATCTGCGCATCCTGAAAGCTGCGGGACTCATTGCGGGGGAAACCTCGGGTTCGCGCATCTGCTATACGCTGGCCCCCGCCGCCGCGCAGCCGCTGGCGGATTTCATAGCCGCGCTGATCCCGCCCGAGGGCGGCTGCTGCGCCCCATCAGATCTTATCCCATCGGAAAAGGTGCAGGAATGAGCCTGTTTGAACGCTGGCTGACCCTGTGGGTCGGGCTGTCCATCCTTGCCGGGCTGGTGCTTGGCAATCTGGTCCCGGATCTGTTCGCGGCACTGGCGGGGCTGGAATATGCCTCAGTCAATCTGGTGGTGGCGGTGCTGATTTGGGCGATGGTCTGGCCCATGATGATCGCCATTGATTTTGGCGCCATCCGCGACGTGGGGCGCCGCCCCAAGGGGCTGATCGTGACGCTGGTTATCAACTGGCTGATAAAGCCTTTTACCATGGCGGCACTTGGCATCCTGTTCTTGCAGCACATCTTTGCAGGGCTGATCGACCCTGCCAAGGCACCGGAATATATCGCCGGGCTGATCCTGCTGGGGGCGGCCCCCTGCACGGCAATGGTGTTCGTCTGGTCGCAGATGACCAAGGGCGACCCGAATTATACGCTGGTGCAGGTTTCGGTGAATGACCTGATTATGGTCGTGGCCTTTGCCCCGATCGTGGCGCTGCTGTTGGGCGTCAGCGATATTGCAGTGCCATGGGATACGCTGATCCTGTCGGTGCTGCTGTATATCGTGATTCCACTGATCGCAGGCGGGATCGCACGGCGCTGGCTGGGAACACAGGCAGCCATCGACGCCTTTACGGCGCGGATCAAACCGGCCTCGGTCATCGGGCTGCTGGCGACGGTGGTTCTGCTGTTCGGCTTTCAGGGACAGGTCATTCTGGCCCAACCGCTGCTGATTATGCTGATCGCGGTGCCGATTATCATTCAATCCTATGGGATATTTGCGCTTGGCTATGTCTGGGCATGGGCATGGCGATTGCCGCACAAGGTTGCGGCACCCTGCGCGCTGATCGGCACCTCGAACTTTTTCGAGCTGGCGGTTGCGGTGGCCATCGGACTGTTCGGGCTGCACTCGGGCGCGGCGCTGGCCACCGTGGTGGGGGTGCTGGTCGAAGTCCCGGTGATGCTGTCGCTGGTGGCCATCGCCAACCGCACACGGGACCGCTTTCCGGGTTGATTACTCGACGCCCTGCCGGCTGAGCGCACACCACACCGCGGGGTCAGCGTCCAATGCGGGGGTGCAATCATCCAGCGCAGCCAGCGCCTCGATCTGCACATCCTCACCGATGCTGATGCGGTAAGGATGCGTCGGTTCCTGCTGCGGCGCACCGTGTTGATAAGGCGCAATCGCCAAATCCGTTTCGCCGCAGCCATGCGCGACGATTTCATAGCCCGCGCCAGTCAGGATGCTGGTCACGGCCTCGGTCCGGGCGGTGCAGGCGTCCAGCGATTCCAACGCGGAAAAGCTGACATGCGGCACCCCGCCGCTGCCAATGGTCAGGATCACAAGAACGGGCTTCAGCATGACGTTTCCTTTCGCTTTGCCCGCAGGAAAAGCGCAGCAGAGCCGGATGTCAACCGGCCCCGCAGGGGATCAGCCAAGCCAATCATCCGTGCTGACAACCTGACCATAGCCAAAGGCGAAAGCCGCCATCATCGCCGCCTGCACCTGCGCAGCGGGGGTGGTGACGCCGCCGAACTCCAGATCGCGGGTGGCGCAGGCGTCGTGAATGGTCGTGGTCGAAAAGCCAAGGTCATTGGCCGCCCGCACCGCCGCATCGACGCACATATGGCTCATCGCGCCGATCACCGCGACCAGCTCGACACCATGATCGCGCAGGATCGCCTCCAGTCCCGTATCACGAAAGGAATTGACGCGGTTCTTGGTCACAACCGGCTCGCCCGCCGCCGGGGCAACGGTTTCGTGGCTCTCGACGCCGGGGGTGCCGGGAATGAAGATCGGGCCTTGCGGAAACTCATGCCGGACATGCACGACCAGATCGCCACGCGAACGGGCATCCGCGATGACGCGGGCGGCATTGGCGGCAGCGGCCTCGATCCCGACCAGAGGGTAATTGCCGCCGGGGAAATATTCTTTCTGAATATCAACAACAAGAATAGCGCGTTTCATGGGCTTTCCTTTCACTTACAGTTGGATCATCTGGCCATCACCCGGCACATACAGCCGGTCGGCAAAGCCATTCTGACGGGCAAAGCTGCGCAACTCGGCCCGCGTCAGGATACAATGGTTCACCGATTCCATATGGGTGGCAATCAGCGTTGCGTTGGGTGCGGCATCAGCCACGGCCTTCACATCCTCGGCCCCCATGATGATCGGACCGACGCCGGGCAGCATCGCATAGCCCGCGTTCAGGATCACCACCTCGGGGCGGTGGGTGTCCAGCGCATCCCGCACCTGCTGGTTCCAGATCGTATCGCCCGCCAGATAAATCACCGGCTGGCCCTCGGCGGCAAAGGCTACGCCCATGACCTGCCCCAGCAGATCACCGGCAGCGGCAATGGCCGCAGGGGTGCCATGCGTCCCTTCGGTCCGGGTCAGGGTGACACCGTTGAAATCCGCGCTGCCCGCCAGCACCCGCACATCGGTGAACCCCTGATCGTGCAGGATTTCCGCATCCGCCTGATTTTGCACGAAAACCGGCACATCCTTCGGCAAGGCATCCTGCGCGGGTTTGTCCCAGTGATCTTCGTGCAGATGGGTCAGAATGACGGCATCAACCTTAATGATCTCATCAACCGGAAAGGGCAGATAGCCCGCAGGGTTGCGCAATTCGCTGTTGGCGGTGCCGGGAAAGCCCGGAAAGGCATAGCGGTCAGCCAGCATCGGATCGACCAGAAAGCGCGTGCCGGCATAGTCGATCCACAGCGTTGCATTGCGGATTTGCGTCACCTGCGGGCGGGCGATAGCCGCCTGCACCGGGGCAGCAAGCGGCAAGGTCATGGCGGCGCCGGTCAGGGCGATAAAATTGCGGCGGGTGGTCATCGTGATCTCCTGTTCTTTGCCCTGTATGTGGGCAAAAGCGGCTTGCATCACCATTGGCGCTATCGACATAATCCGAGGTAATACCGACAAAGAGGCCGCCATGACCGATACCATCCGCATTGGCCTGCTGCATTATCCGGCAGCACAGCAAGCCGCGCTGCTGGGGCTGGCCGACCTGTTCGCCATTGCGGGCCAACAGGCTGCGACCACCCTGCCCCGGCTTGAGGTTCTGCATCTGTGCGACCTCAACGCCCCACGGCCCGAGCCGCTGCCAGATGTGATCATCCTGCCGCCCTCACTGGCCGCACCGATCAGCACCACGGCGGCTGAACCGCTGGTTCCGGGGCTGCTGGCGGCGCATGAGCGCGGAGCGGTGCTGGCCTCGGTCTGCGCGGGCGCGTTTCTGCTGGCCGAAACCGGACTTCTGAACGGCCGCCGGGCCACAACACATTGGGCCTACACCAGCGATTTTGCCGCACGTTTTCCAAAGGTTGAACTGGATGCCGACCGGCTGATCGTCGATGAAGGCAAGCTGATCACCGCAGGCGGGATGATGGCATGGACCGATTTGGGGCTGGTGCTGGTGGACCGCCTTCTTGGGACACAGGTCATGCTGGCCACGGCGCAGATACTTCTGATCGACCCGCCGGGACGCGAGCAGCGATTCTACAGCAACTTCGCCCCCCGCCTGAACCACGGCGACGCAGCCATCCTGAAGGTGCAGCACTGGTTGCAGGACACCGACGGTCACAATGCCCGCCTGCCCGATCTGGCGGCCCGCGCCGGGTTGGAAGAACGCACCTTTTTGCGCCGGTTCCAGAAGGCCACAGGAATGACCTCGACCGAATATGCACAGCGCCTGCGGATCGACCGCGCACGTCAGATATTGCAATCCACCACACAACCCATTGACAGCATCGCATGGGCTGTCGGCTATCGTGATCCGGCTGCGTTTCGCAAACTGTTCCAGCGTATCACCGGGCTGACACCGGGGGCTTACCGGCGACGCTTTCGAGCGATGGGCTGAAATATGAAACGGGTCGCCCGTCAGGCGACCCGTTCCCGCGTCTTCTGCGCGACTGCCCGAGAGGTTCGCCACCCGGTTGCCCGGATGGCGCGGCGTTAACCTGTTAACTGCAACCGCTGGTGCCGCCGCAAGTATTGCACTTCATACAGGTGCCGTTGCGCACCAGCGTGTAGTTGCCACATTCACCGCAGGGGTCTCCCTCATAGCCCTGCATCTTGGCCTTGGCACGGGCGTCCATTGACACCGCGATGGTGCCGGTTTCAGCCACCGCCGTGCCGCTGCCGGTATCCAGCGCCACCGCAGAAGTGGTTTGCAGCATCATCAGATCCTGCGGCAGACGCTTGCGCAGATAGCCGGTCGAGCTGATCTGTTTCAGCATCTCAAGACTGCGGGATTTTTCCTCGGACACAGGTGCGATATTGCGGCCTTCGTCCTCGCCGCCGCCCATATCGTCAAACCGCGCGCCCTGCGGTTTCACATGCGCCAGATCGGTGCGGTCCAGATAGGACACAGCCAGTTCGCGGAACACATAATCCAGAATAGATGTGGCATTCTTGATGCTGTCATTGCCCTGCACCATCCCCGCCGGTTCAAAGCGGGTGAAGGTAAAGGCGTCCACGAACTCCTCCAGCGGCACACCATATTGCAGGCCAACCGACACCGCGATGGCGAAATTGTTCATCATCGCCCGGAAGCCCGCGCCTTCCTTGTGCATGTCGATGAAGATTTCGCCAAGCGCACCGTCGTCATATTCCCCGGTGCGCAGGTAAACCTTATGCCCACCGACGACGGCCTTTTGCGTATAGCCCTTGCGGCGGCTGGGCAGCTTTTCGCGGTGGCTGCGGACCATTTCCTTGACGATGATCTTTTCGACCACCTTTTCGGCAATCACCGCCGCCTTTTCCTGCGGGCTGCCGGTTTCAAGGATTTCGGCGGCGTCCTCATCATCCTCGACCAGCGCGCTGGCCAGCGGCTGCGACAGTTTCGAGCCATCCCGATACAGCGCGTTCGCCTTGATCCCCAGCGACCAGGACAGCTCATAAGCCGCCAGCGCATCGGCAATGGTGGCGTCATTGGGCATGTTGATAGTTTTGGAAATCGCGCCGCTGATGAACGACTGCGCCGCCGCCATCATGCGGATATGACTGTCAACCGACAGGTAGCGGGTGCCGCGCTTGCCGCAAATATTGGCGCAGTCAAACACCGCATAGTGTTCGGGCCGCAGGAAGGGCGCACCCTCCAGCGTCATTGTGCCGCAAACGTGGTCATTGGCAGCGTCGATCTGCGCACGGTCAAAGCCAAGGTGGCGCAGCAGATCAAACGTTGGATCGTTCAGCTTTTCCGCCGGAATACCAAGGGTTTCGCGGCAGAACGCCTCACCCAAGGTCCATTGATTGAACACGAAGCGGATATCAAAGGCCGAAGCCAGCGCGGCGTCGATCTTTTCCAGCTCACGCGGGCCGAAGCCATGGCCGACCAGCGCCGCGTGGTTGATGCCGGGACAATTGCCAAGGCTGGCATGGCCGACAGCATAGGCGATGATTTCCTCGATCTCGGCGCTGGAATAGCCAAGAACCTCCAGCGCGGCGGGAACCGAGTGGTTGATGATCTTGAAATAACCGCCGCCTGCCAGTTTCTTGAACTTGACCAGCGCAAAATCAGGCTCGATCCCGGTGGTGTCGCAGTCCATGACCAGACCGATGGTCCCGGTCGGCGCGATCACCGTGGCCTGCGCGTTGCGGAAGCCGTGCTCCTCGCCCAAGGTCAGGGCCTCGTCCCAGGCGGTGCGGGCCAGGCTGACAAGCTGTTGGTCGGGGCAGTTCACCGCATCCAGCGCCACCGGCGCGACATTCACCCCTTCATAAGCACCGCTGCCATGGGCCGCTGCACGATGGTTGCGGATCACCCGCAGCATGTGGTCGGCATTGCGCGCATAGCCGGGGAAAGCACCCAGCTCGCCCGCCATCTCGGCGCTGGTGGCATAGGACACGCCGGTCATCAGCGCGGTCAGCGCCCCGCACAGCGCGCGGCCCTGATCGCTGTCATAGCCAAGGCCCATATTCATCAGCAAGCCACCGATATTGGCATAGCCAAGCCCAAGCGTGCGGTAATCATAGGACCGCTGCGCGATTTCCTTGGACGGGAATTGCGCCATCAGCACGCTGATTTCCAGCGTCACCGTCCACAGCCGCGTCGCGTGGATATAGCCGCCCGCATCGAACTGACCGTCATGCAGGAAGGTCAGCAGGTTCATCGAGGCAAGGTTGCAGGCGGTATCGTCAAGGAACATATATTCGCTGCACGGATTCGACCCGCGGATCGCGCCATCCTCCGGGCAGGTATGCCATGCGTTCACCGTGTCGTGGAACTGGATGCCGGGGTCGGCGCAAGCCCATGCGGCATGGCCGATCTGATCCCACAATTCACGGGCATTGACGGTCTTGGCGACCTTGCCATCGGTGCGGCGCAGCAATTCCCACGGCGCATCGTCACGCACAGCTTTCAGGAACGCATCCGTCACCCGAACCGAGTTGTTCGAGTTCTGCCCCGAAACGCTGATATAGGCCTCAGAGTCCCAATCCGTATCGTAGGTCGGGAACTCAATGGAATCAAACCCCTGCCGTGCATATTGCAGAACGCGGTTGATATAGGTTTCCGGGATCATCGCACGTTTCGCGGCACGGATCGCGGTTTTCAGCCCCGCGTTCTTTGCCGGGTCGGTGGCATCATCCATGCTGCCATCCCATTCACGGATCGCGGCAAAAATCTCGTTCAGCCGCGCCTCATGCATCTTGGAACCGGCGACCAGAGAGGCGACCTTTTGTTCCTCGATCACCTTCCAGTTGATGAACTGTTCAATATCGGGGTGATCCATGTCGCAGATCACCATTTTCGCGGCCCGGCGCGTGGTGCCGCCGGATTTGATCGCACCCGCCGCGCGGTCGCCGATCTTCAGGAACCCCATCAGGCCACTGGACTTGCCGCCGCCCGACAGCTTTTCCCCCTCGCCGCGCAGGCTGGAAAAATTGGTGCCGGTGCCGGACCCGTATTTGAACAGCCGCGCCTCACGCACCCACAGATCCATGATGCCGCCTTCGTTCACCAGATCGTCGCTGACCGACTGGATAAAGCAGGCGTGCGGCTGCGGGTGTTCATAGGCGCTGTCGGATTTGACCAGCTTGCCGGTCTTGTAATCGACATAATAATGCCCCTGCGACGGACCATCGATGCCATAGGCCCAATGCAGCCCGGTGTTGAACCATTGTGGGCTGTTCGGCGCAGCCATCTGCCGGGCCAGCATGAAGCGCATCTCGTCATAATAGGCGCGGGCGTCGGATTCAGCGGTGAAATAGCCGCCCTTCCAGCCCCAATAGGCCCAGGCACCGGCCAGACGGTCGAACACCTGCCGGGCGCTGGTTTCGCCGCCGAAACGCGCGTCCTCAGGCAGACCGGCCAGCGCCTCATCATCGGGGACCGAGCGCCACAGGAACTCTGGCACGCCCTTTTCCTTGACCCGTTTCAGCGCCGCCGGGATGCCCGCTTTGCGGAAATATTTCTGCGCGATCACATCAGAGGCGACCTGAGACCAGCCCGCCGGCACCTCAACCGAGTCATTGCGGAACACGATGGTGCCGTCAGGATTGCGGATTTCGCTGGTGGTGGTGGTGAAGTCAATCTCGCCATAGGCACCCGATTTCTCGGTCGTAAAACGACGCGCGATCCGCATATCCTGTTCCTTCTGTCCCGTTACGCGCAGCCGCCCGCGACCGGCGGTTGCCATCGCAACAGCGGCCCAAAGCTCTGCATCTGTTTTCTGACGATGCCACCAGATATTGTGGGTCGGCGGCCTTGCCTGCACAACCTGACGCAATCGGATCACGCAAACAAGCGCATTGTTTGTTTGACAACACCGCAAGATATTGTTCCGCGCCCCCTGCCGCACCCTATGTTTCGTGTTTTTCCAATGCTGGCGGGGTTTTGCAGGACAAACCGCCCGAATCGGATCAGAGCGGTTTTTCGCCGCACCCCGGACGATCAGATTTCGCGCATAGGTTGTTCCCGGATTACCCCCGGCGAAAGCGGCTCAATTGCTGCGTCGCGGCAGAATCACCCCGGCATCACTCACGATCAGATCCAGCGGCTGATCGGTCGGTTCCAGTGGCAAAGCGTCCTGCTGCTGACAGGCCCATGCGAAACCGATGGCCACGACCGGCCCCGCCGCCCGCAATTGCGCCAGCGTGCGGTCGTAATAGCCGCCGCCATAGCCCAGCCGGTTGCCGCCTGCATCAAAGGCCAAAAGCGGCACGATCAGCACTTGTGGGGTGATCTGCGGGGCCTGCTCGCCGGGGTGGCTGGTTCCCATCGGCCCGGCCTCCAGCGCATCGCCCGGCTGCCAGCGGCGAAAGATCAGCGGCACCGCACGGCCCGGCACCACCGGCAGGCAGAGCGGGCCGGAATGGACGGTCATCGCTGCGCGAGGGTCGATTTCATCGCCCATCGGCCAGAACCCGGCCAGAGCCTGTCCCGCATAAGGAACCAGCGCCTGAGACAGAAAGCGGTCAGCGGCAATCTGGTCCCCCCGCGCCCGACGCGCCGCCAGCGCCGCACGGCGGGCCTGATCCTTCACAGCAGAACCAGCGTGGCCAGCCCCAGAAAGGCAAAGAACCCAATCACATCCGTCAGTGTTGTGACAAAGGTTGGCGAGGCCAGCGCCGGATCTGCCCCGGCCCGGTCCAGCGCCAGCGGCACCAGAATCCCGCCAAGCGCGGCCACCGTCAGGTTGATAATCATGGCCACGGCGATCACCATGCTTAATGCCGGATCGCGGAACCAGATAAAGGCCACGGCCGCCATCACCACGGCAAAGGTCGCGCCATTTGTCAGCCCCACAGCGGCCTCGCGGCGGATGATGCGCCACATATTCGATTCGGTCAGCGTCTTGGTTGCCAGACCGCGCACCACCACGGTCAGCGTCTGCGTCCCCGCATTGCCGCCCATTGAGGCCACAATCGGCATCAGCACCGCCAGCGCCACCAGCCGGGCGATGGAATCCTCGAACACCGAGATCACTGTCGCTGCCAGCAGCGCGGTCAGGATATTCACCCCCAGCCACGGAATCCGCTGACGCACGGTTTCCGCCACCGTATCCGAAATACTGGAATCATCACCCACACCGGCAAGGCGCAGGATGTCTTCCTCATGTTCCTCGTCCAGCACCGACATGGCGTCGTCGATGGTGATAACCCCCACCAGCCGGTCGGCGTCATCCACCACAGGCGCGGAAATCAGGTGGTATTTGTTGAAGGCAAAGGCGACATCGCCCTCATCCTGCTCAACGTGGATGGTGCGGAAACTGTCCTCGGTGATGTCGCGCAGCTTGGTATAACGCCCCGAGGACAGCACCTTGCCCAAGGTCACATAGCCCACCGGGCGGCGGCGCGGGTCCACCAGAATGACGTGATAGAACTGTTCCGGCAGCCAGTCCTCGCTGCGCAGAAAGTCGATGGTCTCGCCTACATTCCAATGCTCCGGCGCGGTCACCACCTCGGACTGCATCAGACGGCCCGCTGAATATTCAGGGTAGGTCAGCGACTGCTGAACCGCCACCCGGTCGGATTCGTCCAGCGCAGCAAGGATTTCCTGCCGTTCGCCCTCGTCCATATCTTCGATCAGGTCCACCACGTCGTCGGTGTCCATCTCGCGGACGGCCTCGGCCACGACCTCGGGGGGCAGTTGTTCCAGCACCTCGTCACGGATTGATTCGTCGATTTCCGACAGAATTTCGCCGTCGATCTCGTCGGAATAGAGATTCAGAAACTCGCGCCGGTCGCCTGCGGAAAGCTGCTCGATCACATCCGCAATGTCGGCGGCGTGCATCGGCTCAAGGATTTCATCCAGCGCGGGCTGGTTTTCCTGCTCGATTGCCTCGACGATCTGTTCGATCACCTCGGCCGAGGGGCTGTATTCGTCATCGTCATCCGCTTCGCGGCGGCGGGTATCGTCGGTCACGGCGGGCCTCCATCAAGCGGAATGGGTGGGATGTCAGGGGCGGTTTAGGCGGTCAGGCCCGCGCGATCAACCCGCCAAAAGCGCCAGCGCCTGCGCATGAAGATCAGCGGAACCGGCGGCAACCACCTGCCCACCGGGATGCGCCGGGCCGCCCTGCCAGTTGGTGACGATCCCGCCCGCCGCCTGAATGACCGCAATCGGCGCGGCGATGTCATAAGGTTGCAGGCCCGCTTCGATCACCAGATCAATCTGTCCCATCGCCAACAGCGCATAGGCATAGCAATCCAGCCCGTAACGGGTCAGCCGCACCCGGTCGCGCACCCGGTCAAAACCCGCGCGTTCCGCAGCGGTGCCAACCTCTGGAAAGGTCGTCATCAGGGTTGCATCCGCCAGCCCGCGCGCACAGGTCGCCAGCGGGCGGGTGCCATGCGGGCCAGTCAGCAGGGCATGACCAAAGCCACCCTCAAAGCGTTCCCCGATATAGGGCTGGTCGATCAGCCCATAGACCGGGCCAGACGCATCCTCGACCGCGATCAGCACCCCCCAGCTTGGTGCGCCGCTGATAAAGGCGCGGGTGCCATCCACCGGGTCCAGCACCCAGCGCAGGCCCGAGCGGCCCGGCTGTTCGCCATATTCCTCACCCAGAATCCCATCATCGGGGCGCAATTCCGCCAGCAACGCCCGCATGGCGCGTTCAGCGGCACGGTCGGCCTCTGTCACCGGGTCGAACCCGCCCGCCTGCTTGTTATCGGTGGCCAGATCATCGTTACGGAACCGCGCCAACGTCTGCACCCGCGCAGCATCAGCCAGCCGGTGCGCAGCGGCACGGATGGAAGCAACCTCGGCGGCGGGAAAGGAACGGATCATGCGGGCCTCCTGCGTCAGCAGGTCCGGCTTACCCCGTCGGGCAGGATCAGGCCAGCAGGAAAGCTGGCCCGAATCGGTTCAGGCGGCGTCCGACAGCACGCGGGCCAGTTCAAAGATCTGGCGGCGCTGGCTTTCGGGCATGGCGTAATAGGCCCGCACCAGTTGCAGCGCCTCTTTGTCGCCAAGGATGTCATGTTCGGCGGCAGGCTGTGGCACAGTGCCATCTTCCAGACCGTCAAAAAAGAAACTGACAGAAACATCCATCGCGTGCGCAATGTCCCAAAGGCGCGATGCCGACACCCGGTTCATCCCGGTTTCATATTTCTGGATTTGCTGAAACTTGATTCCGACCTTATCAGCCAATTGCTGCTGGGTCATGCCAATCAGCCAGCGGCGATGGCGGATACGCTTTCCAACATGGATATCAACAGCGTGGGTCATGTTTTGTCACCCCTTACTCAATCCAAGGTTTTGTAACCCGGAATGATTCGCTTTTCGAGGGTGTGACCAAGCGAAATCTTAACGACCTGACTAAAAAGACAGGTCCGTTGCCAAACTGGCGGTTCAGTTCGGCTTTTCTTTTCTTTACAGGCGGTTCAGTTTCGCTTCTAGCACCCCTTACAAGGCGAAAAGAGGCCCATCAATGACAGAATCACCCGCCACGTCCGTTTCCGTTGCGTCACGTTCGGCGCTGATCCCTGCCACGGGCGAAGGGCCGATATTGCACGACCTGCCGCTGGGTGATCCGGGGCCGGGTCAGGTCCGGGTGCGGATGCGGGCTGCGGCGCTGAACTTTGCCGACCTGTTGATGCGCAAAGGCACCTATCAGGACACGCCCCCCACCCCTTTCACACCGGGGCTGGAGGGCGCGGGCGAGGTCGAGGCCGCAGGCCCTGGCACGGACCTGCGCCCCGGCACCCGTGTTGCGGTCTGGTTGCAGGGGTGCCTGACCCAATGCGGAAACTTTGATGCCGCCGACTGTCTGCCGCTTCCTGATGCGATGCCCTATGAGGATGCCGCCGGGTTCCAGATCGCCTATGGCACCAGCCATCTGGCCCTGACATTGCGGGCAGGGTTGCAAGCCGGCGAAACGCTGGCGGTGCTTGGGGCAGCGGGCGGGGTCGGGCTGACGGCGGTGGAAATCGGCGCAGCACTTGGGGCGCGGGTGATCGCCGTGGCGCGGGGGGCCGAAAAATGCGCCATCGCCCGCGCCGCCGGAGCGCATGAGGTTCTGGACAGCGACGAGACCCCCGACCTGCGGGCCGCGCTGCGGGCCTTTGGCGGGGTGGATGTGGTCTATGATCCGGTGGGCGACGCCGCGGGGCTGGCAGCATTTGGCGGGCTGAAACCGGGCGGACGCTTTCTGGTCATCGGTTTTGCCGGGGGCAAGACGCCTGCGCTGCCCCTCAATCACGCGCTGGTCAAGAACATCACCATCCACGGCATCCATTGGGCTGCTTACCGCGACCTTGACCACGCCGCGCTGCGAAGCAGCCTGACCGCACTCTTTGCCCTGTATGAGCAAGGTCGGCTGCACCCACATAACGGGCTGATCCTGCCGCTGGACCGGCTGGCCGAGGGTTATGACGCCCTGTCTGAGCGCCGTTCTGTCGGAAAAGTTATAATCACCCTGTAAAACTGTCGGCTGCGGCATTGAAAATCGGCCATTCTTTGCCGATATTCCGCCAGAGCGGTCCGTTCGGGCCAAACCGACGCAATCGACCACCAGGAGCAATTCGATGGCTGATTTCAATTCGATCCCGCGCACGGGCGCAACCACCCGTCAGGTCGAGATCGACGCGGGCCTGCGCGCCCATATGAACAAGGTTTACGGGCTGATGTCCGTAGGGATGCTGGTCACGGCGGCTGCCGCCTGGGCGGTGTCGGGCCTTGCCACCACCACCGATCCCGCGCTGGCGGCCGGTCAGTTGCGCAATGGCACCATGCTGACCGAGTTCGGTCGTCTGGTTTACACCTCGCCGCTGAAATGGGTGCTGATGTTTGCGCCGCTGCTGATGGTCTTTGCCTTTGGCGCCGCCGTGAACCGCCTGTCGGTGCAGGCTGCAACGCTGATGTTCTATGCTTTCGCCACGCTGATGGGCGTGTCGATCAGCTGGATCTTCATCAGCTACACCCCGTTCTCGATCATCCAAACCTTCCTGATTACTGCCATCGCCTTTGCCGGCCTGTCGCTTTACGGCTATACGACCAAGCGCGACCTGTCGGGCATGGGGACGTTCCTGATGATGGGGCTGATCGGGCTGATCGTGGCCTCGATCGTCAACATCTTCCTGAAGTCGGGCGCGATGCAATTCGCCATCTCGGCCATCGGGGTGCTGATCTTTGCAGGTCTGACCGCGTTCGACACGCAGAACATCAAGAACACCTATCTGCAACTGGCCAATTCCGACCGCGATTTCCTTGGCAAAGCCGCAATCATGGGCGCGTTGCAACTGTATCTGGACTTCCTGAACCTGTTCATGTTCCTGCTGCAATTTCTGGGCAACCGCGACTAAGCATCGCCGCATGAAACAAAGGCCGGGCCAAGCGCCCGGCCTTTTTGTTTCGCACCTTTTTATTCCGCCCTGCCCGCATTAGATCAGACCAATGACGCTGCCGAACGCCCCCTTGCTGCCCCCTGACGTGCTGGCTGATCTGACGGCCCTGCGCCATGCGCTGCACCGCGTACCGGAACTGTCAGGGCGGGAAAGCGCCACCGCCGCGACCATCGCAGAGGCGCTGCGGGCGCTGTCGCCCGACCGGCTGATAACCGGGCTTGGCGGGCATGGGGTGGCGGCACAATTCGGCTGCGGCGAACCTTCGGTCATGCTGCGGGCGGAACTGGACGCGCTGCCGATTACGGAAACCGGCACGCCCGACTGGAGATCTGTAACACCGGGCAAAGGCCACCTTTGCGGCCATGACGGACATATGGCGATGCTGATGGGCGCGGCGCACCACTTTGCCGCCAACCGCCCTGCGCAGGGCCGTGTGGTGGTGCTGTTTCAGCCCGCCGAAGAAACCGGCGCAGGTGCCGTCGCCGTTCTGGCCGACCCGGATTTTGCCGCGCTCGCCTGCGATTGGGCCTTTGCCATCCACAACATGCCCGGCATTGCACAAGGCCATGCTGCCGTGCGGGCAGCGGTGATGAACTGCGCCTCTCGCGGGTTGCGACTGCGGCTGGAGGGGCGGACCGCCCATGCCTCTGACCCGGCCAGCGGGGTATCGCCCGCCCCGGCGCTGGCGGCGCTGATTCCGGGTCTGGCGGCGCTATCGCAGGATATGCCGCGCCCTGCCCCCGGCTTCCGGCTGGTCACGATTACCCATGCCCGGCTTGGCGAGGCGGCCTTTGGCATCGCACCGGGCGAGGCCGAGTTATGGGCCACCCTGCGCAGCTATCACGACGATGACATGACCGCGCTGGCCGATCAGGCGCTGGCACTGGCGCAGGATCAGGCCGCGCGTCACGGGCTGAGATTGACCGCAGATTGGCATGATATTTTCACCCATTGCGAGAACGACGCACAAGCCGCCGCAATCATGGCTGACGCCGCCCGGACCAGCGGGCTAAGCGTGACGCCCGGCGATCTGCCGATGCGCGCCTCAGAGGATTTCGGCCGTTTCGCACAAGTTTCCAAAACCGCCATGCTGCTGCTTGGCGCGGGCGGCGGCCCCGCACTGCATAACCCTGACTATGATTTCCCTGATGCTCTGATCGAACCCGGCGCATCCATTCTGATCCGCGCGGCCAGCCACGCATTGACCACATGAGGCAAAGACCATGACCCCAAGCAAAGACCAGATCCTGACCGCGCTTTCGGCGCTGAAAACCCCTTCGGGCAGCAACCCGGTGGCCGAAAACCTGATTCGCGCGCTGGTGGTCGAGGGCGGCAACGTCCGTTTCGTTCTGGATATTGGTGAGGCCGAGCCTGCACCCTTCCGTGCGCTGGAGGATCAGGCCCGCGCCGCTGTCGCCGCCCTGCCCGGTGTCAGCGATGTGCAGATCGCCATGACCGGCAGCGCCCCGAAAAAATCGCCGCCACCGGACCTGAAAATCGGCGGCCATCCCAAGCCTTCGCCGGTGCAGCCGATCCCTGGCGTGCGCCATGTGATCGCGGTGGCCTCGGGCAAGGGCGGGGTCGGTAAATCCACGGTCAGCGCCAACCTTGCCACCGCGCTGGCCGCGCAAGGCCGCCGCGTGGGCCTGCTGGATGCCGATGTTTACGGGCCAAGCCAGCCGCGCATGATGGGGGTTTCAGGCCGCCCGGCCAGCCCCGACGGGCAGACCATCATCCCGCTGCAAAACCACGGCGTCACCATGATGAGCCTTGGCCTGCTGGTGCCAGAAAACGAAGCCCTTGTCTGGCGCGGCCCAATGCTGATGGGGGCGCTGCAACAGATGCTGTTTCAGGTGCAATGGGGCGATCTGGACGTGCTGATCGTGGACCTGCCGCCCGGCACCGGCGATGTGCAACTGACGCTGGCACAGAAAACCCCGCTGGACGGGGCCATCGTGGTCAGCACCCCGCAGGATGTGGCGCTGCTGGATGCGCGCAAGGCGATTGATATGTTCCACAAGCTGAAGGTGCCGATCCTTGGCTTGGTGGAAAATATGTCCACCCATATTTGCAGCAATTGCGGCCATGAGGAGCATATCTTTGGCCATGGCGGCGTCGCGCAGGAGGCCGCGCAGATGGGGGTGCCGCTGATGGGTGAGGTGCCTTTGCACCTGTCCGTCCGGGTCGCAGGCGACAGCGGCACGCCGGTCGTTCTGGCCGCCCCCGACAGCCCGCAGGCGCAGGTGTTTCAGAACATTGCCCGCGGGCTGATCACCGCCGGGATTGCCTGACCCGTCGGCACCGGGGGCTGTCTGCCCCCGGACCCCCGAGGATATTTTGATGAAGAAGAAAGGCCGGGGATCGCAGATCGCCCGGCCTTTTGGTTTCAGATCGGCTTCGCGTTCAGATCAGCCGCATTTCGAGTGGCCGCAGCTCGGGCAGGTCATGCAGCCCTCGATCATGCGCATCCCGAACTGGCCGCAGCTTGGGCAGGCCGGACCTTTTGGGCGGCTGTCCAGACCGACAACATTGGCTTCCAGCGCCGGATCGGATTTCAGGCCCATACCCTCGCCCGCCAGAAAGCCGGTGCTGACCATATGCTGTTCGATCACCCCGCCGATGGCCGCCAGAATCGACGGCACATAGCGGCCCTGCATCCACGCACCGCCGCGCGGGTCGAACACCGCCTTCAGTTCCTCGACCACAAAGGACACCTCGCCGCCGCGCCGGAACACCGCCGAGATCATCCGCGTCAGCGCCACCGTCCAAGCGTAATGTTCCATGTTCTTGGAGTTGATGAACACCTCGAACGGGCGACGGTGGCCGCCGTGAACGATGTCGTTGATGGTGATATAAATGGCATGTTCGCTGCCCGGCCATTTCAGCTTATAGGTCGAGCCTTCCAGCGCCGCCGGGCGGTCCAGCGGGTCGGTCAGATAGACGACTTCGGCCCCGGTGTCGGCCTCGGGTGCTTTTTCGCTGGTTTCGCTGACCGACAGGACCGAGCCGGTCACATCATTGGGGCGATAGGTGGTGCAGCCCTTGCAGCCCAAATCCCAGGCTTGCAGGTAAACATCCTTGAACGCCTCGAAGCTGATGTCCTCGGGGCAGTTGATGGTTTTGCTGATCGAGCTGTCCACCCATTCCTGCGCCGCCGCCTGCATGGCGACATGGGCCGAGGGTTCCAGCACCTGCGCATTCACGAAATGCGCGGGCAGTTCGGCGTCGCCCATCTTGTCACGCCACATCTGCACGGCGTAATCGACGACTTCCTCCTCGGTGCGCGAGCCGTCCTTTTGCAGCACTTTGCGGGTATAGGCATAGGCAAAGACCGGCTCGATCCCGCTGGACACATTGCCCGCATACAGGCTGATGGTGCCGGTGGGCGCGATGCTGGTCAGCAGGGCGTTGCGGATACCATGTTCCGCAATGGCCGCGCGCACGTCATCATCCATCCGCTGCATAAAGCCGGATTTCAGGTATTCTTTCGCATCGAACAGCGGGAAAGCACCTTTTTCCCGCGCCAGATCGACCGAGGCCAGATAGGCCGCCCGCGCGATTTGTTTCATCCATGCCCGCGTCTGCTCCACCGCATCCGGCGCGCCATAGCGCAAGCCCACCATCAGCAGCGCATCGGCCAGCCCGGTCACGCCAAGGCCGATGCGGCGCTTGTTGGCGGCCTCTTGCGCCTGCTGGTCCAGCGGAAAGCGGCTGGCATCCACCACGTTATCCATCATCCGCACGGCGGTGCGCACCAGTTCGTCCAGCGCAGCTTCATCCAGCGCAGCATTGGCGCCGAACGGATCTTTCACCAGCCGCGCAAGGTTTACCGACCCCAGCAGACAGGCCCCATAGGGCGGCAGAGGCTGCTCGCCACAGGGGTTCGTCGCCGCAATGGTTTCCGCGTAATGCAGGTTGTTGGCCTTGTTGATGCGGTCAATGAAGATCACGCCCGGTTCGGCGTAATCATAGGTCGCCCGCATGATCTTGTTCCACAGGTCACGGGCCTGAACGGTGTGATAGATCTTGCCGTTAAAGGTCAGATCCCACGAACCATCGGCGCGGACGGCCTCCATGAACGGATCGGTAATCAGCACCGACAGGTTGAACATGCGCAGCCGGGCGCTGTCCTGTTTCGCCTCGATAAAGCGTTCAATATCAGGGTGATCGCAGCGCATTGTCGCCATCATCGCGCCACGGCGGCTGCCCGCTGACATGATCGTGCGGCACATCGCGTCCCACACATCCATAAAGGACAGGGGGCCGGAGGCATCCGCCGCCACGCCCTTCACCTCGGCCCCGCGCGGACGGATGGTGCTGAAGTCATAACCGATGCCGCCGCCCTGCTGCATGGTCAGCGCGGCCTCTTTCAGCATGTCGAAAATACCGCCCATGCTGTCAGGGATGGTCCCCATGACAAAGCAGTTGAACAGGGTCACGCTGCGCCCGGTGCCGGCGCCGGCCAGAATCCGGCCTGCGGGCAGGAATTTGAAATCCTTCAGTGCTTCGTAAAAGCGCGGCTCCCATGCCTCGGGGTCGGTTTCGACACGGGCCAGATCACGGGCGACGCGGCGCCAGCTATCTTCGACCGACTGGTCGATGGCGTGACCTTCGGCATCCTTCAGCCGGTATTTCATGTCCCAGATCTGTTCAGCGATGGGGGCGGCAAAGGCGGTCATCGGATGCGTCCTGTCAGTGGCGGAAGAGTCAGGCCGGTGTCATAGCCAATCTGGACGGATTGGCAAGAACCATTCCAGCACTTGCGTTAAGATAATTCAACAACACTATATATTGTGTCATTGCCCTTTCCTCACAACAAGCCTATCAGGCAAACATGTCTGGCAAACTGAACCTGATGAAACTTTGCGTCGGCTGCGCCTCACCCGAGGAACTGGCGGCATGGCAAGCCAGTCGCTATGGCCATGGCCCCGCCGAACACACCACCCGCATGTGGCCCAAGCGCGAGGCCGAATTGCTGGATGGCGGCAGTATCTATTGGGTGTTCAAAGGGCTGATGCTGGCCCGTCAGCCGCTGGTCGGGCTGGAAGAGCGCATCGGTCAGGACGGCATCCGCCGCTGCGTGCTGAAAATCGGGCGCGAGATGATCCCCGTTGCCGCCACCCCGCGCCGCGCCTTTCAGGGCTGGCGCTATCTGGACGCTGCCGACGCGCCGCCCGATCTGTCCCCCGCCCGCGCCCATGATGATTCGCTGCCGCCCGAGATCGCCCGCGAACTGGCTGAATTCGGTTTGCGCTGACCCCTCTTGACGCGCCCGCCCGCCCGCCGTATCAGCCCCTTCGACGCGGGTGTAGCTCAATGGTAGAGCAGCAGCTTCCCAAGCTGACGACGAGGGTTCGATTCCCTTCACCCGCTCCATCATCCTGACATTCGGAACCCGGCCCCTGCCGGCGCTGCATTTTCAGCCTGCCGTGGCGTAAAAACCATCCCCCCTGCAAGATAGCGCATTTCCTGCGGCATCTCGCCACCCGGCGTCATGGCTTTATGCCTCGCCGTTGCATCCCGGCCCGGTTACGAATGGGTCAGCATTGACCAAAGGGGGCATCATGTCTGCCGCAAACCGATCCACCGCCCTGTCGCGCCGGGCGCTGCTGACCTCGGCCATCACCGGGGTGATGCTGACAGCACTGCCTGTCCGCGCAAAAACCACCTATCCGGCGTTCCATGTCGTGAAAGATCCGAATTGCGGTTGCTGCGGCGACTGGATCGCCCTTGTCGAACAGGCTGGTTTCCCGGTCACGGTCGAGGATATGCCCAACGATGCGCTGGCCCGGTTAAAGGCAAAAGCAGGCATCCCTCCCGCTATGACCTCATGTCACACTGCCCGCGTTGAAGGCTATGTGATCGAAGGTCATGTGCCACTGGCCGACATCCGACGCCTGCTGGACAGTCGCCCTGATGCCATCGGCCTGTCGGTGCCGGGTATGCCTTGGGGGTCTCCCGGCATGGGGCCGGAAGCCGAACGCGAAGCCTATGACGTTCACCTGATCCGCAAGGACGGCACGACCAGAATCTTTAACCATTATCCCGCTGCCTGACGCCCCTTGAACCCCTGACGCAGCGGGGTCAGTCTGGCCGACAGTGAGGATTCGGGGGGCATCATGGCGGAATGGTTGCTGTTGCTGATTGCGGGCTTTTTCGGCGGGATGCTGAATGCGGTGGCAGGAGGCGGCACATTTATCACCTTTCCGGCGCTGGTGGCGGCGGGGGTGCCGGTGGTGGCGGCCAATGCAACCAGCACGGTGGCGGCGCTGCCGGGCTATCTGGCCTCGGCCATCGGGTTTCGCCGCGACATTGCCGCGCTGGAGCGGCGACTGATCGGACGGCTGACCATCTGGACCGTGCTTGGCGGCATGATCGGGTCCGGGCTGCTGCTGGTGTCCTCGAATAAGGCTTTTGCGCTGCTGGTGCCGTTTTTGCTGCTGGCCGCAACGGTGGTTTTCCTGTGGGGACCGCGCATCCGCGAATGGGCGGCGCAAAGCCGGGCTGGCGTCACCGCCTTTGGGGCCGGGACCATGCTGCCGGTGGCCATCTATGGCGGCTATTTCAACGGCGGGTTGGGAATCATCCTGTTGGCGCTGTTCGCGCTGTGGGGCATGAGCGACCTGCACCAGATGAACGGGCTGAAATGCTGGCTGAGTTTCGCATTGTCGCTGGTGTCCTGCGCGATTTTCGCGGCGGGTGGAAAGGTGATCTGGCTGGCTGCCTTGTGGATGGGCATAGGCACGGTCCTTGGCGGCTATCTTGGTGCGCCGGTGGCACGGAAAATCCCGGTTCCAGCCCTTCGCGGCTTGATCGCAGCGGTCGGTTTCGGCATGACGGTCGTGTTCTTTTACCGCCTTTTCGCAGGAGCATAAGATATGTCCGACATTACCCGCCTCGATTCCGGCCCGCGCATGAGCCAGGGCGTCATCCATAACGGTCTGGTCTATCTGGCCGGTCAGGTTGGCCAGCCCGGCGAATCGGTGACGGCGCAGACCACCACAATTCTGGCGCAGATCGAGGATCTGCTGGCCCGCGCAGGCAGCGACAAGACCCGCATCCTGTCGGCAACCATCTGGCTGGCCGACATGGCCGATTTCGCGGAAATGAACGCGGTTTGGGACGCATGGGTGCCGCAGGGCGCAACCCCCGCCCGCGCCACCGGCGAGGCCAAGCTGGCCACCCCCGATTACAAGGTCGAGATCATCGTGATCGCGGCGCAGAGCTAAGGTAGCCCAACACGGAACGCGCCGCGCGCAGGCCCGGCGCTTCCCCTCCACGGCCAAGACGGTTCATCGTCACCTCCATCGCCATCTGCTGCGCCGCCCGCGCCGCGGGGTCAGAGAGCAGACGATCCAGCGCCGCCGCCAAGGCAGGCGGGTTGCAATCGGGGCCGATATATTCCGGCACCACCCGCGTTTCGCTGACCAGATTGACCAACGTCACCGTATCCACCCGTAGCATCGCCTGAACGATCACCCGCGTCAGCCATGCGGCGTCATAGCCAATCACCATCGGCACGCCATTCGCCGCCAGCTCCAGACTGACCGTGCCGCTGGCCGCCAGCGCCAGATCGGCAGCGGCAAAGGCAGCGCGCTTTTCGTCGGGGTCGGAAATCAGGATCGGATCGGGCCAGTCGCGGGCCATATCTGCAACCCGATCAGCCAGATGCGGCACCACCGGCACCGCCACCCGCAGCCCCGGATGGCGCTGCGCCAGCTGCCCCGCCGCCTGCCCAAAGCGCGGCCCAAGCCGGGCAACCTCGCCCCCGCGCGACCCCGGCAGCATCAGCAACAGCGGCCCGCTGACACCATGGGCTGCACGAAACGCCGCCGCCTCGGCAGGGGTTGCACGGGTTTCCGAGACAACCGGATGGCCAACGAAATCGCTGCTCATCCCGGCGGCCTGCATCAGCGGCGGCTCGAACGGCAGCAGCGTCAGCACATGGTCAATCACCCGCGCCATTTTTGCCGCCCGCCCCGGACGCCATGCCCACACCGAGGGTGCCACATAATGCACCGTCCGCTGATCCGGGATCGCCGCCCGTACCAGCCGCGCGACCCGCAACCCGAAATCCGGCGCATCAATGGTGATCAGAACATCAGGCCGAGTGGCAATGACCGCATCGGCACATTCGCGGATACGGCGTTTCAGGTGGAAATATTTGGGCAGGATCTCGGCCAGCCCCATGACCGACAGTTCCGACATGGGAAAACGGCTGACCAGCCCTTGCGCCTGCATCAAAGGACCGCCCACCCCGTCAAAGCTGACGCCCGGCACCAGTTCCCGCAGCCCCGCCATCAGTGCCGCGCCAAGCCGGTCGCCAGAGGCTTCACCCGCGATCAGAAAGACCTTCAGCACCTGCATCCGTGATCCCCCACAGGCTGATCCCGGCAGTTTGCGCCCGGCGGATCACCTCATCGCGTTCCAAAAGCAGCACCCCGCCAGCCTGAAAGGCGATGCCTGTCAGCCCCGCCGCCTGCGCCTGCGTGATGGTTTCCGGCCCGATGGCGGGCATGTCGATGCGCAGGTCTTGCCTGGGTTTCGGGGCTTTGAACAGCACCCCGCCCTTGGGGGTGTGTTGCGCCACGAAAGCCAGCATCGCCTCGGTTCCCGGCAGGGTTTCCACGGCGATGCACAGCCCGGCCGAGACCACCGCGCCCTGCCCGATGTCCAATGCGCCAAGCGCCTGCACGATGCCCTTGGCCCGCGCTGCATCCTGCTGATCCCGCGCGGAAGGCTCGCCCGTCAGCACAGCATCGCCCGGCACCAGATCCGGCGCGATGTCAGAGGCCGCGACAATCTGCATCCCCCATTCCTCAAACACCGCAATCACCTCGCGCAGCGCGCCATCATCGCCCGATTGCATGGCAGCAAGGATGCGCGGCACCAGCGTGGCAGTGCGGTTGTCGAACATTTCCGGGTCCAGCCGGGGCCTCTGGATTGCGCCCGCGAAACAGACCCGGCGGATGCCCTGTTCAGTCAGCCCGTCCAGAAACGGCACCAGCCGTTCCAGCCGGAACGGGGTCGCAGGCAGGCCCACGCCGAACCCTTCCAGCGCGAACAGCGCCGCATCGGGCTGACGACGGTGCAATTCGGCGGGCAGGCCGCCATTGCCTGCGATAATCGCCAGATCGCTCATGGATGCACCTGATGCGGCGCAAGGAAAGACCGATCCGAGGGGCCAAGAATAAAGGCCAGAACCTCGGCCTCGCGGTCGGTGACGGGTCCGGCCTCTTGCCGGGCGCGGGCGGTGTCACGGAAACTGCCCTGCCCAAGATCACCCAGCAGGTTACGCAGCGCGGCAATATCGGCGCGGCTGGCGCCGTGGCGCTTCAGACCCACAAGGTTCAGCCCGTCCAGATGGCCGCGCGGCCCCTGCACCAGACCATAGGGGATCACATCCGCCGTCACCATCGTGACCGCGCCGATCATCGCCCCACGCCCGATGCGCACGAATTGATGCACGCCCGACAGCCCGCCGACGATCACATCATCTTCCAAAATGCAATGCCCGGCGATGGCGACGTTATTCACCAGAATCACCCGGTTGCCGATCTGGCAGTCATGGGCGACATGGCTGCCCGCCATGAACAGCCCGTCATCACCCACCCGCGTCACCCCGCCGCCGCCTTCGGTGCCGGGGTTCATCGTCACATATTCGCGGATGCGGTTGCGGGCGCCAATCTCCAGCCGGGTGCTTTCGCCCCGGAACTTGAGATCCTGCGGCACCTCACCGATGCAGGCAAAGGGGTAGATTACGGTTTCCGCGCCGATCACGGTTTCGCCCGTCACGACGACATGGGATTTCAACACTGCGCCATCACCGATACGCACCTGCGGACCGACCACGCAGAACGGGCCGATCTCTGCGCCCTGCCCGATCTCTGCGCCTGGCTCGATCACCGCCGACGGGTGGATCAGCATGTCAGTCATCGGTCTTTTCCGCCATCATGGCGGTGAACTCGGCCTGCGCGGCAAGCTGGCCATCGACCAGCGCACGGCCCTCGAACTTCCAGATTTTGCCACCGCCGCGCTTGGCCTGAACGTGCAGCTCCAGCATATCACCCGGCACCACCATGCGCCGGAACTTGCAGCCGTCGATGCCCATGAAATAGGTCAGCATCGGGCGGTCGATGATGTTCATGCTGATGCCCACGACAATGGCGGCAGTCTGCGCCATCGCCTCGACGATGGTCACGCCCGGCATAACCGGCTGATCGGGGAAATGACCCTGAAAATGCGGCTCATTATTCGTGACCATCTTGATGCCGACCGCCGATTCATTCGGCACGATGTCGCGCACCTTGTCGATGAACAGGAACGGATAGCGATGCGGAATGATCCGCTTGATAAGGCTCAGGTCGGCCTCGGTATAGGGGGCGGGTTGGATGTCAGCGGCCATGATCCGTCCTTTCAGGCAAGTTTCCCACGGGTTAACAACCGGGCCTTGGCTTGGCAAGGACATGCGGGCAGGCGCGCAGCCTTAGCCGCGCCGCCGCCCCTCGGCCAGCCAGCCCGCCAGAGCCGCCCCGGCGATCAGCGCCAGCCAGCCCCATTCCGGCAGCAGCGGGCGGCGCGAGACCGCCCCCACCGCCTGCGCCCCGCGTTCGCGCAGCCCGATCCACGCGCCCGAGACGCCCTGCCCCTGCGCTGGCCGCCCCATCGCCACGCGACGGATCTGCGGGGTGCCATCCGAAAGGTTCAGCACCGCACCGCCGCTTGCCTGCGCCAGCGGTTCCAGTGCAGCGCCGTCTGCCACGGTTTGCTGAAACTCACGCGGGGCCAGCGGGCCAAGCGCGACCAGCCGCGACAAACCGCCCTCGCTCAGCCGGTAAAGACCGGGGGCCGGGGCGGTCCATTGGCCGGTGAAAAGGCCCGGTGCGGTTTCATTCAGGGTCAGGCTGGTGTCAGTATCGGGACCCGTGATCGTGACCGCGCCGACCGTGCCGGACAGGCTTTGCCGGATGACGCTGACCACCAGCCCCGAGGCGCTGGCAGACAGGGATTCCTCCTCCAGATCAGGTTCCTGCATCGACCAATGCGCGATGCGGCGCAGCAGCTCTAGCTGTGGGCCGCCGCCCTCGAAACCGCGATCCCATAGCCAGACCTGATCGCTGGCCAAAAGCGCCACCCGACCCTTGCCGACGCGGTTCAGGATCAGCAGCGGCTCGCCCTCTGCCGCCATCACCACCTGCGCAGCGGGATCGGGGATCACCGACTGACGGCGCAGCCACCGGCCCCATTCCGGCACACCTTCGGCAGTTGCGCCGGGCAGATTCGCCGTCACCGGATGGCGGCGGCCTGCATCGGTCAGTTCGGGCGTGAACGGAGCGTCCACCACCCGCCCGGTCGGACGCGCAGGCAAAATCGTGCCAAGCGGCGACAGGTTCAGGCTTTGCACACCGGCCATTTCCGGCCCCGCCGCGACCAGAATCGCCCCGCCTTCCTGCACATAGCGGCGGATATTGTCGAAATATTCTACCGGCAAAATGCCCTGAACCCGGTAGCGGTCAAAGATAATCAGGTCAAAATCCTGAATCCGGTTCATAAACAGTTCTTCGGTCGGAAAAGCGATCAGCGCCATTTCATTCGGGGCCGCGCCATCGCCCTTGTCGGGAGACCGCAGGATGGTGAAATGGATCAGATCCACCGCCGGATCGGATTTCAGCAGGTTGCGCCAGGTTCGTTCCCCCGCATGAGGCTGCCCCGAGACCAGCAAAACCCGCAGCCGGTCGCGCACGCCCTGAATGGTCAGCACGGCGCTGTCGTTGCGGTCGGTCAGTTGCCGCGGGGTCGCCTCGGGCGCATCAATGGACAGGCTGACGATATTCGCCCCGCCATGCTCGACCGCCACCGGCAGGTCCAGATCAATGCCGGGCGGCAGGTCGATCACCTGATCCGCACCGCCGTCACGGCTGATCCGCAGCCGGGCAGGCTGACCTGCGACAGCGACGGGAACTGCGCCCTGATCCTCGACCCGCAGCCGCAGGGGCACAGGCTGACCGATCAGGCCAAAACCGGGAGCTTCGACCACCACCAGCCGCCGGTCCCAATCCTGCGGCTGCCCCGTCAGCAGCGTGTGAACCGGCGCAGGCAGATCGGCGGGCAGGCTGGCCGGGTCATGCAACCGGCCATCGGTCAGGGCAATCACCCCGGCCAGCCGCTCGGCAGGTTCGGCCGCAATGGCGCGGATCAGGGCTTGTCCCAACAGGGTGCCATCGGGATCATCGCCCACCGTCACCCGGCGCAGATCGACCCCCGGCAGGGCCTGAATCTGTTCGCTCAGCCCCGCCAGCGCCGCGTCAAGCTGCGCGGGCCGGTCGCTGATCTGCTGACTGGCGCTGCGGTCATCCAGCAGGATCACAATATCAGACAGCGGGCTGCGGTCGGTGCTTTCCAGTCCCGGCCCGGCCAGCGCCGCCCCGAGCAGCACCAGTGCCAGCCCGCGCCACGGCCAGCCGCGCAACCCACACCACAGGGCAAAGCCCGCAACCAGCAGGCCAAGCCCCCCAACTGCGGCCATCAGCCACCACGACAGCGCAGGATCAAACACCAGCCGCATCAGTCCAGCCCCGGAACAAGTTGCTGTAACAGCGGATTGCCGCCCGTCAGCGGCTGATCCCCCGGCCCTATGTCCACGCCCGGCCCTGCGTCCGTCACACCCGCATCCTCGCTGCGCAGACGCTCCAGCAAAGCCGGGACATGGACCTGATCGGATTTATAGTTCCCGGTCAGCACATACATCACCAGATTGACCCCGAACCGATAGGCGATCTCGCGTTGACGTTCGCCGTCAAAGCCGCGCCCGACCGGAAAAACCGGCAGGTTACGGTCGTCGATGGCCCAGGCGGCCGCCCAGTCGTTACCGCCGATCAGCACCGGCGACACGCCGTCATTGAGGTTTCGAAACGGCACGCCCTCGGCGCTGGCGGCGCTTTCCGACGCGGCCTCGGCCCAAAGCTGGCCGCTGTCATAGCGGCCCGGAAAGGCGTCCAGCAGGTAAAAGCTGCGGGTCAGCACATGGTCGCGCGGCACCGGGGCCAGCGGCGGGATCTCCAGCGGTGCGGCCAGCCGTTGCAGCGCCGCCGCGCGGTCAGGTCCGCCGATCCCGGCCAGATCGCCGTCGCGGGTGTCGAACAGGATCACCCCGCCCCGACGCAAAAAACGGTTCAGCCGCAGGTAAGCCTCGGGCGTGGGTAGTGGCTGATCCTCGGTCACGGGCCAATAGAGCAGGGTCAGCAGCGATAAATCGTCCTGATCGAGGTCGATGGCGACCGGCTCGCCCGGCTCGACCGAACTGCGCAGGGACAGCACCCGCGACAGCCCGGCAAGGCCCTGATAAGATGTCTGGTCCAGCGCCTCATCGCCGGTCTCGACATAGGCCAGCGCGATCTGAGCGGCGGCGGCAACCAGCTTGGGTTCGGGATTATCGGGGACCTCCTGCGCCATGGGGGCCGACGGCACGGCCAGCAGCGACAGACCGGTCAGCAGCACGAGCGCGGCAACCCGCCCGCCCTTTCGCCCGCCCCGCACCAGCGCCGCCGAGGCCAGCACATCAGCCAGCAGCGCCAGTCCCGCCAGCATCAGCAAGAACGGCCGCAGCGACAATCCGGCGGCGGCATGGGCGGCCTCGACCGTCGCACCGGGCCAGTCGGCAAGGGTCAACGCAGCACCCGCGTTCAGGGCGCGGCGACGCTCGCCTGCGGTATATATCCCCGCCGGACGCCCCGGCGCGGGGCCATCCGCCAGATCGGGTTGCGGCACCGGCGCAAGCCCCTGCGGATCACCAGCACGGCCAAAGCCATCCAGCACCTGCACCGCCTGCCAATGGGTCGCGGGCTGATCCGCCGCCGGGGCCTCGGCAAGCGGCTGCCGCGCCAAGGCCACCAGCCGCGCCAGCATCTGCGGAAACAGCCCCGAGACCGGCAGCCCCGACCAATCCGCATTGGCCGTAACATGAAACAGCACCACCTGCCCGTCACCGACTGACGCGCGCGTGACCAGAGGCGTCTGATCCGCGAGCGCCGCCAGCGTCTTGGCGGCAAGGTCCGGCATCGGCTGCGCCATAAGCTGCGCCCGCACCGTGACTTCATCCGGCGGGACCAGCCCGGCGAAAGGGCCGTCCGCCGCGAATGGCAACAGCCCGCGCGGATCGCCCCAGGACAAAGCGCCGCCGATTTCCCGCCCACCGGGACGGGGAACAATGGGCAACAGCGGCTCGCCCACCAATGCCGGGTCCGAGGCCAGCGCCGGGCCGGCAAAGCGGATCAGCAAGCCGCCACCCGTGACCCATTGCGACAGGGCGGCGGCCTCGGGGGCGGCGCTTTGATCGACCAGCACGATCACATCCGGCGCGGCTTGCAGCACATCGGCCAGCCCACCTTCGATCAGGTCCACCCCGGTCAGCGCTTGCCGCAGATAGTGCAAGGGCGACAACAGCGCCTGCGCCTCGGTCATGCGGTCATCGCCCACCAGCGCGACCTTGCGCCGGGCGGTGCGGTCATCGGTCAGCAGCACCGCCCCTGCCGAGGCCGTCCCGGCAACCGCGAAACGGGTCACGCGATTGCGCAGCTCTGGCGGCAGGTCGATGGGAATGTCGCGGCGGGTGATGCCTGCGCGGGTGGTCGCCGCGCCGGTGGTCAGCCGGGCCAGAACGCGAGGAATACCCTGCGGATCAGGCCCGATCGCCTCAACCTCGGGCGCTTCAGGCGTGGTCGAGAACAGCCGCAGCGCCGGGGTCTCATCAGAGGTCAGTTCCAGCGCATGAACCGGAACGGTTTGCGACACCACCGTCACCACCCCCCGCGCTGACAGCGCCGACAGCAGCGCCGCCCGGCCCGGATGGTCCAGCCCGTCGGACAGCCACAGCGTCGTCAGCCGATCCGGCGCATCCTGCAACGCATCATGTGCATAGCCGGTCTGCCATGCGGCGGGCTGCGCCGCCTCGGCAAGCGCCACGGCATCGCTGCGCAACCCGGCCCGGCCATCCCCCAGCAGCAGCGCCACCGGACGGCCTGCCGCCTCGGCCTGCCGCAGTTCGCGCACGGCACGGGCGCGGGCGCCGTCCCAACCGGGCGCAGCACTCCAGCCCGCATCCAGTACCACCAGCAGCGGCCCGTCCTGCGGCACCGCAGCCGAAGGTCGCCAGACCGGCCCCGCCAGCGCCGCGATCAGTGCCGCCAGCGCCAGACACCGCAGCAGCATCAGCCACCACGGCGTCCGCCGCGCCTGTTGCCGCGCATCCCGCAACCCGGCAAGCAGCCCCGCCGCCGGAAACACGATCCGGCGTGGCGCAGGCGGCAAAGCCCGCAGGATCAGCCACAACAGCGGCAGCGCCAACGCCGCCACCAAAAGCCAGGGGGCCGTGAAACCAAGCGGGCCAAGATACAGCATCAGCCCTCCAGCGCCTGCATGATGCGGGCCAGCGCCGGGGCGGGTTCCGCGCCGGTGTCGTGACGTTCAAAACGCCAGCCGTGACGGGCGGCAAGATCGTGCAGCGCGGCGCGATGATCGGCCAGCCGCGCCAGATAGGCCGCCCGCAGCCCCGCCGCGTCACGAGTCAAATGCGCAGGGCTTGCGCCTGCGGAGGCCTCAAACCGGATGGCACCGGAATAGGGGAAGGTTTCCTCGTCCGGGTCGGTAATCTGGACCAGCACGCCCGACAGGCCCGCCGCCGATACGGCTTCGAGGAACTTTTCATGTCCCATTGAATTATCAAAAAAATCTGAAAACAACACAAGCCGCGTCCGAGGCTGAACCGCACCCGCATCCAGCGCCTGATCCTGCATCAGACTGACGGCCAGCGCATCGGCCTGCGCCCGGCCCGGTCGCGGGGTCTGCCCCAGCGCGGCCACCCGCTCGCCCCCGCGCAGAGCGACCAGCCCCAGCGCCAGCGCCAACAGCCGGGCGCGATCGGCCTTGGTCGGGCGACGATCCGCGCCGCGCCAGTTCATCCCCGCCGCCGGGTCCACCCAAAGCTGCACCGCCTGCGCCCGTTGCACCTCGCGTTCGCGCACAAAACGCGCGTCAGATCGGGCGCTGCGCCGCCAGTCGATCAGCCCCGCCGGGTCACTGTCCTGCGCCGGACGATATTGCCAGAAATCCTCGCCCGTCCCGGCCCGACGCTGACCATGCGCCCCCGGCGCGACCGAAGCCGCCAGCCGCTCGGCCGCCAGCAGCAGCACGGGCAGGCTGGCCGCAACGGTCTCGGCCTGCGCACGGAAACCTGCGAAGGTGGGCGACCTGCTCACGCGGCCAGCCGCTCGCGTTCCGCCAGCAGGCGGGCAATGATCTCAGCCACATTTTGTCCCTGCGCACGGGCTGCAAAGCCAAGCGCCATGCGGTGCCGCAGCACAGGCGCAGCCATCTGGTCGACATCCTCCAGCGTCGGCGCAAAGCGCCCGTTCAGCACCGCCCGCGCCCGGCAGACCAGCATCAGCGCCTGTGCTGCCCGCGGTCCCGGCCCCCACACCAGCGCATCATTGACCCAGGCCGCAGCCTCTGGCGTGCCGGGGCGCGCAGCACGAACCAGATCAAGGATCGCCGCCATCACGCTTTCCCCCACCGGCATCCGCCGGATCAGCGCCTGCGCCTCCAAAAGCCCCGCCGCATCAAAGACCGGATGCGGCTTTCCCTGCTCGGTGCCGGTGGTGGCCAAGAGGATCGCAGCCTCGGTCTGACGGTCAGGATAGCCCACATCGACCTGCACCAGAAAACGATCAAGCTGCGCCTCGGGCAGCGGATAGGTGCCTTCTTGCTCGATCGGGTTCTGCGTCGCCAGCACATGAAACGGGCGGCCCAACGGGCGGTGCTGACCGGCGACGGTCACTTCGCCTTCCTGCATGGCCTGCAACAGCGCCGATTGCGTGCGTGGGCTGGCGCGGTTGATCTCGTCGGCCATCAGCAGTTGCGTGAAAACCGGGCCTTCGACAAAGCGGAACACCCGCCGCCCGTCAGGATCGCTGTCCAGAACCTCGGACCCCAGAATATCAGCTGGCATCAGATCAGGGGTGAACTGGATACGGGCCTGATCCAGCCCCAACACCGTGGCTAACGTATCGACCAGCATGGTTTTCCCCAAGCCCGGCTGCCCGACCAGCAGCGCGTGGCCGCCCGACAGAATGGCCGCGAGAACCTGCTCGACCACCTGATGCTGACCGACGAAGCGCCGTTCCGCGCTGGCACGCGCCTCGGCCAGCCGCGCGGTCAGGTTTTCCACCGCTTTCACCAGATCCGTATCCTCCACCATGACAAGCCCCTGTTCCTGCGTTATCACCATCATATTCAATGAAAGCCGGACAGACCACCAGAGCCATGCCCGATAAAGATCACAAACCCGCCGATGATCCCACCGCCCGTCTGGCCGCAGCGGGCAAAGGCAGCCGCCCGGCCCCGGTGCATCTGTGGAACCCGCCCTATTGCGGCAAGATGGACCTGACCATCCGCGCCGACGGCAGTTGGTGGCATGAAGGCACCCTCATCACCCGCCCGGCGCTGGTGCAGCTTTTCGCCAATATCCTGAAATATGAAGATAACCGCTTTTATCTGGTCACGCCGGTGGAAAAGCTGGGTATTACTGTGCAGGACGCGCCATTTCTGGCTACCGATCTGGACGACACGCCCGAGGGGCTGCGGTTTCAGATCAACTATGCCCCGCCCGTGATCGCCGGACCAGAGAACCCCCTGCGGGTGGATTTTGCGCCGGATGGCACCCCGCGCCCCTATGTGCTGGTGCGCCCCGACCTGTGGGCGCTGATCGACCGCAAAACCTTTTACCGGCTGGCAACACGGGCCACGTCTGGTCCCGACGGCCGCGCGGGCGTGACCTCGCAAAACGTATTCTTTCCGTTGGAGGGCCAGCCGTGAGCCGTTTCGCCGCCAATCTGACCTTTCTGTTTATCGAGATGCCGATTCTCGACCGCTTTGCTGCCGCGAAAAAAGCCGGGTTCGAGGGGGTGGAAATGCTGTTCCCCTATGACATTCCGGCGCAGGATCTGGCCAAGGCCGCGAAAAAGCAGGGGTTGGAGTTCGTCTTGCTGAACGCCCCCGCCGCGAATTGGGCGGGCGGGCCACGCGGCTTTGCCGCCGATCCTGACGGACGCCCCCGGTTCCGCCATGATTTCGACCGCGCCCTGCGCTATGCTCAGATGCTCGGTTGCCGCCATATTCACCTGATGTCCGGCAGTTTCAAAGGCGACGAGGCCCATCACACCATGGTACAGAACCTGCGCTGGGCCTGCAATCGCGCGCCCCACGCCAGCCTGACAATCGAGCCGCTGAACCCGCAGGACATGCCGGGCTATTTTCTGGATAATTTCGATCTGGCCGCCGAGATCATCGCAGAGGTGGACCAGCCCAACCTTGGCCTGCAATTCGACGCCTATCACGCGCACCGGCTGACCGGTGATGTGATCGGCACCTGGGACCAGCATTGCCATCTGGCCCGCCACATCCAGATCGGCGGCTATCCCGGCCGCCATGAACCCGATCACGGCGTCATCGACTTTCCCCGGTTCTTCCGCGCCGCCGAGGCCGCTGGCTATCGCGGCTGGATCTCAGCCGAATATGTGCCGTTCAGGACCACGGCCGCAGGTTTGGGCTGGCTGAAACAAGAGCTGTCAGCCAACGCCTGATCATTTTTACCGGCAACAGGATGGAACCCACGCGGGCGTCACGCGGTTGTCACCACAATGCAACCCGCCGCGCCAAGCGGCCTGTTAATGAGGCAAAAACCATGAACTCTATCATCTATCTGGTCGGTCTGGTCGTCGTTGTTCTGTTCATTCTGGGGATGCTCGGCCTGCGCTGATCCGGCAGGACGATGTCGCAAAGGGGCGCCTTCCGGTGCCCCTTTTTGCATCTGTGCTGGCAATTCCGGGGCAACCGCGTTAGGGGGCGTCAACTTGACGCAAAAGGCCCCAAAATGGACATTCGCAACATCGCGATCATCGCGCACGTTGACCACGGCAAAACCACCATGGTTGACCAGCTTTTGAAACAATCCGGCAGCTTCCGCGAGAATCAGGCCGTGGCAGAACGCGCCATGGACAGCAACGATCTGGAACGTGAACGCGGCATCACCATTCTGGCCAAGGCCACTTCGGTCGAATGGAAAGGCACCCGCATCAATATCGTGGACACCCCCGGCCACGCCGATTTCGGCGGCGAGGTCGAACGCATCCTGTCCATGGTGGATGGCGTCTGCCTGCTGGTCGATGCCGCCGAAGGCCCGATGCCGCAGACCAAGTTCGTGACCTCCAAAGCGCTGGCTTTGGGGCTGCGCCCGATCGTGGTGCTGAACAAGGTGGACAAGCCCGCCGCCGACCCCGACAAGGCGCTGGATGAGGTGTTCGACCTGTTCGCCAACCTCGGTGCCAATGACGAACAACTTGATTTCCCGCATATTTACGCCAGCGGCATCGGCGGCTGGGCCGATGCGGAGCTGGATGGGCCGCGCAAGGATCTGTCGGCGCTGTTCGACCTGATCGTGAACCACGTCCCTGCCCCGGCGCAGATCGCGCATCAGTCCGAACCCTTCCGTATGCTGGCCACCACACTGGGCGCCGACCCGTTCCTGGGCCGCCTGCTGACCGGCCGCGTCGAATCCGGCACCGCCAAACCGGGCGACACCATCAAGGCGCTGTCCCGCGACGGCGAACGGGTGGAACAGTTCCGCATTTCCAAAGTGCTGGCATTTCGCGGGCTGACCCAACAGCCCATCGACGAGGCCGTGGCCGGTGACATCGTGACCATCGCCGGCATGGCAAAGGCCACCGTGGCCGACACGCTTTGCGCGCCCGAGGTCGATGCCCCGCTGGATGCGCAACCAATCGACCCGCCCACCATCAGCGTCACCTTTGGCATCAATGATTCGCCGCTGGCGGGCCGCGACGGCAACAAGGTGCAGTCCCGCGTCATCCGCGAGCGCCTGATGAAAGAAGCCGAATCAAACGTCGCCATCCGGGTCGAGGACACCCCCGGCGGGGAAGCCTTCATCGTCTCGGGGCGGGGCGAATTGCAGATGGGTGTGCTGATCGAGAACATGCGCCGCGAAGGGTTCGAACTGTCGATCTCGCGCCCCCGCGTGATCTACCGTGACGAGGACGGGCAGCGCATGGAGCCGGTCGAAGAAGCCATCATCGACGTGGACGACGAATACACCGGCGCGGTAATCGAAAAGCTGACCGGCGACCGCAAAGGCGATCTGGTCGAGATGAAACCCGCAGGCCACGGCAAGACCCGCATCGTCGCGCATGTGCCGTCACGCGGGCTGATCGGCTATCACGGCGAGTTTATGACCGATACCCGCGGCAATGGTGTGCTGAACCGCATTTTCCACGGCTGGACCCCGTTCAAGGGTAACATTCAGGGCCGCCGTCAGGGCGTTCTGATCTCGATGGAGGACGGCGATTCGGTAGCCTATGCGCTGTGGAACCTCGAAGAACGCGGCAAGCTGTTCATCGGCGCACAGGAAAAGGTCTATCAGGGCATGATTATCGGGGAACATTCCCGCGATAACGACCTGGAGGTGAACCCGCTGAAGGGCAAGAAACTGACCAACGTGCGCGCCTCAGGCACCGATGAGGCCGTGCGCCTGACGCCCCCGGTCCGCATGAGCCTTGAGGAATCCATCGCATATATCGACGATGACGAGCTGGTTGAGGTCACGCCCAAGCACATCCGCCTGCGCAAGCGCCACCTTGACCCGCATGAGCGCAAACGCGCCGCCCGCGCGGAAAGCTGAAACGGCAGCAGCGGGGGTTTCACACCCCCGCACCCCCGTGGGATATTTAAGTGAAGAAGAAGCCGCTTTCTTCTTCATCCAAATATCCTCGGGGGTGAATGGCCGCAGGCCAGAGGGGGCGCGAGCGCCCCCTTTCTTATTCCGAAAGTGCGGCGTATTCGCCCTGCTGGCGGGCAGTCCAAAGCAGGGTCAGTTGCCAGCCGGTTTCGGTTTCGCGTTCCGATTTGACCACCCCCGCCTGATGCAGCCATGCCCGGCGGCGGGCAGCGGCGAACGGCAGGTCCAGCGTGGTTTCCTCACGGGCCTCGTTCAGCACCTCAGCCAGATGGCTGTCGATGGCCGCGACCAGATCGGGCAGCCCTTCGCCGGTCAGGGCGCTGACCGCCTGCACGCCCTCGGTTCGGGCGTCGGTGCGGCGCAGGGCGGCGCGGGTGTCGTCGGACAGCATGTCGATCTTGTTCCAGACCTCGATCATGGTGACGGTTTCATCCACGCCCAAACCGTCAAGGATTTCCGCCACATCCTGCGCCTGTTCCTCGGTTTCGGGATGGCTGATATCGCGGATATGCAGGATCAGGTCGGCTTCCAGCACCTCCTCCAGCGTGGCGCGGAAAGCGGCGACCAGTTCGTGCGGCAGATCACTGATGAAGCCCACGGTATCGGACAGGATGATCTGACGGCCATTCGGCAGGCGGATCGCCCGCATGGTCGGGTCCAGCGTGGCGAACAGCATATCCTTGGCCAGCACATCAGCGCCGGTCAGACGGTTGAACAGAGTGGATTTCCCGGCATTGGTATAGCCGACCAGCGCGACGATGGGATAAGGTACCTTGGCCCGTGCGGCGCGATGCAGGGTGCGGGTTTTTACCACCCGTTCCAACTGGCGCCGCAGCCGGGTCATCTGCTCGTCAATGGCGCGGCGGTCAGCCTCGATCTGCGTTTCGCCGGGACCACCGACAAAGCCAAGCCCGCCGCGCTGGCGTTCAAGGTGGGTCCATGCCCGCACCAGCCGGGTGCGCTGATAGGACAGCGCCGCCAGTTCCACCTGAAGCACACCTTCGCGGGTGCGCGCCCGGTCGGCAAAGATTTCAAGGATCAGCCCGGTGCGGTCGAGGATTTTGACATCCCAGGCTTTTTCCAGATTGCGCTGTTGCACCGGCGTCACCGGGCCGTCGATCAGCACCAGTTCCGCCTCGGCTGCGGCCAGTTCGGCGCCAACCTCCTCCAGCTTGCCCTTGGAAAACAGCATCCCCGGCGAGGGTTTGCGCAGCCGGGCGACCATGGCCCCGGTGATCTCGATAGCAGGCAGCGCATGGGCCAATGCCACGGCTTCTTCCAGCGCCAGTTCAGGGGCGCGGCGCTGATTGCCGCGACCATCGCCCAAATCGGGATGGATCACAAAGGCGCGGGTCGGGCGGGCGTGGGTTTCATGCCCCCCGGCCCCGGCGGCGGTGTCAGCGGCGGGCAATCAGTCCTCACCCTCGTAAAGGCTGATCGGCGCACCGGGCATGATGGTTGAAATCGCGTGCTTATAGACAAGCTGCGACTGACCGTCGCGGCGCAGCAGCACGCAGAAATTATCGAACCAGGTGATGACACCTTGCAGCTTGACGCCGTTAATCAGGAAGATCGTGACCGGCACCTTGGCCTTGCGCACATGGTTCAGGAAGGCATCCTGAAGATTTTGCTTGTCACCGGCCATTTGCACCATCCCCTATTGGCGTTTTTGTTACTTGCGCAATATCTAGGCGGTTGAACAGCCCGGCGCAAGCGCCTGCGGCTTCAGCGGCGCCAGAACTCAGGGCTGAACAACGCCAGAATCGCCAGCACCTCCAGCCGGCCAACGACCATGGTTCCCGCCAGCACCGCCTTGGTGAAATCCGGCAGCCCCGCCCATCCGGCCCAAGGCGCACCTGCAACACCTGCACCACCTTCCAGAACAGGGTTCAGCGGGATCGAACTGGCAAGCTGGCCGGTGTTGGTCAGCGCCGCAATGGACAGGATCACCGCGCTGTCAAAGCTGATCGCATGGACCGAGACCAGAACCACCGTCACCGCCAGCGTCACCGCGAACAGCATAAAGAACACAAAGGCCAGAAACGCGCCTTTTTCACGCAGATGCCGCGCCATATCGCCCCCACCACCGATGGAATGGGGGTGGATCATGCGTTCCATCTCGCGGCGGCCATGCTGGGCCAGCGCATAGACCCGCAACAGCTTGACGCCGCCCGCTGTCGTCGCCACGCCGCCGCCCATGATTGCCAGCCCGGCCAGCATCAGCCCCGGCGCAGACAGCCCCGACCAATTGCGCGCGCCCTCCCATGCCGTGCTGCTCCAGCCGGTCGTGGTCATATAGCTGAGCGCATTGAAAGCCGCCCCCCATGCCGCCGAAGCTGCATCCAGAAACCCGGCAATCGCGCTGGCAGAGGTACCACCTCCCCCGACCCGGATCGCGCCAAAGAAATGCCGGGCCAGCAGCACAACCGTGACAGTCAGAATAATCCCTGCTGCCAGGCGCAGTTCCGGGTCGTCGCCGCCCCGGTCCGATGTCCGCAACTCTCCCCCGCCGGGCCAGAAGCGCCGGGACAGTGCAGGGATCATCAGCAGGAAAATGGCCAGTTCCCCGATCATGCCGCTGCGCTGGCCGACCGGGCCTTCGGTCGCGGAAATGCCACTGGTCGAGATCGTTCCCATCGCATGACACAGCGCCACCAGTGGCGTATCCCCCGCCATCAGCAGCACCACCCACAGAACCAGCGTCAGCCCGGCATAGACGGGGAAAACCACGGACACCGCGCGCAGCACCCGCGCAACCGGATCATCCGCTTCGGGTTTGCGGCCCGGCAGGATCAGGTGCGGGCGGGTCTTGCCGCCCTCCTGCCGTTCAAATCGCTGGCTGCGGTTTTGCCGCCAGGCCATCAGCTCGAACCCGCCAACATGCAGCGGTGCCAGAATGGCAATTGCCGCCACCAGAATGAACAGCCCGCCCATCCAGCCAACCAGCCCCCGCCACAAATGCAGGCTGGGCGGCAGGCGATCAGGTGCGTAAAGCGAAGCGCCGGTCGTGGTCAGGGCGCTGACCATCTCCCACCAGGCATTGAGCAGGCCCGTATCAGGCAGGCTTTCAGCAAAAGGCACCGCCAGCATCAGCGGCAGAACCACCATCGCGCCAAGCATAGCCACCAGCACCTGAAACGCCTGTGACCCGCTTGGCATCCGTGCCGAAGCCAGTCCGATCATGCCGCCAAGGGTCAGGAAAATCAGCCCCGAATACAGAAACGCCCGCGACACCGGATAATCGCGCAGCACACCGGCATGAATGGCCGGGACCCACATCAGCGCCGCGCCGACCAGCATCAACACGACCAACAGCGGCAGGCGGATCAGCACCGACATCAGAAAAAGTCGATCGCAACATGCAGCAGGCGGTCGACCTCTGGCACATCCTTGGTCAGCGCGAACAGCACGATGATGTCGCCATCGTCGATGCGGGTCTCGCCCGTGGGCCTGACGATGCGGCTGCCTTTCAGCACCGCGCCAAGCAACACCCCTTCGGGAAAGTCGATGTCGCGGATCATCCGGCCCGCAATCTGCGTCGTGGCCAGAACCTGCGCCTCGATCACCTCGGCTTCGGCGTCACCGATGGAATAGACATCGCGCACCCGACCATGGCGGACATGGCGCAGGATGGTGGACACCGTCGTTGCCCGCGGGTTGATATAGGCATCAATGTCCAGCACGTCGATCAGCGACACCAGGCTGGGGTCGTTAATCAGCGACAGCACCATCCCGGCGCCAGCCTGTTTGGCCCGGACCGAGGCCAGAATGTTGGTTTTATCGTCATCGGTCAGCACCAACACCGCATCGGCCTTATCGACGGCGGCTTCTTCCATCAGCTCGTCCGACAGACCGTCACCGTTCAGAACGATGGTGCGTTCCAGCGAATCCGCCGCGAACTCGGCCCTTGCGCGGTCGCGTTCGATAATGCGGGCGCGGATGCGCTCGGGCGCACGCTCCAGCGATTGCGCCACGGCAAGGCCCACATTACCGCCGCTGATAATGACCACGCGTTCGGGCCGGATCGGCGGCTTGCCAAAGATTTCCAGCGTGCGGGCGACATCCTGCGTCAGCGTGAACACATAGATCTGATCCCCGGCAAACAACTGGTCGCCCGGTTCCGGCGCGAACAACCGGCCTTCACGGCGCACCCCGGCAACCACCGCCGACAGCGACGAAAACAGCTCGCTCAACTGGCGCAGGGGTGTGTTCAGCGCCGGGCAATCCTCATCCAGCGCAATGCCAAGCATCTGCAAGCGGCCATCAAGGAAACTTTCGGAATCAAAGGTCGAGGGCGTGCGCAGCCGTTGCAACGTAGCCTTGGCAACCTCGCGTTCGGGGCTGATTACCACGTCAATCGGCAGGTGATCGGTGCGGTAAAGGTCGGAATAGATCGCATCCAGATAGGCCCCGGCCCGCAGCCGGGCAATCTTGCGCGGCACCGAAAACACCGAATGGGCCACCTGACAGGTGACCATGTTCACCTCGTCAGAATGGGTAGCGGCAATCAGCAGGTCGCAATCACGCGCGCCCGCCCGGTCCAGAACGTCGGGATGGCTGGCAAAGCCGGTCACGCCCTGCACATCCAGCGCCTCGGTCGCGCGGCGGATCAGATCGGCGTTCTGGTCGATCACCGTGACATCGTTGCGCTCGCCCGCCAGATGGCGCGCGATCTGCCAGCCAACCTGCCCTGCTCCGCAAATAATGATCTTCATGCCATTATCCCCAGCCTGCCTGACCGTGGCTCGCTTGTCCTTGGCCTAGGCTATCCACGATCAAAGGCCAAGCCGCCTTATTTGCCCGTCACCTCGTCTTCATCGCTGCGATTGCCTCCGACCACACCCAGCGATTTCAGCTTGCGGTGCAAGGCGCTGCGCTCCATCCCGACGAATTGCGCGGTGCGGCTGATATTGCCGCCAAAGCGTTCGATCTGCGTCAGCAGGTATTCACGCTCGAACATCTCACGCGCTTCACGCAAGGCCAGCGCGGTGATTGCCGGGCCAAGCGACAGCACATCGCCCACCTGCGCCCCAGCCCCCTGCGTTTCCAGTTCGGATGGCTGCACCGGGCCGCTGTCCTCGGCCAGAATCAGCACCCGCTCGATCATGTTGCGCAATTGGCGAATATTGCCCGGCCAGCGCATCGCCTGAAGCGCAGAGATCGTTTCCGGCAACAGCTCACGCGCGACAAGCCCCTGACTGTCCACGAAACCATCAATGAAATGCTGCGCCAGTTCCGGGATGTCGTCGCGCCGTTCCGCCAGCGACGGCACCACAACCGGCACCACATTCAGCCGGTCAAACAATTCCTGCCGAAAACGCCCGGCCTCGATTTCCTGCGCCAGATCGCGGTTGGTCGAGGAGATCACCCGCAGATCGACGCGCACCTTGTCGCTGCCCCCGGCGCGGGTGAATTGCTGTTCGGTCAGCACCCGCAGGATTTTCGGCTGGGTGCCAAGCGGCATATCGGCCACCTCATCGAAGTAGATCACCCCGCCATGTGCCTGTTCCAGCAGACCCTTTTCCACGCCGCGCTCGGCGCTTTCCCGGCCGAACAGGACTTCTTCCATCCGTTCGGGTTCAATGGTGGCGCAGGATACAGTGACAAAGGGGGCATCCGCGCGCGGGCTGTGGGTGTGGATATAGCGGGCGGCCAGTTCCTTTCCGGTCCCCGGCTCTCCGGTCAGCATCACCCGGCCATTGGATTTCGCCACCTTGTCCAACTGATCCCGCAGCCGCCGGAAAGCAGATGAACTGCCTGTCATCTCGACCGGACCAGCGCCCTGACGCCGCAGGGACGAGTTTTCCCGCCGCAACCGGCTGGTTTCCATGGCGCGGTTGATAACCACAAGCAACTGGTCGATGTTGAAGGGCTTTTCGATAAAATCATAAGCGCCCTGCCGGATCGCCGCGACCGCGATTTCGATATTCCCGTGGCCCGAGATAATCACCACCGGCACCGAAGGGTTGTCCCGCTTGACCTGTTTCAGAATGTCGATCCCGTCCATGCGGCTGTCTTTCAGCCAGATGTCCAGAATCATCAGCGCCGGTTCGGCGTCGTTCAGCGCGGCGATTGCCTCATCGGCATTGGCGGCGGTGCGGGTTGTGAAACCCTCGTCTTGCAGGATGTCCGCGATCAGCTCGCGGATGTCCTTTTCGTCATCGACGATCAGAATATCACTCATTTTGCTGCCTCTTGCTCAATGATTTGGTCGGGGGTCAGATCAGAGGTCTGCCCTGATTTCCGGGTCCGGCTGCGCACCGGATGGCGTTCGCGCGGCAGAGTGATCCGGGCCAAAGCGCCGCGCTGGCCAAAGATGGCCTCAGGCGCGTCGGTCAGAATCAGGCTGCCGCCATGTTCTTCGACGATTTTCTTGCAGATCGGCAGGCCAAGGCCGGTGCCGGTGGATTTCAACGTGACATAAGGATCGAACAGCCGGGCGCGGTCCTCGGGCAGACCGATGCCGTTGTCGGTCACGCTGATCGTCACGGTTTCCGGGTCGTCGGACAGATCAACGCGAATGGCCGGGCGCCAGTCTGCAGTGGCATTTTCTGCATGTTCTTCAACGGCCTCGCCCGCGTTCTTCAGAAGGTTGGTAAACACCTGCGCCATCATGCCCGCATCGCAATCGACCGTCACCGGATGGTCAGGCAGCGCGACCTGCAAGGCCCCGCCAAGCGCATCCTGCTGCAACAGTGCGCTTTCGCGCAACAGGCCCACGATGTCGGTTTCCTTGCGGTCGGGTTCCGGCATCCGGGCAAAACGGGAAAACTCGTCAACGATGCGGCGCAGGTCGCCAGTCTGGCGGATAATCACATCGACATAGCTGTCAAGCTGTTCGCGCTGATCCCCTGCGATGGGGGCAAACTTGCGCCGCAGACGTTCGGCGGAAAGCTGGATCGGGGTCAGCGGGTTCTTGATCTCATGCGCGACGCGGCGGGCCACATCGCCCCATGCAGCCATGCGCTGTGCGCTGACCAGTTCGGTCACATCGTCAAAGGCCACCACATAGCCCGCCAATTCGCCCCCTTCGGCCTGCCGCCGGGCCATGCGCACCAGCAGGCTTTCGCTGCGCCCCTCGCGGGTCAGGCGGATTTCGTCCTGCATGGTTTCGGCCACGCTGCTTTCCAGCTTGTCGAACAGCGCCGCGAACTCTGGCACGGCAAGGCGCAAGGGCGCGTCGATGTCGCGTTCCGGGTCCAGCCCCAGCAGGCGCGTGGCAGAGCGGTTCAGAAAGTCGATCTCGCCCGCCGCATCCAGGCCGACAACGCCAGATGTGACCGAGGTCAGCACCGAATCGAACAGCCGCCGCTGGTCATCGGACAGACGATAGCTTTCAACCAGCTCTGCACGCTGCTGTTTCAACTGCCGGGTCATACGGTTGAAACTGGCGCCAAGGGTCTGGATCTCGTCGCCGGTGTCGGGTTCGACGATCTGCACATCCAGATCACCCGCCCCGACCCTTTCGCTGGCTTCGGCCAGCCGCCCGATGGGGCGCGACAGCCGTTCAGCGAACCACAGCCCCAGCCAGATCGCCGCCGCGACCAGCAGCAGGGCAAAGCCAAGATACAACAGCGAGAACTCGAACAGCACCCGACCGCGCGTGGCCTCCAACTGTTGATATTGGCCGACCGTGGCGCGGGTGTCGTCCAACAGACCCAGCAGACTGCCATCCACATCGCGGGTCACATACAGCAGCCGGTCAACCAAAGGATCCAGCGGCACAAGGGCGCGAAACTCGTTATTCTGCCAATCCTCGATCAGCGCAATACCGCTGCTGCGGGCCTGCGCGATCTGGTCGGGGCCGGGTTGTTCATATGAAAACAGATAGCTGCGCTCCCCCCGCGCCCGGATACTGCCGCCGCCGTCGATGATAAAGGCTTCCCGCAATCCGCGCTGGATCTGCCCCTGCCCATCCACCAGCAATTGCCGCAGCACACCGTCATCGGTCAGCGGGTTCTGCCGCCCGGCCTCGGCGATAAAGATGCCAAGCGCGCGGGCGTCGCTGCCAAGGTCACGGCGATGTTCGTCCTGATAGGCGACGGCAGCCTCCATCGAGGTCGTCACCACCTGCTGCACCCGGCTGGAAAACCAGCCCTCCAGCCCGATATTCACCGTCAGCCCGGCGAAAACCGCCACCAGCACCGTCGGCACCAGCGCAATCACCGTAAAGACCGAGGCCAGCCGCAGGTGCAGCCGCGACCCGGCCTGCGAGCGCCGCCCCTCGGCCAGCATCCGCACCAGCCGCGCCGCCATCAGCCCGCCAAGCACGATCAGATAGATCAGGTCCGCCAACAGCACGAGGCGCAGCGCGTTGGTGGCGACACTCGGCCCCAGCGGCCCCATGACCGCATAGGTCAGCGCCGCCAGCAGCGGCCCAAGCACCACCAGCAGCAGCGCCGCGCCATTCTGGACACGCCGCGCCCGGCGCAGACGCGCCAGCCGGTCCCAGTTTCGCCGTGACAGAGATGCCGCCACTGATGCCTCATTCGCCAAAGCGCACGGTTACCCCGTGTCACCATTTGCCAGGCTGTTGCCATAACGCCCGGCCCTGTGGCCCTTTTACATCAGTTTGCGGCGGCGTGTCACCTCGATATTCAGATCCGTCAGTTTCTTGCGCAAAGTATTGCGATTGATCCCCAGCATTTCGGCACAACGAAGCTGATTGCCGCTGGTCGCATCAAGGGCGATATCCAGCAGCGGACGCTCCACCTCGGCAATCACCCGGTCGTAAAGACCCGCAGGCGGCAACTGCCCGTCCAGCAGCGCGAAATAGCGACGCAGATGCGCCTCAACCGCCTGGGCAAGCCCGCCATCAGCACCTTCGACCGGCGACACATTGCGCGAGACAGCAGGCATCGGGCCATCATTCAGCGCGGCACGGGCCTCATCGCCGCTGATCTCGGCCCCCTGTGCGGTCACGGCCAGACGCCGCAGCAGGTTTTCCAATTCACGCACATTGCCGGGGAATGGATGGGCGCGGATCACCGCTTCCGCCTGATCCGACAGGCTGCGTTCCGGCAGACCCTGCGCCGCCGCGCGGGTCAGCAAGTGCTGCGCCAGCGCCGGGATATCCTCGACCCGACGGCGCAGCGGCGGCACCGTCAGCGTCACTCCGGCCAGCCGGTAATACAGATCCGCCCGCAGCCGCCCGCTGGCCAGATCCTCCTGCGGGTCCGGGCCGGCGGTGGCAATGATCCGCGGGGCGACGGGACCACCACGGGCGGCGCTTGCCTCCCAATCCTCCAGCAGCCCGACCAACCGCGCCTGCGCAGCCGCATCCAGCCCGGCAGCATCCTCGACGATCAGCGTTCCGCCGGGCAGGTCACGGGCCAGCCGGTTCAGGGTTTCGGCACTGGCGTCATGGGCGGTCAGCACGCCAAGCTGACGGTCGCGGCGGTCGGACAGCTCATGCAGGCTGCGGGCGACAAGGCTGCGGCCCGCCCCCGCCTCGCCCGTCACCAGCACCGGCAGATCGGCGTTCAGCACCCGCGCGACCGAGCGGAACAACGCCTGCATCACCGGCGCATGACCGATCAGCGGCAGCTTGCCCGCATCCTGTGCGGGCAGCGCAGGCATATCCGGCACCGGCTCAGGCCGCGATTTCGCCCGCCGCTCCAGCCCGGCCCGCACGCGCGCCATCAGGTCGGGCAGATCAAAAGGCTTGGGCAGGTAGTCAAAGGCATCCGCCTCGGTCGCGCGGATCGTGGTCACGATGGTATTCTGCGCCGAAATCACGATCACCGGCAGGTCCGGCCGCGCCCGGCGAATGGCGGGGATCATATCAATGCCGTTGCCGTCAGGCATCATCACATCGGTCACGACGACATCACCCCGGCCTTCTTCGACCCAGCGTTGCAACTGGCCAAGACTGCCGGTGGCATGAACGCGACACCCGGCACGGGTCAGGGCCTGCGTCAGAACGGTGCGGATGGTGCGGTCGTCGTCAGCGATCAGAACGGTGCCGTCCATGGTGGCTCCTTAGGCTTTGGGCAGGGAAAGGCGGAAAAGCGTGCGTCCGGGGCGGCTGTCCAGCCGCAGCCAGGCCCCGTGGTCATTGGCAATCTTGCTGACCAGTGCCAGGCCAAGCCCGGTGCCGTTTTCACGCCCGGACACAAAGGGTTCAAAGACATGCTCAGCAATCGCATCAGGGATGCCGGGGCCATCGTCCTCGATTTCCAGTTGCAAGGGCAGCGATTGGTTACTGTCCGGGTGGCGGATGGTGCTGTCGTAATGACTGCGCAGCCGCAAGGTGCCGGGACCGCGCGGGTCGGCGCTGCTGCGCCCGTCGCGGGCCAGCGCCTCGGCAGCGTTACGCAACAGGTTCAGGACCAGCTGCATCATCCGATCCGGGTCCACCAGCGCAGGCGGCAGCGAGGGGTCATATTCCCGCACCACCGCCGGACCAGCGGCCGCAAGCTGAAAGCTCTGCCGGGCGCGGTCCAGCACGTCATGAATGTTCACCGCCGCCAGCGCCGGGGCCGAGGTATCCCCAAACCGCTCGACCTGCTCCAGAAGCGCCACCACCCGACGGCTTTCCTCGACGATCAGATCGGCAAGGTCGCGGTCCTCGGGTGACAGCCCTTCGGCCAGCAATTGCGCCGCGCCGCGGATACCGGCCAGCGGGTTCTTGATCTCATGCGCCAGCATCTCGGCCATACCGATGGCGGCACGCGCGGCACTGTTCTGGCGCAACGGGCGGCTGTCGGCAGGCTCGATCACCGCCTGCGCCCCGCCATCGGGCAGCGCCGAGACGAACACCGAGGCGCGGCGCATCTGATAGCCGCCGGTGCGATCACCGATTTCCCAAATCAGGTTATCCTGAAACTGCACATCCAGCGCGGCCCGGTCCAGCATGGCGAACAGCCCCGGATCGACCCGCAACCGCGCCAGCAGCGCCGGATCATCCAGCCGCAGCCCGGCCACGCTTTTGCTGGACAGGTTCAGCCAGACCTCACCCAAATCATTCAGGCTGACCACCCGATGCGCCGCATCAAAGCGGATCGCGGGCAAGGGCAGCGCCAGCCAGACGGGATCGGGGGCGGCGGGGGCAGAATCGGGGGCGGCGCTCATGCAGCCTCGCTTTCCGGCAGATCGGCAAAGCGGCGGATCAGCGCGTGGGTGGCGGCAATATCGGGCGCACGCACCAAGGCATCGCGCAAATCCGGCGCATCGGCGGCCTCAGCATACCAGCCAAGGTGCTTGCGGGCGACGCGAGCGCCAAGTTCATTGCCGTAATGGGACAGGATCTCCTCGTAATGCGCCGACACCAGCGCCGCCAGCGCCGCGCCCTGCGGCACCTCGGGCGCGGGGGCGGCGTGCAAGGCATGGGCAATCTGCGCCAGCCGCCAGGGCGCACCCTGCGCGCCACGCCCGACCATCACCGCATCAGCGCCGGAATCCGCACGCGCCTGCGCCGCGCTGGCCGCATCCACCACATCGCCATTCGCCACCAGCGGCAGCCCCGGCACGGCGTCACGCACCGCCCGGATGGCCGCCCAATCGGCATGGCCCTTATAGAATTGCGCCCGCGTGCGGCCATGCACGGTCAGCATCCTGACCCCGGCATCCGCCGCCCGACGCGCCAGCGCAGGCGCGTTCAGGCAGTCCTCATCCCAACCCAGACGCATCTTCAGCGTGACCGGCAAGCCGCCCTCGGATTCCGCCGCTGCAACGACGGCCTCGATCAGCCGCAGCGCGTGGTCGAGGTCGCGCATCAGCGCCGCGCCGGACAGTCCGCCGGTGACTTTCTTGGCCGGGCAGCCCATGTTTATATCAATGATCCGCGCCCCCATACCCGCCACGATACGGGCGGTTTCGGCCATCGGCGCGGCCTCGCGGCCCGCGATCTGCACGCTGACCGGCTGGCCGCCCGCCACCATCGCCTTGGCCCGCACCGCCGCGCGGGTCGAGGGGCGCGGCGTCACCATCTCGGTTGAGGCCACCATCTCACTGACCACCAGCCCGGCCCCGAACCCGGCCACCATACGGCGGAACGGCAGATCGGTAATCCCCGCCATCGGCGCCAGAAACACCGGCGGCCCAAGGGTCACATCATCAAGCTGGATCGGGTCATGGTTGCTCATAATCTGGTCCTTATGCCGGGGGGCAGGCTGCGATAAGGGCCACCGCATCGCTTTTGCAGGCCAATGACAGCGGGCGGGGCGTGCTGTTCGAAAGTTCGGCATACTGCCTGAAAATTGTGCATAAAGCAATCGCTGGCCCTGCGCGACACGCCCGGATAACCTGCGAAGAAAGCCAAGGAAAGCACCCATGTTTCTGTCCGTTTTCGACCTGTTCAAGATCGGCGTCGGCCCGTCGTCCTCGCACACGATGGGGCCAATGGTGGCGGCGGCTCGGTTTCTGGACCTGTTGCGGGCAGCCCCCTTTGCCGCGCAAGGGCTGCGGGCCAGCCTGCACGGCTCGCTGGCCTTTACCGGCAAGGGCCACGCCACCGACCGCGCCACCATCCTTGGTCTTGGCGGCATGGTGCCGGAAACCATGGACGTAACCGCAGCCGAGGCGCTGCTGGCGGATAACCGCGCCAGCCTGACCCTGACACCCGCAGGGCTTGGCCCGCTGCGGTTCGATCCGGCCAGCGATCTGATCTTTGACTATGACCGGCCGCTGCCGGGCCATGCGAATGGGATGATCCTGTCGGCGCTGGACGCACAGGGCGATGTGATCCTGTCAGAAACCTATTACAGCATCGGCGGCGGCTTCGTGCTGACCGGGGCCGAACTGGCCGCGCGCGGCGATGACACCCGGACCGAGGCCAGCCCGCGCGTTCCCTTTCCCTTTGCCAGCGCCGCCGAGATGCTGGCCATGGCCGCCGAATCGGGCCACAGCATCGCCGCCATGAAGCGCGAGAACGAACGCCGCTTTCGCAGCGATGCGCAGATCGACGCCGGGCTGGCGCGGATATGGAACACTATGCGCGACTGCATGGATCGCGGCCTGACCACCGGCGGCACCCTGCCCGGCGGGCTGAACATCCGCCGCCGGGCGCAGGCGATCCACGCCAGCCTGATGGCGGAGCGCGGCCTGAACCTGACCGCGCCGCATGTCATCAACGACTGGATGTCCACCTATGCGATGGCCGTGAACGAGGAAAACGCCGCTGGTGGTCAGGTCGTCACCGCGCCGACCAATGGTGCGGCGGGGGTGGTGCCTGCGGTTATCCGCTATTGGCTGGACCATGTGCCGGGCGCGTCAGAACGCGATTTGGGCGATTTCCTGCTGACGGCGGCAGCGATTGGCGGGCTGATAAAGCATAACGCCAGCATTTCCGGCGCGGAATGTGGCTGTCAGGCCGAGGTTGGGTCGGCCAGCGCCATGGCGGCCGCCGGTCTGGCTGCCGTCCTTGGCGGCACACCGGAACAGATTGAAAACGCCGCTGAAATCGCGCTGGAACACCACCTTGGCATGACCTGCGACCCGGTGCGCGGGCTGGTGCAGGTGCCTTGTATCGAGCGCAACGGGCTTGGCGCGATCAAGGCCGTATCCGCCGCCAGCCTCGCCCTGCGCGGCGATGGCCAGCATTTCGTGCCGCTGGACGCCGCCATCGAAACCATGCGCCAGACTGGCCGCGACATGTCCGAGAAATACAAGGAAACCTCGCTTGGCGGGTTGGCGGTGAATGTGCCGAATTGCTGAACACCACGCAGGGATATGAAATCAGCACGATCAAGACGACCCGGACAATTTCGCACAACAAAGACGCCACTGTTGCGGTTCCGGCAACTTGCGCAACCGGCCCTTTGGCCCGTTCATCCGCCAAATCAACGACATCTCAATCAGCACTGCCCGCCCGCCCAGCGATCCACCGCCGCAAGCCAGCCATTGCGCCGGGCGGGCGGCTTGCGCTAGGCAGAGGCAAAATGATTTCACGAGGGATGCCCGATGAAACTTCGCCTTGCCGCCCTGGCCCTTCTGCCGCTGGCCCTTGCCGCCTGCGACGAAACGCAGATGCAGAACTTTCGTGACAGCTTCAGCAGCAAGCCTGCCGAAACCGCGCAAGAACCCGCGGAACCCACGCCGCCGCAGCCCCCTGCGGTCTCGCCGCTGAAAGATCCGATCGAGTTGGCAGGCGGGGCGAAAACCGCCCGCGCCACCGCGCAGGCCGGGACGGTGAATGTCACCGCGCTGAACGCAATTGGCACGGAACAGGACTGGTCCGCCGATGTGGCCGGGGGCAAGGTGGTGTTCAAACGCGCGGGCGCGGCGGATGTCACGGTTGCGGTTGATCGTCTGGTCTTTGCCGGTGGGATCGAGTTCATCGGCGTGCTTGGCGGACGCCCCTTTACCCTGCGCGCCTCCGAAGCCGCCTGCACCGGGCGCGGCGGCCAGAAATACCCGCTGAGCGTGACGCTGCGGGCGCAGGGCAACACCCTGACCGGCTGCGGTTCCGCCGCGCAGACGGCCTCCTGATACGAATGGTTCAACGCGCCTGCGGAATATCGCCGCTGGCGCAGTTGCGCTCTGGTTGTTTCGGCTGACGGACGTTAGGATTACGCCAAATCTACGAGGGACTTTCCGACATGCGCCGCCCCGCCAAACGCCGCCCCTATCTTCGCCGCCTTCTGGCGACAACCCTGCCCGCCGCGCTGCTGATGGCCAGCGCGTCCGGCACCGCGCAGGCCGATATTACCATCGGGCGCGGCATGAACAGCTATGGCCTGCCCGGCGCAGTCGATACACCCACCGCCGAGATGCTGCCTGACGCCACCATCGGTGCCACCCTGTCTTTTTCGCATACCGCACGTCGTAACACGCTGTTCTTTCAGGCACTTCCCCGACTGAACGTCGCGCTGCGCTATGCCAAACTGGACAAGTTCGACGATTACCACGATCAGGGCTATATCTGGGACCGCTCGCTGGACCTGCGCTATCAACTGCTGGACCAGACCGACGGCTGGCGGCCCTCGGTCGCGATCGGCTTGCAGGATTTTTTGGGAACCGGGATTTATTCCGGCGAATATATCGTCGCCACCAAGGACGTGACGCCAACCATCCGCGCCACCGTCGGCCTTGGCTGGGGCCGTCTGGCGGGCAAGCCGCGCCCGGTCGAATATGGCGACGAGGGCGGCAAGCCCAATGTCGATACATGGTTCCGCGGCGGGGCGAAGCCCTTTGCCTCGGTCGCATGGCAGGCCAATGACCGGATGCGGCTGGTAGCGGAATATTCCAACGATTCCTATGAACTGGAAGTCGCTGAGGGGCAGGACGCCCCCGATGGCCATATCAATCTGGGCCTGAATTACCGCCTTGGCGAGAATTACGAGCTGGGGCTTTATACCATCGGCAGCAAAAAGGTCGGGGCGCAGTTCACGCTGATGCTGAACCCCAAGACTGCGCCCTTCCCCTCGGGGCTGGAAGGTGCGCCCGCGCCGGTGCGCCCGCGCCCCGCACCAGCGGCAGACCCCGACGGCTGGTCGGGCCATTGGGCCGCCGACCCCAGCGCACAGCCCGCCATTCAGCAGGCTCTGGCCAATGCGCTGCTGAAAGACGGGCAGCGGCTCGAATCCATGCGCCTTGGTCCCGACCGGGCCGAAGTCCGCATCCGCAACCTGCGCTATCTGCAACAGGCCGAGGCCGTGGGCCGCACTGCGCGGCTGATGACCCGCGCCCTGCCGCCTTCGGTGGAAACGCTGGTGATTACCTCGGTAGAAAGCGGAATGCCCGCCTCATCCGTGACGCTGCGCCGGTCCGATGTCGAGCGGCTGGAGAACACCTCATCCGACAAGATCGCCGCAGCCGCGCAGATCGGAGAGGCCGACCTGTCCCGCGACGGCTGGCAGGCCACGCCGGGCATGTTCCCCCGCTTTACCTGGCAGGCCAAGCCCTATTTCATGGCCGGGCTGTTCGACGCCTCGGATTCCGCGAAATATGAGATCGGCGGAGAGCTGAACGCCAGCTATGAGATGGCCCCCGGCATCCTGTTTGAAGGCGCCATCCGCCAGCGCGTCGCCGGCACCATGGGCGAGCGCAGCGGCAAATGCCGGGCGCAAGTGCCAGACGATCAGCCCTGCCCGACCACCAGCGATGTCGTCGTGCGCAGCGATTCGTGGCAATATAACGGCCAGACCAGCCCGACGATCCCCTATCTGACCGCCGCATGGTATGCCCGCCCGGCCAATGATTTCTATAGCCGCGTGACCATCGGCCTGCTGGAACCGATGTATGGCGGGGCCTCGGGGGAAATCCTGTGGAAGCCGGTGGACAGCCGCCTTGCCCTTGGGGCAGAGGTGAACCGGGTGAAAAAACGCAGCCCCGAACAGCGTTTCGGCTTTGAGGATTACGAAGTCACGACCGGCTTTGTCTCGGCCTATTACGATTTTGGCGGCGGCTTTACCGGCCAATTGGATGTCGGCAAATATCTGGCTGGCGACGTCGGCGCGACCGTCTCGCTGGACCGTGAATTCGCAAACGGCTGGAAACTGGGGGCTTTCGTCACCAAAACCGACATGCCCGCCGAACAATTTGGCGAGGGCAGCTTTGACAAGGGCATCCGCCTGTCGATCCCGATGGGCTGGCTGACCGGACAGCCGAGCGATGCCGTCGCCAGCAACGAATTGCATTCGCTGACCCGCGATGGCGGCGCTCAGGTCCGGGTGCGTGGCCGCCTGTATGAGCGTGTGAACGACAGCCATCAGGGCAAACTTTACGAAGGATGGGGAAAGTTCTGGCGATGACCCGCAAATATCTTGGCGCGGCCTGTCTTGCCGCCACAACCCTGACGCTTGCCGCCTGCGGCAATGATACGGAACGCAGCGATACCAGCACGGTCCTGCGCCAGACGCTTGGCGGCGTTGCGGCACAGGCCGGGCAGATGGTCGGCGGCAGCGCGGCAGCCCCGGCGACCCCGGCCCGCAGCCCCGACCAGATCGCCGCAGCAGCCTTGCAGGCCAACCCCGGCCCGCTGATTTTGGCGACGGTAGAATCGGCCGGAAATATGCAGGCCATGGCGCTGATCGGGGAAAACGGCAGCCGTCGCACCTTTGCAACGACGAACCAGCAGGCGCTGGTGTTGGATCAGGGCGTGCTGACCTCGACCAAAGGGCTTGGCCACGACCTGAACGCCACTGACGCGCAGGCCAGCACCGCGCTGATCCGCGCCCGCCGTGCCGGGCAGGCCAACCGGGTGAATTACTACCTGACCGGCGAAGGTGTGGAGCGCGCCCTGCCAGTGAGCTGCACGATCACCAGCGGCGAGATGCAAGCCTTTGATTTTGCAGGCCGGATCTGGTCAGCCCGGCAAATGGCAGAACATTGTCAGGGCCATGGCGCAGATTTCACCAATAACTATCTGGTGGCGGGCGATGGCAGCATCGTGCTGTCGCGGCAATGGATCGGCCCGGCCATGGGCTATGTCACCATCCAGACCATCCGCCCCTGATCCCTGCGCTCAGTCCAATTCTTCGGGCCGCCATTGTGCGGCCCGTTTGCATATCTGCGGCCCCCGAGCCGATCACCCCGCGAATGAAGACAGCGCATAGAAAAAGGGCCGGGGAAAACCCCGACCCTTTCCAGAATGGCCCTAAAAGGGCTAATTCTTACGAGTCGTCCGAAGCGACTGCGGCGATAACGCCCAGCAGCAGCAGGGCCGGGATCACCAGGCCAGCGTTCGACGACGCCGGTTTGGTGTCAACGATAACCGGCTGAACGTCAACGACGGGGGCAACATAGCCACCAGCCAGAGCGGTCGAGGCGGACAGGCCGAGGGCGGCCACGATGGTAGCAAACTTGGTCATGATCATGCTCCGTAAAGTACCAGTGAAAGCTGCCATTAGCGACAGCATCGGGGCGACACTCGCACAAAGCCCGTGGGTTGAAAAGCGATAGCTTGATGTTTTCCACAATGGCTTTGCCCGACTGTTGCATATTAGCCAACACTTTACCCCGCAAAACCGTTCCTTGGCAGGGATATTGGCGCTTTTCTGCGCAAATTATGGCCGACGGGCGAAAATCATCTTCGCCCCCATGGAACCAGACTGGACAGCATAAAGGCCGCAGCGGCGACCACGACGACCGAAGGACCGGCGGGTGTATCCAGCCACAGGCTTGCGGCCAGACCACCCAAAACCGCCCCAGCCCCGATCAGCGTGGCGATCAGCGCCATGGCCTCGGGGCTGCGTGACAGCGGACGGGCGGCGGCGGCAGGCACGATCAGCAGCGCCGAGATCAGCAGCGCCCCGACAATCCGAATCGCCACGGCGACCACCACCGCCAGCAACAGCGCCAGGATCAGCCGCTCGCGCTCGGGGTTGATATCGGATGCAGCAGCCAGTTCTTCGTTCACGGTGGCCGCCAGCATCCGGTTCCAGCGCCAGATCAGCAGCGCAAGAACCGCCAGCGCCGCCGACCAGATCACCGCCAGATCGGCCTTGCCGACCGCCAGAATATCCCCGAACAGCCATGCGGTCAGGTCGCTGCGCATCGACGGCACGAAAGCGGCCCCGACCAACCCCAGCGCCAGCGCGGAATGGGCCAGCACCCCCAGCGCGCTGTCCATCTGATGCCCGCGCCGCGCCATCATTACGACCAGCACCGCCACCAGCACCGCCACCAGCAGCGTGCCCGCATAGACGGACACCCCGAACCCCAGCGCCAGCGCCACCCCAAGCACCGAGGCATGGGCCGTCGAATCCCCGAAATAGGCCATCCGCCGCCAGACCACAAAAGCCCCCAGCGGCCCCGTCACCAGCACAAGGCCAAGCCCCGCCAGAACCGCACGGGTCAGGAAATCGTCAAGCATGGTTGGCCCCGGCAGAATGGTCGTGAGGGTCGTGGTCATGGCCGCAACCGTCATGGCGGTGATCGTGATGATGGTTGTAAAGCGCCAGCGTGGCCTCGGTTCCACTGCCGAACAAGGCGCGGTAGCCGGGGGCAATACTGACTTCGGCCGGGCTTCCCTGACAGCAGATATGCCCGTTCAGGCAAATCACCCGGTCAGAGGCCCGCATCACCACCAGCAGATCATGGCTGACCAGCAGCACCGCAGCCCCGGTTTCACGGCGCACATCCTCGATCAGCCGGTAAAAATCGACGATCCCCGGTTGATCCAGCCCCTGAGTCGGCTCGTCCAGCACCAGCAGATGCGGACGGTTCAGCAGGGCGCGGGCCAGCAAAACGCGCTGGAACTGGCCACCGGACAGGGCGGTAATCTGGCGGCTGTCCAGCCCTTCAACGCCGGTGCGGGCCAGTGCGGCAGCGGCCTCGGCATCTGGCACCCGGCGGTGCAGCGACAGGAACCGCCGCACCGTCATCGGCACCGCAAGGTCGATATGCACCCGCTGCGGCACATAGCCGATGCGCAGCCCCGCCTGCCGGGTGATCCGGCCATGGGTCAGCGGCAATTGCCCCAAAAGCGCCCGGATCAGCGTCGATTTGCCCGAACCATTCGGCCCCACCACGGTCACGATCTCGCCCGCGGCAATGCTGAAATCCACGTCGCGCAGCACCGGCTGGTCGCCGCCGCGTCCCACCGTCAGCGATTCGGCCCGGATCAGCGCGTTCATGCGGCACCCGCGCAGGCGTCACATAATCCGATCGCCTCGAAGCTGCTGCGCTCAATGGTGAAGCCCAGTGCCTGCCCCATCACGCCCATCTGCTGCCGCAGAGCGCTGGCATCGGCCTCGGCCACGCGGTCGCATTGACGGCAGATCAGGAAAGCGGGCGCATGGTCATGGCCGGGCGACAGACAGGCGGTAAAGGCGTTCAACCGCTGGATACGATGCGCCAACCCCTGTTCGACCAGAAAATCCAGCGCCCGATAGGCCACCGGCGGCTGTTTCCCGAACCCATCCGCCGCCAGCCGCTCCAGCACGTCATAGGCGCCCATCGCGCGATGCGATTCCAGCAGGATTTCCAACGTCCGTTGTCGCACGGGGGTCAGACGCGCACCGCTGTCCTGCAACCGGGCCTGCGCGGCCTGCATGGCGTGGCCGATGCAACCCTGATGGTCATGCGGATCAAAAGCAGAGGCCATATGCGTTACCTTGTAACATTACCTGGGTGCCGTTATTACATTACATAAAACCGACACATCCCGCCCGCAAGGAGCCAGAATGACCCGATCCGCCTGCCTGCTGCCACTGCTTCTGCTGACCTCGCCCGCACTGGCCGAGCCGCTGCGCATCGTGACCGATACCGAAATGACTGCCTCGCTGGTGCGCATGGTCGGCGGCGATCTGGTCGCGCCGGTGGCGCTGATGCCACAGGGGGGCGACCCGCATCACTATCAGTTGCGGCCCTCGCAGGCGGGAGCGTTGCAGGATGCGGACCTGCTGGTATGGGTCGGGCCGGAGCTGACCCCTTGGCTGGAGCGCGCCCGCGACGGGCTGGCCAAAGGGGACAATCTGGCGCTGCTGACCGTGCCGGGAACACGGCTGCGGGATTGGGACGGGAGCGAGGCCCACACCGATCACCACGACCACGATCACAGCCATGACGGCATCGATCCTCATGCCTTCCTTGATCCGGGCAACGGCCAGCTTTGGCTGAGCGGCATTGCCGAGGCACTGGCGAAGCAGGACGGCGCAAACGCCAGCACCTATCGCGCCAATGCCGATACCGGACGGGCCTTGTTAACCACGCTGGACGCAGAACTGGCCACGCAGATGGCACCGCTGGCCGATCAGGGTTTCGTCGTGTTCCATGACGCCTACGGCTATTTCACCAACCATTATGGGATGCGCCCGGCCATGGCGCTGGCGCTTGGCGATGCAACGCCGCCTTCAGCCGCCCGGCTGGCCAGGCTGCGGGCAGATCTTGCCGCGAATCACGCGACTTGCGCCTTCCCCGAAGCCAACCACAACCCGCGCCAGATCGAAGCCTTTGTCGCCGGCACCGATCTGCGCATCGGCGCAGCATTGGACCCAAGCGGCGCGGCCTTGCCTGCGGGGGCTGATCTTTACCCGCAGATATTGCGCCAGATGGCACAGGTTTTGCACGATTGCATGGCCCCGGAATAGGCAAGCCACCGCCGGGTTTGGGATACCCTGAACCGTGCCTGCTTTTTTCTTTGACAGTTCCGACTTTTTTTGTCAGGAATGCGTCAGGACAGAAGGAGACGCCCCATGACTGCCCAACCCCGGAACGACTTCACAGCTATCGCACCCGTAGCCGCCCCGCATCCGCTGGCAGCCCTGCCGCAGCACGATGCCAACGCCCTGACGGGCGGCGGCAATCAGGCGCTGATCCTGCTGAACGATCAGGTCTATAACCTGCGCATCACCCGCGCGGGCAAGCTGATCCTGACCAAGTAATCACCCGCGCGGTTTGCGCGGCCCACCCTGCGGCTTGCCCGAGGGAGAACGGCCTGCGGGTTTGCCCGCAGCCGGTCGCCCGCCGGGTTTGCCCGAGGGGCGCCCGCCCGGCTTGCCGCCAAAAGGCTTGCCCGCAGGTGCCCCGCCGAACTTACCGGCAGGTTTCCCAAAGGGTTTTCCGCCCCGACTGCTGCCCCCGCTTTCATCCGAACGCGAGCGGAAACCTTCCTTGCGCGGGCCATCGGATTTCGGCCCCCGCGCAAAGCCTTTGCCCCCATGCGGCGCGTCGCCACGCGCGGAATTGCTGCGGGGCGCATCATCACGGCCGCGCCAGGGTTTCCCCTCTCCCTGCGTGGCCCTGTTGCCGGACGGGGCCTTGCCCGGCCCGAAACTCCGGCCCTGCGGGCGGGCGGCGCGATCGTCTCTGGTGCCGCCCGCCTTGTCGCCCCGGCCTTCATAGCGGGGTTTGTCACCAAACTTGCGGGGGGCATCGCCATCGCGGCGATCATCCCGGCCACCATCCCGGCGTGGCTTGTCGCCAAAGCGCGGCTTGTCACCAAACTTGCCCGGTCGGTCGCCGAAACTGCGAGCAGGACGGTCGCCGCCCCGTTCTTCGCGCGGGCGGTCTTGCAGGCGGTCTTCACGAGGACGATCATCACGCGAAAAGCGCGGCTTGAAGCCCCCCTCACCACGGGGCCGCTCATCACCATCACGGCGCGGACGGTCCCCGAAACGCGGCTTATCCCCGAAGCTGCGCGGGCGATCATCACCTTCGCGCCGCGGCCGGAAACTGCCCCCACGATCACCACCGCCTTCGCGCGGGCCAGCCCCGTGGCGCGGTTTGCGCCCGGCGCGCAGCCCCTCGCCGCTGAACTTGTCGCTGAAATCGCGGGATGGGCGGTCGCCACCCTCACGACCCTCACGATGGCCACGATCCTCGGCACCACGGGCGCGGAACTCTCGCGGGCGGTCCTCGACCTCCTCGCCGGTCAGCAAGCCGCCAAGCTGATCTTTCAACACCCGGCGCTTGATCTCACGGACTTCGTTTTCCTCCATCCCGGTCAGTTTGAAGGGACCATAGCCAATGCGGATCAGCCGGTTCACCATCAGCCCGATATGCGCCATGGCGCGACGGATTTCGCGGTTCTTGCCTTCGCGGATACCAACCGTAACCCAGGCGTTCGCGCCCTGCTGGCTGTCCAGACGGATTTCCATTGGCTGAAAATCCTCGCCATCAAGGGTCACGCCCTCGCGCAGCGGATCGAACGTGGTATCCGAAGGCCGCCCGTTCACCCGAACACGATAACGGCGCAGCCAGCCCGTTGCGGGCATTTCCAGCCGACGCTTCAGCTCTCCGTCATTGGTCAGGAGCAGCAGCCCCTCGGAATTGAGATCAAGCCGCCCGACCGACATCACACGGGGCAGATCGCGGGGCAGCGCGTCGAAGACGGTCTGGCGGCCCTTCTCGTCGGATTCCGACGTTACCAGCCCGACCGGCTTGTAATACAGCCACAACCGGGTTTCCTGCGGCGCATCCATCGGCTTGCCGTCGATCGCCACCCGATCCGAAGGCAGCACATCCAGCGCCGGGCTTTTAATGGTCTTGCCGTTGACCGTCACCCGGCCCTCAAGGATCATCCGTTCCGCATCACGGCGGCTGGCCACACCGGCGCGGGCCATGGCCTTGGCGATACGTTCGCCGGGTTTCGGGGTCTCGGGGGTGGATTCGGTAGTGGTGTCGTCGGTCATGGCGAAGATCTCCTGCGCAATCGCTGCGGTGGTTTCGGCGCGTCTATGCCCAACGCGCCAGGAAGGAAAGCGGTTCTTGCAGGATACAGCAGATCACGCGAAAAGGTGATATGTTCATCAGCCAGATGCCTCTTGCCCTGTCCGAAGCCCGCGCCGCCGCCCTGCGCGGCGAGGTGCCGGTGGGTGCTGTCGTAACCGATGCAGCGGGCCGGGTGGTTGCACAGGCAGGCAACCGCACGCGCGAACTGTCCGACCCGACCGCCCATGCCGAAATCCTTGCCATCCGCGCCGCCTGCGCCGCCGCCCGGTCAGAACGCCTGCCCGGCCATCGCCTTTGGGTGACGCTGGAACCCTGCCCGATGTGCGCCGCCGCCATCAGCGCCGCCCGGATCGAAGTGCTGTATTACGGTGCCGCCGACCCGCGTATGGGCGGCGTGGCACATGGCGCACGGGTGTTTGCGCATCCACAATGCCACCACCGCCCCGAGGTGCATGAGGGGCTGGCCGCTGACGAATCAGCGGTGCTTTTGCGGGATTTCTTCAACGCCCGGCGATAGCGGCCTGAAAGGCACGTTCAGCCCATTCCAGCAGGGTTTCAGGGTCATCCAGAACCTCGGCCGGGACTTCGCGGAAACTGGTCAGGGCACGTTCCTCGCCTTTGGTCTGATAGATCAGCGGGCGTGACCCTGCGGCGTCGTAATCCGCCTGCGTGTCGGCGTCGGTTTTGCAATACAGCCCGCCTTCCCATACCATCGCAAAGACCACCCCAGCACGATAGAGGGCGATTGCGCCGAACAAGGGCCGCAGGGTGATGGGCCAGCCGTCCAGCATATCGGCATATTCCGCCGCCATGGCCCGCGCCTGATCTGTCTGTCTGTTCATGTCTGACCGCCTTTCCGGTGGCTATGTCGGATTGGATATTTATATGAAGAAGAAAGCCGGGCCTTGCAAATAACCGGCAAGGTTTCTTGCATCCCGCGCAACGGGCTGCTAAGCGCCGGTCTGTCGCGGGTGTAGCTCAATGGTAGAGCCGCAGCCTTCCAAGCTGAAGACGTGGGTTCGATTCCCATCACCCGCTCCATCCCCTTTCCGCCGGAACAAGCATCGCCTTTGCGGGTTGTGTGGGGGTAATGCCGCGCCTATCTGTTGCTGCGGTCAAGGAAAGGAATTTGCCATGTCCCAGAATGCGATGCGCCGGTTGTCGTTTTGGCTGCTGATGCTGCTGACACTTTACGCCGGTCTGGCGGGCGCGGCGTAAGGGGGCGGGCATGGCTATTCGGTTCGGTGGCAAATATTCTCCTGACGGGCAACAGGGCGGCAGCTTGCAGCCCGCACCGGCACCGCGGCTTCCGCAAGCGCCGCGGCATCCGTATGAATCACGCACGACATGGATCACCGTCATGGCCGTGCCGTTGCTGGTCAGCGCATTTTTCAATGCGCCCGGCCTGATGGTCGCCAATCTGGCAGGCTTTGGCCTGATCGCGGCCGGCATGTGGATGACCCGTGAGGGTTTGCAGGCCGAAGCCGCCTATAACGCCGCCACTGTCGCCCGCCGTCCGGCCTTTCCGCGTAAACTGTTCGGCGGGGTGATGACCGGGCTTGGCCTTGCGATTGGCGCGTGGGAACCGGGCGCGATGGCCGGTGCAGCGCTGATCGGCGCGGCCGGTTTTGCGCTGCATTGGCTGGGTTTTGGCCCCGACCCGATGCGCGACAAGGGCATGGAAGGCGTGGACCGCTTTCAGCAGGACCGCGTGGCCCGCATCATTGCCGAGGGCGAGGATTACCTGCGCGGGATGCATGATGCGATCCTGCGCACCCATGACCGCCGCCTTCAGGCGCGTGTGCAGATGTTCGAGGCCACTGCCCGGCAGTTGTTCGATCAGGTCCGCAAAGATCCCGGCGATCTGGCGGCGGCGCGGCGTTATCTGGGCGTTTATCTGCTGGGGGCGCGTGATGCGACGGTCAAGTTTGTCGATCTTTACACGCAGACCCGCGACGACAAAGCGCGGGCCGATTACGAATCGCTGCTGGACGATCTGGAGCGGAACTTCACCGACCGCACCCGCAGCCTGATCGAATCGGGGCGCACCGATCTGGATATTGAAATCGACGTGCTGCGTGACCGGCTTGCCCGCGAAGGCGTGCGCCCGCCGGCCGATCCGATTGCCGAGCATGTCGCGGCCGAGGATGCGGGCCTCAAGGCGCTGCCCAATTTCCGCAGCGAGACCGTGGACAGCTTGCTGCGTCAGGCGGACAAGCTGAACCGCTGATGCCGCGCTTTGCCCTGCTGATCGAATATGACGGCACGCCTTTCGCCGGGTGGCAGGCGCAGGCCAGCCAGCCCAGTGTTCAGGGCGCGGTCGAGGCGGCCCTGGCCCGGCTGGACCCCGGCTTTGCCGCCGGGGCGCGGATCGCTGCGGCAGGCCGGACCGATGCGGGGGTTCACGCCACCGGACAGGTCGCAACGGCAGATCTGGCGCGTGACTGGGACGGGTTCCGGCTGGCCGAGGCGCTGAACGCGCATCTGCGCCCTGCCCCGGTTGCCATTCTGCGGGCTGTCCGGGTTGCCGATGATTTCCACGCCCGGTTTTCCGCACATGAGCGGCGCTATCTGTTCCGCCTGATCGCCCGGCGTGCGCCTGTCACCCATGACCGGGGCCGGGTCTGGCAGGTGCGGCACGATCTGGACCCCGACCTGATGCGAAAGGGGGCCGCGCATCTGATCGGACAGCATGATTTCACCACCTTCCGCAGTACCATGTGTCAGGCGAAAAGCCCGGTCAAGACGCTGGACGAGATCAGCCTGACCACCATCCCGGTCCCGGAGGGGGTCGAGTTCCGCTTTCACCTGCGGGCGCGGTCTTTTCTGCACAATCAGGTGCGCTCGATCGTTGGCACGTTAGAGCGCGTCGGCGCCGGTGCCTGGCACCCCGAGCGCGTGGCCGAGGCGCTGGCCGCCCGTGACCGCGCCGCCTGTGGGCCAGTCTGCCCGCCCCAAGGTCTGTATCTGACCGGGGTGGGCTATCCCGAAAACCCTTTCGCCTAGCGCCGGGGAATCCGCTTGTCGCGGCGGGTCAGCACGATCTTGACGGTGTGCCAGATCACCCACAAATCCAGTGCCAGCGTGCGGCGGCGCTGATAAATCAGGTCAATGCGCAGCTTGGCCGGCAGGCAACGGCGGTAATAAGCGGCCTCGGTCGCCTCGGGCGTGGTGCAGCGGGCCATGATCCGGTCTTCGTGGCGGTGATAGATCAACGTCGCCAACCCGGTCACGCCGGGACGGCTTTTCAACACCTGCGCATAAAGCGCGGGGAAACGCTCGACAAACTCGGGCAGCGGTGGGCGCGGGCCGACAAAGCTCATGTCGCCCTTCAGAATGTTCCAGATCTGCGGAATCTCATCCAGACGGGTGCGGCGCAGGAAATGCCCGATCGGCGTGATCCGCCAGTGCTTGTGGCCGCCAGTCGCGCCAGCATCCCCGTCATCCGGCACCATGGTGCGGAACTTATACTGCGTGAACCGCTGACCAGGGCCGCGCATCCGCTCGGCCCGGTAAAAGACCGGACGCCCCTGCACCACCAGCAGAACAGCAGCCACAAGGATCATCACCACACCAAGAAACGGCAGCAGCGCCAGCGCCAGCAGAATATCCATCAGCCGCTTGGAAAAGGTCATGCCGGGTTTCGGCTTGGATACAGGATCACACATAACACCAGAGGCATGCAAAATTGCATGTTCGCGGCTGTCAGCCCCATCCCAATCTGTATGAGCGGTCAATGCGTTATCCTATTCGCGGATGAGCTTTTGCTCGCCCGCCTCTAAACCTTTACGGGAGTAAACGTAACTCCCCCCGACCGGGTTTCCACAATAAATAAACTTATAGGCCAGAACTTGCTGTTCTGCGTTCATCACGCCACAATACCCGTGAAGAATAACGGAGCCCCCCAATGCGTAAGTTTCTGGTTCTGCTGGACGAAACTCAGGAATGCCTGAATGCGATCCGCTTTGCGGCGCTGCGCGCGGCACATTCTCAGGGCGGGGTCGTGGTGCTGTCGGTCATCCCTGCGGCCGAGATTCAGCACGGTTTCGGGGTCGCTGACGTCATGCGGGCCGAAGCGCATGAGCGGATCGAATCGCAATTCGCCATCTATGCGAACTGGATGCGGGATCACCTTGGCGTCACGCCTGAACTGGTCATTCAGGAGGGCGACCCGGTGGCCGAGTTGCGCAAGCTGATCGCCGCCGACCCGAAAATCGGGATTCTGGTGCTGGCCGCCGCGACCGGGGGCGGGCCTGATCCGGTGATTGGCAAGCTGATGCGTGAATTGGGGCAAATGTCCTGCCCGATCACCATTGTTCCCGGCGAAATCGGACTGGAACGGCTGGAACAGATCACCTGACCCGCGACAACAGGGGGCGGCAATCAGCAACCTTGCGCCCCGGCTTGACCCGGCCCGTCCCTGCCCCCATATCTGCGCCCAAAGGAGACCCGCATGTTCATCCAGACCGAGACCACGCCGAACCCCGCCACGCTGAAGTTCCTGCCCGGCCAGACGGTGCTGGACCATGGCACCGCCGATTTCACCGATGCGCAGGACGCAGCCGTTTCGCCGCTGGCGCAGCGGATTTTCGCTGTGAACGGGGTCGTTGCAGTGTTTCTGGGTCAGGATTTCGTGACCGTCACCAAATCCGACGCGGCAAGCTGGGACCATCTGAAGCCCGGCGTGCTTGGCGCCATCATGGAGCATTACCAATCCGGCGCCCCGGCCATGCAGGGCAGCGCCGAAGGGGGCCACCAATCCCATGACGAAACCGGCGAGGACGCCGAAATCGTCGGCCAGATTAAGGAATTGCTGGACACCCGCGTGCGCCCTGCCGTGGCGCAGGACGGCGGCGACATCACCTTTCACGGCTTTGACCGGGGCGTGGTCTATCTGCACATGAAGGGGGCCTGTGCGGGCTGCCCGTCCTCGACCCTGACGCTGAAAATGGGGATCGAGAACCTGCTGCGCCACTATATCCCCGAAGTGGTCGAGGTTCGCCCCGTTGGCTGAGCTGACACTTGGCTTCGACACATCGGCCGCGCATTGCGCGGCCGCTTTGCTGTCGGGCGAAACCCTGCTGGCTTCGGTGCATGAGGACATGACCAAGGGTCAGGCCGAACGGCTGTTTCCGCTGCTGGAAAGCCTGCTGACCGGGGCGGGCGCAGGCTGGCGCGACCTGTCGGTGATCGGCGTTGGCATCGGGCCGGGCAATTTTACCGGCATCCGTATCTCGGTTGCTGCCGCGCGCGGGCTGGCCTTGTCACTGGACGTGCCTGCAATCGGGGTTTCAGGCTTCGAGGCACTGCGCCTTGGTCAGCCACCCGGCACAGTCGCCAGCATCGACGCCCGGCAAGACCGCCTTTATGTGCAAGCGGCAGGTGCGCCGGTCCTGTGTGACATAGACAGCTTGCCCGAACTGCCGCCGGGTGCGGCTTGCATCGGCCATCGCGCAGCGGAACTGGCCGCCCGCTGCGGTGGCTATGTTGCCACCCCCGCCCTGCCGCTGGCCGAGGCTATCGCCCGCATCGCCCTGTCGCGCCGCATGGCCCCCGGCCCCGCGCCCGCGCCGCTTTACCTGCGCGCCGCCGATGCCGCCCCCGCGCGGGAACGCGGCCCGGTTATGTTGTCGTGACCCCCGCTGATCTGGCCGCACTGCATGGGCGATGCTTCACCGTCCCGCGCCCGTGGTCGGCGGAAGAAATCGCGGCGCTGCTGGACACGCCCGGCAGCTTTCTGCTGACCCGCCCCCATGCCTTCCTGATCGGCCGGGTGATCGCGGATGAGGCCGAATTGCTGACGCTGGCCACCGATCCAGCCACGCGACGTCAGGGATTTGCATCCGCCTTATGCCGCAATTTTACGCAACAGGCTGCGGATCGGGGCGCGGCAACCGGGTTTCTGGAAGTCGCCGCAGACAATACCGCCGCGCTCGCGCTGTATCAGGGGCTTGGCTGGCAGGCAGCGGGGCGGCGAAAATCCTATTACGCGCCGGGGGTTGACGGGGTGGTGATGCGCCTGAACCTTGCGGAAATGCGGGCCGATCCGCAAGATTTGGGTTGACCCGCCCGCCGCAATCACGCCCTAATCCGAGGCCAGAAACACGGTCGGAATCGCCCGGCCCGCAATGCTTTATGAGGGGGATTCAATGTCCATGCTGAAAACCATTCTTGGCGGCGCTGCCGCACTTGCCATCTCGGCTGTCGCAGCAGCGGCGGAACCGGCGGTGATCTTTGATCTTGGCGGCAAATTCGACAAATCCTTCAACGAGGCCGCCTATACCGGCGCCGAACGCTGGAAAACCGAGACCGGCGGCACCTATAAAGAACTGGAAATGCGGTCCGAGGCACAGCGCGAGCAGGCCTTGCGCCGTCTGGCTGAATCCGGCGCGAATCCGATCGTGATGACCGGCTTTGCCTTTGGCGAGGTGCTGAACAAGATTGCTCCCGACTATCCCGACACCCGTTTTGTCATCATTGACACCGTGGTGGACCAGCCCAGTGTCGAATCGGTGGTCTTTAACGAAGGCGACGGCTCGTATCTGGCCGGGATCATGGCCGCAATGGCCAGCAAAACCGACACTGTGGGCTTTATCGGCGGCATGGACATCCCGCTGATCCGCAAGTTCCAGTGCGGCTATGCGCAGGGCTTCAAGGCCACCAAACCCGAAGGCAAGATCGTGGTGAACTTTACCGGCACCACCCCCGCCGCCTGGAACGATCCGGTCAAGGGCGGCGAGCTGGCGCGGGCGCAAAAGGCACAGGGCGCGGATGTGATCTTCGCCGCAGCGGGCGGCACCGGTATCGGCGTGCTGCAAGCCGCCGCGGATGAGGGCATCCTGTCCATCGGCGTGGACAGCAACCAGAACCACCTGCATCCGGGCAAAGTGCTGACCTCGATGGTGAAACGTGTCGATAATGCCGTGTTCGACATCTTCAGCGCGGGCGAGGAACGCACCCCTGGCATCCGCGTCATGGGGCTGGCCGACGATGGTGTGATCGTCGCCATCGACGAAAACAACGCGCCGCTTGTGACGCCGGAAATGCAGGCCGCCGTGGATGAGGCCAGCGCCAAGATCAAGGCGGGCGAAATCAAGGTCCATGATTACATGACCGACAACACCTGCCCGGTCGAATAAATGACCCGCGCGGAACACCTTGGGGCGCGGCCGGAAACGGCCGCCCCTTTTGCCATTGAGTTGCAGGGTATCTGCAAATCCTTTGGTCCGGTTCAGGCCAATAAAGGCATCGACTTGTCGGTGCCAAAAGGCTCGATTCACGGAATTATCGGTGAAAACGGAGCCGGGAAATCGACGCTCATGTCGATCCTTTACGGCTTTTATCGCCCGGACGAGGGGCAGATTTTGGTCAATGGCCAGCCCCTGACGCTGAATGATTCCATGGCCGCGATCCGCGCCGGAATCGGCATGGTGTTCCAGCATTTCAAGCTGGTGCAGAACTTTACCGTTCTGGAAAATATCATCCTTGGGGCCGAGGATGGGCCGTGGCTGAACGCCTCGCTGTCGCGGGCGCGGGGCGAATTGCGGCGACTGGCACAGGAATACGGGCTGGAGGTCGATCCCGACAGCCGCATTGAGGATCTGTCTGTCGGCCATCAGCAACGGGTCGAAATCCTCAAGGCGCTGTATCGTCAGGCCGACATTCTGATCCTTGACGAACCCACCGGGGTGCTGACCCCGGCCGAGGCCGACCACCTGTTCCGTATCCTGCGCGGGCTTCGGGATGAGGGCAAGACCATCATCCTGATCACCCATAAGCTGCGGGAAATCATGGAGATTACCGATTCCGTCAGCGTCATGCGGCGCGGCCAGATGGTTGCCCATCGCAAGACCGCCGACACCAACCCGCAGGAACTTGCCGAGCTGATGGTGGGGCGCAAGGTCGTGCTGGACATTCCCAAGGGTCAGGCCGCCCCCGGCACCCCGGTGCTGGAGGTCGCGGGGCTGCGCATGGTGGATGCCTCGGGCGTGGAAAGGTTGCGGGGCATTGATCTGACCATCCGTGCCGGTGAAATCCTTGGTATTGCCGGGGTCAGCGGCAACGGCCAAACGCAATTGCTTGAAATCCTTGGCGGGTTTCCCGAAACAGGTGCAAAGATCAGCGGTGCGGCCCGGCTGAACGGGTGCGATCTGGCGCTGACCGGGCGCGGCGCGGATGCAGCTGCGCGGCGGGCGCAGGGCATCGGCCATATCCCCGAGGACCGCCATGGCGAAGGGCTGATTCTGGACTTTGCCGCCTGGGAAAACGTCGCCTTCGGCTATCATCGCGCCCCGGAATACCGGCGCGGCCTGCTGATGGATAATGCCGCCGTCCACGCCGATGCGGTGGCCAAGATCGAACGCTTTGACGTGCGCCCGCCGAACCCGGATCTTGCGGCCCGCAATTTCTCGGGCGGGAACCAGCAAAAGATCGTCGTCGCCCGCGAAATCGAGCGCAACCCCGACCTTTTGCTGATCGGCCAGCCCACGCGCGGCGTGGACATCGGCGCAATCGAGTTCATCCACCGCCAGATCATTGCCCTGCGCGATCAGGGCAAGGCGATCCTGCTGGTCAGCGTCGAACTGGATGAAATCATGTCGCTGGCCGACCGCATCGCCGTCATGTTTGACGGCCGGATCATGGGCGAGCGCCTGCCCGGCGCAACTTCGGCACAGGAATTGGGAATGCTGATGGCCGGTATGGACACCACCGCGACTGGGGAGTGTGCCTGATGGAGAAAATGCCGAAATGGGCCGATCTGGTCCTGACGCCGCTGATCTCGATTCTGCTGGCCTTCGGGATTTCCGCGCTGGTGGTGGCCGCGCTTGGCTTTGACCCGTGGGAAGCCGTTCAGGTGATGGTGTCCGGCGCGGTCGGAACCTCGTCCGGCTGGGGCTATACGCTGTATTTTGCCACCAATTTCATCTTTACCGGACTGGCGGTGGCGGTGGCCTATCATGCCGGGTTGTTCAATATCGGCGGTGAGGGTCAGGCGCTGATCGGCGGGCTTGGCGTGGCGCTGTTGCTGCTGCATGTGCCGTTTCCGCATTGGTCGCTGGCGCTGCTGGCGGCGATGGTCGCGGCAGGGCTGTTCGGCGCGGCATGGTCCTTTATCCCGGCGATTTTACAGGCCAAGCGCGGCAGCCATATCGTCATCACCACAATCATGTTCAATTTCATTGCCGCCGCGCTGCTGGTCGAGGTCATCAAATACCTGCGCCCGGTCGGCAGTATGGACCCGGCTTCGCCACGCTTTCCCGCATCTGCCACCATCCCGCGCCTCAGCGAAATCCTGCAACCGCTGGGAATAGATTGGGCGCGTCATGCGCCGGTAAACATCACCTTTCTGATTGCGCTGGCCTTTTGCCTGCTGGTCTGGCTGCTCTTGTGGCACACACGCCTTGGCTATGAAATCCGGGCCTTTGGCAAATCCGAAAAGGCCGCGCGTTACGCCGGGATCTCGCCGGTGCGGATCACGATTGTTGCGATGCTGATTTCCGGCGCTCTGGCCGGACTGATGGCGGTCAATACGATCATGGGGCTGCAAGGCCGGCTGATCCTGAACCATGCCGAGGGCGCGGGCTTTATCGGTATCGCCGTGGCGCTGATGGGGCGCAATCACCCGGTCGGCATCCTGCTGGCGGCGCTGCTGTTCGGGGCGCTGTATCAGGGCGGGCAAGAACTGGCGATGATGACCACCATCCCGCCGGAACTGATTACCGTCATTCAGGCCTTGGTGATCCTGTTCACCGGGGCCTTGGACAATATGGTGCGGATGCCGCTGGAGCGGCTGTTCCTGTCTCTGCGCAAAGGGAAAAGCTGATGGATTTCGCCACCCTTCTGCAAATCCTTGACGCCACGCTGCGGCTGATGACGCCGCTGCTGCTGGCATGTCTGGCGGGGCTGTTTTCCGAACGCGCGGGGATTTTCGACATCGGGCTTGAGGGCAAGATGCTGATGGCCGCCTTTTGCGCAGGCGCGGTGGCAGCGGTGACGCTGAACCCCTGGCTTGGGCTGTTGGCGGGGATTTTCGGGTCGCTGGTTCTGTCGCTGATTCACGGGCTGGCCTCGATCACCTTCCGCGGCAACCAGTTGATTTCCGGCGTGGCGATCAACTTTCTGGCCTCGGGGATGACGCTGCTGCTGTCGCTGGCGATTTTTGGCATGGGCGGCAATACGCCGCCGCTGTCGGGGGGCGGGCGCTTTCCGCGCCTGACCCTGCCCTTTGCCGACAGCATCGGACAAGTGCCGCTGATCGGGCCGTTTTATGCGCAAGCCCTGTCGGGCCATACCGCGCTGACCTATATCGCGCTGGCCTGTGTGCCGCTGACCTGGTGGCTGCTGTATCGCACCCGCTTTGGCCTGCGCCTGCGGGCCGTGGGCGAGAACCCCGAGGCCGTGGATACCGTTGGCGTCTCAGTCACGCGGCTGCGCTATGCGGCGGTACTGATCTGCGGCATCCTCTGCGGCATCGCCGGGGCGCATCTGGCAACCGGCATTGCGGCAGGGTTCTTCAAGGAAATGACCGCCGGGCGGGGCTATATCGCGCTGGCGGCGCTGATTTTTGCGAAATGGCGGCCGTGGTGGGCGCTGTTTGCGACCTTCCTGTTCGCGCTGCTGCAAGCGGTGGCGGATCGTTACCCCAACCTTGACCTTGGCCCCGTCACCATCCCGGATACGGCGATGCAGGCCGCGCCTTATATCCTGACAGTTATCATCCTTGCGGGCTTTGTCGGCCGCGCCAACCCACCCAAAGCAGGCGGAGAACCCTATGTCAAAGAGCGCTGACCTCGCCCAACTGATCCGCGACCGCGCTGGCGATGCCGCCCCGGAATACGGGCTGATCCTTGGGTCGGGCCTTGGCCATCTGGCGGGCATGGTGGACGGGGTGGCGATCCCCTATGCCGACCTGCCGGGCTTTCCCCATGCCGGGGTCTCGGGCCATAATCCGCAACTGGCCATCGGCACGCTGGAGGGGCGCCGCGTCGCGGTTTTTGGCGGCCGGGCGCATTACTATGAATCGGGGCGTCCTGATGCGATGCGCCTGCCGCTGGAGGTGCTGGCCGCGCTTGGCTGTCAGCGCCTGATCCTGACCAATGCGGCGGGCAGCACGCGGGCAGAAATCCAGCCGGGCGGCCTGATGCTGCTGTCGGATCATATCGCCTTTGCCGGGACGAACCCGCTGATCGGGGAGGCGACCGACGCCCGTTTCGTGCCGATGACCGACGCCCACGACCCGGACATACGCGCCGCCCTGCTGACTGCCGCCCGCGCCGAAGGCATTGCCCTGCCCCAAGGCGTCTATGGCTGGTTCTCCGGCCCCAGTTTCGAGACCCCCGCCGAAATCCGTGCCGCGCAGGTTTTGGGCATGGATGCGGTCGGCATGTCCACGGTGCCGGAAATCATTCTGGCGCGGTTTTTGGGCCTGCGCTGTGCTGCAATCAGCGTGATAACCAATATGGGCGCGGGCCTGTCGGACGAAACCATCAGCCACGAGCATACCAAGAACATGGCTCCGATGGGTGCCGCCAAGCTGGAACGCATCCTGCGTCGCTTCCTGCGCGATACCCCGGCGGTGGTCTGAACCTGCCCGCAGGCGGCCTATCGGCTTTGTGTGAACAGCCTGTGCCGGATGGCGGGGGTGGTCACTGTCCCCGGCCAGAACGCTGCCAACTCGGTGTTGATGCCCCCACGCCTTCAGGATTGACGCTGATTCCGTCAGTTTTCCGGGGCAAAAACATGAGGGCGCGAACTGTTCCGCCTCTGCGAGACATCCTTCGCCCCTTGCAAGGGGCCATTCCCCATATCAACCTGTCCCATGCCGGAACAAAGCCCCGCGTCGTGACAGGTATCAGCCCCGCAGCCCTGCCAACACGGCCTCGACCCGGCTGGCGGCAAGGTCCAGATCGTCCAGACTGTCCAGCACGACAGTCGCAACCTCACGCGGGGCATAGCGGGCGCGGTGTTTGTCATAGCGTGGGTCGTAATGGTCACGCATCAGGCTTTCGGCCAGCGCCACCCATTCACCACGCGTCACCATGCCGTGCCAGCCCTCGATCCGCGCGGCGGGATGCAGCGGGCGCAGGCGATCAAGGATGGCCTCGACCCGCCCCGGCTCGACCACCGCATCGGCATAATCGCGGGCCGAATAACCCGCCCGCGCCGCAACCGGCACCTCCAGTCTGATCCGAGGCGCCGCGCATAGCCCGCGCCAGATCGCACGGGGCAGGACCAGATTGCCGATCTTGCTGCTTTCGGCCTCGACCAGCACCGGGCGGGCAGGGTCCAGCGCCTCAATTGCGGTGGCCAGCCGCCCCTCGAACAGCCGTTGCGAGGGCTGGCCGCCCGGCATCGCCCCGAACAGGCTGCCGCGATGATTGGCCAGCCCCTCAAGGTCCAGCACCTGCGCCCCCCGCGCCGCCAGCCGGCGCAGGATCGCGGTCTTGGCGCTGCCGGTGTTGCCGTCCAGCACGATCAGCGGGGCCTCGATCCCCAGTTGCTCGACCCGCTGGTTCACCAGCCGCCGCCAGCTTTTATAGCCCCCTTCGATCACCTGCACCCGCCAGCCGATCTGCGCCAGAATCACCCCGAACGATCCCGAACGCATCCCGCCACGCCAGCAATAGACCAAGGGCCGCCAGCCACCGGGCTTATCCGCCAGCGGCCCGCTGATATGGCGCGCAGCATTGGCAGCCACCAAGGCCGCGCCCAGCTTACGGGCATCAAAGGGGGAAACCTGTTTGTAAACCGTGCCGACCCGCGCCCGTTCCGCATCATCCAGCACCGGCAGGTTGATCGCGCCGGGCAGGTGATCGTCAGCATATTCCGCCGGAGATCGCACGTCGATCACCGTATCGAACCCGGCAATCGCCGGGTCCGCCGCCGCTGTCAGGGTCAGGCGCAATTAGTAAACGTAAACCGGCGTGCCGACCGGCACCTGATCGAACAGATCCATCACGGCTTCGTTCCGCATACGGATACAACCGTTCGAGACCGAACGCCCGATGGACCCAGGCTCGGTCGTGCCATGAATACGGATGGCCGTATCATTGCCGTTCTTGTCATACAAATAGATGGCCCGCGCCCCCAAAGGGTTCTTGGGGCCGCCCGGCATCCCGTCCGCATATTTTTCATATTGCTGCGGCGAGCGTTTGATCATTTCCGGCGTCGGCGTCCAGCTTGGCCATTCCGCCTTGCGGCCGACCGTGGCCTGCCCCTTCCAGACCAGTTCGGCCTTACCCACGGCGACACCGTAACGGATCGCCCGCCCCGGCGCGACAACGTGATAGAGGAAATAGTCATCGCTGACGACAACGATGGAGCCAACGGGGAAGCCGTCACGGATCTGCACCTCGGTCGGGGCATAAGGGTCCGCGCCCGCCTGCGTGGCCGGGGCGGCAGGCGCCGCGAAACCGGGGGCCGCAACGGTGGTCGTGGCGGCGATCCCGGCAACGGCAAGGGCAGAGGTCATAAGCTGGCGGCGGTTCATCATCGGTCCTGCATCATGGGCTGTTTCCCCGGCATATAGCCGTAAACCACCCCGATTCCAAGGCAATCGCCTCTCACATAGGCGCTATGCGGTTGAAACCTGTGCCGCTTGCGCACAAATCTGCCACAAACAGACAGGTTTTCACCATGACGCATCTGACATTTGAAATCGACGGCATGTCCTGCGCCTCTTGTGCAGGTCGGGCGGGGCGGGCTTTGGCGGCGCTGCCGGGGGTGGCAGATGCGCAGGTGAATTACGCCACCGGCAAAGCGCAGGTGGCTTACGCCGCCCCCGCCGATCTGGCCGGGATGGCGGCGGCGCTGGACCGCGCGGGCTATCCGATGCGGCTGCAACACAGCGTTCTGGTGGTCGATGGCATGACCTGCGCCTCTTGCACGGGCCGGGTGGAACGCGCCCTGACCACCCTGCCCGGCGTGACCGAGGCCCATGCCAACCTTGCATCAGGCCGGGTGCGGGTGACGCATAGCGGGCTGGAACCGCAGGCGCTTGCCGAGGCGGTGCGCAAGGCCGGGTATGAGGCCACCCCCGCCGCGCAGGCGCAAACCGACAGCCGCGCCACCCGGCAGGACGCCGAAACCGCCCGGCTGCGGCGCAATTTCCTGATCGCACTGGCGCTGACCCTGCCCCTGTTCATCATCGAGATGGGCGGCCATGCTATCCCGGCGTTTCACCACTGGCTGCACGGGCTGGTCGGACAACAGGCGCTGTGGGTGGTGCAATTCCTGCTGGCGGCGCTGGTGCTGGCGGTGCCGGGACGGATGTTCTTTGCCCATGGCATCCCCGCCCTGCTGCGCGGTGCGCCCGAGATGAACAGCCTTGTCGCGCTGGGATCAGGGGCAGCATTTCTGTATTCAGCGGTGGCAACCTTTGCGCCCGGCCTGCTGCCAGCGGACGCTCGCCATGTCTATTACGAGGCTGCAGCTGTCATCGTCACGCTGATCCTGATGGGCCGCTGGCTGGAGGCCCGCGCCCGCGGTCAGGCCGGGGCGGCCATCCGGGCGCTGGTCGAGATGGTGCCGAAAACCGCGCCGCGCCTTGATGCGGATGGGCAGATGCAAGAGGTTCCCGTCGAATCGCTGCGGCCCGGCGATCTGCTGCGCCTGCTGCCCGGTGCGCGGGTCGCGGTGGACGGTATCGTGACCGAAGGACGCGGCGCGGTCGATGAATCCATGCTGACCGGCGAACCCGTTCCGGTCACGAAATCCCCCGGCGATGCGGTGACGGGCGGCACGGTGAACGGACAGGCCGCGCTGACCTATCGCGTCACTGCGACCGGTGCCGATACGGTGCTGGCCGATATTCTGCACATGGTCGATGAGGCCCAATCCGGTCGTCTGCCGGTGCAGGATCTGGTGGACCGGGTGACGCGCATTTTTGTGCCGGTGGTGATTGGCTTGGCGGTGCTGGCCTTTGCGCTATGGCTGGCCTTTGGCCCCGGCCTTGCGCCCGCCGTGGTGGCGGGGGTGTCGGTGCTGATTATCGCCTGTCCCTGCGCGATGGGGCTGGCGGTGCCAATGTCGATCATGGTCGGATCGGGCCGGGCCGCGCAGCTTGGCATCCTGTTCCGGCGCGGCGATGCGCTGCAACGGCTGGCCTCGGCCCGTGTGGTGGGGTTCGATAAAACCGGCACGCTGACCATGGGCGCACCGGCGCTGGTTGACGCCGCGACCTCAGGCATCGACCGGGATCAGGCCCTGCGCCTTGCCGCCGCCGCCGAGGCGCAAAGCGAACACCCGCTGGCCGCCGCCATCATCACCGCGGCCCCCCGCCCCCTGCCCCCGGCGCAGGATGTGACCAGCGACCCCGGTCATGGGCTGACCGCCACAGTCGAAAGCCACGCGGTCTTGCTTGGCAACCTTGCTGCGCTGGCGAAATCCGGCATCGCGGCTGATCCCGCGCTATCGGCACCAGCCGAGAAATGGGCCGCTCAGGGCGCAACCCCGGTGCATATGGCGTTGGACGGGCGGCATGTCGCGGCTTTCGCGCTGGCCGACCCGGCCCGCCCCGAAAGCGCCGCTGCCATCACGGCGCTGCATGATCTGAACGTGCAGACGGCCATGTTCTCGGGCGACCTGCCCGCCACCGCGCAATCCGTGGGCAGCCGCCTTGGCATCGACCGCATCGAGGGTGGGCTGCGCCCCGAGGACAAGCTGGCCCTGATCCGCGACCTTGGCCCCGGCAGCGTCTATGTGGGCGATGGTATCAATGACGCACCCGCGCTGGCAGCGGCGGAAACCGGCATGGCGATCGGCACCGGAACCGATGTGGCGATCGAGGCCGCCGATGCGGTCCTGATGGGGGCCGACCCCGGCGGCGTGGCCCGCGCCATCCGGCTGTCGCGGGCCGTCATGCGCAATATCCGGCAGAACCTGTTTTGGGCTTTTGCCTATAACGTGGCGCTGATTCCGGTGGCGATGGGGGCGCTGGTGCCGTTCGGCGGGCCGCAACTGTCACCGATGCTTGGCGCGGGTGCGATGGCGCTGTCCTCGGTTTTTGTGGTGACGAACGCGCTGCGATTGCGGGGGGCGGCCTAGACGCCCCCCTTCAGGGTCTTAATGCTTCATCTGGTGCATCGGCATCCGGTTATTATCGACCGGCACCACCACATCCAGCGTGCCGCAGGGGCCGAAATCCAGCGTGACCGGGACGTCCCCGCCATTTTCCAGCGGCTTCTCCAGCCCAAAGAACATGATGTGGTCGCCGCCACGGGCCAGCGCATGTTCGCCCTGCGCCGGGATCGGGAATCCGGTTTCGGATTTCATCATCTGCATGACGCCGTTCGCATCTTCTTTGTGCATATGCAGCTCGACACGGTCCGACAGCGAGCTGGTCGCCGCGATCAACTCGCAAGCCTGATCGGTAGGGTTCTGGATCTGCATGAAGGCCGCACCGACCTCGGGGCGTGAACTGCGAGCATAGGCGTCGCTGACGGTCAGTTGCGATTCGGCCATGGCAGCCAGCGGCAGCATCGCCGCAACGGCGGAAAGAGTCAGGGTTCTCATTGTCTTATCCTTGATGTTTCAGAAGTCGTATCAGACGAAACCACGCCCGGCAGGCGGGTCACGGACACGCGGCGCAGCCGTCTGAAACAGGGTCAGGGATAAGGCAGAAATGGCAGTATCAGCGTCCCGCGCCCGCCCGTCCGGTTGCGGCAACACCGCATCAACGGACAGACCCGCCAGCAGCGACAGGACCATATCGGGGCAAAGATGCGCGTGGCGGCTGTCGCCCTCCTCGCCGGGGATCACCGTCACCACGACGGCCCCGCCGATGCACAGAACGACCTGATCGCCCTGCATCACCTGCCCGCGCGCCGCCGCAAAAGACTGGCCACTGACCAGCAGCATCAGGATCAGCAGGAATGAGGCAATGCGGCGCAACATGGCCCGACGATAGCCGCACCGGGCCGTCAAGGCCAGCGCCATTATGCCGCAGACCGAAATGCCAAAACCCCGCCGAATGGCGGGGCTGGCTGTATCGAAGGTTCCTGAAAAATCAGGCCTTTTCGATCTCACGCTTGATTTTCAGGGCGCGGTCGGACAGTTCCACATCCTTGGCTTTCGCCAGGAAGGCGTCCAGACCACCACGGTGATCCACCGAGCGCAGCGCCGAAGCCGAGATGCGCAGCGAGAAGGTGCGGCCCAGCTTTTCCGACATCAGCGAGACATCGTTCAGGTTCGGCAGGAACCGGCGGCGGGTTTTGTTGTTGGCGTGGCTGACATTGTTGCCCGTCATCGGGCCTTTGCCGGTCAGTTCGCAGACGCGCGACATGGTCTTATTCCTTCGTTTGCGGTTCGTCAGGCCAGCAGGCCCGTGAATATGAAAGGGCGCCGCGAGGCAGCGCCCGGAAATCTGTTCGCGGATGAATACGCCCGCGCGTGTGCCAAGTCAAGCCGATTCCTGCATCCCACGCTCCAATTCAATCAGCTTTTGCTTGCGCCACAAGCCACCGGCATAGCCGGTCATCGAACCATCCTTGCCAATCACCCGATGGCAGGGAATCACCAACGCGATGCGGTTCGCCCCATTCGCCCCCGCAACTGCCCGCACCGCCGAGGGCTGGCGCAACGCCTGCGCCAGATCGGCATAGCTGCGGGTTTCCCCCGCCGGGATCAACCTCAGCGCATCCCACACCCGGCGCTGAAAAGCCGTGCCGCCGGTCTCCAGCGGCAGCGAAAACGGCGCCGGATGGCCCGCGAAATAAGCCGCCAGTTCCGCCTCCAGCCGGTCAAGCGTCGCGTTGCGACCAATGCTGATCTGGCCCTTGGCGGCCTTGGAAACCTTGGCCAATTGCCGGGCCAGCGCCTTGCGGTCGGTGAACTCCAGCAGATGCAGGGCGTGGTCATCCGCCACCGCGATCATCCCGCCAAGGGGCGTTTCCAGCCAATCGGCCTGCAACCCACCCGCCCGCATCGCCGCCGGCGGATGGCCGAACAGCCGCGCAAAGGCGCTGCGAAAACCGCTGGCCGAATCGAAACCCGCATCCAATTGCGCCTCGATCACCGGGCCGCCCTGCCCCAGACGCCGCACCCCGTCGCGCAACCGTGCCTGCCGGGCCAGTTCCAGAAAGGTCACGCCAAAATGCCGCCGGAACGCACGGCGCACGGTCGAAGGGTCAAAACCCCGCGCCGCCAATTCCGATTCGGTCCAGCGGATCTCTCCACCCAACAGCGGCAACAGCGCCTGAACCACGGCATCGCCCTCGGCTTCGGGGCCGGTGGGATGGCAGCGTTGGCAGGGGCGAAACCCGGCGGCGGCGGCCTCTGCCGCATTGCTGAACCAGCGGCAGTTTTCCGGGCGCGGCTTGCGTGCTGGGCAGGTCAGGCGGCAGAAAATGCCGGTGGTGGCGACGCCCACCAGCGCCCGCCCCTCATAAGCGGGGTCACGGTTCAGCAGGGCCTGATAGAGCGTATCGGGATCAAACATGAAATCGAACATGGCAGAGGTTTCCTTTCTCCACCATCCTGCCTGAAGGGAATCGGCGACGCGCCGCCGGATCGGGCGTTTAATCCGATAATTCATCCAACATCTGCGCCGCCGCCAGAACCGCCGACACCCGGCCCGCCGCGACCTGATCGCCAAGCGCCGCCATCCGGGCGCGGGCTTCAGGCGTGTTCAGCCGGGCCAGAAGCCCCTCGCGCAGCTCTGTTTCGAACCAGTGCCGCGCCTGTTCCGCACGGCGGCGGTCGAACCAGCCGTTGTCGCGCCGCCATGTCATCAGCGCCTGCATCTCGTCCCATGCCTGCACCAGCCCGTCACCCGTCACCGCCGAAACCGGCAGCGCCTTGGGGAACCCCTCGGGATCGCCCGGACGGCGGCGCAGCAGCCGCAGCGCCCCGGCGTAATCGGCCACCGTGCGCCGCGCCGTGGACAGCAAATCGCCATCGGCCTTATTGACCAGAATCAGGTCGGAAATCTCCATGATGCCGCGCTTGACCCCTTGCAACTCATCTCCCCCCGCCGGAGCCAGCAGCAGCACGAAAAGGTCAGACATATCCGCCACCAGCGTTTCCGACTGGCCCACGCCGACGGTTTCAATCAGCACCACATCGAACCCCGCCGCTTCGCACAGGCGGATGGTTTCGCGTGTGCGCCGCGCCACGCCACCAAGCTGCGCCTGCGAGGGCGAAGGCCGGATAAAAGCGTTGGGGTCGCGCGACAGGCGCTCCATCCGGGTCTTGTCGCCAAGGATCGAACCACCCGAGCGCGCCGAACTTGGATCAACCGCCAGCACCGCCACCCGCAGCCCCTGCCCGGTCAGCACTTGTCCGAAGGCTTCGATAAAGGTCGATTTCCCCACCCCCGGCGTCCCCGACATGCCAATGCGCAGCGCCCGGCGGTCCGGCAGTGCCGCGATCAGATCCAACGCCTGCTGGCGGTGATCGGCGCGGGAACTTTCTACCAGTGTAATCGCACGGGCCAGTGCGCGGCGGTCGCCTGCGATCAGGCGGGCGGCTAGGTCATTCATGGGGGCCTCTCCGATCTGGTCTCAAAGGGATAGGCGCTGTGCCTGCGGCAAGCAAGCGCACTTGTGCCGCAGGCGGGCTGCCGGGTATGATGCGGCACCGACAAACCACGGTCAGCCCCATGAAACGACGCGCCTTTCTTGCCCTTTTGCCTGCCGTGATGCTGGTCCGCCCCGCCGCCGCCGCGCCGGTGCCGGTCACCGCACGTCCAATTCCGGACAAGGGCGCCGCACTGGTGCTGGTCGATTCCCCCGGCTGCGCATGGTGCCGCCGCTGGCGTGCCGAAATCGGCGCAACCTATCACCAGACCACGCAGGGCCGCGCCGCGCCGCTGTCGGTGATCGACATTCGCGGCGCATGGCCCGATGGCGTGGTGCTGGACCGGCGGCCGTTTATGACGCCGACCTTTATTCTGCTGCGCGATAAGGTCGAACTGGCCCGGATCGAAGGCTATCCCGGTGCCGCGCATTTCATGCCGGAACTGGACGCTCTGCTGCAAACCGCTGGAATTACCCGATGACAGAAACCATCACCGATCCCGCCGAAATGGCCGCCCGCGCGGCCGAGGCCGCCACATTCCTCAAGGCGCTGGCGCATGAAGGGCGGCTGATGATCCTGTGCCATCTTTCCGGGGGAGAGCGCAGCGTGTCGGAACTGGAGCAGCTTTTGGGCCAGCGTCAGGCCGCCGTCAGCCAGCAGCTTGCCCGGCTGCGCGATGAAGGGCTGGTCACTTGCCGGGCCGAGGGCAAGGCGCGGCTCTATTCCATCGCTGATCCCAATGCCGCCCGCATCGTGGGTCTGCTGGCCGAGATGTTCTGCACCCCCTAAGCAGGCTTTCCCGCGCCGACGCCATGCCCTATACCCGGCCCAAATCACGCTTTCGGGACGACAGCCATGCATGACATCCGCGCCATCCGCGAGAACCCCGCCGCTTTCGACGCCGCCCTGACCCGGCGCGGTGCGGCCCCGGTGACGGCCGAAATCCTGTCGCTGGACGAAACCCGCCGCGCCCGGATTCTGGCCGCCGAAACCGCGCAGGCCGAACAGAACCGCGCCAGCAAAGAGGTCGGTGCCGCCAAGGCCCGTGGTAATGAGGCCGAGTTCGAGCGCCTGCGCGCGCTGGTCGCGGAAACCAAGGCACAGGTCGCCGCCATGCAATCCGAAGCCGCCGATCTGGACCGCCAGCTTGCCGATCTGCTGGCGACCATTCCCAACCTGCCGCTGGATACGGTGCCCGAAGGCGCGGATGAGAACGACAATCAGGAAATCCACCGCTGGGGCAGCCCGCGCAATTTCAGCTTCACGCCGCTGGAACATTTCGACATTGCGGGCGTCAAACCCGGCATGGACTTTGAAACCGCCGCCAAACTGTCGGGCAGCCGTTTCGTCTATCTGAAAGGCGGCGTGGCGCGGATTCACCGGGCTTTGGCGCAATATATGATTGATCTGCACGTCGATCAGCACGGGCTGACCGAATGTTGGACCCCGGTTCTGGTGCTGGACGAGATGATGTTCGGCACTGGCCAGTTGCCCAAGTTCGGCGAGGACAGCTATCAGACCCGCGAAGGCTGGTGGCTGATCCCCACGGCGGAAGTTACCCTAACCAACACCGTCAACGGCGAGATTCTGGACGCTTCCGAGCTGCCCCGCCGGCTGGTGGCCGACAGCCAGTGCTTCCGCTCCGAGGCCGGTTCGGCGGGCCGCGACACCAAGGGGATGCTGCGTCAGCACCAGTTCGAGAAGGTCGAGATGGTCAGCATCACCACCCCCGACGAAGGCCTGGCCGAACACGCCCGCATGACCGGCTGCGCACAGGCAGTTCTGGAAGGGCTTGGCCTGCCCTATCGCACCATGCTGCTTTGCACCGGCGACATGGGCTTCGGTGCCCGCATCACCCATGATCTTGAGGTCTGGCTGCCCGGTCAGAACACCTACCGCGAAATCTCCAGCGTCAGCTATTGCGGCGACTTTCAGGCCCGCCGCATGAACGCCCGCTTTCGCCCCGAAGGCGGCGGAAAGCCGGAATATGTCCACACGCTGAACGGTTCCGGCCTTGCGGTCGGGCGCACGCTGATCGCGGTTCTGGAAAATGGCCAGCAAGAAGATGGTTCTGTCACGCTGCCCAAGGTTCTGCACCCCTATCTTGGCGGCAAGACCCGGCTGGCGGCTGATGGCACGCTGACCAGCTAACATTTATTTACAAACAGGCGAAACACCACGAAACCCAAGCAGGGCAAGCGGCGTTTCCCTGCCATGAGGCCAACGAGCAGTCAAATAACCAAAATCGCCATGCTGGTGTTCATCGCCAGCACGGTTTTGTTTGCGCTGCTGGTGCCTGCCCGCCCCGAGCCGATGAACCTGCTGCTGACCCGCGCTGAGCCGTTGTTTCACGCCGCTGATCTGGCGCTTCGTCCGCAAAGCGGGGCGCTATGGGTGCTGTTGGTGATCGTCTGGCTGACAATGGTTCTGCATCTCGTCACCCCCACCGACCCGGAACGCGCCGCGGCCCCACATGAACGCGGTGTGCGACATCTGTTTTCGGCGGCGCTGATCTGCGGGGCGCTCTGGCCTTGGATGACGCAGCTTTCCGTGCCTCTGGCGGGGCTGCTGGCGGTGATTATGGCGGTGCTGGCGCTGGCCTCGTTCCTCTATAGCCCGCGCACGACACGCAGTATCAGTCTTGGATTCTTTACCGGCTGGGCCATCCTGACCGGGCTGATGCTGGCGGGCGTCACCATCACCGGGCTGACCGGGCTGCCCCCCGCCCCTGTCGAGGCGCTCATGCTGGCGCTTGTGGTGGTGGTCGCGGTGCTGGTGCAGATCAAGCATGGCAGCGGCATCACCTTTCCGCTGTCGGTTATCATCGGGCTGATCGGTATAAGCGGCGCGGCACTGGGGCAAAGCCCAATCCTTGCTACGCTGGCCATCGGCGGCATCGCCGCACTGGCATTGGTGCTGGTGCTGGAGGCAACCTAGGCCGTGACCTCATAAACGATATGGTGTCATGGCAGGCTTTGACCTGACGGCTTGCGAATGAGGCTGGTCGCGTCGCGTTTAACGAACAAGCACCGGGGCAGCGGGTCGATCCTGATCCCGCTCCCCTGCGCAACCCATTGAGCCTTATTTCAGCAAGCTCGAACACGTCCCCAAAGTCGCCACCCTTGACGAACAGACCGCCAGAAGCGATTTCGCCCCGTCTGAATTGCGCCTTATTTGCGTCCTCACGCCTCTGGATGCGGGCCATGATACCACGGCCCGCCCCCAAACACGCCTTAGGACTCCTTGGGCTTTTGCCGGTTCTTGTGCTTGGACAGCGCCCCCGACTGGCTGATCTTGGTGGCCTTATAGCGATACGGGTTCTTGGTCCCCTGATCGCGGAAGGTCAGCCGGATCGGCGTGCCGGGCATATCAAAATCCGTCCGCAACCCATTGATAAGGTAACGCTGATAGGCGTCCGGCAGCTTATCGGTATGGGTCGCCTTGACGATAAACGCAGGCGGGCGGGTCTTGATCTGCGTCATGTAGCGCAGCCTGATCCGACGGCCGCCCGGCGCAGGCGGCGGGTGGGCCTCGGTCATCACTTGCAGCCATTGGTTCAGCTTTCCCGTGGACACGCGGCGGTTCCAGACCTCATGCGCCTTCAGGATGGCGTTATGCAGCCGGTCCAGCCCCTTGCCCGTCCGGGCCGAGACCGTCACCAAAGGCGCACCTTTCAACTGCGGCAGCAGGCGTTCAAACGCGGCCCGCAATTCGTTCAGCTTATGCGGCTTGTCGTCCTCAAGATCCCATTTATTCGCGGCGACGACCACGGCACGGCCCTCGGTTTCCGCGAAATCCGCGATGCGCAGATCCTGCTGCTCAAAGGGGATGGCCACATCCAGCAAGACCACGACCACCTCGGCAAAGCGCACCGCACGCAGCCCGTCAGCCACCGACAGCTTTTCGACCTTATCCGTCACCTTGGCGCGTTTGCGCATCCCGGCGGTGTCGAAAATCCGCATGGGCGTTCCCATGAAATCAGTCGTCACGCTGATACTGTCACGGGTGATCCCGGCCTCGGGTCCGGTCAGCAGGCGGTCCTCACCGATGATCTTGTTAATCAGCGTGGATTTACCCGCATTAGGCCGCCCGATCACCGCCAGTTGCAGCGGACGCCGCGCCGAGGGGCGCCAATCTTCGGCCCCTTCCCCGGATTCGGCGTCCGTTTCGGACAGGTCCACATCGGTTTCCGGCATGATCGGCGCGGGACGCTCGGCCTCGACCTGCTCGGCCAGGGGGATCAGCGCCCGGTAAAGATCATCCATCCCCTCGCCATGTTCGGCGCTGATCCGCAGCGGCTCGCCAAGGCCAAGGCCATAAGCCTCGATCGCGCCTTCCTCTCCAGCGCGGCCCTCGGCCTTGTTGGCGGCCAAAATGACATGGCGGGCGCGTTTGCGCAGAATATCCGCGAAATATTCATCCGCCGCAGTGATACCCGCACGGGCGTCTGTGACGAACAGACAAATGTCGGCCTCATCAACCGCGCGTTCGGTCAAGCGGCGCATCCGGCCTTGCAGGCTGTCATCCTCGGCCAGTTCCAGACCGGCGCTGTCAATCACCACAAAGCGCAGATCACCAAGGCGAGCATCGCCTTCGCGCAGGTCACGGGTCACGCCGGGCTGGTCATCGACCAGCGCCAGCCGCTTGCCGACCAGACGGTTGAACAGGGTGGACTTGCCGACATTGGGCCGTCCGACAATGGCAAGGGTAAAGCTCATCTGAATGCGTGCAACTGGCCGTCACGGCCGACAATGTAAAGGGTGCCGCCCGCCACGACCGGCGCCGAGGCCGCGCCACCGGGGATCGCCCCCTGCCCGATCAACGCGCCCGAAGCCGGGTCAAACACCCGCAACACCCCGTCGCTGGACCCTACGAACAACCGTCCGTTCGCCATCACCGGGCCAAGGCTGGCGGTGATGCTGTCCTGTTTCTTGACCTTTTCATCGGTGTAATAGGGCAGATCAACCGCCCAGACACGGGCACCATTGCGGGCGTCCAGCCGCACAAGCTGAGCCTGATCGTTCACCGCAAACACCGCATTGCCCACCGGCAGCACCGGGCTGGCCGCACCATCGCGCGACGACCAAAGCTGCGCCCCGCTGGTCAGGTCGAACGCGTCGATCCGCCCCGAGGAGGTGCCTGCATAGACCACATTCCCAACGATCACCGGATCGCCCGTCAGGTCGCGCATATAGGCGACCGAGCGGCCCCGCCGCACCCCGGCGACCTGCGCCGACCAGTTCTGCGCCCCGCTGGCAACATCCGCCGCCAGCAATTGACCCGAGCGGAAGGGGAACACCACCTGCCCGCCCGAAACCGCAGGTGCAGACACGCCCATCACCCCCGAAGCCGCGCCATTGCCGGTGACGGTCCACAGCATCCGGCCATCCTCGGCCCGGACGGCCCAGCCGGTATCGTTGCGCCCGGTGACATAGACCACGCCATTGGCCACCGTTGGTGCCCCGCCAATCGGCGCCCCGACCCGCTGACGCCACAACACGCCACCCGAACGCGCATCCAGTGCAACCAGCTCACCCCAGCCGGTCGTCACAAAAACCCGGCCCGAATCATAGGCGACACCGCCGCCCGACACACTGTCGCCACGCTCGCCCGCAGGGCGCACATCGGTGAACCAGACCCGGCCGCCATTGGTCGCCGTCGCCGCCACGCCCGAACGGCTGTCCAGCGTATAGATCAGGCCGCCCGCGACCACCGGATCAGCCACAATGCGATGGCGGCGGTCATCGCCCGCGCCAATCGGGGCCGACCAGATCCGCGAGGCGCCGCCGCCCGCCAGGGCATTATTGCCCCCGGCATGGGTCGCGTTGCTGCCGCGCTGCGGCCAGTCGGCACCGGCCCGCACCCCCGGCAGGTTCAGCGCCACCGTGGTCGGCGCGGCCTCGCCCACAATCGCAGGCCCATCGGGCGAGGTCACGGCGCGCGGGTCCAGACGCTCTCCCGGCAGGATCACATCACGATTGCCGCAAGCCGCCAATGCCAGAACGGCCAAGGCTGCTGCCCCCATCAGATGCCGTTTGCTGCTCATGCCGTTTTCCTTTTCCCTGCCGGTTGTCAGAGGCTTACTGCGCCGCCGCCGGTTCCGCCCCATCCGCCTCGGCGCTTTCGCCCAAGGTCAGCATCATCTGCGCCAGCCGCACCCGCAAGTTCTGCGTCAGCCCGTCCCGCGCCTGTATCTGGCGGATCAGCACCGCCGCGTCATCGTCACGACCCGCGCCGATCAGCGCAACGGCCTTTTGTTCCAGCGCCAACAGCTCGAACGGCGCGCCAGGGCGCGAAAGATCGGTCAGAATGGCATCACGCTGCGCCAGATCCATGGCCGAGCCTTGCACGATCACCGATTTCAGCCGCGCCAGATCGGCCAGCACGGCATCACCCCCGGCCGCCTGCGCGGCCTGATCCAGCGCCGCCACCGCTTGCGCCTGCGCATCCGCGTCGAGCTGCGCCCCGGCGGTCAGCAGATTGCCAAGCGCCGCCCGCCCGGCCGAGCCTTGCGCATCCAGCGCCGCAAAACCCGCCGCAGGGTCCGCGCCACGTTCCGCCGCCAGCACCGCATCGCCCCAACCTTGCGCCGCCTTGGTCGCACGGGCCACGGTATATTCCCGCCATGCCGCCCCGCCGACAATCGCCAGAATCACCAGCCCCCCGATCCAGCCATAACGGCGGAACGCCTTGAACAAGCGGTCGCGGCGCAGGTCTTCGGTCACTTCGTCGATGAAGCTGTCGTTCTGGTTGGTCATGCTGGTTCCGTCATTTCGTTTGCTCTCTTATACGCAAGGTTGCGTCTGGAACAAGCCGCCGTGCCTGCCAGCTTGCGCGGGTGTAAATTGCCAGCGCCGTCCAGATCAGCGCAAAGGCAATCAGGTGCCAACGCGTGACGGCCTCGCCCATGACCAGCACCGCGACCAGAAATTGCAGCGTCGGGTTCAGATATTGCAGCAGGCCGATGGTCGCCAGATCAACCCGCCGCGCGGCAAAGGCGAACAGCATCAGCGGCACCGCCGTCATCGCCCCTGACAGCACCAGCATCACCGCCAGCCCGCCCGAAGCGAAAATCCCCGGCGCATCCGCCGCACCGATCCAGCCCGCCGCCACCGCCAGCAGCCACAACAGCGCCAGCGGCGTCAGCAGCGCGACCTCTGCCGCAACCGAGATCATCGGGCCAAGGTCCAGCCCCTTCTTGATCACCCCATAGGCGCAAAAGCTGAACGCCAGCAGCAGGCTGATCCACGGCCCGATCGACAGCCCATAAATCAGCACCAGCACCGCCACCCCGGCCAGCGCCACCGCCAGCCACTTCGCGGGGCTTAACCTTTCGTTGAAAAACACCACCCCGGCCAGAACCGAAGCCAGCGGAAAGATGAAATAACCCAGCGACGCCTCGACCGCGTGGCCGTTCTGCACCGCCCAAATAAACCCCAGCCAGTTAATCGAGATCATCACCGCCGCCAGCGCCACCCGGCCAAGCTGCGGCCCGGTCAGAATCGCCCAAAGCGCGGGCAATCGCCCCTGCACGGCCAGAATACCGCCGAACAGGACAAAAGACCAAAAGGTGCGATGCGCCAGCACAGTGCCTGCGCCGAACGGAGCCAGAGGTTTGTAATACAGGCCGGAAATGCCCCAGATCAGGCATACCGCCAGCATCGCCAAAATGCCCTGTCCGCGCTGATCCATTCCCGCCCCCGGCTGATCCGCCGACCTTGAGCTATCCACAGGCTGCTGACAAGACCGCATGAAAAAGGCCCGCCAGAAACCGGCGGGCCTTGGATCATTCTGTCGGGATTACAGGCGCGAAGCGACGTTTTCCCAGTTCACCAGATTGTCGAGGAAGTTCGACAGGTATTTCGGCCGCGCATTGCGGAAGTCGATGTAATAGGAATGTTCCCACACATCGCAGCCCAACAGCGCCACCTGATCGAAGCACAGCGGGTTCACGCCGTTTTCGGTTTTGGTGACTTTCAGGCTGCCGTCCTTGTCCTTGACCAGCCAGGCCCAACCCGAGCCGAACTGCCCCGCACCGGCGGCGGCAAACTCGTCCTTGAACTTGTCAACCGAACCAAAGGATTCGACCAGCGCCTTTTCCAGCTCACCCGGAATGGCTTTCTTGCCCGGCCCCATCATCTCCCAGAACTGGGCGTGGTTCCAGTGCTGGCTGGCGTTATTGAAGATACCGTTCTGCGCCACCGCGCCGGGCTGATAGGTGCCTTTGACGATCTCCTCAAGCGATTTGCCTTCCCATTCGGTCCCGGCAATCAGCTTGTTGCCATTATCGACATAGGCCAGATGGTGCTTGTCATGGTGATATTCCAGCGTCTCTTTCGACATGCCCAAATCGGCAAGAGCATCATGGGCATAGGGAAGATCGGGAAGCGTGAAGGCCATTTTCGGTTCCTTTCCAAAGCGTTCGCTTGCGGCGTTTTGACACGGGTCACGGCAAAGGGAAAGCCCCGCCCGCAGGGATTGCAGACAAAACGCACGGCTGCCGTAAGGGTTCCGCCGAAAAGGGGGCGCTGCCCCCATCGCCTCCGGCGATTCCCCCGGGATATTTGGATGAAGAAGAAGCCACTTTCTTCTTCACTTAAATATCCATGCGACAGCCGCAATCAGGATAAGCGCGGGGCCAGTTGCGTGCCGGGGGTGGCGGCATTTTTCAGGATGGTGGCCACATAATCGGCAACGGATCGAAAGGCGATCACCCGCCAGCCGCCATTGATGCGCCAGAACCCCGCCGCCACCTGCGCCAGACGAGACCGCCGGATGTGATCCGCCCCCATTGCCGCGACATCGGCGGGGGTCAGCTTCATCAGCACGTCATCGGCATATGGCCCGATCACGTCATAAACGCAGCGCATATCGCTGACATCCAGCACCAGACCATGCGCCCCCATCAGCGCCTGTTCCGCATCCTGAACCGCCTGATCCAGCTGATCCAGCGGCAGGGTCAGTAGCAGCTCATCAGGCGAGAACCAGAACAGATCTCGTGTGCCATCAGAGGTGAAACGCAGCACATCGGGAACCGGCAAGCCCACGGCCTCGACCAGCGCGTCGCCGCTGCTGGCCAGATCGGCGCGGATCAGAACCATGCCGAGGTCGGTCACAGGGGTGATTTTGGCAAGTGGCTCAGCCATTCGAACGGATACCTTCCTTGTCATAGAACACCGGATCGGTGATGCGGGCGCGGATGGGCGGCTGGTCGGGCAGGACGAAATCCAGCACCTCACCCATCCGCTCAGGACCATGCAGCACCAGCCCCATGGCGATGGGCTTTTCCAGCGTCGGTGAGTAGTAGGTCGAGGTCACGCGCCCCTGCGTCACCCGCTGGCCAGTAGCGTTTTCACCCCGGCCCACGGCATAGGCGCCATCCGGGATCACCCGCCCATCAAGGCTTTCCAGCCCAACCAGTTTCCAGCGGTCCGGGTCAGTCATATGGCTGCGCATCTGCGCCCGTTTACCGATATAATCCGGCTTTTTCTTGGAAATCGCCCAGTTCAGCCCCAAATCCTGCGGAATCACCGTGCCGTCGGTTTCATCGCCAATCATAATGAAGCCCTTTTCGGCCCGCAGAATATGCATGGCTTCGGTGCCATAAGGGGTGACGCCAAGTTCCGCCCCCGCCTGCATCAGCGCCTTCCACAGTGCCAGCCCGTGCCGCGCCGGGGTTGCCAGTTCAAACGACAATTCGCCCGAGAAGCTGATGCGGTAAACCCGCACTGGGAAGCCCCCGAGTTCGCCCGTCGCCATGGTCATAAACGGCAGCCCCTCGGCGGACAGATCCATGCCGCCCAGACGTTCCAGCAGGTTGCGGGCCTGCGGACCGACCACGGCGATCTGCGCCCATGCTTCGGTGACATTGGCGGTATAAACCTGCCAGTCCCACCATTCGGTTTGCAGCCAGTCCTCCATATGAGCATGGATGCGGTCGGCACCGCCGGTCGTAGTGTGAACAAGGAAGGTTTCCTCATCCAAGCGCACGACAACGCCATCATCCATCAGAAAACCGTTTTCTGAACACATCAGCCCATAGCGACATTTGCCGGGGGCAAGGCTGGACATCAGGTTCGTATAAAGCATGTCCATGAATCGGCCTGCATCCGGGCCTTTGACGATAATCTTGCCGAGCGTCGAGGCATCCAGCAGCCCAACCCTGTGCCGCACCGCCAGCACCTCGCGGTGAACGGCCTGTTCGCGGGTCTCGCCCGGTTTGGGATAGGCATAGGCGCGGTGCCAGAGGCCGACAGGTTCCCAAACGGCGCTATGACAATCATGCATCGGCGTCTTGCGCAGCGGCTGGAACGCCTCACCCCGCGCCTCGGCCGCGATGGTGCCAAAGGTCAGGGGCGTATAGGGCGGGCGGAAGGTCGTGGTGCCGGTTCGTGGGATCGGCTGGCCCAGCGCCCCGGACAGGATCGCCAGGCCGTTGATATTGCTGACCTTACCCTGATCGGTTGCCATGCCCAGCGTGGTGTAACGCTTGGCATGCTCAACCGACTGATAACCTTCTTGCGCGGCCACTTCGATGTCCGAGACCTTCACATCATTCTGGAAATCCAGAAAGGCTTTGAACCGCAGCTTGCGGTCAGCATAGAGCGGCATGATCCAGACCGGCAGCAACGGCGATTCCGTCTGGCCGAGGCCCGCTCCAAGATCGCCATTCGCCGCCCCGACGACCTGCGCCATGGGCTGACCATCCGCCCCACGCGGCGGATGTGCCGGATCGGGGCGAAACAGGGCTTGCGCTTCATCCCAGACCAGCTTGCCGCCGCAATGGCTGTAAAGATGCACGACCGGCGACCAGCCGCCCGACATGGCCACCGCATCGCAAGCGATGGTTTCAGAAGGCGTCAGCCCATCGCTGTTGATCTCGCAAATCGCCACCGATTCGACCGCCTTACCCCCCGTGACATGGGCCACCGCCGCGCCGGTCAGAATACGGATGCCGCGGGCGCGGGCAGCCTCCACCAAGGCCCCATCGGGGCGTTTGCGGGCATCCACGATGGCAGGGATCTGCAAACCCGCATCCAGCGCCGCCAGCGCCGTGCGATAGGCGTCGTCGTTATTCGTCACTACTAGGATGCGCTGCCCAAGCGCCACACCATAATCCACGATATAATCACGCACCGCAGAGGCCAGCATCACCCCCGGCACATCATTACCCGCAAAGGCCAATGGGCGTTCCAGCGCGCCGGTGGCGATCACCACGCGCCCGGCACGAATCCGCCACAGCCGCTGACGCGGCAGGCCGGAACCCGGTTCCTGATCCGCAATATGTTCCACCGCCAAGAGCAGCGCATGGTCGTAAAGCCCGGTCGCCATGGTCGCGGCGCGCAGGGTGACATTCGGCCGGCTGCGCAGATCCGCCAGCAAGACGTCAATCTGCGCCTGACCTTCGGGATGATCCACCGGGGTGCGTCCACCCCAGTCAGGCCGCTGTTCCAGCACGATAACCTTTGCGCCTGTCGCGGCTTCCTCAAGCGCCGCGCGCAGCCCGGCAATGCCGCCGCCGACCACGACAAGGTCGGCCTGCACATAGGCTTGTTCGTAGCGGTCAGGGTCCGGCCCGGTCGGCGGGCGGCCAAGGCCCGCGCTGCGCCGGATCACGGGTTCGAACAGATACTTCCACGCCCAGCGTGGCCGCATGAAGGTCTTATAGTAGAATCCCGCCGGGAACAGCCGATAAAGCCAGTTGTTCACCGCCCCGATGTCTGCATCAAGCGAAGGCCATGCGTTCTGGCTGCGCATCACCATCCCCGGACGCAGCGGCGTGGTGGTGGCACGCTGGTTTGGTTCCTCGCGCACCCCCTTGCCCACACCGAACAGCGCGTTAGGCTCCTCGGACCCGCTGGACATCGGACCGCGCGGGCGGTGGTATTTGAAGCTGCGCCCCTGCAACAGCACCCCCGCCCCCAGCAAAGCCGAAGCGATGGTATCCCCTTTAAGCCCGCGCAGGTGGCGGCCGTCAAAACGGAAAGCGGTCGGGTAAGCGCGGTCGATCAGGCGGCCGCCGGTGGGCAGGCGGTGGCTCATGTCCAGCTCCAGTCCGGGTGGGTTTCGCGGATAGCGGCGATGATATGGTCGGGCGGCGCGGCAGTCTGCGCGGCATAGGTGCCGAACACCTGCAACGTGGTGGTATCACGGGCGGCGATGAACCATTTGCCGCAGCCATAGGCATGACGCCAGCGTTCCAGATGCGGGCCTTTGGGGTTCCTGCGATCGAACATATAGCTTTCGAATGCTGCGTCATCGCCATCCGGGCCGATACGTTTCAGATGCGCCTCGCCACCGGGGTGAAGCTCGGTTTCCTCGGCACGGGCGCCACAATGGGGACAGGTCAGGATCAGCATGTCACACCTTTCAGCATGGCGGCAGGACCGGGGGCGCTTCGCCCCCCGGACCCCCAGAGGATATTTGCATGAAGAAGAAAGCCGGAGCGAAAGAGCCGCATCAATGCGCCACCCCGGCCGCCACCGATTCGTCGATAAAGCGGCCTTCACGGAAACGGTTGAGACCAAAGGGCGCGGCCAGCGCACCGGGGCTGCCGTTGGCGACCAGTTCCGCCATCGCCCAGCCACTGCCGGGGATGGCCTTGAAACCGCCAGTCCCCCAGCCGCAGTTGACATAAATGCCGCCAACCGGCGTGGTGGACAGGATGGGCGAGCGGTCGCCGGTCATATCCACGATGCCGCCCCATTGGCGCAACATTTTCAGCCGCGAGATGATCGGGAAGGTCTCGACCAGCGCACGGGTGGTTTCCTCGATATGCTGCCAGCTTCCGCGTTGGGTAAAGTTGTTGAACCCGTCGGTGCCGCCGCCGATCACCAGCTCGCCCTTGTCGGATTGTGACAGATAGCCATGCACCGTGTTGGCCATCACCACCACGTCGATGCAGGGTTTTACCGGCTCACTGACAAGGGCTTGCAGCGCCACCGATTCGATGGGCAAACGAAAACCGGCCATATCCGCAAGCTGGCTGGAATGGCCCGCAACCACGATCGCCAGCTTGTCGCAGCCGATACTGCCCCGCGTCGTCTGCACCGCCGTGACCTCTCCGCCTGCGGTCTCGATGCCCGTGACCTCGCAGTTCTGGATAATGTGCATCCCCATTTGTGAGCAGGCCCGCGCATAGCCCCAAGCCACTGCATCATGGCGTGCCGTGCCACCACGCGGCTGGTAAAGCCCGCCCAGCACCGGATAGCGTGGGCCTTTGATATTGATGATCGGAACCAGTTGTTTCAGCCGTTCGGGGCTGATCCATTGCGTCGCCACGCCTTGCAGATAGTTGGCATGAACCGTGCGCTTATAGCCGCGCACCTCATGTTCGGTCTGCGCCAGCATAATCAGCCCGCGCGGGCTGAACATGACGTTATAGTTCAGATCCTGCGACAGCCCTTCGTAAAGCTGCAATGCCTTGTCATAGATCGCGGCAGAAGCGTCTTGCAGGTAATTGCTGCGGATGATGGTCGTGTTGCGCCCGGTGTTGCCGCCACCCAGCCAGCCCTTTTCAAGCACCGCCACATCGGTGATACCGTGATTTTTGCCCAGATAATAAGCCGTCGCCAACCCATGCCCGCCCGCACCGATCACGATAACCTTGTAACGGCTGCGCGGTTCGGGGCTGGCCCATGCTCGTTCCCAGCCTTTATGCCAGTTCAGCGCCTCACGGGCGAGGGCAAAGACGGAATAGCGTTTGGCCTTTGGCGTGACGGGCATGGGGCGCGCACCTTTGCGGGGTCAGTATTCACCGGCAGGATGACCGCGCCGCCGCCCAAAGTTCAAGCAGGTTTTTCCACCGGCGGGGTAGTTTTCCCGGCTGCCCGGAAATACGGCAGCCCTGCCCTTCAAAATCGCGACAGAGCGCCGCGATCCGGCGTCTCGGGGTTTCCTCCGCCTGCCTGCCTGGGCTAAGGAGAGCCGGACTGTTTTCGGGGGATACCTATGTTCTGGCTGATCTGTGCTGCTTTGGCCGCCATCGTGGCGCTTGCGATCATTCTGCCGCTGCGCCGGGCAGATCAGACCGATGCCGAGCCTTCGGCAGCATGGGATCTGCGCGTTTATCGTGACCAGCTTGCCGAGGTCGAGCGTGACGCCGCCCGCGGCATCATCGCCCCAGCCGAGGCCGAGCGCCTGCGGGCTGAAATCGGGCGCAAGGTGATCGAGGCCGACCGGGCGCTGAAAAAGGCCGGAACCGGCCGGCGGCAGGGACCGGCGGGGCTGTGGCTGGCGGGACTGCTGGCACTGGCTCTGGCCGGGTCAGCGTGGTTCTATTATCGCAGCGGCGCGCCGGATCTGCCCGATCAGCCGCTGGCCGCGCGGCTGGCGCAGGCGCAGGCCGCCTATGACGACCGCCCCGCGCAAGCCGAGGCCGAAGCCACCGCCCCGGCCCGCCCGGCTGTCGAGGCAGACCCGCAATATGTCACCCTGATTGAGCAACTGCGCCGCGCCGTCAGCGAACGCCCCGACGATCCGCAAGGGCTGGAATTGCTGGCCGAACATGAGGCCCGGCTGGGCAATATGGTTGCCGCGCGGCAGGCGTATCAACACCTGATCGAATTGCGTGGCGATCAGGCCAGCGCGACCGATCACGCCCGGCTGGCGGCGCTGATGGCCGATGCGGCGGGCGGGCTGATTACCCCCGAGGCAGAAGCGCAGATTACCGCCGCGCTGCACAAAGACCCGCGCCAGCCCACCGCCCGCTATCTGGCCGGGATGCTGCAAGCGCAGGTCGGACGCTATGACCTCGCCTTCCCGATCTGGCGCGACCTGCTGGAACAAGGCCCGGCAGATGCGCCTTGGGTGCGGGCAATCGCGCCGCAAATCAGCGATATGGCATGGCTGGCTGGGGTGCCGAATTATATGTCGCCGGTCGCCCCCGAAGCAGCTGTTGCAATGCCGCAGCCCAGTGCCGAGCAGATGCAGGCAATGCAGGATCTCTCGCCCGAGGATCAGCAACAGGCCATTGCCGGGATGATCTCCGGTCTGGAATCGCGGCTGGCCGAGCAAGGCGGCACGCCCGCAGAATGGGCGCGGCTGATCCGGGCCTTGACCGTCTCGGGTCAGGCTGACCGCGCGGCCGGGATTCTGGCCGAGGCCCGGCAGACCTTTGCCGAAAATGCCGATGCGCTGACGGTGATTAACCAAACCGCCAGCGAGGTTGGGCTGGAATGATCTGCGAAGCCGCGGAAGATTTCGCCGCCGCCCTGCCCCATGCCGGTGCGCTGGCCGGGCTGGACCTTGGCACCAAGACCATCGGCGTGGCGGTCAGCGATGGGCTGCGGCAGGTGGCCTCGCCGCTGACCACGATCCGGCGGGAAAAGTTCACGCTGGACGCACAGGCGTTGTTGCGGATCGTGGCGGAGCGCGGACTGGTCGGGCTGGTGCTTGGCCTGCCGCGCAATATGGACGGCAGCGAGGGGCCTCGGGCGCAGTCCACCCGCGCCTTTGCCCGCAATCTGGAACGGCTGACCCCGCTGCCGATCACCTTCTGGGACGAGCGCCTGTCCACCGTCGCCGCCGAACGCGCGTTGCTGGAGGCCGACACCTCGCGCCGCCGCCGGGCCGAAGTCATCGACCATGTGGCGGCGGGCTATATTCTGCAAGGGGCGCTGGACCGGCTGCGCTATCTGGCATGAGCAATCGTGCCGAAAGTCCCTGCATCAGCATCTGCCAGATCGACCCGGCGTCGGGCCTGTGCATCGGCTGCCTGCGTAGTCTGGACGAAATTGCCGGTTGGGGCCGCATGACCCCGGATCAGCGCCGCAGCATCATGGCAACCCTGCCCGAGCGTAAGCCACTGGTGCCGCAGGGCCGGTAACGCGGCCCCGCAAGCCGCCCCGATCAAGGCCGAATGTGACGACATCAACCGATGTGATCTATCTTTTGCAGGGTCTTGCGCCTGCCACAGCCCGAAATGAAAGGTGCCACCAACAAAAACGCCCGGCCCATTGCTTTAACGGTCCCCAAGACCAGCGCCCCAAAGGCGCCAAAACCCAAACGCCGAACCTGAACGCGGCCCGTCACCAGCAGCCTTACCCCTCATCCGCCAGCGCCAGACGCAGACGGGCGCGGACATCGGGGGCCTCTTGCGCCAAGGCCCGCAGCAGGCCCTCCATCTCGGCGCGGCGGTCGTTCAACTGGTCGATCAGCGACATCACCATAACCAGCGCATCATCTTGCAGCGCGTAATCCTGAACCAGACCAACCAGCAGCCGCAGCCGGGCCAGATCGACCTCGCGGTATTGGTGGCCTGCCTCGGATTGCACCGGCTGCACCACTTGCAGCCGGACAAAACCAGCAAGCCGGGGCGGGTCCAGATCCTCGATAAAGGCGATGGTTTCCGCTTCGCTGTAATATTTCATCATGCCATCCCCTTGCGCGGATCATAGCTGTGAGTCTTGCGCCAGCTTTCCATGAAATCAGCCAGTTCATCATCGACCTGCGGCGGCATCACGATGCGCAGTTCGACATGCTGATCGCCCGCCTTGCCGCCCTTAGCCGCAACGCCGCGCCCGCGCAGCCGCAGCTTTTGGCCGCTGGAGGCCCCCTTTGGAATCGTCAGGCTGACGGGTCCCGAGATCGTCGGCACCGGCACCTTGCCGCCCAAAACCGCCTCATCAATGGTGATCGGCAGGATCAGGAAAATATCGTCACCTTCACGCCGGAAATGCGGGTGATCGGCCACATGCAGCTTCAGATAGGCGTCGCCCGACGGGGCGTTGCCCATACCTGCACCGCCCTTGCCACGCAGGCGGATCGTCTGACCGTCACGCGCACCTTCGGGGATTTTGACCTCCAACGCACCCGCCTCGGGCAGATTGATGCGGGCGGTGCCGCCCTTGGCTGCGGTCAGGAAATCCACCGACAGGTCATAACGGTGATCCTGGCCGCGCATCGGCCCGCCACCCTGACGCCCGCCAAAGCCGCCGAACCCCTCGAAACCCTTAAAGCCGCCTGCGCCCTGACGCGCCTGCGCCCTTGCACCGAACAGGTCATCAAAGACACTGGACAGATCCTCTTGAGAAAAGCTGCCGCCCGAAAAGCCGCCTGCATAGGGGTTGTCCGCCTGTCCGGCATAATCGCGGTAATACCGCTGCTGTGGGCGCTCCTGCCCCGAAGCGTCGATTTCCCCAGCATCAAAACGGCGGCGGGTTTCCGGGTCTTTCAGCAGGTCATAGGCGGCAGATGCGGCCTTGAACCGCTCGGCCGCCGCAGGGTCCGGGTTCAGGTCGGGGTGATCGGCCTTGGCAATCTTGCGATAAGCCTTTTTGATCTCGGCATCCGAGGCGGTCTTGCTGATCCCAAGGGCAACGTAGGGATCGGCAGCGAAAGCGTCAGCCATGCGCAGGCTCCTTTTCATATCCTGTGATCTTAACCCGGTGATAACCCCGCTGGTTTCAGCGACAAGCAGAAAAGCCCGCGCAGGCGTGAATGGCGGGTGGGTTGACCTCTGTGCCGGGTTCATGCCCTATCCCGGCGGATTGGAAGAAAGGCCGCAAGACATGAAACCCGTGCTGATCCCCGCCCTTACTGCGCTATTCGCCATGACGGGCTGCGCCATGCCCGACAATCAGGCGATGGTCGAACAACTGACCGCGCAGCCGCAGGTCGCGCCGGTGCAGGCGGGGGCCGATCCGATCGTGATGACCAACAACCACGGCGGCAATGTCATGCAGATGGTCAGCACCCGCAACCAACTGGCGCAAAGCGGGCGCGAGGTGCAACTGCGGGGTGCCTGCTCATCCGCCTGCACGATCCTGATTACGCTGCCCAATGCCTGCCTTGGGCCGAACGCCCGGATTGGTTTTCACGCCCCACGCCTGCCCGGCACCCAGGTGATTCCGCCGATGGTCGATCAGATCATGGCGCAATATTACCGTAACGGCATTCTGGACCGCTGGAACAACGAATGGAAGGCCAAGCTGGATATGACCTATATCAGCGCCGCCGAATATGTCCGGCTGGACCCACAAACCCGGATCTGCACATAACCCTAGCTGCGCCAGAACCGCGGCAGCAGCAGGACCAGAACCGAGACCAGCTCTAACCGGCCCAGATACATCCCCAGAATCATCAGCCATTTGGCCGGCTGGTTCAGGTTCTGGATCGAGCCGTTGGCGGTAATCTCTGGTCCCCAGACCGGGCCGACATTGGCAATCGCCGTCCAGGCCCCGGTCAGTGCCGTCATCGGATGCAGCCCGGTCATCGCCAGCCCGACAATCAGCAGGCCAAACGTCAGGATGAACAGGGTGAAAAAGGCAATGACCGAGTTCACCACATCGGCCTCCAGAACCCGCCCGTCCAGCCGCAGCGTGTAGATGCGATGCGGCGACAGCATCCGCCGGATCATCGCCCGCACCGCCTGAAACAGCACCAGATAGCGAAACACCTTGACCGAACAGACGGTCGAGCCGGTGCAGCCGCCGATCAGCCCGACAAGGAACAGGATGACAAAGGGCAGATGCCCCCAAAGCAGCACATTGACCGATGAAAATCCGGTGCCGGAAATGGTGGACACCACGTTGAACAGAGTTTCGCGCAGCATATCCTGCGGTGCCATGTCACGGATATAGACCAGCCGCCAGACAATGATCAGCACGATGGCATAAACGATCCAGCGCAGATACGCGCGGATCTGCACATCCCGCCAGATCGGCTGCGCGTTCCCCCGCAACAATTGCACCATGCGCACAAAAGGAATCGAGGCCAGCACCATGAACAGCGCCGCCGCATATTGCGGTGCGCCGGTATAATACCCAAAGCTGGCATCGTAATTCGAAAACCCACCTGTCGAAACCGTGGTTAATGCGTGCATCACCGCATCAAAACCGCTCATCCCCAGAAAGGCGAAACAAACTGCACAGAGGATCGTCAAACCCAGATAGACACGGGTCATTTCAGCAGCAATATCCAGCGCACGGGGCAGCGCCTTACCCAAAGTATCGAACCCTTCCGAGCGGAAAAACTGCATCCCGCCGACCTTCATCACCGGCAGAAAGATCATCGCCACGACCACGATGCCCAGCCCGCCGGTCCAGTTCAGCATCCCGCGCCACAGATGCGTGCCTTGTGACAGATCATCCAGCCGGGGAAAGGCCGTGGTTCCCGTGGTGGTCATGCCTGACATGGCTTCGAAATAAGCGTCGGTAAAGCTGGCATAGGGGACACCGATCATAAAGGGCAAAGCCCCGCATAACGGCAACACCGCCCACAGCCCCGAGGTCAGCAAAAATGCTTGCTGCACGGTCAGGGATTGCTCATTGGTGCGGCTGGCAAGCCAGATCATGCAGCCCGCCAGCATCGTCAGCGGTGCCGAGACCAGAAACACCTGCCAATGCGGCTGACCATGCCACAGATCCACCAGCATCGGCAGCAGCATCATCGCCCCAAGGACGGTCATCAGCTTGCCAATCGTGCTTGCAACGGGACGAATGTCGATCATGGCCTGATCCATGATCCCGGCAAGGGGCCGCGTCAAGCGGTGACAAGCGGCTTGCAAGCCTCCGGCGGATCATGTGCATATTGCGTTACAGGGGGCGCTCGCGCCCCCTCTGGCCTGACGGCCATTCACCCCCGAGGATATTTACTGGACAAAAGATACGCATGACCGACACCGAACTGGCCCAAGCCCTGCTGACCGCGCTGGAGGATCATATTCTGCCGTTGACCCGTGCGGGCGTCGCGGCGGGCAACAAGATTTTCGGCGCGGCCCTGCTGCGCAAAAGCGATGGCGCGGTGGTGCTGGCGGCAACGAATAACGAAACCGCCAACCCTTTGTGGCATGGCGAGGTGCATCTGCTGAAACTCTATCACGAGATGCCCGAGCGCCCTGCACCGGCTGACCTGATTTTTCTGTCCACGCATGAGCCATGTTCCATGTGTCTGTCCGCAATCACATGGGCAGGGTTCGACAATTTCTATGATTTCTTTACCCATGAGGACAGCCGCGACAGCTTTGCCATACCCCACGACCTGCGGATTCTGGATGAGGTGTTCGGCCTGAAACCCGGCGGCTATCGACGCCAGAACGCCTATTGGACCGCGCGTTCGGTCGCAGATGTGATTGCCGGGGCAGATGCGGCGGCGCGGGCCGTGTTGCGTGACCGCGCGGCCCGCATTGCCACAGAATATGATGCGCTGTCAGCCGCCTATCAGGGGGGCAAGGCCGGGAATGCAATCCCGCTGAATTAAGCGGGATCTTTCCATTCCAGCACAAGCTGCGTCTGGGTCACGATGGCGGCTACCTTGCCATCGCCGCGGGTGATGGTGGTTTGCCAGACCATCATCGTGCGGCCCTTGTGCAGCGCCTCGCAGCGGCCCGTCGCCACATCGCCAATGCGGATGGGGCGGAGAAAGTTGGTTTTGCTTTCAACCGTGGTCGTCGTCAGTCCCGGCCTCAGATTGACCAGCGTGGCGGTGCCGCCCAGATTATCGGCAAAGCCCATGATCGCGCCGCCATGCATGACGCCGTTACGATTGGCCAGCGTCTCGGCCACCGGCAATTCCGCCACCACCAGTTCCGGCGCGGCGCTGATCATGCGCAACCCCAGCATCCGCCCAAAAGCGGGCTGGTCAAAAGCGATGCGTTCCTGTTCTTCTTTGGTCAGCATGGTGTGGCGGGGGCCAATGGCCCCCTTTCCCTCTCAGAACCCGGCCTTGATCTTTTCGAACTCGGCCAGTTGCTTTTCGCGCTGCGCCGGGTCGTTCGGGGTTTGCGACAACACCGGACCGTCGATCGGGCTGATCCCGGCGGTTTCCTGATCCTCGGCTGAAATCAGCTCCATCGCCTTGTCCGACGTATGGCCATAGCCGATCACCTTCAGCAGCGCAGGACCGGATTGCGGCTCCAGCCATGCGTTGATGAAATCATAGGCTTTGTCCTCGCTGCCCGGCGCGGTTTTCAGGTTCACGAAGCCGCAGAAAAAGTTGCTGCTGCCCTCGGTCGGGGTGCGGTTGAAGCCGACAGGAAAGCCCTCGCTGCGCAGTTGCGTGGGGGTGTCATTCCAGGACCAGGACACATCCACCGCACCCGAAGCCATCGCCTGCGACAGCGCCGCCGGGTCCGACCAATAGGACGACACATTCTGATGCGCCTGCCGCAACCAGTCGGCAGCGGCGGCGAATTGTTCATCCGTAACCTCGGTCCAGTCGGTCACGCCGGTGGCCAGATAAGCCAGCGCCCAGACATCATCGGCGCTGTCGGGCAGCGAGGTGCGGCCCTGATATTTCGGGTTCAGAAACACGTTCAGCGAGGCCACATCCTCGGCCGGGACGGTTTCGGTGTTATAGGCAATCGCGGTGACGCCCCAGTCAACCGGGACATACCAGACACCTTCGGCATCCTTGAAAATCTCTGACTCCAGAAACTTGGGGTCGATGCTGTCAAAGGCCGGAATCCGCGACACATCCCAAGGCTGGATCAGCCCGGCATCACGGTATTTCGACACCATCTGGCTGCATGGATGCGCCACATCGGCCTTAAACCCGGCGGCCAGCTTCTGATAAGCCTCGTCATCATCGCCATAAAAGGCGAAGGTCGGTGCCTGCCCGTGCTTGTCCAGATAGGATTGGAACAGGGACGGGTCTTCGAACCCGCTCCAGTCGAAAACGGTCAGCTCACGGTCGGCGGCATGGGCAGCCAGCGGCAGGCTCAGCGCCAGTGCGGCCACGGTCGAGCGAAAGAAATGCTTGGTCATGCGGGAACGGCCCTTTGGTTGGTCTTTGTCCCGACGCTAACGGCAGCCTGCCTGCCCCGCAAGCCGGATTGCATCCCACGCATAACAGGGGCAGGATCGCGCATATGAAACAGGCACTTCCCCCCATCACGATGATCGCCGGCCAGCCGGTTCTGTTCATCATGGCCGCAGAACCGGAATACGGCCCCGCCCTGCGCGCCCGCATCCAGCCGCTGATGACCGGCATCGGCCCGGTCGAATCGGCCATCGCCACCAGCGCGGCGCTGACCCGCCTGCCCCGGAACCCGGCGCTTGTGGTCAGCCTTGGCAGCGCAGGTTCGCAGGTGCTGGAACAATGCGGCGTTTATCAGGCCAGCCATGTCAGCTATCGTGACATGGACGCCAGCCCGCTTGGCTTTGCCAAAGGCACCACACCGCTGCTGGACCTGCCCGCCGAAATTGCCCTGCCGCTGCGCATTCCAGGCATCCCGACGGCGCGGCTATCTACCGGCGGCAATATCGTCTCGGGCGCAGGCTATGACGGGATCGACGCCGAGATGGTCGATATGGAAACCTTTGCCATCCTGCGCTGCTGCCAGCAGGCAGGTGTGCCGCTGATCGGGCTGCGCGGTATTTCCGACGGCAAAGCCCCGCTGGAAGGTTTACGCGACTGGACCCAATATCTGCATATCATTGACGAAAAACTGGCCGCCGCCATAGACATGCTGGACACCGCCCTGACCAGCGGCGCAATGCGGCTATAGCAGCCCTTCGGCCTGCTGATGCAGCGTCGAGGGCGGCAGGATCAGCGCCTCAACCTCGGCCTGATCGGCGCTGACCGGGGCAAAATCCCACTGATCGACGCCGACATTCACCTGCCCCTCGGCCCCGCGCCAGCTTTTATGCACATGGCCGAACAGTTGCACCGCGCCCTTACGCACCCCGTTCCACGTCACCAGCGGATAGTGACACAGCACGAAACGCCGCCCGTCCGCATCCAGCTCGACCAGATCATGCACCGAGGCCCAGGGCAGCTCTGTCACCACCCAGTCAGGATCGTGATTTCCCCGCACCAGATGCTTGCGCCCCGGCAGCGCCTCGAACACCACCCGCGCCCGGTCTTGCGCGGCCGCACTGTCGCACAGCGCAAAGTCCCCGATAATCCAGAAATCATCATCTGGCCCGACAACTGCGGCCCGCTCGATCATCGCCGCATCCATGGCGGCGACCGAACCGAAAGGCCGCCCGAAAAACCGCCGCACCGCGTCATCGGAAAAATGCGTATCTGCCGTAAAGAAATGCGCCATATCGCTCCCCACTCAGGCTTTCTTCTTCATCTAAATATCCCGGGGGAATCGCCGCAGGCGATGGGGGCAGCGCCCCCTTAATCCTCGGCCTGCGCCTCGGCCCGGCTTTTGCCTGCCACATCCATGGCCAGCGTCGCCGCCATGAACGCATCCAGATCGCCGTCCAGAACACCCTGCGAATCGCTGGTTTCGTGGCTGGTGCGCAGGTCTTTGACCATCTGATAGGGATGCAGCACATAAGACCGGATCTGGTTGCCCCAGCCCGCTTCGCCCTTGGCTTCGTGCTGCGCGTTGATCTCGGCGTTGCGCTTGTCCAGTTCCATCTGATACAGGCGCGCTTTCAGCGCCGCCATGGCATTGGCACGGTTCTGGTGCTGCGATTTTTCCGAACTGGTCACAACGATCCCGGTCGGCAGGTGGGTAATCCGCACCGCCGAGTCGGTGGTGTTGACGTGCTGTCCGCCCGCCCCCGAGGACCGATAAGTGTCGATGCGGATTTCATTATCCGGCACGGTGATTTCGATATTGTCATCCACCACCGGATAGACCCAGACGGATGAAAACGAGGTATGCCGCCGCGCCGCGCTGTCATAGGGGCTGATGCGCACCAGACGATGCACGCCGCTTTCCGATTTCAGCCAACCATAGGCATTCGGCCCGCTGATTTTATAGGCGGCGCTGCGGATCCCGGCCTCATCACCTGCCGTTTCGGACAACAGTTCGACCTCATAGCCCTTCTTTTCTGCCCAACGCACATACATCCGCGCCAGCATGGACGCCCAGTCGCAGCTTTCGGTGCCGCCCGCGCCTGCGTTGATCTCAAGAAAGGTGTCGTTGCCGTCAGCCTCGCCGTTCAGCAGTGCCTCAAGTTCCTTTTGCGCGGCCTCCAGCGCCAGCGATTTCAGGTTCGCCTCGGCCTCGGTCACCAGATCGGCGTCGCCCTCGGCCTCGGCCAGCTCGACCATCTCGGCATTGGCCTCCAGATCACCGGCGATGCGGCGATAGGTTTCCACCGCATCCGACAGCATCTGCCGGTCGCGCATCAGCTTTTGCGCCCGCGCCGGATCGGACCACAGGTCGCCATCCTCGATCATGGCGTTCATTTCTTCCAGACGGTGCGGGGCGGTGTCCCAATCCATCCGCTGCGCCAGAAGCCGCAGCGATTTGCGGATCGCATCAATGGTGGCTTGGGTTTCGGCACGCATGGGCGGGCATCCTTCAAACGAACGTCAAACGAAAAAGAGTGCGCCGTTCTAACGCGGCGCACCCCGGCGGGCAATGGGTCAGACGCTTAGCGCCGCCCGGTTATCATCGGTTTCACGAGGTTTTCCCGCTTCCAGACGCGGTAAAACACGATCGTCGCAATATGCAGCACAACCAACAGCAGGATCACCGCCTGCATCGTATCATGCAGCGCAACCGCCTGACGCGAGATGGCGGTGCTGACATATTTCGCCAGCGGCCCGATGTTGATGTAATCGTCGGCATCCGCAACCAACCCGCTGCCGACCTGCACGATCAACGCCGCCAGCATGGCAAACACCGACAGCGAGCCAAGCGGGTTATGCCCGTTCCAATGCGAGGGCTGCCGCCGCAGCAGGCCCTGAGCATAGTTCAGGATCGACGAAGGGCCATAGATGAAATTGACGAAACGCGCATTGCGCGGCCCGATCAGCCCCCAGATCAGCCGGAACACCAGCAGCCCGGCGACGCCATAGCCGAACCAGAAATGCAGGGTCATCTGGTTCGGGCCGAACTCTCCCAGCAGCCAGGCGCCGGTGACGCAAATCACCAGCCCCCAGTGAAACAGCCGGGTGCCAAGATCCCAGACGGGTTCCCCCACCTGATCCCCGGCCTTCTGGTCCGGCCCGGCCATCTTAGTTGCCCTTGGCGCGATAGTCGTCGTGGCAGGCTTTGCACGAGCCGCCAAGCTGACCAAAGGCCCCGACCAGCGCGTCCTTGCCATCACCGGCAACGGCGGCGACAGCCTCAGCGCCCTTCACATAACCGTCAAATTTGGCCTGAAAATCCTCGGGCTTTTCCCAGATTGCGGGCAGCGCGCCGGTGTCGTCGATCTGACCCTGCGCGGTGTTGGGCAGGAACAGGCCCGGCAGGTCGTATTTGGCCAGTGCGGCCAGGTTGTTGGCGGCCAGCGTCGCGGCTTCGGCATTATATTCGGCCTCGCCGCGCACCATCGGTGCCAGCACGCCCATTTCCTTGGCCAGCATCAGGAAATAGCCCTGACGCGCCTCGACCGCGGCTTCTTCGGGGGTGTCATCGGCCAGAGCGACCATCGGCAGGGCGGCCAGCAGGCCGGTCAGAATCAGTTTACGCATGTTGCACCTATGCTTGCTTGTCAGAGAGATGTCAGAGACTTGCTTGCCGCCCGGCGGGTCCGCCGGACGCTTTGGTTATGCGGCTATTTTGCGGGCGCAGCATGACCCGTCAACGGGTCAATACAGCCCACCCGAGGACATTGTGCCGAAATCCGCCTGTTTCGGGATCACTTTCTTTTGACCTATCGAGGTCGTAACCTCTCGCGCCTGTTCCGGGGCGCGGATCTGGTCGGGCAGCACCATCGACGAACTGGGGCTGCCGTCGAACCCGCCTGACACCACCAGCATGGCGTTCCAGTCGGGATCGCTGCCGTCGCGGAAATATTCGCTGATGACGTTATCGCCGCTGGCATCCGCCGACAGGCGCTGGCCGGTGTGGCGGTCGATCTTGATCCAATGCCCGCCGGGCGGCACCTTGAAAGCCGTGCCGCCGTATTCCTTGACGGCCTGCCGCATGAAGGCGTTGAACACCGGCACGCACAGCGTCCCGCCATAGGCATTCTGGCCCAGCGAACGCGGCGTATCATAGCCCAGATAACAGCCCGCCACGATATTGCTGGAATAGCCGATAAACCACACGTCCTTGGCATCATTGGTGGTCCCGGTCTTGCCTGCCACCGGCACCGGCAGGTTCACGCCCTTGCCCGAGCCGCGCTTGACCACGCCTTCCATCATCGAGGTGATCTGATAGGCGGTCACGGCATCCATCACCCGCTCGCGGTCATTGGTGATCTGCGGCGCGGTGCCAGCGGGCAGGTTCGCCTGCGCACAGCCCACGCAATCGCGGCGGTCATGGCGATAGACGGTCTGGCCGCGCCGGTCCTGCACCCGGTCCACCAGCGTGGGTTCCACCCGCTCACCGCCATTGGCGAACATGGCATAGGCGGCCACCATGCGGAACAGCGTGGTTTCCTGCGCCCCAAGCGAGTTGGCAAGGAAGGGCTGCAAACGGTCATAGGCGTTGAACCGTTCCGCATATTGCGCCACCCGGTCCATGCCGATGTCCTGCGCGATACGAATGGTCATCAGGTTGCGGGACTGCTCGATCCCCGTGCGCAGCGGCGTCGGGCCATAGAACTGGCCACCGGCGTTTTTCGGCTCCCACAGCCCTGCCGGAGTGTTGATGCGGATGGGTTCATCCACAACGATGGTGGCAGGGGTATAGTTATTGTCCAGCGCAGCAGCATAGACAAAGGGCTTGAAGGCAGACCCCGGCTGGCGCATCGCCTGCGTGGCGCGGTTGAACACGCTGGACTGATAGCTGAAGCCGCCCTGCATCGACAGCACCCGACCGGTGTTCACATCCATCGCCATGAACCCGCCCTGAATCGCCGGCACCTGCCGCAGCGTCCAGCGGATGAACGCGCCGGTGCTGTCGTCGGTCATGGCACGGACCAGCACCACGTCGCCCTGCTTCAGCAGATCGCCCGGCACCTGCGCACGCGGGCCAAGGCGGCCGTTTTCCAGGCGCGGACGCGCCCATTGCACGTCGCGGGCCTCGATCCAGTTGCCGCGCGGGTCTTCGATGATGCCCTCGATGCCGATGCGGGCGGTGTTGCCGCCAACCTCCAGCACGACCGCCGGATACCAGCCGGGAATATCGCGCGGCACCTCGGCATTAAACAGCGCGCCCCGCCATTTGGCCTCATCCGCCAGATCGCTTTCGGGGATGGTCAGCCCGGTGCCGCGCCAGATACCAAGGCCACGGTCATAATCCTCCAGCGCCTTTTGCAGCGCGTTGGCCGCAACAGTCTGCAATTTCGGATCGACGGTGGCACGGATGCTAAGGCCCCCGGTGAAGAACTCATCCTCGCCAAACTCGCGCGAGAGCTGGCGGCGGATTTCATCGGTGAAATAGTCGCGCGGCGGCAGCTTTTCGCGGAAGGACGGAAAGTCGCCGTTCTGCACCGTGCGCAGGGGCAACGCAGCCTGCTCCTTATATGTGGCCTCGTCCAGATAGCCGTTTTCCCACATCTGCCGCAGCACATAGTTGCGGCGGTCGGTGATGCGTTCCTTGTCATTGACCACCGAACGCGAAGGCGCCTGCGGCATGGCCGCCAGCATCGCGGCCTCGGCCGGGGTCAGTTCCGCCAGGCTTTTGTTGAAATAGCTTTGCGCCGCCGACGCCACGCCATAACTGTTCTGACCCAGGAAAATCTCGTTCAGATACAGTTCAAGGATCTTGTCCTTGGTCAGGTTCTTTTCAAACCGCACCGCAAGGATCAGTTCCTTGACCTTGCGTTCAATGCTGCGGTCGCTGGACAGCAGAAAGTTCTTCATCACCTGCTGAGTGATGGTCGAGGCCCCGCGCACGTCCTGACCGCGCGACCGGATCGCCTGCAAACCCGCCGCAGCGATACCTTCGATGTCGAACCCGTGGTGGCGGTAAAAGTTCTTGTCCTCGGCGCTGATAAACGCGTTCTTGACCAGATCGGGGATTTCCGCAGCCGGAACGAACAACCGGCGCTCACGGGCATATTCGTCGATCAACTGACCTTCGCCGTTGTAGATGCGGCTGATCGTCGGCGGCTCATAGCGACGCAGGGCCTCATCCGTGGGCAGATCGCCGGAATACATCCAGAAGATCGCCCCGATGAACATGGCGCCAAAGACCAGCCCGGTCACGATCAAGGCAAAGATTCCGCCGAAGAAAGACAGGATATAACGCAGCAATGGCACGGCCCCGATATGGTGATTGCCGCGCTCTATAGCTTTGCGGCGGGGATTGGTCAAAACAACTCTGCCTTACCGGCGCAGCAAGGGGGTGCGCGCAGCGTCATCCTGCGCCCAGCCACTCGCCGCGCGGGTAATGGCCGCCACCATCCGCGCCTGCCAGCCGGGATCGGTCAGATTGGAACGGTCCTGCGAATCGGTCAGAAAGCCCAGTTCGATCAGAACCGACGGAATATCCGGCGCTTTCAGCACCGAGAACGCCGCCGATTGCACCGGACGGCGGTGCATCCGCAGATCGGCACGCGCCATTTCCGAGGCCACAAACTTGGCGAAATTGACGCTGCGCGGGCCAGTATCTGTGCGCGCAAGGCTCATCAGCACGGTGGCGATTTCATCATCGGTCCCGCCAAGATCCACCCCCGCCAGCAGGTCGGCGCGGTCATGCAGCATCGCCAATTGCCGCGCCGCCCGGTCCGAGGCACCCTCGGCCCAGCTATAGATCGTCGCCCCGGCCGCCTCGCCCGCTGGCAAAGCATCGGCATGCAGGCTGATGAACAGATCGGCTCCCGCGTCCCGCGCAAGGGTCATGCGCCGCTCCAGCGGGATGAAAATATCCTCATCGCGGATCATCACCACCTCGAACCCGGCACGGGTCAGTGATTCGGACAGGCCGCGAGCATAGGACAGAACCAGCGCCGCCTCACTTATGCCACCTGCTTGCGCACCGGAATCAATGCCGCCATGGCCGGGGTCCAGCGCAATGCGCAAAGGCTTGGCCACGCTGGCCTCGGGCCGCGCAATCGGCGTCGCGGGCTGCGGCAAATCCCACAGCGCCGACATGGCATTGGGCTGCGGGGTGAAATCCGTGTCGGACACCGGGCGCAACCGCATCTCCAGCAGCGCGGGGGCGGCCGGATCGGCGGCGCTTTGCGTGGCCCGCTCCAGCGCATAAGGGCCGGGCAGTTCCATCACCAGCCGCGACCAGCCGGGCCGGAACCGCCCCCAGCGCAGCGCCGGGACCAGATCGGCACCGGGCAGTGCTGCGGGGTCGAGGCCGCTGAAATCGACCTCGCGGAAATCCACCACCAGCCGCGGCGGATCGGCCAGCATAAAGGTGCGATAAGGCACCGGCTGCCCAAGGCTTAACCGCAGGGTCAGCGGGCGCGGGCGGCCCCGGTCCCGGCCCTCTGCCGTCAGGCCGGACGCCGCCAGATCGGGCCGCGCCAGTGCCGATTTCACCGCCGCCGACACCTGCGGCTGCGGCATTGCCGGAGCCTGCGCCACAGTCACGCCCGGCAGGGCCAATGCCAGAACCAGCAGCAGCGCCCAGATCACGCCCGCCCCCGGTAATCCGCCATAAACGCCGCCAGCCGGTCCAGCCCCTCGGCAATATCCGCCGTCGCGCGGGCATAGCTGAAACGCAGCGTCCGTGCGCCCCGCAGCGGATCAAAGTCCAGCCCCGGCGTCACCGCCACCCCGGCCTGATCCAATATCTGCCGCGCGAAAGACAGGCTGTCATCGGTCAGCGCCGACACATCGGCATAGATATAGAACGCCCCGTCCGGCGGCGCGATCCTGTCAAAACCCATCCCCGGCAGCCGCTCCAGCATCATGCGCCGGTTCTCGGCATAGGCGGCAAGGTTCTGGTTCATCTCATCCTCGGCCCCAAGCGCAGCCAAAGCGGCGACCTGACTGGCGTGCGGCGGACAGATGAACATATTCTGCGCGATCCGCTCCACCGTTCGGACATGATCGGGCGGCACCACCATCCAGCCAATCCGCCAGCCGGTCATACTGAAGTATTTGGAAAAGCTGTTGATAACATAAACCTGATCCGTCACCTCCAGCGCGGAAACGCAGCGTTCGCCATAGCTCAGCCCGTGGTAAATCTCGTCCGAGATCACGCTGACCCCCAACTCCTGCGCCCGCGCGGTCAGGCTGGCAAGCTGCTCACGGTTCAGCATGGTGCCGGACGGGTTGCCCGGCGAAGCCAGCATCAGCCCCGCCACATCCGTCGGAATCTGATCCGGGCGCGGCTGGTAACGGTTGGCAGGATCGGTCTGGATACCTACGGGTTCCAGCGACATCGCCCGCATGATCTGACGATAGGACGGATAACCCGGCTCCCCCAGCGCCACCCGGTCGCCCGCATCGAACAGCGCCGAAAACGCCAGCAGAAACGCCCCGCTGCTGCCCGGCGTCACCACCACGCGGGCCGGGTCCAGATCGACACCATACCAGCGCCGATAAAGATCCGCGATCCCCGCCCGCAGTTCCGGCAGCCCCAGCGCCACCGTATAGCCCAGCGCGTCACGGTCCAAAGCCTGCGCCAATGCCGCCCGCGCCCGCGCCGGGGCCGGGGTCGAGGGCTGGCCGACCTCCATGTGAATGATGTGGCGGCCCGCATCTTCGGCCAGCCGCGCCTGCTCCATCACATCCATGACAATGAACGGGTCAACCTGACCCCGCTGCGACTGTTTCATGGCGGCCCCCTCTGACTGTCTGCGACCTGTCCTATCCCAAGGCACAAGGCCCCGGTCAAGCGGATCACGGAAAGATGCAGGGTTTCGCCTTGCGCTTTGCGCCCGCCCGCGCCAGTTTCCGGGCAACTTACAAGGATGTGCAGATGACCCGAACCACCCTTGCCGCTCTGGCCCTGACCACCGCCCTCGCCGCGCCGGCACTGGCCTTTGACCCGGCGAATATGACGGATACCGAAAAAGCCGCCTTTGGCGATGCCGTGCGCAGCTATCTGATCGACAACCCGGAAGTTCTGCTGGAGGCCATCAACGGGCTGGAGGCCAAACAGGCCGAACAAGCCGTAGCGCAGGACCGCGTGCTGATCGACCAACACCATCAGGCGATCTTCAACGACGCCGACAGTTGGTCCGGCGGCAACCCGCAGGGTGACATCACCATGGTCGAGTTCATCGACTATAAATGCGGCGTCTGCCGCCGCTTTGCCCCGGATGTGGAAAATGCCGTCAGCAGCGATGGCAATATCCGCATCATCTTTAAGGAATACCCGATCCTTGGCCCGGAAAGCGAGCTGGCGGCGCGCTTTGCCTTGGCCGTGCGCCAGCTTGCCGGGGATGAGGCATACAAGAAAGCCCATGACGCGCTGATGATCCTGCGCGAGCCGGTCAATGACAACAGCCTGACCAAACTGGCCAATGAGCTGGGTGTCGATGCCGCTGCCACGCTCGACCGGATGAAATCCGATGATGTGACCCGCGTGCTGATGGCCAATGCCGAACTGGGCAACGCGCTGGGGATTCAGGGAACCCCGACCTTTGTGATCGGGGACCAGATCCTGCGCGGCGTCCCCCGTGCCGGGATCAAACCGACCGTGGACGACATCCGCGCCCAAATGGCTGCCGATAAGGGCTGACCCGTGGGGGCGCTGCCCCCACACCCCCGGGATATTTAAGTAAAGAAGAAAGCGTCTTCTTCTTCATGCAAATATCCTATGGGGGTCCGGGGGGCGAAGCGCCCCCGGGTTCTGCCTGATGGACAGGCGCGGCGTGGCGGCGTAAAGGGCGACGGTCGGCATAGGGGGCCTTTGCGCATGAAACCAATCCGCCTGATCCGGGGCTTTCTGACCGTGGGGGGCTGGACGCTGGCCAGCCGCGCGGTGGGTTTTATCCGCGACATGATGATTGCGGCCTATCTTGGGGCCGGGCCGGTGGCGCAAGCCTATCTGGTCGCCTTTACCCTGCCCAATATGTTCCGGCGTTTCTTTGCCGAAGGTGCCTTCAACACCGCCTTTGTGCCGATGTTCGCCAAGCGGCTGGAAGCAGGCGACAACCCCCGCGCCTTTGCCGAGCAGGCTTTCGCCGGGCTGGCTTTCGTCGTGCTGATCCTGTCGGTGATTGCGACGCTGGCAATGCCCTGGCTGGTGCTGGCACAAGCGGCGGGCTTTGCCGGGGATGAACGCTTCGATCTGGCGGTGGTCTATGGCCGCATCTGTTTCCCCTATATCCTGTTCATCTCACTGACGGCGCTGCTGTCGGGGCTGTTGAATGCGGGCGGGCGGTTCATGGCCGCTGCTGCTGCGCCGGTGCTGATGAACTTTGTCCTGATTGCGGCGATGCTGATGGCGGATCAATTCGGCTGGGACATGGGCCTTGCGATGAGCTGGTCCACCCCGATCGCCGGGATTGCGCAGTTGGTGACGGTTTGGATTGCGGCCGCGCGCATGGGGTTCCCGCTGCGCCTGCACCGCCCCCGGCTGACACCAGAGATGCGACAATTGCTGGCCGTTGCCGCGCCTGCGGTGCTGGCGGGCGGCGTCGTGCAGATCAACCTGCTGGTGGGGCGTCAGGTCGGCTCGTTCTTTGACGGCGCGATTGCATGGCTGACCTATGCCGACCGGCTGTATCAACTGCCGCTTGGGGTGGTGGGCATTGCCATTGGCGTGGTGCTGCTGCCCGATATTTCCCGCCGCTTGCGGGCCGAGGATCACGAGGGCGGTCGTCACGCCTATAACCGCGCGGCCGAGTTCGCGCTGTTCCTGACCCTGCCCGCCGCCGTCGCGCTGGTGGTGATTGCCGGGCCGCTGATTTCTGTCCTGTTCGGGCGTGGGGCCTTTGGGGCCGAGGATGTGGCCCCCACGGCGCTGGCGCTGGCGATTTATGGCGTTGGCCTGCCGGCGTTTACCCTGCAAAAAGTCCTGCAACCGCTGTATTTCGCCCGCGAGGACACCCGCACCCCGTTCCGCTTTGCCCTATGGGCGATGGTGGTCAATGCGGTGGTGGCGCTGGGGCTGGCCCCGCTGATCGGCTTTTCCGCCGCGGCTTGGGCGACGACAATCGCGGGCTGGATCATGGTTGCGCAACTCTGGCATGGCAGCCGCCGCTTTGGCTTGGCCGCTGCGATGGACGCACGGCTGCGCCACCGTTTGCCCCGGATCATCGCAGCATCGGCCCTGATGGGCGTCGTGCTGTGGGGGATGCAGGCCGCACTGGCCGGGATGCTGGCCACGCCGGGCCAACGCTATCTGGCGCTGGCCCTGCTGGTGCTTGGCGGAATTGCGGCCTATGGCGTTGCGGCCATCGCGCTTGGTGCCTTTCGGCTGGCCGACCTGCGGGCCGGGTTACGCCGAAGCGGCTGAGCCGCGCAACCGCGCCTGATAGTCATTCGCCTGCCAGTCGGCACGGGCCAGCCATTGTTTCTCGGGCTGGCGGGCGGCCAGATCATCGCTGATCTCGACCTCATCGAACCCCACGCGGCGGGCCATCGCATATTGATCGGCCAGCAAATGCCCCGAGGCCCGCAGCCGCCCGGAAAAGCCCTGACGACGCAGGCTGCGGGCCAGCGTAAAGCCGCGCCCGTCGGCAAAGGACGGGAACGGAATACGGATCGCAGGCGCGGCCAGAAGTTCCGGGGTCAAACCGTCGGGGTCGCTGTCATGGGGCAGGTCAACCCCCTGCCCCTCTGCGCCCCAGCCAAGGGTCCAGTCATCAGGCGAAAAGCCCTTGTCGGTCACAATCACGCTCATGCGGCCTCCTCCTCGGTGGTGGCGGGTTGCGTTACAGGGCCGCGCACGATGCGACCGTCAACGAAATGGATGCCACATTCTTCTTTTTCACTGCCCCGCCAGCGACCGGCGCGAGGATCTTCCCCTGCTTTGGTCGGGCTGGTGCAAGGCACGCAGCCGATCGAGCGATAGCCCCGGTCGATCAGCGGGTGACGCGGCAGATCGTGGGCGGCGATATAGGCCGCGATGTCCTGCGCGGTCCAGTCCGCCAGCGGATTCAGCTTCAGCCGCTGACCGTCCCATTCGACAACGGGCAATTCTGCCCGCGCACCGGTCTGGAACCGTTTGCGCCCGGTGATCCAGCTCTCGAACCCCTCCAGCGCCTTGGCCAGCGGACGGCCTTTGCGCAGGCGGCAGCAGGCATCCGGGTTGCGCTTGTTCAGGTCGCCATCCGGGTCTTCGGCAATCAGTTCCGCCGGGTCGGGGCGCTGGATGCGCAGATCGGTCAGGCCAAGATGCTCGGCCACCTGCTGCTGATAGGCCAGCGTTTCGGGGAACAGCACCTGCGTGTCCAGAAACAGCACCGGCAGATCACGCCGCTGTTGCGCGACCAGATGCAGCAGAACCACCGCATCCGCCCCGAAACTGGACACCAGCGCGATGCGGCCAAAGCGCGCATCGTTCAGCGCCTTTTCCAGCCGTGCAGGCGCGTCCAGCGCGGCATATTCAGCGTTCAGCGTCTTGATTTCATGCGGCTGCATCTGCCACCTCTTGCGCATAAAGCGCCTCTTTGAATGGGGCCACGCCAAGGCGGGCCACCGCATCCACAAAGGTTTCACCTTCGGCACGGATCTCCAGATAGCGGCGCAACATCCGGGCAATTGCCGGAACCAGTGCGTCATAGCTGAACCCCGGCCCGGCACGTTCGCCAAGGCGCATCGCCTCGGTCCCGTCGCCGCCGATCGTCACCTGATAATTTTCGACGCCGGCACGATCCAGACCAAGGATGCCGATATGGCCGACATGGTGATGCCCACAGGCGTTGATGCAACCGGAAATCTTGATCTTCAGCGGACCAACCGCCTCCTCCAGCCCTTCGGCTTGCAGATGGGTGGCAATCGCCTGCGCCACCGGGATAGAACGTGCGGTCGCAAGGGCGCAGTAATCCATGCCGGGGCAAGCGATGATGTCCGAGGCCAGCCCGACATTCGCCGTTGCCAGCCCCACCCCACGCAGCGCCGCGTAAAGCGCGGGCAGGTCGGCGCGGCGGACATGCGGCAGAATGGCGTTCTGTTCGTGGCTGATGCGAATGTCGCCATAGCCGTAACGATCCGCCAGATCGGCAATCACCCGCATCTGCGCCGACGAGGCATCGCCCGGCGTCTCGCCATGCGCTTTCAGGCTGATGGTGACGATGGCATGATCCGCGCGCTTATGCGGGTGCAGGTTGGTATCGGTAAAGCTGCGGAAGGCCGGATCGGCCGCCCGCGCGGCCTCATAGCCCGCCAGATCGCCCGCCACGAAATCCGGCGCGGTGAAATCGGCGCGAATCCGGGCCAGCTCTTGCTGGTCGGCGCCGGTCCATTCGGCGCGCAGCCGTTGGAAACGGGCCTCGATCCGCTCGCGCAGGTAATCGAGGCCAAGCTCATGCACGGCAATCTTGATGCGGGCCTTATACTTGTTATCGCGGCGGCCAAGGGCGTTATATTCGCCCAGAATCGCCTCGACATAGGGCAGCAGATCGGCGGCGGGCAGGAAATCGCGCACGACCTTGCCGACCATGGGCGTGCGGCCAAGGCCGCCACCGATCATCACCTCGAAACCCTCGGCTCCATTGCTGCGGATCATCCGCAGCCCGATGTCATGGGCGCGGGTCACGGCGCGGTCATTCGGGCTGCCGGTAATGGCAATCTTGAACTTGCGCGGCAGGAACTGGAACTCGGGGTGGTCGGTGGAATACTGGCGCAGCAATTCGGCAAAGGGACGCGGGTCCGCGACCTCATCGGCGGCGGCACCGGCAAAGGGGTCAGCCGTCACGTTGCGCACGCAATTGCCGCTGGTCTGAATGGCGTGGATACCGACCTCGCCCAAGGCGTCCAGAATGTCGGGGACATCCACCAGCTTCGGCCAGTTGAACTGGATATTCTGGCGCGTGGTAAAATGGCCATAGCCACGATCCCAGCGGTCGGCCACATCGGCCAGACGGCGCATCTGATCGGGGTTCAGGCTGCCATAGGGGATTGCAACCCGCAGCATATAGGCGTGCAGTTGCAGATAAACCCCGTTCATCAGCCGCAACGGGCGGAACTCGGCCTCGGTCAGACTGCCATCCAGCCGCCGCGCGACCTGAGCGCGGAACTGCGCGTTACGGGCGGCAAGGGCGGCGCGGTCAAAATCGGTATAGTGATACATCAGGCGCGCTCCTGCTTGCCGTGGAAACGGTTGGATGGGCCGGTGGCCCGAAAAGTCTCGCGGAAATGATCGGGGGCGGCATGGCCATCAGCCACCGCAACGCTGGTCAGATAGGGACCGACGACAGCATCTTCCTGCGCCTCGGCCCATGACAGGCGGACGGGGGCAGCCTCGGCATCCAGCAATTCCGCGTCACGCATCAGCGCCGACCAGCGGTTATCGGCAGTCAGATAGACGACCTCGCCGTTGCGAAGGTCGTTGGCGGTGACAATCTGGGTCGTGGCGCGGGCCATATGGAATCCCCTGGCTGATACGGACAGGCACAACCTAATGCCCACCGCGCCCGGACCCAATGAAGCCGTTTGGTCGATTTTCGCGCGTCCAGAGAACGCCTTTACCGCCGCACCGCGCCAAAAGAAAAAACCATTCCCGCGGGGCGTTTCAGGGGTGGCCTGAGCGCCACAAACCCGTCAGATTGATTCCGTATCCAGCGGGTAAGCGGTGGAAAACTTCATCCGCTCCATCGAAAAATGGCTGGTCACGTTTTTCAGCGCCACCCGGTCGGTCAGGCGTTTGTAAAACGCATCATAGCCCGCCATATCCGGCACCGCGACACGCAGCAGGTAGTCCATTTCTCCGGCCATGCGGTAAACCTCGACCACCTCGGGCAGCTCATGCGTGGCGGCGGTAAAGGCATCGCGCCATTCGGGGGAATGGTCGCTGGCCTCGACGGCGACGAAAACATGCAGGCCAAGACCGATCTTCTCCGGGTTCACCAGCGCCACGCGGCCGGTGATGATCCCGGTGTCCTCCAGCTTTTGCACGCGCTTCCAGCAGGGAGTCTGCGACAGGCCCACCCGTTCAGCCAGCATTTTCAGCGGGATGGTGGCATCGGCCTGCAATTCGGCCAGGATCTTGCGGTCGATACGGTCAAGCTGGGTCATGTGCGGTCCCGGATATGGCGCAGCGTGCGGGCCAGCCCGCCGGGGATCAGCACGAAGCTCAGCAGAAAGCCCACGGCAAAGCCCGCAACCTCGGCAATCCAGCCATAGCCCGCGCCGCCAAAGACAATGCCGAACACAAGCTGAAAGGTCAGCAGCACCCCAATCAGAGTGAAGGCGCGGAACTGGTTGGCGTTTTCATAGCCAAGCCGCAGCCACAGCAAAAAGGTGAACGCCCCGACCAGCCCGTAAACCGCCGGAAACCCACCCATCAGCGGCCCAAACCGCACCCCGATCAGCACATTCACCGCCGTATAGATCAGCGCCCCACCAATGGCCGAGCCAAAGAACAGCGCCAGCACCGCAGCCGGGCGGAACTGTTCCGCCACCATCTTGCCAAGCGCCAGCGTGAACACCGCGACGAACACGGCCTGCATCGGGCTGATGTGAATGAACGGATAGGTCAGCAGCCGCCACAATTGCGCATTGCCCCAATCGCCGGTCATCACCGCACGCAGGATGAACTCGGGCGCAAAGGCGGTGCGCTCCAGCACGGCCTGGCGCAGGCCGATCCCCTGCGCACCGCCGATCAGCCCGGTTTGCGCAAGGCCAAAGGCGATTTCCGAGATAACCAGCGGCGCAATCAGCAGCCAAACCACCGGCGGCAGCGGATTGATGGGGGATTCATTGACGGACGAACGCATAAAGACCTCTGGCTAACGGCGCGGTTGCGCCCGTTCCGGTCAACAGGTAATCCAGCCGCGACCAATTTGCAAAGCCGCAGGCGCAGAACCATGAGCGATCAGACCACCCCGACCCGTATCTTTTCCGGCATCCAGCCCTCGGGCAACCTGACGCTGGGCAATTATCTGGGGGCCTTGCGCCGCTTTGCCAGCTATCAGAAGCCCGGCGTGGAAAGCATTTACTGCGTCGTCGATCTGCACGCCGTCACCGTCTGGCAAGACCCCGAGGCCCTGCGTCGCCAGACCCGCGAGCTGACCGCCGGCTTCATCGCCAGCGGCATCGACCCGGACCAATCCATCCTGTTCAACCAGTCGCAGGTTCCAGCCCATGCCGGGCTTGGCTGGCTGATGAATTGCGTGGCCCGGATGGGCTGGATGAACCGCATGACCCAGTTCAAGGACAAGGCGGGCAAGAATGCCGAAAAGGTCAGCCTTGGGCTTTACGCCTATCCGGCGCTGATGGCGGCCGATATTCTGACCTATCACGCCAGCCATGTGCCGGTGGGCGAGGATCAGAAACAGCATGTCGAGCTGACCCGCGACATCGCCGCCAAGTTCAACCATGATTATGGCGTGGATTTCTTTCCCCTGCCCGTCCCGCTGATCGAAGGCACCGCCACCCGCGTCATGTCGCTGCGCGACGGCAGCAAGAAAATGTCGAAATCCGACCCGTCGGACGCCAGCCGCATCAACCTGACCGATGACGCAGACACCATCGCGCAGAAAATCCGCAAGGCCCGCACCGATGCGGACCCGCTGCCCGCCAGCGCCGAAGGGCTGGCCGACCGCCCCGAGGCCCGCAATCTGGTCAATATCTATGCCGCGCTGTCGGATATGACCGCCGATCAGGTCTGCGCCCGGTTCGAGGGTCAGGGCTTTGGCGCGTTCAAGCCGGAACTGGCCGATCTGGCGGTCTCGGTCCTGTCACCGATCAGCACCCGCATGTCGGAACTGACCGCCGACCCGGCCGAAATCGACCGCATCCTGACCCGCGGCGCCGACCGGGCCAGCGCCATCGCGCAGCCGATCCTTGACCGGGCCAAGGACATCATGGGCATGATCGGCCGCACGGGCTGACGCTGGCCGCGCCTGACGCGGGGAAAGGAACGGCGCATGTCCGATACTCTGAGCAGACTTCTGGCCAGCCGCGACTGGCTGCTGGCGGATGGTGCGACCGGCACCAACCTGTTCAACATGGGCCTTGGCCCCAAGGAACCGCCTGAACTGTGGAACCTGTCCCACCCCGATCACATCCGCAAACTGTATCGTGACGCGGTAGAGGCCGGGGCAGACCTGTTCCTGACCAACAGCTTTGGCGGCAATGCCAGCCGCTTGCGCCAGCATGGCGCAGCGCAGCATTTGCGCGATGTCAACCGCATCGCCGCCGAATTGGGGCGCGAGATTGCCGATGCGGCAAGCCGCCCGGTGGTGGTCGCCGGCAGCATCGGTCCCACGGGCGAGATCATGGCCCCCATCGGCAGCCTGTCCCATGCCGCCGCTGTCGAAATGTTCCATGAACAGGCCGAAGCCCTCAAGGAGGGCGGCGCAGATGTCCTGTGGCTGGAAACCATTTCATCCCCCGAGGAATACCGCGCCGCCGCCGAAGCCTTTGCCTTGGCCGCGATGCCCTGGTGCGGCTCCATGAGCTTCGACACCGCCGGGCGCACGATGATGGGTGTGACCTCGGCGCAGATGTCGGCGCTGGTGGAAAAACTGCCCAACCCGCCCCTTGCCTATGGCGCGAATTGCGGCATGGGGGCCTCGGACCTGTTGCGCACGGTGAACGGCTTTGTCGCCACCGGAAACGAGCGCCCGATCATCGCCAAGGGCAATGCCGGTATCCCGCATATGGAAGATGGCCATATCCATTACGACGGCACCCCCGCGCTGATGGCGGAATATGCGGTGCTGGCCCGTGACCTTGGCGTGCGCATCATCGGCGGTTGCTGCGGCACCATGCCCGAACATCTGCGGGCCATGCGCGCGGCGCTGGAAACCCGGCCACAGGGCGACAAGCCCACGCTGGAGGAAATCACCAGCAAACTTGACACCTTCGGCCCCGGCACACCCCCACGCGGGCGGCGCTAGAACAGCGACAATTGCGCCGGGCTTCTGCGCCCCTGCGGCGGGCCAAAGCGGCTGCAATCCAGGGGCGGCAGGCGACGATAGCCCAAGCGTTTACAGGCCAGCCGGAACCGCTGATGCAGCAATTCGGCATGAATGCCCTCGCCCCGCATCCGGCTGCCAAAGCGCGGGTCATTGTCGCGCCCGCCGCGCATCTCCTGCACCCGGTTCATCACATGCGCAGCCTTGCCGGGGTGCAGCCGTTCCAGCCAGTCGCGGAACAGCGGCGCAACCTCATGCGGCAGGCGCAGCGGGATCATGCTGGCCGCCTGCGCCCCGGCCTCACGCGCGGCGTCAAGGATACGCTCGACCTCGGGTTCAGTCAGCACCGGGATCACCGGGGCAACCATAACGCGGGTGGGGACGCCCGCCGCCGACAATTCACGGATCATCCGCAGCCGTGTCGCGGGCGTAGGCGCGCGCGGTTCCATCTGGCGGGCAAGGCTGGCGTCCAGCGTCGTGATACTGACCCCGACCGCCGCCTGCCCCCGATCGGCCAGCGCCGCCCACAGGTCCAGATCGCGCAGCACCAACTGCCCACGCGTGACCAGCGCCACCGGATGATTCCAGTCACGCAACACCATCAGGATGCGCCGCATGATTCCGAAACGCGCCTCGGCAGGCTGATACGGGTCGGTATTCGTCCCCATGGCCAGCACCGCCACGCGATAGGATGCGCGCCCGATCTCTGCCTCCAGCAGACGCGGCGCATCCGGCTTGGCCGTAATCTTCGTTTCAAAATCCAGCCCCGAAGACAGGCCCAGATACCCGTGCGAAGGCCGCGCAAAGCAATAGATGCAGCCATGCTCACACCCCCGATAAGGGTTCAGCGAACGATCAAAAGGCACATCGGGCGAATTGTTGCGGGTGATGACGCTGCGCGGCTGCTCGATGCTGATTTCGGTGCGGACGACCTGCGGATCAGACGGACTATCCCAGCCATCCGATTCGCGCACCGCCTGATAGGGTTCAAACCGCCCCGCCGGGCGCGACACCGCGCCACGGGCCTTGGGGTTTTCATCAGGATCACGCGGCGGCAACATCAGAACACACTAGAACATAAGTCGAACATTGCAAGTCTTGATGCGGCCCGGCCACAATCCGCCGGACCGAATGTCACAGATGTGTGAAAGGGCTGTCTTTCCCGCGCCAAACGCCTAGCTTGGCAGGTGAAGGAGATTCCCATGCCGTTGCCGCATTTTCTGCTGATGCTTGTCGCCGTGATCCTGTCAGCAGGCGTGACCCTGTTTGCCGCCTTCAAGGCAGGCGTGCCGCTGGTGGCGCTGGCGCTGCTGGCCCTGACAGGCGCGGGGCTGCTGCACCTGACAGCGCATGACAACGAAAGCTGAGCGCCCGACCACTCTGCTGAACCCCACATCCAGCACCGCCCGCGACATGCGCCTGACAGCAGGTGCGTTTCTGCGCGAGATCTTGCTGGCCGCATTTTTGGCGCTGTCTCTGCCGCTCGGTCTGTGGCTTGGCGTCATGGCCGGTCTCAACCTGACAAACCGACTGGAAGGGCTGGCGATCTTTTCGCTGCTGGGGTTGATCCTGATCGGCGGCCCCATCAGCTTTTACGCCGCGCTACGCCTTCATGCTGCCACCATCGCCCGCGGCCGCACCATCAAAGGCGACGACCTGATCCTTCATCCGCCCTTTCGCGGGCCGCTCTGGAGTTTCCTGCCGGGAACAACCCGCGCCCGCCTGACGTTCAGCTTTCCCGTCAACCTTGAGCTAACCCTGTGCGTTCTGTCCCTGCCCGGCGATTTCGCCACACCGCTGGCCCTGCCCCCACTTGCATTAAGTATCGCACAACTGATTGGCCTTGCCTTGATGCTGACCCAACACGCGGGTCAGGGCTGAAACGCCCGCCCTATCTTTTGTCCATAAATATCCATCCGACCGCGCCCCAAGCACCGCGCTGCGGAAAGGGGATCAGCTTTCCAGCTCGGCATCCCAATACAGGAAATCCATCCAGCTTTCATGCAGGTGGTTCGGCGGAAAGCGCCGGCCGATGGCGTGCATATCCTCGGCGCTTGGCTGCCGGGCCGGGCGGCGCAGGCGCAGGCCAGAGGCGCGCAGCGACTTGTTCGCCTTGCGCAGATTGCAGGGGCTACATGCCGCCACCACATTTTCCCAACTGGTCACGCCACCGCGCGACCGCGGCACCACATGGTCAAAGGTCAGATCGCCCCTTGCCCCGCAATACTGGCACTGAAAACCGTCCCGCAGAAAAAGATTAAAGCGCGTGAAGGCCACGCGCTTTTGGGGTTTGACGAAATCTTTCAGCACTACGACCGAAGGTATGCGGAACGCCTGCCGCTGACTTCGCACGCATTCGTCATATTCGGCCAGAATAGTGACGCGCTCCAGAAACACCGCCTTGATCGCCTCTTGCCAGGGCCACAGCGACAGCGGGTAATAGGACAAGGGCCGGAAATCCGCATTCAGCACCAGCGCCGGATGCCGCCGCAATGCCGCAGGCTCACGCACGAATTGCGTTCTGAAATCGCCCTGATGGTGGTCGAGCATCGCCGTCATCCCGCCTGTTTCCAGAGGCCACCCTGACAGTCTATATCTGCCCATCCTGTCCCGGCAACCCCCTGTATCTATGCGCTGGCTAACAAAAACGCATGACACCCCCGCGACAAAGCGGTGACGGTTCGGTGACGCCCTAGCCCAAAGACTGCCGGATAAAGCCCAAAGCCGCTGACAGCCCGTCGGGGGAAATCCCGTGCGGAGTGCCTTTCATCACATGGGTATAGGTCTCGAACCCCGCCGCAACCAGCGCATCTGCGGCCAGCGCAATATCCCCGAACGGCACCACCGGGTCCTGATCGCCATGCAACAGCAGCACCGGCGGCTTGCTGACAGCCTCAGCCGCCAGCGCCTCGGGAGCCAGCAAACGACCCGAGAAGCCCACCACCCCGGCCACCGGCAGCGCCCGGCGCGGCGCGACATACAGCGCCATCATCGTGCCTTGGGAAAATCCCACCAGAACCATGCGGTCGGGGGTCAGCCCCTCATCCGTCAGCACCTTGTCCAGAAAGGTGTTCAGATCATCCGCCGCAGCCAACAGCCCGGCCCGCGCCTGCGCCTCGGTCGAGCCGTCCAGCCACGGGATCGGGAACCACTGCCGACCAAAGGGCGCACCTGCCACCCGGTCGGGCGCGTCCGGCGCGTAAAAGGCGGTGCCGGGCAGATGTGGGGCCAGCGGCTCAGCCAGCCCCAGCAGATCAGCGCCATCCGCGCCATAGCCATGCAGGAACACCACCACGGAATCGGGTTTTGCCGCACCGCGCCGTTCGGATTTCAATTCTCGTGCCATGGTCAGATCCCCTCGCGTCCCTTTGCCTGCCGGTAATAGGCCCACAGCCCCCGCGCCGCAACCGCACGCCACGGCTGCCATGCTTCGGCCATCAGCGCCAGCGCCTTGGGCGAGGGCCGGGCGTCAAGGCCATAGGCCAGCCGCGCGGCCTCGGCCAGTGCCAGATCGGCCGGGGCAAAAGCATCAGCCCGACCCAGCGCGAACAGCAGGTAAATCTGCGCCGTCCAAGGCCCGATGCCCGAAATCACCACCAGCCGCGCCATCACCTGATCGTCGGGCAAATCGCGCAGGGCGAGCCAATCCACCCCTGCACCGGCCAGCGCCCGCAAATACCGCATCTTGGGCCGCGACAGGCCGCAGGCCCGCAGGTCATCGTCGCTGGCCCCGGCAACGGCGCCCTCATCCACCAGCCCGGCGGCCAGCATCCGCGCCCGGATCGCGCCTGCGGCTGCGGTGGAAATCTGCTGCCCGACAATCGCATCGGCCAGCGCGTCGAACCCATCCGTCCGCCGCCGCAAGGGCAGCACCAACCCCGGCAAAATCCGCGCCCAAACCGGACAGACCGCCGCCAGATGCGCCGCGCCCTCATCCAGATCAGCCCGAGAGACGATCAGCTTCATACGCCCGCCTTACGGCAAGGGCATGGGGCCGCCAAAGAAAACGCCCCCGGCATAAGACGTTCAGGCTGCACCAAGCTGGCCTCCTCTGCCATTGGCAAAGGATCATCGCGGGCCATGTGCGGATCTGTCAAGAAGCGGCAGACAAGAAGCGGCAGACCGCCCCGCCCGCTTACCCGCGGGCGCGCACGACCTGCAACAGCGGCATGACATCGGCCATTTCCGGTCCATGCGCCTGCCCGGTCAACGCCTTGCGCAGCGGCATGAACAGGCCCTTGCCCTTGCGGCCAGTGGCCTCTTTGACGGCCGCCGTCCATTCGCCCCAGGTGGCGTCGGTGAACGGCCCCTCAGGCAGCAGGGTCATGGCCTGCGCAATGAAATCAGCGTCCTCGGGGTCGATCACCGGATCGGCGCCGGTGCTGAAAATCTGCCACCAGCCGGCCAGATCGTCCAGTTTGGTGATGTTATGGCTGGCCACACGCCAGAACCGTTCCGCCAGATCATCCGGTACGCCAAGCGCCGCAATCCGGTCGCGCACCGCATCAAAGGGCAACGCCTGATTGCGTTCGCGGGTCAGCGGCCACAGGTCTTCGGCATCGAACTTGGTCGGGCTGGCCCCGAATTGCGACAGATCGAAACCTTCGGCCAACTCGTCCAGCGACAACCGCAACGCGACCGGCTGGCTGGAGCCAAGCCGCGCCATCAGCGACAACAGCGCCTCGGGGGCAACGCCCTCCTCGCGCAGCTGACGGATGGACAGCACGCCCAGCCGCTTGGACAATTCTTCGCCCTTCGGCCCGGTCAAAAGGCTGTGATGCGCAAAGGCCGGCGGGGTGCCACCAAGCGCGCGGATAATCTGGATCTGAGTCGCGGTATTGGTCACATGATCGGCACCGCGCACAATATGGGTCACCCCCATATCCGTATCATCTACCGAGGACGCAAAGGTATAAAGCACCTGCCCATCAGCCCGGATCAGCACCGGATCGCTGACGCTGGCGGCGTCAATGGAAACGTCACCGATGATCCCGTCGGGCCATTCGATACGCTCATGGTCCAGCCGGAACCGCCAGTAACCCTCGCGCCCCTCGGCCCGCAGCTTGTCCTTATCGGCATCCGACAGGGCCAGCCCGGCACGGTCATAGACCGGCGGCTTGCCCATGTTCAGTTGCTTCTTACGCTTCAGGTCCAGCTCGACCGGGGTTTCAAAGACCTCATACAGCCGCCCTTCACCGCGCAGTTGCGCGGCGGCCTCGGCATAGCGGTCCAGCCGGTCGGACTGGCGTTCCATCCGGTCCCAATGCAGGCCCAGCCATTCCAGATCGCGCTTGATCCCATCGGCATATTCCTGCTTGGAGCGTTCCCGGTCGGTGTCGTCCAGCCGCAGGATGAAGGTGCCGCCAGCCTTGCGGGCGATCAGATAGTTCATCAGCGCAGTGCGAAGATTGCCAACATGGATATGCCCCGTGGGCGAGGGCGCAAAGCGGGTGGTGGTCATGGCGAGGTCTCCTGTCGGGATACGCTCTTTCACAATGGCCGGTTCTTGTCCATATCAGCGACAGGCAACCCGAAAGGTGACTGATGACAGATACGGCCCTGACCGCCCCTTCCGCCGCGCAGATCGAGGCGCTGGCCCGTGACGTGCTGGCCAGCCTGCCGCCCGAGTTCGCGCAGCACGCCCAAGCGGTGCTGCTGGAGGTGGCCGAATTCGCAGACGAGGACATGCTGGACGAATTGCAGATCGATGACCCCTTCGACCTGACGGGCCTCTATGACGGTGTGCCGATGACCGAAAAACTGTACAGCGCCCCGCAGTCTTTCTCTGACCGGGTGCTGCTGTTCCGCCGTCCGATTCTGGATGAATGGGCGGCGCGCGGCGATGTGACCCTGCATGATCTGGTGCGCAACGTGGTGGTGCATGAGTTCGCGCATCACTTCGGCTGGTCCGATGCGCAAATCGCGGAAATCGACAGATGGTGGGAATAATGGAACAGGCTGAAATCCTGACCGTCACGCTGAACCCCGCGCTGGACCTGACCACCGGAACCGAGATGGTCATGCCAGATGTCAAACTGCGTTGCGATTCGCTGGTGACGGACCCCGGCGGCGGCGGCATAAACGTCAGCCGCGCGATTGCAGTCATGGGCGGGCAATCCACTGCGCTGGTCGCACTTGGCGGCGGCGTCGGGCGGCGCATGGCGGAGATGTTGGATGATGCGGGCCTGCCGGTCATCTCACTGCCCGCGCCGGGGGAAACCCGGCAATCGCTGGCGGTGACGGACCATTCGACACGCAAACAATACCGTTTCGTCATGCCGGGGCCGCGCTGGTCGGAATCGAATGTCGAATGGGCGCTGGAGGCCATCGCAGGGGCCGCCCGCCCCGGCATGGTGGTGGTGCTGTCGGGCAGCAACCCGCCTGGTGTGCCAGCGGATTTTGCCCGCCGCCTGACCGCCGCCCTGACCCCGCGCGGGGCGCGGCTGGTGGTGGACACCTCTGGCGCGGCGTTGAAAGCGGTGGCCGAGGCCCGCGACGGGGCGCTTGCCATCCTGCGGATGGATGATGTCGAGGCCGAGGATCTGGCCGGCCGCCCCTTGCCCACCCGCGCCGACAGCGCCGATTTCGCGGCCTCGCTGGTCGCCTTGGGCGTGGCGCAATGGGTCATGGTCGCCCGCGGGCGCGACGGCAATATCATTGCCACGCCCGAAGGCCGCTGGCACGCCGAAGCCCTGCCGGTCGAGGTGGTCAGCAAGGTTGGCGCGGGCGACAGCTTCCTTGCCGGGTTCGTCCTGTCGATGGCCCGCGGCGGCACCCCGGCGCAGGCCATCGGCCTTGCCGCAGCAGCCGCCTCCGCCGCCTGCATGACCCCGGCAACCGAACTATGCCGCGCCGAAGATGTCTGGCAGCTGGAACAACAGGGCAGCGTGACGCCGATCTGACCGGACACACCGCAGCCCCTTCGCAAGAGGGGGCTGAAAATCACCCCACCCCGGCGGCCTGTCAGAAACAGAAGGAACGCGGCCCCGGCATGGCCCAAAAGAAAGAACAGTCCCAAAGCAAGGGCCATGTCACCAAACCGCGCCGGTCACGTCTGAATGATTTTGGCGCAAGCGAACCCCATTCTGTTTTCCGCTGCAACGACAGAATGATAGCGGGCAAAGCGGCAGATATTCGGGGGGCGGCGCACAGCACCAAAACCTGTTGATGTGGACGCAGCAGAGGCGCAGCAAGCTGTGCAGGCAGGACAATAAAGAAGCAGCGGTTGGAATCAGCATAAGAGCCACCGGAAGAACCGTTTTTCTTCCCAGGGCTTAGCAGCGATTCCCTTATATTCCGTTAACGCTCACCAGACACAACCGAGCCGCCCTTCGAGGCATGACCCCATCCGCGACCTGAAACTGACGTTCTTTGCTCGAGGGGTTTCTATCAGTCCCGATCCATTGCGGGGCATTGATCCTGACGACAGCGCAAAAGAAAAGCCCGCCGTTTCAGGCGGGCTTTTCTGCGTATGAGCGGCACAGTTCAGGCAGCCTCGGCCTCATCGGCTTCGGCGGCCATGCGACGTTCGCTTTCCTCGCGCGACAGCGCGACCGAGGTGCGCACGCCCTTGGCCACAAACTCCATCAGGCCCTTGACCACGCGTTCGTTTGGGTCAATCCCGGCGCAGGACAGCACCTCGCGCCCATCACGCGACCGCGCCCAGCGGGCGATCTGTTCGGCACCGTTGCCATATTTCTTGTCATCCGCAATCGCGTCATCCAGCGCCGCCAGAACAACAGCGGCGAACAGCTTGCGTGCGCGCTGACCTTGTTCATAATTAAAGGCGGAACCGTCCACAAAATCACGCATACATCATCTTCCTTGCTGACCGGAACAAAGCGCCGGCGCGGGCTTAAGCCCGTTCTGATTACCCTATCGCGGGGGGATAGCGTTTATTACGCTAACAGCCTGCGATTCGTTATCACCTCAAACGCATAACAGCCATGCGCCACACGCAGCATTGCCCAAAGTCAAGCATAGCGCCGCTTTAGCGCTATCACCCGGGCAAGCTTACGCTACCCGTCACCTTGACAACGCGGAAAGCGGCAAAAGGTTGCCTTGGGCCTCTCTTTGCGGATATAGGTCGCGCATCTTCCGGTTCAAGACACGGGCCGGAACAAGATTTCACAATCCTTTCAGGATCATCCACAAGGTCGCTTCGATGCCCAAGATCAACGGCAATGAAATCCGCCCCGGCAATGTGCTGGAGCATGACGGGGGCCTGTGGGCCGCCGTAAAGGTGAACCACGTCAAGCCCGGCAAAGGCGGCGCTTTTGCACAGGTCGAGCTGAAGAACCTGCGCGACGGCCGCAAGCTGAACGAACGGTTCCGGTCCGAGGACAAGGTGGAACAGGTCCGGCTGGAACAGAAGGACCAGCAATTCCTGTATGAAACCGATGGCCGGCTGGTGTTCATGGACAGCGACACCTATGAACAGACCGAGCTGGACGCCGAATTGCTGGGCGACCGCCGTCCCTTCCTGCAAGACGGCATGATGGCGACTGTCGAATATTACGGCGAGGAAGCCCTGTCGGTATCGCTGCCGCAGAAAGTCATCTGCAAGATCGTCGAGACCGAGCCGGTGGTAAAGGGACAGACCGCCGCCAACAGCTATAAGCCCGCAATTCTGGACAATGGCGTGCGCATCATGGTGCCGCCTTTTGTTGGCGAAGGTGAAGATATCGTCGTGAACACCGAGCTGTTCGAATATTCGGAACGCGCGTAAGCGTCCGGACAGCTTTTTGTGGGGGTTTCACACCCCTACACCCGTACCTTTCCGTGGGGGTTTCACACCCCCACACCCGTA
>NZ_JAUNTN010000030.1 GCF_030538695.1 Paracoccus sp. (in: a-proteobacteria)
CCGCCAACTTCAAGCCGCCGCCTCATCATGCAGCACAAACTTTTGCCGATATCTCCATACGGGCGTGGGGCGTGCCATTTGTGGATAGGGGCCGGTGATGCGCAAAGCCTTCACACCCCGCGACATCGAAGATCGTTTCGAGGAGGCGGCGCTGACCCTGCGGCGGCTGCCCAACCCGCCCGGCTCTGGCCCAAGGGGCTATGGCAGCGCCTGGCCGGACTATGTGCGCGAGGCCCGCCACGCCTATGGCTGGCATGAGGCGCGGATGCGGGTGGTGCCGAACCCGGCCGAGATCCAGCGAATGGAGGAGTGCCTGACCTGGCTGCGCTGGCTCGATCCCGATGACGCGCGGATCGTCTGGATGCGGGCCGAGGGCTGTCGCTGGAAGCAGGTTTGTTACCGCGTCGGCGTGGTGCGGCAGACGGCTTGGCGCAGGTGGGCGGCGGCGCTGGTCACAGTCGCTAAGCATCTGAACAGGCAAAGGAAACATGGGTCGAATCAACGGATTGCAAAGCTGTCCTTGCAAAAACCTGCGGATGAACACGCCGCCAAACCGGACAAACCCGGCGCGGGAACGCTGCTGTGAGGGGGCCGATGCGTCGAACTTCTGGCGCGACAAAGCGCGAGGTTTTGGGGCAGTTTACCCCTAAGATGGCCAGAGGTGAGGGAAGGCACTGAGCGCCGATCCGGGTGGTGATTTGCGCAGAGGACCGCGCAGGATCATTGCCCGGACCACCCGACCCCGAGACCATCTGACCGCGCCGGTCAAAGCAATAATCTTGCTCTGACCTGCCAAATCCGAGGCGATCCCAGCCCGCCCCCCGGCTTTGGTTCCTCCCCGGACCCATCGCTATGCGGGGGCAGAGGCGCGTAAGCCCTCTACGCACAAAGGTTTTTTCTGGGTTCGCGGCTTGGGTTCGCAGGTGCGCGGGCCGTCGAACCAACACCAGCCGGGCGATGATCGCCCGGCCTTTTCTTTCGGAGCGCCAGATGCAGATCGAGATGGTGCCGCCCGCGCGGCTGGTGCCCTATGCCCGCAATGCCCGCACCCATTCCGAGACGCAGATCGCCCAGATCGCCGCTTCGATCAGCGAGTTCGGCTTTACCAATCCGATCCTGCTCGGCGGGGACGAGGTCATCATCGCGGGCCATGGCCGGCTGCTGGCCGCGCAGCTGCTGGGCCTCAGCGAAGTGCCGGTGATCGTGCTGGATCACCTGAACGAAGCGCAGCGCCGGGCGCTGGTCATCGCCGATAGTGAGCCCACGAACGCGATCCGTCCGAGAGAGAGGGCGAACGCTGGCCGAGAACGCGGGCTGGGACGAGGAACTGTTGCGGTTGGAACTCTCCGCGCTTCAGGACGATTTCGACTTCGATCTGGACGTGATCGGGTTTTCCGAGGCCGAACTCGACGCCCTGCTGGTCGGGGAACCCATCGAGATGACCACCGATGGCGAGGACGACATCCCCGAGCCGCCCGCCGATCCGATCACTCGCCCCGGCGATCTGTGGGTCATGGGCAACCACCGGCTGATCTGCGGCGACAGCACGGTTGCCACGGATGTGGAGCGCCTGCTGGGCGGTATCAAACCGAATCTTATGGTCACCGACCCGCCTTACGGTGTCGCCTACGACCCGTCATGGCGCAACAAGGCCGGAACTTCATCCACCCGCCGCACCGGCAAGGTGCTCAACGATGACCGGGCCGACTGGCGCGAGGCCTGGGCGCTGTTTCCGGGCGATATCGCCTATGTCTGGCACGGCGCGCTGCACGCCGCGACCGTGGCCGAAAGCCTTGAGGTGAACGGTTTTGCCATCCGGTCACAGATCGTCTGGGCCAAAGATCGGCTAATTCTCAGCCGCGGCGATTATCACTGGCAGCATGAGCCGTGCAGGTCATGCCGTCCGCAAGACCGGCAAGGGCCACTGGGCCGGGGATCGCAAACAGACGACGCTGTGACGCATCGCCAACAAGGATCAGGACGCCGAGACTACGCCAACTATCAATATATGAACTCGCCCACCGCCGCGAGGCGGACGCTGACCCGTTTTTCTGCCATGAAGGGATTCCTTGATCTTCTTCGACGCGCTTCTTACATTCTGAGCATCGATAAATGATGGGTATGACAATGGCCGAGACCGCGACCCTGTCCACGAAGTTCCAGATCTCCATCCCCAAGGCGATCCGTGCCGCCCAGCACTGGGAGGCCGGGCTGACCTTTGCCTTCATCCCGAAAGGGACCGGGGTGCTCTTGGTGCCCGTTCCCAAGCGCGAGGCATTGCGCGGGCTGGCGAAGGGTGCCAATGCCGAGGGCTATCGAGACCGCAAGGACCGCCACTGAATGATCCTTGTCGATACCTCTGCCTGGATTGAGTGGCTGATCGCGTCACCGACCGGCGACAAGCTGGCCGATCATCTGCCCGAGCAGGCCGATTGGCTGGTGCCGACCATGGTGCAGCTTGAACTGGCGAAATGGCTGACCCGAGAGATCGGCGAAGACAAGGCCGACCAAGTCATCGCCTTCACGCAGATCTGTCAGGTCGTGCCGCTCGATACCGAGACCGCGCTGGCGGCGGCCGAGGCCTGCCGCGCCCACAAACTGGCAACAGCCGACGCCATCATCTTCGCCACCGCGCAGGCGCATGGCGCGCAACTGCTGACCTGCGACACGCATTTCGAGGGGCTTCCGGGGGTGACGCTGGTAGAGAAAGTTAAATCCTAGACTTGGTGTTTTCGAAGGCAGGCAATGCAGCATTGGAAGGTTATTCTCGAGCATTATGGCGAGCGCGACAGGGGTGACGTGGTTACCAAGGATGGTGAAGTCATCGGGACTTGGTCAGCGGACGAGAACGACTTCTGCAGTTTTACCCCATATGGCGAACAGCAGCCGATCTTCGTGAACCCCTTTCCTGGATTGCTGTGCGACCAGATCGTGGAATGGCACGAAGCGCAGCGACAGATCCGTGGCGCTTAAGTTGCTCTTCCCCAGCATCGTCACGATGGGTGGCTCCTCTGTGCCATTTGATCGTTCATCTTCCGGACCATCACCGCCTCGATGATGGGCAGCAGTTCAGCGGCGGCCGTCGCCGGGACGCCCAGCGCCGCCGCCAGCCCAAGCGCGGGATTCAGATCCCAGCCGATCACCGCGCCCGGCAGCACCCGCAACTGCCCGCCAAGCCGCCCGACCAGATCCCAGATCTGCCAGCCCTCGAAGGTCAGCGGCTGGTTTTGCCGCGCCCGGTAGCCCCCGCAGGCTTGCGTGCAGGCCGCGCAGTAGCTGTCGCCCCCGTCGAACTGCCAGTCGGCGAGGGCGCGGAGACGTTTTTTCCTGTTCCAGCAGCAGGCCCTTCGAGACATAGACCAGCTGGAACGCCTCGAAGATTGGCCAGATGTCCAGGAGCGCATCGATGGCCTCCGGGCTGGGATCGATGACCTCGCCATCGGCATCGCGGACACCCTTCCAGTCCAGCATCGCGCGGCGGGCCAGCGCCTTGGCGAAGATCAGCGCCCGTTCCTCATCGCTGGTTCCGTCCGGAACTTTCTCCACCTCCGGGTCGCTGCGGGTGGCCAGACCATCATGTCCTTTACGTAAATCCACCGGCTGCGTCGCCACCAGAATGCGAACCCGGTTTGACGGGGAGATCGCGAACCGGCCCCGGAACCGCCCTCAAGAGCGCGCACGATCCCGGCAATCCGCCCGGCAGGCGTTGCACCGTCCAGCCGGACAATCACCGACCCCGTAACAATCTCGATCTGGCCGCCCTGCGGCTCCGGCAGATCGGGTGGCGATCCCGCTGCCGCATCGCACAGCACCAGCGGCGCGAACTCGGCGTCACTCGGCAACGCCGGAAGAACCAGCCGGCCATCCTTCGCCAGACGCCGCCATGTCGACAGATGGTTCGGCCGCAAACCGTAATGCCGGGCAACGCTGTTCACGCTCGCCCCCGGCAACAGCGTCTCCGCGACAATCCGGGCCTTCACAGCATCCGGCCACCGCCGCCGCCCCGAAGCCGATATCTCCCCTCCAAACCCGGCGAGAGACTCTCTCGTGTCTTCCATGGAGAAACTCACCTCCTGCAATCCCGCAGGAGCCAAGTCGCAAATCTCACCCATCAGAAACAAGGTGACCGACAGACAACGCTTGCGATGTTATGCGGCGAGCTTGCGGTGCTGCAAGCGCCGATGTTCGATGGTCTTTCGTTTGATCCTTTCGCGCTGTCTGATGATGGCCGAAGCCCTGCCGAAGCAGGCGTCAGCTGGCGGCTTTGGGCCGAGAAAGACATTGCGCCGTGATGTCCTCATCCCCTTATGGTCAGCGCCTCAGCCTGCTTCATCACAACTTTGACGATCTATGATGCCAAATCCGTCGGTCTTTGCGTTTCAGCTACCTTCGAAATACCGGATGGCTTTCACGACCAAATCTCCCAAGCTGGCGGCCCCCAGCTTGTCGCGCAGGACCAGGCTCACGTTCGAGACAGTCTTGTAGCTGATGCAGGCGCGGTCCGCGATTTCACGATAGGATAACCCCTCGGCAATCAAACCCAGGATTTCCTCTTCCCGCGCGGTAAGGCTGGAACTGCTGCCGCGGCGTCCGGGCAGGTTCATCAGCGCGATCTGCGTAGCCAGCCGACTTCCGACATAGTTGCGGCCTGAAAGAACTTCTGTGAGGGCGGTCAGAATTTCTTCTGAGGGGGAATCCTTGTTTATGATCCCGTTGGCTCCTGCCTGAAGGGCGCGGCGGGCCAGGATAGGGCTGCGATGCATGGTGAAGACCAGGATCGGCAAGGACGGGTCCAGCATCCGCAGCCGGTCGATCAGCTTGATCCCCGCGATCTTGTGGTCGCCCAGGGTCAGGTCGACGACCATCATGTTGGGCCGGGCCGCACGCCAGGCGCGCCAACCTTCAAGTGCGGTGGCCGCGCCCACGATCTCGCAGGGGATGCGTTGGTGGATGATGCGGCCCCAGCCTTCCACCACCACAGGATGGTCGTCGATGATGATGATGCGCTTCAGTCGCTCGGCAGATTGTTCATGGGCCGTGGCTTCGATCATCGTGCAGGCATCCTCAGCTCAGTGACAGTTTCGGCGCCAACGCGGCGGGGTGGATCAAAGCTGGCACCCATGGCGCGGGCGCGGTCCCGGATACCGGTCAGGCCATGTCCTCGGGAAGGAAGGCGCCCTGCGGGACCGCGGCCGTCATCCCGGACCTGCGTGACGATCAGGTCTTGGGTCGGATGGATCTTGATCCTGATGCGCCGGGCCTTTCCGTGTCTGACCGCGTTCAACAGACTTTCGCGCACGAAGCGATAGATTGCCGTTTCGGCCAGTTCGTCCGCGACAGCCTGGTGCGTGCAGTCCAGGTCGATGGTGATCTCTGGTGCGATCTCGGTGAATTCGGCCACCAGTTCCCCAAGCAGTTCCTGTAGTGAACCGCAATCCATGAGCATGGGGCGCAGGTCGTCAATGGCGCTGCGGGCGCTGTCGCGGACCGCGTTGGCATGGGTCGAGATGGCGCGCAGAGCGTCATCGAGTTGTGCCGCGCCCTTGCCGGATACGTCGCGCGCGGCGGCAAGGGCCTGGGACAGCGCGGCATTCAACGCAAAAAGCTGCGGGCCCATGTCGTCATGCAGATCCGAGGCGATCCTGGCCCGTTCCGTTTCCGACAGCGTCAGAAGCCGGGTCTGCAGATGCTCGTTCTCTGCCTGCTGCGACTTGAGGTGGATGGCAAGGGCATTCACGTCGCTGGCAAGCGATGCAAACTCCGCCAGGCGCTCAGGTGGGGCGCGGCGATCCAGATCGCCATGCCGCATGGCGCCAAGCGCATCCTGCACGCGATGCAGGCGGCGCAGGATCAGGTTGCTGAAGCCCATCGACATGCCGATCAGGGCGATGCAGGTCAGCGCCAGCAGGGGCATGATGATGCGGAAATCTTTCCAAACCTCGGTGATTTCGTCGGCAGGATCGGTTTCGACCACAAGGCTGCCCAAGACATTGGGATAATGCGAGATGGTAAAGGAGTCCGCCTTCACTTCGGGGCGCATCAGCCATGTGAACCACCCGGGCGCTGCTTCGTCTTCCATCGAAACCGGTGTGGACGGGTTGAGGAGGGGGGTGCCCTTGTTGTCCACGACATGGGCGGAAACATGGCGGAGCGCGTTGATCTCATGGGCAAGCTGCATCGCATCGCCCATCGTGTCGGCACGGGCAAAGCTGGGCGGCATCCGGACAGCAACCGTGGCCTGCGCCGTGCGGAAGGCGGAGGCCGTTTCCTCGTCAATGGCAATGCGGGCGTTCAGGATAATGATGACGACAATCGTCGCGCCGAGCACGATTCCGGCGGCAAGCGGCACGACTGTGACGATTCTGTGCAACGACCACAGCCGCCTGGACTTTGGAACGGTGGTGTCGAATAGAGACCCCGTCTCCCGACGCATCAGCGCCCCTTTCCTGAAGCAGTCGCGGCCTGCATGGCGGCGTCATGCGGATGCCCCTGCGCACGCAGGACGCGGTAGTGCTGTATGACGGGACCGATGCTGTGATCGGGCGCGTCCTGCCGCATGGCCAGTTGGTCAAGCAGGACGTGTATGGCCATGGGCGGCTCGTCCTTCCGGCGGATTTCATGCCACAACTGGGCTGTCCGATTCGCGATCATTCGGGGACTGTCATCATAGGTGGCGGCCGCACGGGCAAGCGACGGCGAAATCGATTCCGGCGCGGTCTGGGTCACACGTGCCAGAAAGGCCAAAGGCGTTTCGTTTTCGGATGCCTCCAGCCAATCAGGCGCATCTTGTTCTGCGTGCTGGCCTTGGTCCGAGGCGGCGGGCAGCGTCGTCTCTTCGTCACGGCACGCCTGCAGCAGGATGACAGCAGCGATTGCCAGGGCAAGGACAAGGGTGCGCGGATGTGTCTCATTGAGCTTCATCAGATCCCTTTCCCGATGCTCATCGTGATTCGCCCATGCGCCTCATGCGTTATCCAAGGGTAGGTCAGCCTAAGGGATGAGACAATCTGGCCAAACGGCGGACGTTGGTATGGTGCCTTTCACAACAGGGTGATTTTGAACCCAAGGCAACAGGGAAAATGCCCCGTCAAGGTTGGGGAGTGTTCCCGGCTGACAGTCGCGCAGAGCGGTGCTTTGATCGTCCTTGCAACATGCCCGAGCGCGACAGGCGAAGGGCTGGCAGTAGGCGCATGAAGCCGGTGCAGGGGGGATCTGACACCGGTTCCGGGATGCGCGACAGGGAGAGGATGAGATGAGAAGCACAATTCGCAAGACGATGACCTATGTCTCGCCAATGGCGGTGGCTGCGGTTTTGGCGTTCGGGGCGCCAGCAGCAGCCAATGACCAGCTGGTCGAGCTTGCCAAGGATCCGGCGAACTGGGTCATGACCGGGCGCGATTACAACGCGCAGAACTATTCCGAGATGACCGAGATCAACAAGGAAAACGTCAAGGACCTGCGCCCGGCCTGGTCGTTCTCGACCGGGGTGCTGCACGGGCACGAAGGCACGCCGCTTGTCGTGGGCGACAAGATGTTCGTCCATTCGCCCTTCCCGAACACCACCTTCGCCCTGGATCTGAACGATCCCGGGACGATCCTGTGGCAGAACAAGCCGCGCCAGAACCCGACCGCCCGCACGGTCGCCTGCTGCGACGTGGTGAACCGTGGTCTGGCCTATTGGCCGGGCGACGACACGCGCGGGCCTCTGGTGTTCCGCACCCAGCTTGACGGGCATATCGTCGCCATGGATGCCGAGACGGGACAGAACGTCTGGATCATGGAAAACTCGGACATCAGGGTCGGCTCGACCCTGACCATCGCGCCCTATGTCATCAAGGACATGGTGCTGGTGGGATCGTCGGGCGCGGAGCTGGGCGTGCGCGGCTATGTCACCGCCTATGACGTGAAGACCGGCGAACAGCGCTGGCGCGCCTTTGCCACCGGTCCGGACGAGGAACTGAAGCTGGCCTCGGACTTCAATGAGCCGAACCCTCATTACGGGCAGTTCAACCTGGGGACTGAAACCTGGGAAGGCGACGCCTGGAAGATCGGCGGCGGCACCAACTGGGGCTGGTATGCCTATGACCCCGAGGTGGACCTGTTCTATTACGGCTCGGGCAACCCGGCGCCCTGGAACGAAACGATGCGTCCGGGCGACAACAAGTGGACCATGGCCATCTGGGGCCGCGAGGCCGCCACGGGCGAGGCCAAGTTCGCCTATCAGAAGACGCCGCATGACGAATGGGATTATGCCGGCGTCAACGTGATGATGCTGTCCGAACAGGAAGACAAGGACGGCAACATGCGCAAGTTGCTGACCCACCCGGATCGCAACGGCATCGTCTATACGCTGGACCGCACCAACGGCGACCTGATCTCGGCCGACAAGATGGACGACACGGTCAACTGGGTGAAGGAAGTGCAGCTGGATACCGGCCTTCCGGTCCGCGATCCGGAATTCGGCACGCGCATGGACCACAAGGCGCGCGACATCTGCCCCTCGGCCATGGGCTATCACAACCAGGGCCACGACAGCTATGACCCGGACCGCAAGCTGTTCATGCTGGGCATCAACCACATCTGCATGGACTGGGAACCGTTCATGCTGCCCTATCGCGCGGGCCAGTTCTTCGTGGGCGCCACGCTGGACATGTATCCAGGGCCGAAGGGCGACCGCCAGAACGGTCTGGGTCTGGGCCAGATCAAGGCCTACAACGCCATCACCGGCGAAATGGCATGGGAGCATATGGAGCGCTTCTCCATCTGGGGCGGCACCATGGCGACTGCCGGCGGGCTGACCTTCTATGGCACGCTGGACGGCTATATCAAGGCCCGCGACAGCGACACGGGCGACCTGCTGTGGAAACACAAGCTGCCGTCGGGCGTGATCGGCCATCCGATGACCTATCAGCATGACGGGCGCCAGTATATCGCCATCTATTACGGTGTCGGCGGCTGGCCCGGCGTGGGCCTGGTCTTCGACCTGAACGACCCGACCGCTGGTCTGGGGTCTGTGGGCGCATTCCGCAGGCTGCAAGAGTTCACCCAGATGGGCGGCGGCGTGATGGTCTTCTCGCTGAATGGCGACAGCGTCTACACCGACGACGTGAACACCGGCGAATGGATCCCGGGCGACGACGCCTGATCCCTGCCGCGGCGGGCTGCAACCGGCCCGCCGCACCATTAACCGACATTTGGGAGACTTCACGATGAATGCCATGATTTCGCGCTTCGGCTGCGGAACGGTTGCCCTGCTGTGCAGCCTTGGTGCAACCAATGCCCAAGCCGCCGACACCCTGCGGGTCTGCGCCTCGACCATGGACGCGCCCTATTCGACCAGGAACGGCACCGGGTTCGAGAACAGGATCGCCGAGGTTCTGGCCGACGAGGCCGGGATGACCCTGGATCTGGTGATGATCAACAAGGATGCGATCTATCTGGTCCGCGACGGGATCGAGGACGATCTGTGCGACGTGCTGATCGGCGTCGATCAGGACGACAAGCGGCTGCTGACCAGCAAGCCCTATTACCGTTCGGCCTATGCCTTCATCGGCCGCGAGGACCGCAACTTCGATGGCGACAAGTGGCAGGACATCGACCGGGAAGGCTTCGACACCTTTTCCTATCGGTATCATAGCCCGGCCGAGACAATCCTGAAATATACCGGCCGCTATGAATACAATCTGATCTATCAGGCCTCGCTGACCGACTTCGAGGACAGGCGCAACAAATACACCCAAGTGCCAGCCGATCGCGTCGTGTCCGAGGTGGCGGCAGGCAATGCCGATCTGGGCATCGCCTTCGCCCCGGATGTCGCCCGCTATGTCCGCGACTCGCGCGTGCCGCTGAAGCTGACGCTGATCACCAACGAGATCGAGCGTCAGGACGGCCTGATCATTCCCCTGCAATACAGCCAATCGGTGGGCGTCGCAAAAACGAAGCCCGAGTTGCTGGAGCGCATCGATCAGGCGCTCGAGACGGGCAGGGACCGCATCCAGGCGATCCTGGACGAAGAAGGCATCCCGACCCTGCCACTGAACAGCTGAAGACAAGGATATAACATGAGGCAACTTATTCTGGCAGCTACGATTATGGGGTTGGGCGCGGGAGCCGCCTTTGCCCAGCCGCAGTTCTACAACGCCGTTGACGGGACGCCACTGAATTTCGACGATGCGATGGAGGAAGGGCGCGATACCGAAGCCGTCAAGGAATTCATGCAGACGGGCGTCAACATCTACAACGAAAACCCCGACGTGATGGAGCATGCCGAGGAACAGTACAACACGATGTGTTCGGGCTGTCATGGCCACTATGCCGAAGGCAAGATCGGACCGGGGCTGAACGACGACTTCTGGTCCTATGAGATGGGCAAGACCGACGTCGGGCTGTTTTCCATCCTGTATGGCGGTGCGTCAGGGCAGATGGGTCCGATGTGGGGCAGCCTGACGCTGGACGAGATGCTGCTGGCCATGGCCTGGGTGCGCCACCTTTACACAGGCCAGCCCGAGACCGCGTCCTGGCTGAGCCCCGAGCAGCGTGAAGCCTTCACCCCGTTCAAGCCGAAGGGCACCGGAGGGGACGAGCGGTCCTGAGGCCACTACCGACCAGGGTGGAACACGCCCCGGTCCTTTCCAGAGAGGAGGAGAAAAGATGAAACTGATCGCACTGGGCGTCGTCGTCGCAATGTCCCTGGCTGCCCCGGCCCTGGCCTATGACGGCACAAACTGCCGGGCACCCGGCAACTGCTGGGAACCCAAGCCTGATTATCCCGAACGGGTGGAAGGGTCCGAATATGACCCGCAGCACGACCCGGCGGAACTGTCCAAGCAGGGTGAATCCCTTGCAGCGATGGACAATCGCAACGCCTGGCGGGTCTGGCACATGGCCCAGACCGGCAGCTTTGAATACGACGTCACGAAGATCCCTGGCTATGAGGAGGGTGGCACGCCGCCCGCCCAGTGACCGGGGCGTGCCGCGCCCGGACGTTTTCCCAAATGTCACGTCCCGGCGCGGCACATCCGCCTATCTACGGTGATTCATGCTGCAAGACCCCAAAGCCTCGGCTGACTGGCTGTCCCGCCTACACGACGCCGAAGCGCAACTGAACGGCGCCATTCTGGGCCAGTCCCGTGCCATTCGCCTGATCCTGCTGTCTGTCCTCGCGCGCGGCCATGTCCTGCTGGCGGGCGATGTCGGCACAGGCAAGACCACGCTTTTGCGCGCTGTCGCCCGTTCCATCGGCGGCCCCTATGCGCGGGTCGAGGGGACGGTGGACCTGCTGCCCACCGACCTGATCTATGACGCGCATCTGGACGCCGATGGAAAGCCCCGCATCGAGCCAGGCCCGGCGCTGTCGAAGGGCGAGGATCTGTCGATCTTCTTCTTCAACGAGATCAACCGGGCGCGCCCGCAGGTCCATGCCATGCTGCTGCGCATGATGGCCGAGCGCAGCCTGACCGCCTTCCGCCGCGAATACCGGTTCCCGCATCTTCAGGTCTTTGCCGACCGCAACCAGATCGAGCGGGACGAGACCTTCGAATTGCCGGCCGCCGCCCGCGACCGCTTTGCCATGGAGATCGCGGTGACGGCTCCCGCCGAGCGTGACGACAGGATCGCCCTGGCCTTCGACACGCGCTTTCATGACACCGACGCGCTGATCGACACCATTACGCCGGGGCTGCTGCCTTATCACGGTCTGAACGCTCTGGCCGTGCAGATTCAGGACAATGTCCATGCCAGCCCCCTGCTGCAACGCTATGTCTTCGATCTTTGCGAAGCGTTGCGCGACCCTGTCAGGGCGGGCCTGACAATCGAGGGCGCGGATATGGCCCGGCTGGTGCGGGGCGGCGTCAGCCCGCGCGGGATGCAGGCCCTGGTGCGCCTGGCGCGGGCTGCCGCCTGGGCCGAGGGGCGCGATGCGGTGCTGCCCCAGGACGTGCGCGAGGTCTTTGGGCCGGTCATGGCTCATCGCACCTTTCTTGGTCCTGCCTATGAGGCGCGGCGAGAGGTTCTGGTGCCTGCGCTGATGCGCGCTGCCTTCGACAAGATCCCGGTGCCGGCCCAATGACGGCGGAACTGCACCTTTTCGATGCCCTTGCCTGGCGTATGTCGAAGGCACAGGCTGGTCTGCGCCAGGGAGTGCATCGCGGCAGGATGCGTGGCGCAGGAGAGGCTTTCGCCGACATCGCACCTCTTCTGGCCCATCCGGACGCAAGGCGGTTGGACATGCGACGCTCGCTGACCGATCCTCTTGGCGGTTTCTTTGTCCGCCGCTTTGAACGCCCCACCGACATCACCCTCCATATCCTTGTGGACGGGTCTGCCTCGCTTGCGGCCGGGGCGTCATCCGACCCACAGGGTCTGGCGGCGCTGCTGGCCGGTGGGCTTGCACAAGCGGCCCGGCGCGGCGGCGATCTGGCTGCGGTGCAGGTCGTCGGAGGCGCTACGCTGCTTGCAGCATCGCCGTCAGCGCGCCATGCCGGACTGGGCGAAGAGGTTCGCCAGATGATCGCCCGGCTGACCCCTGCGGGTTCCGGCATCGGCGGTCTGGTGGATGCTGCCTCGGCGCTGCCGCAGCGGCGGGTCCTTGTTGCGCTTGTGTCGGACTTCAACCTTTCCGAAACGGAACTTGACGCGCTTCTGGCGTCGCTTGATCCCCGGCCTGTGCTGCCGTTCTGGCTGCGCGACAGCGGGTTGGAGGAACCCCCATCCGCCTTCGGTCTGGCCGAAGTCCGCGATCCGGAAACCGGCCACCGCCGAACGCTGCTGACCACGCGCAAATGGGCGACCCGGCAGGCCGAGGCAGGGCGACGCCACAGGACGGCCCTGCGCGCCATCTTTGCAAGCCACGGCCTGCACCCCATCGAGATCCGCAACAGCATCGACATCGACCAGATCATAGCCGCACTGGACGAGGTGTCCTTATGAAATGGCTGCTGCTGGCGCTGCTGCCCTTTCCTGTCCTGGCGCAGCCGGTCGTCACGGCAGAAAACCCGCATAGCTATGGCTGGTGGTTGGGCGACGAATTGGTGCAGCGCATCAGTATCGGCCTGCCGCCCGGCGTCAGCGTCGATCCCGCCAGCCTGCCCAAGCCGCGCGCCGTCGATTACTGGCTGGACCTGAGCAGCGTCGAAGCCGAGCAGACTGATACGGCGCTGCGCCTGACCCTGCACTGGCAGAATTTCTATTCTGCACTCGAACCGAGCCGGCGCGATGTTCCGCCGCAATCCATCCGTCTGACAGACAGAACCGCCATCCAACTGCCCGGCTTCGCCTTTGTCACCTCGCCAATCCGCCCGATCATGGCGCCCTCGACACGCGATCAGCTTCAGCCGGATCCCCGCTTCAGGTTGATCGACACGACACCTGCGCGCATCGGATTGGGCCTGTCGCTCGCAGGGCTGACTCTGTCGGTGCTGGCTCTTGCCTGGCATCAGGCCTTGGGACCGTTCCGCGCCCGCGCGGCCCGGCCATTCACGCGTGCGGCCCGCGCCATGGCCCGAAATCCCGACCGCCGCTTGCTGCATCGTGCCCTGGACGCAGCCTTCGGTCGCGTCCTGATCGGCGCGGACCTGCCGCGTTTTCTGGCATCGAACCCGCAGTTTCAGCCACTGGCGGATCGCCTGTCAGCATTCTTTGCCGCCTCGGACACAACCTTCTTCGGCAAAGGCAAAGCGCCTGATCCGGCAGAGGCGATGAGCCTGGCTCGTGCCCTTTCCCGGATCGAACGGGGGCGGTCATGATCGGCTTTACCGCGCCTCTTGCGTTATGGCTTTTGCCCCTCGCGGGTTTGCCGCTTTTGACACGATGGTTGCAGGCATCGGCCGTGCCCCGGTTGGATTTGCGACCGGCCGAGGGCGCCTCGCGCGCGGTGGATCACGGCTTGACGGCTGCGGGGATGATCGCGCTTGCGGCCCTGATCCTGGGATTGGCCGGACCATTCCTTCGCGGCGGCACCGCGCCATATCGCGGCAACGGCACAAATCTGGTGCTGCTGATCGACCGCTCGTCCAGCATGGATGATACCTTCGCGGGCCGTGCCCCCGACGGGGCCGAGGAAAGCAAATCCGCAGCCGCCCGCCGCATCCTTCAGAGCTTTATCGCCGAAAGGCCCGATGACCGCATCGGGATCGCTGCCTTTTCGACCGCGCCACTGCAGGTGCTGCCGATGACGACCAGTCGCACCGCCATCGCTGCCGCCATTGCGGCACAAGGCGAACGGGGATTGTCGCAGACCAATGTAGGGCGCGGGCTGGCCTTGGCGATGCAGATGACGCGCGATGCTTCGGGTCTGGGTTCGCGCGCGGTCGTGCTTGTCTCGGACGGTGCGGCGGTCGTCTCGCCCGAGATTCAGGATATGGTGCGCGAACTTGCCCTGGAACAGCAGGTCAACCTTTACTGGCTGTATCTCAGGACCGCGGGCGCAAGAAGCATCTTCGATCCCGGCAAGCCGGGCGAGGCCGACACCCCACAGACCCGTCCGGAACGCCACTTGCATCTGCTGCTTCAGCGCCTGGGCATCACTTATCGCGCCTTCGAGGCTGAAAGCGCGGAAGCCGTGGCCGAGGCCGTGGCCGAGATCGGCAAGATGGAAACCAAGCCCATCCTGATCGAACGCAGCCTTCCGCGACGCGAACTGGGCTGGCTGTGCTTCCTGATCGCCACGCTGGCCGCCCTTGCCCTGACGGCCGCCCGTTGGCTGGAACGTCCCTTTGCCCCGGTGCATCCCGCACCCTTGGTGCGCCGGCCATGAAACAATTTGCTTTTGTCGCGCTGCTGCTGTGCCTTGCCATTTCCTTGGCGGCATCGGTATGGTTCGGCCGTGCTGTCTGGCATGACCACCGCGATAACACCGCAATCCGGGACTTGGCCGCCGGTCGCGAGGCACAGCCAAGGCTGGACGCGGATCCACGCGCGATCCATGCACGGATTCTGTTCCTTGCCTGGCGCAACCGTCTGCCAGAGGCCCGGGATCTTCTGCCTTTGCTGGCGGGTATGCGGCCCGATCTGCTGGCAGAGGCAAGCTATGCGATGGGAAATGCCCGGATGCGCGCCGCTTTCGACCGCATCGAGGAAGGACGTTTCGAGGACGCAGAAACCGAAGTTTCGCTTGCCAAGGCGGCCTATCGCGACGCCCTGCGCGCGGTGCCCGACTTCCGGGACGGAAAGGTGAACCTGGATCTGGCCATGCGGCTTGTCCGGGACCTGCCGCGCCCTGAGGCTGACGGCGAAACCGACCCCGATGCGCAGCCGCGACGGCTATGGACCGATCTGCCGGGACTTCCCAGGGGCGCACCATGAAAAGGCGGATCATTCTTCCTGCCGTGGCAGCAGCCCTGGCAGCCGTGGCCATGACCGGCCCCGGCCTTCAGCGTCCCCAAACCCTGACTGATGCGCTGCTGGTCGTGGACATCACCCGGTCGATGAACACCCGCGATATGGCCGGCGTGTCCCGCCTTGATTTCGCCCGTCGCGCGCTGACGGACTGGATCGCGACGCGCCCCTGCGGCAGCCGCATCGGATTGGCCTTCTTTACCGAACGCCGCAGCCTGACCCTGTTCGAACCGGTAGAGATCTGCGCGGACTTCGCCTCAATCAAAGGGGCGCTTGAAAGCCTCGACTGGCGCATGGCCTGGGAAGGCGACAGCATGATCCAGAGGGGTCTGGACCATGCACTGCGCCGTGCCGAAGGCTTTGGCGTGCCCCTGATCTTCATCACGGACGGGCAAGAGGCCCCGCCCTTGCCATACTCCGGTCCTGCCAGATTCGCAGGAAATAGCCCGGGCGGAGTGATCCTGGGTGTTGGCGGGGACCAGCCCGCCCCGATCCCGAAATTCGACGATCTGGGGCGCGAAACCGGGTTCTATGAGGCAAGCGACGTGCAGCACGCCCCAGCCCGTTTCGGTGCGCCCCCGCCCGATGCATCCGAACGCCCCGGCTGGCACCCGCGCAACAATCCTTACGGTGAATCCGACCTTGAAGGGAGCGAGCATCTGTCAGCCTTGCGGGCGGATTACCTGTCCAGCCTGGCTGCGGACCGTGGTCTGGGCTTCCTGCGCCTTTCCGATGGGCCAGCAGCCCTTGATCGTGCCCTTGCCAGTCATGCGCCCGGAAAGGCCGTTACCGTCACCCGCAGCCTGTCGCCATTCCTGGCGACGGCAGCGCTGATCCTGTTGCTGACACTTTGGGTCACCGGCAGCAGGCGTATCACCTTGGCCCGGAAGGAAACCATATGACATTTGGAAAAATTCTCGCAGCTGCCAGCCTGTCGGCCGCCCTTGCCATCCCCGCCTGGGCGCATGGCCCGACGCCCCAGCAGGCTGAACAGAAGATCACCGTCGCCGCCGATCCGGATGCCGTCTGGCAAATACTGCGCGATCCGGCCAGCATCGCCGAATGGCATCCGGCCGTCGCATCCGTGACAATAGAGGGAGAGGGCAGAGGCGCCAAGAGAAGCGTTGAGTTTACCTCGGGCGGCACGGTGATCGACGGCATCGACCGCATCGACGACGAAAAGATGGAGATCCGCTGGCGACTGAGCGAGGCTGACATCGAGGTGTTCCCGGCCAGCTATTACACCACCAACATCATCGTTGCTCCTGCCGCTGACGGCTCCGAGGTAACCTGGACAGCCAGCTTCTTCCGCGCCGATACCACGAATGAACCGGAGGAACGTTTCAGTGATGAAGCGGCTGTCACAGCAATGGAGGCGTTTATCGGCAGCGGGGTTTCGGGGCTCAAGTCTGCAGCCGAGGGAAATGACCCAAGCTGAAGCTATATAGCAATCCTTGATCGCTTTTGGCGTTCCTCAAGAGTTTACTCGGGTTCGACTCGTTGCGAATCAGTGTCGAGGACATTCGCCTCCTGGCCTCATAATTGGTCAAGGATCCCTCGAAAGTCGGAAATGGCCGCCTCAGGCGGCCATTTTTCTTGAACTTCCGATGGCAGTTTTGAGCTGCTCCCCGAAAATCGGCCCGTGACGGAAGCTATGTGGCCACCAGGGTGTTGCGACGACCGGTTGAAGCCGCCCAATACCTATCGATCCGATACACGGAACGGCTGGCCGAGGCAGGCATCGACACCTTGGTGGGCAGTTGGAGATTCCTGTGCCAATGCCCTGCGGGAACCGTCTGGCAGTTGCGAGCCGCAAGTCGCCCCTTCCCGCAAGCCAGACTCGCCTGCACGAATGCGCCGCACGTCCGCGCCCCCGTCCGGATCCCGCGCATTCAATACATCTCGACGCAGCTGGGGCGCCGCGAGATACAGGTTGTTCTGCGGCCGGTGACGTGGCTAGATGACAGCCTTGACCAGCCAAGGTGACCACATGCCCCGTCCAGCCCTCGATCTGCCGCCGCATCAGGTTCCGCTGCGCGATACCGCCGCGCGGTATGGCCGGGTGACGCGCGTATTGCACTGGACGATGGCGGCGCTGATCTTGTGGGAGTTCACCGGCATGGGGCTGCGGCTGCTGCTGGGCCGGCACCCGGTCTCTTCGTTCTTCGTCGGCAGCCATCAGGCCGTCGGGACGGTGCTGCTGGCACTGATCGTCCTGCGCGTGATCTGGGCGCTGGCGAACCTCGGGCGGCGACCGCATCACGGAGCCGGCCTGGTGGCGACCGGCGCGCGCATTGGGCACGGGTTGCTGTATCTGCTGATGCTGGCGGTGCCCTCGCTGGCCGTCCTGCGGGCCTATGGTTCGGACCGCCCCTGGGGGCCGTTCGGGTTCGAGATATTTCCCGCGCGCGAAGCCCCTGTCGAATGGATGGTGCAGGCGGGCAGCCTGCTGCATGGCGAGCTGGCATGGGTCATGGGCGCACTGATCGTCGGGCATGTCATCATGGTCGGTATCCACGAGGCGATGTGGCGCGACGGCACGCTGGACCGCATGATCCGCCGGCGTCGGCGGCAGGCATGAAAAGGGCCGCCCGTCGGGGCGGCCCTTTTCCCGCTCTGAGTGAGGATCAGAACGATTTGTTCAGCGACACATAGAAGGCACGTCCGGGTTCGTTGAACGTGTTCGCACCGTCGCTGGTGTTGGTGCGGAGGATCGACTTGTCGAAAAGGTTGGTGATCCCCGCCGAAAGCCGCGTCTGGCCCTGAAGGTTCCAGTTGGCGGCAAGGTTCACCAGCGTATAGCTGGGCCGGGTTTCGGGATTTTCGATGTCATAGCCGGTGGTGTTCGACGCGGTGGCCGGGTTGATCTTGCCGAAATGGGTGGCCGACAGGGTCAGCGTCGCGTCCTGCGTCACGAACCAGTCCAGCCCGGCATTGATGGTATAGTCGGGCACAAGGCTAAGCGGCAGGCCCATCTCATCCTCGGTTTTGAGGATGCTGGTGAAGTTCGCGTTGAAGGCGAAACGGTCACCGATCGGCGTGGCGAAGTTGCCCTCGATCCCCGAGACCACGGCATCGCCTCGGTTTTCCCAACGATACAGACGCGGCTCCTGATCGCCGTTCAGCTGGGTCAGGCCGGTCGCGATGCGGTTGTCGTAATCGTTGTGGAAATAGGTCAGGCTGGCATTGACTTCGTTCAAGCCGTTATAGGCGATGCCGATTTCCTTGTTGATGCTGGTTTCTGCCTCAAGATCGGGATTACCGATAATGTAGCACGGACCCATTCGGTAATATGGGAACGGACAGCCGTTGCCGTTGGTCGAGTACACATAACCGGGGTTCAGCTGATACAGGTTCGGCGCCTTGAAGGCACGCGCGACGCCGGCCTTGACCGTCCATTCGTTCGTGATCTGATAGGTCACGTTCAGGCTGGGCGAGAGGCCGCCTCCGAAATTGTCGTTATAGTCATAGCGGATGGCCGGGGTCAGGGTCAGCTGATCGCTCCATTCGATGTTTGCCTCGGCATAAAGGCCGATCGTGTTCTGCTTGACCTTGGGATCGCGCGAGGTGCCGTCCGCGGCCACACCGGCGTCTTCTGCAATGTCCTCGGGCAGGTTGCGGCGGGTGGACACACTGTCATCCAGAAACTCGCCGCGATATTCTGCGCCAAGCGTGATCACGCTGCCGCGGCCGGCCACGTCCATCGGCAGGTTCCATTCTGTCTTGGCCGTGATGTTGTCCAGCTTGGTTGTACGAAAGCCGACGTCGGTGCCTTCGTCGTCGTTACAGGCGGAGATCTGGCCTTCGATCCGTCCGCCGGTGCCTTCGCACAGGCGGGCATTACGGGTGTTTTCCCACTGGATATAGCTGAACGAGTCACCGAAATCGTATTCGCCGCGATGCGTGACGCCAAGCGTGCGGCGATACATGCGGTTGGTTTCGGTGTTCAGAAGGACCTGACCGTCGACTTCTTCCAGCACGCTGCCGAACATCGTGTCGCCGGCGAAACGGTTGCCCTGACGCGAGAAGTTGAATTCGAAATCAAGTTGGTGATTGTCGTTGACGCGCCAGCTGAGAAGGCTGCCGAGGTCCTTGTTGATCACGCCTTCGCGGCCCGCAAGGTTCCGATAAACCGGGTTGCCATCGGCGTCGAAGACAAGCTCTCCATCATCGTCCGTCTGCTGGATGCGGTTGATGGTGGAGGAATCCGGGTTCGACTTGTTGTGGTTGCCGAATATGCGGAAGGACAGGTTTTCGGACACCGGCCCGCCCAGCATGAAGTTGGTGCGGATCGTGTCGCCTTCGTCGCTGCCTTCGGGCGAGTTGTAGTAAAGCCCGACCTGACCCGTCAGCGTCTCGGGGCGCTTGGTGATGATGTTGACCACACCGCCCGACGAACCCGAACCGTAACGCGCCGCTGCGGGTCCGCGCAGAACCTCGATCCGCTCGATCATCTCGGCGGGAACCCAGTTCGAGTCGCCGCGGGTGTCACGTTCGCCGTTGCGGCTCATGCGGACCGAGTTGCGCGACAGGACGGGCTTGCCGTCGATCAGGATCAGCGTGTTCTCCGGGCCCATGCCGCGGATGTCGATCTGGCGCTGGTTGCCGCGCTGGCCGCTGGCGGTCGCGCCGGTCAGGTTGACGCCCGGCTGCTTGCGAACGATTTCCGAGATGTCGTTGGTGATCGGCTGACGCTGGATTTCCTCTTCGGTGATCTCGGTCACACCCAGAGCCTGCAGAACCTGCTCGCCTGCGGAAAGAACGATCTCGTCCAGAATGATCGGCTCATCCGTGGCGGTATCGGGGATGGTCTCGGTCTGCGCCATCAGCGGGGTCGCTGACAGGGACAGAACCAGGCCCATGGCGGTTCGGGAAATGATTGCTCGGCGCGCAAGTGTCATCAGGACATGCTCCAATAGTAAATGAAGGTATGTGCCTGGCTTGCGAGAAAACGCTGCTGGGTTGGCCAGCGAGAGGACCGGGCAGGCCCATGACCCAAGGCATCCTGCCCTGTTTGCGGGGAAGCAAACGGCATCCGGCGTGTCAGGTCAACGCGCCGGCGGCCATTCGTTCACAACTGTGTCATTTACGTAACGGTTTTAGTCGGATATTATATGGCTGCCAGTCAGCGCCGCCGCCTCATCCTCGATCCGGGCCAGCAGGGGGGTCCGGGTGCGCCATTCGGCATACCATTGCCGGACTGCGTCGCCGAAAATCTCGGGGCCGGGTTGCAGCACCTCGACCCCGGCCTCGGTCAGCCGGGCGTGGTAGTCGGCGTCGATCCGGGGATAAAGATCGCGGATGCGGGCTGTCTCGGCCGCGAACAGGCCGGTCAGCAGATCCTGGTCCTCGGGCGGCAGCGCCTGCCAGCGGCGGGCCGAGGCCACGGCGATCATGGGAAAGATCATGTGCCGGCTGTCCAGAACCGCACCGGACATGTCGTGAAAGCGGTTGTTCCATGTGCCTTCAAGGTCGATCTGCATCCCGTCGATCTGCCCGTTGGCATAGGCGTCATGCAGTTCCGGCAGCGGCAGCGGCGTCGGCGCGGCGCCGGCGCGGGTCCAGAAATCCACCTCTTGTTGCAGCGGCACGGTGCGGATCTTGCGCCCGGCGACGGTGCCTTGCTCGCCAAGCGGACGTGACAGCAGGACGATCCGCATCCCCGCCATCCCGTAGCCCAGCCCCTTGAGGCCCAGCCTGGCCAGATCGTCCTGTAGCGCGGCCGCGGTCTCGCCCTCCAGCAGGCGGGCGGCGGTTTCGGCGTCGGGGACCAGATAGGGCGCGACGAGGATGCCGAAATCGGGGTTGCGGTTCGCCAGCTCGCCCACGGTCAGGAAGGCAAAATCCAGCGCCCCCGCCTGCAACTGTTGCAGCATCTGCGCTTCGCTGCCCAACTGGCCCGACGGAAAGACCGCAAGGCTCATCCGGCCGTCTGTTTCCTCGGCCAGGCGTTGGGCCAAGTCCTGCGCCGACAGCGTCCATTGGTGGGACGGAGGCGTCACCAAGCCGATCCGCAGGTTCTGGGCGGCGGCGGGCAGGGCGATTGCGGCGACCATGGCAAGCCCTGCCAGGGCGCGTGTGATAAGCGACATTGTCTTTCCTTATGTGGCGGCGCGGGCGGCCAGCACGGTCATGGCCAGCAGGACGCCCAGAACGGCGGTAAAGAACGGCAGCAGCAGGCGGGACAGGCGCTCGGCCCGCACGCCGGTCAGCAGCGCGGCGGTGTACAGCCCCGCGCCGACGGGCGGGGTCAGCAGCCCAAGCGCGAGGTTCAGGCAGAGGATCACCCCGAAGCTGACCGGATCGATCCCGTAGGCGGTCGTCGCGACCGGCAGCAGGACAGGCGCGGTCAGGATGATGGCGGGGATCGGCTCCATCACGGTTCCGATCAGCAGCAGCGCCACGTTCATCAAAAGCAGGAACATCAGCGGCGAGGATGCGATCTGCTGCATCGCCTCGGCGGCCATGGCGGGCAGATTGCCGAAGGTCACGACCCAGCCCAGCACCTGCGCGGCGGCGACAAGGAACAGCACGGCACCCGAGGTCAGCGCCGTGCGGGTCAGCGCGCCCGGCAGATCGGCCAGCCGCAGCTGGCGATAGACCGGACCGCCGACGACGAGCGCCGCAACGATGGCCATGGCGGCTGATTCCGTGGGCGTGGCGATGCCGCCGAGGATGCTTCCGACCGCGACCACCGGCACGACAAGCGCCGGAAGGGCGGCAGCGCCCGCACGCAGTCGCGCGCCGGCCGGCTGCGCGGGAACGCGCGGCAGCCCGTGCCGCCGCCCCAGCCAGCAGATGACGACGGTGAAGGCCAGCCCCATGGCCAGCCCCGGCCAGACCGAGGCCAGAAACAGGTCCGCCACCGGCAACTGGGCAATGGCGGCAAACACGATCAGGTTCATCGAAGGCGGCACGACCGGCGCCAGCAGCCCGCCTGCGGCCGTTATCGCGGTGGCCATGTCGCGGGGATAGCCCGCCCGCTCCATTTCGGGGACGGCGAGGCGCGACATCACCGTCAACTGCGCCACGGTCGAGCCGAGGAGCGCCGACATCATCAGATTCGCCAGCAGGTTCACATGCGCCAGCCCGGCGCGGAACGGCGGCATGATCGCCTGCGCCAATGCCAGAAGGCGGCGGCCGATCCCGCCCGCGCCCATCAGCTCGCCCAGCAGGATGAACAGCGGCAGGGCCAGCAGGCTGTAATTCTCGATCCCCGCGAAAAGCTGTTGGGGAAAGACGGGCAGAAGCGCGGTGCTGCCCTGCTCGGTCAGCAGGATCAGCGCGGCGGCGATCAGCACGAAAGCGATCGGCGCGCCGATGCCCAGCAGCCCTGCGAACCCAAGCGCCGCGATCATGTCGCCCTCAGCACGGCCAGATCGGCCCGCAGCGCGGTCAGCGCGTGAAGCATGGCGGCGGTCATGCTGGTGGGCACGATCAGCCAGAACCAGATCTTGCGGATGCCGAGGGTCTGCGTCGGGTCGGTATAAACGAAGTTGAACGTCTCGGCCGCCAGCGCGGCCCCCGATCCCGCGCGGATCAGCCCCGCCGGGTCCAGCCACAGCCAGCAGAGCATCAGCATCACGGCAAGAAACGCAACCACCAGCAGGGTCACGACGACCCGCAGCGTCGCACGGGCACGCGGGTCCAGCCGGTCCGGCAGAATACCGATCGCCATGTGATTGCGTCCGGCGATCCCCAACGATGCGCCCAGAAAGGCCAGCCACGCCATCAGGTGCACCGCCAGTTCATCCGTCCAGATCAGCGGCCGCCCGATCCCGCGGGAAACGACGTTCGCCAGCAGCAACACAAGGATCGCCGCCACCAGCAGCGCGCCAAGCCCGGCCTCGATGCGGGCGACCAGCCGGTCCAGCCGGGCCATCATGCCCCAATCTCGCCGTCGATCAGCACCATCAGCCGACCGCGAGAGCATGTTTCGACCCGCGCGGCCACGCCGTAAACCTGCGCCAGCATCGCAGGGGTCAGCACGTCGCGGGGTGGCCCGTCACTGTGCAGGCCGCCCCGGTCAAGCATCACGATACGGTCGGCCCATTGCGCCGCCAGCGCCAGATCGTGCAGAATCGCGACGACGATCCGACCCTCGGACGCAAGGCGGCGCAACTCGGCCAAAAGCCGCATCTGCCGGGCAAGGTCCAGGGCGCTTGTCGGCTCGTCCAGCAGCAGAAGGCGCGGGTCGCGGACAATGGCCTGCGCCAGACTGACCATCTGCCGCTGCCCGCCGGACAACTGGTCCAGCCGCCGCATTGCCAGCGCCCCGATGTCCAGCCGGTCCAGCACGTCCATCGCCGTCTGATCGCTGCCCGCTCCGTCACTCGCCCCGTCACCGCCGGCCCTCAGTGCCGCGATGACGCTTTCCAGCACCGACAGCGACGAGCCCGAGGGCAGCGTCTGCGGCATGAAGCCCACCTGCCCGGCCCGCTGCGGCCCGGTCATGGCGGCAAGGTCGCCGCCGTCCAGCGTGATCCGCCCCTTGTGCGGCGTCAGCTGGGCGACGGCGCGCAGCAGGGTGGACTTGCCGGCCGCATTGGGACCGGCCAGCACCGTCACCTCGCCGGCGTGCAATGGGGGCAGGGTCAGGTGGTCCAGCACCGGCCGCGCGCCATAGCGCACCGATACGTCATGGATCGCCAGCCCGCTCATCCGCGCCTCGGCCCGCGCAGGATCACGGCGAAGAAGATCGGCAGCCCGATCAGCGATGTGACCAGCCCAACCGGCAGCAGGACGCCGGAAACCAGCATCTTCGACAGGGTCGAGGCCAGCGACATGACCAGCGCCCCGGTCAGCAGGCTGGCGGGCAGAAAGAAACGGTGATCCTCGCCCACGATCAGGCGGGCGATGTGGGGACCGGCAAGGCCGACGAAGCCGATCACCCCCACCAGTGACACCGCCGTCGCCGCAAGCAGGCTGACGCGCAGCAGCGCCCACCGGCGCAGGGCTGTCACATCTACACCAAAGCTGCGGGCCTGATCCTCACCCATGCGAAGGGCCGTCAGCCGCCATGCGGCGCGGAACGAGAATGGTGCGGTCACCGTCAGCGCGGCGGCCAGCAGCGCAACCCCGGGCCAGCTTGCGGCCGCCAGACTGCCCATCGTCCAGAAGACCAGCTGTTGCAGCGCATCGGCCGAGGCGACGAACTGCAACAGCGACAGGAACGCCGCTGCTGCAAAGTTCAGCGCGATGCCGAAGAGGATCAGCACTTCCGGCCCGCCGCCGCGCAGGCGCCCCAGCAATTGCAGAAGGAACAGCGCACCAAGCGCGAACAGGAAGGCATTGGCCGAGACGCTCCAGGTCGGAGGCAGCAGCGGCAGGGTCAGCCCCAGAACGATCGAGGTCGCGGCCCCAAGCGCCGCCGCAGCCGAGACGCCCAGTGTGAAAGGCTCGGCAAGCGGGTTCTCGAGCACGGTCTGCATCTCGGCCCCGGCCAGCGCCAGCGCGGCACCGACCAGCAGGGCCAGCGCGGCAACGGGCAGGCGGACCTGCCAGACGATCACCTGCGTCGCAGGCGCGGCCTCGGCCCATCCGGTCAGGCCGCGCAGGGTTTCCGCCAGCGGCAGGCCGGCAGGTCCGGTGGTCAGGTCGATCAGCACGCCCGCCACCGCAATCAGCGCCATGGCACCCACCAGCATCGCCCGGCGGCGATTCTGCCGACGATAGAGATCCAACGGCGCGTCGCTCATTCGTCCGGCCGCACCCACCAGGTGCCGGCGACCGCGACGGGCAGGAACCGCTCGTCAATTTCGGCCAGTGTGCCGGCGGGGTCCAGATCGGCGAACAGCTCGGGGTGGAACAGCTGCGCCAGATACTCGATCAGCGCGATATGGGCGGGGTTGTCGTTGAAGAGATGCCAGACGCCCGCCGCATGTCCGTCCTGAACGGCGGGCAGCGACGACATGCCGGGCGCCGACAGCAGCGCATGCAGGCTGTCCTGCGCCGCGTCCGCATCGACCGTTGGCCCCAGCACAAGCCCGCCGCGCGCCGCCATATGGGCGCCGCCCGTGGCGACGTAAAAGTCCGGGTCGGCCGCGATCAGGTATTCCAGACTGACATTGCCCAGAACGCCCTGCACCACATCCGCGCCGATGTTGCGGCCCCCGGCGGTGGCGATGAAATCGTTGAAGACGCCCATTCCCACCGTTGAACAGCAGCCCGAGGGCGCGGCATGGACATGGAAGAAGACGTCCGGCCGCTCGGGTTCGGCTTCGGCCAGACGGTCGCGGATGCGGTCCATCCGGGTCTGGTAGAACTCGGCAAAGGCATCCGCGCGTTCCTCGGTGCCGGTCAGGGCCGCAAGGATATGCAGGCTGGGCAGCGTGTTTTCCTGCGGATGCGAGAAGAAATCGACATAAACGACGGGAATGCCTGCCGCCTCGACCTGCGCGCGCGCGCGGTCGAGGCCCGGATCGCCGGCATCCATCAGCGACAGCACCAGAAGGTCGGGTTGCAGCGCGATGATGCTTTCGGTCGAGATGTCGCGGTTGCCCGAGCCGACCGGGCGGATGGCGTCGATCTGCGGGAACCGTTGCCGGTAGGCGTCCATCGTCGGCGGGTCCAGCGCCTTGTCCAGCCGCCAGCCGACGACAAGCGAGACCGGATCGTCATGCAAAAGCCCCAGCACGGACATGTGCCGCCCCTCGCCCAGAACCAGACGGGTGGCGGGACGATCCAGCGCGACCTCTCGGCCCAGAATGTCGGTAATCACGATCCGCGCGGCGGCGGGACCGGCGACAAGCAGGGCGGCCAGTGTCACCGCCAGCATCGGGATTATGGACCGCAGCAGCGTCAGGCGGTTCGGGGCGTTCAGGGGCATCCGCATCTCCTTCCGGGGCGGCGCGCGGGCGGGGCCGCGCGCCAGCCGGTCTTACTTCTGACGGATGCGCCAGATCTGGTCGCCCTCGGCATCATCCTCGCCGAGTGCCTTGTTGACGGCGAAGACGTTGCCCTGCCCGTCGGCCTTCAGGTGGTTCGGGAAGGTGCCGGCGTCGATATTGGCGACGATCTGCCCGTCCGTATCGACGACGGCGATGGTGTGCGAGCCGCGGTTGGCGACATAGGCCAGCCGGCTCTGCGGCTCGAACGCGACGTTCAGCGCGCCGGCGCCCGTCTCGACATCGTGCAGCACCTCGCCGCTTTCCACGTCGACGATCAGCAGGTTGTCGGTCGCCTGCGAGGCCACGAACAGCAGACCGTCCTGCGCGTCATAGGCCACGCCCGAAGCCGACTTGGCGCCCGGAATCGACATGATCCGCGCCTCGCCGCTGTCCAGGTCGATGACTGCGGCCTCTGGGGTGGTCATGCTGACGGTGAACAGCGTGCCGCTGTCCTCGTCCAGATCAAGGCTCATGACCGAGAACGACTCGCGCCGGATCTGGCTGGGAACGGTGATCGGCTCAAGCTGTTCCAGCGTCTCGGTGTCGAAGACGTGGATCTGGTCGGTGAAGGCGGCGCTGACATAGGCGCGGCCGCGGGTCTCGTCCACCACCACGTCGCGCGAATGGGGCACGATGCCCGGCTCGAACTGCTTGACCAGCGACAGATCGGCAGCGTCATAGACGGCCATCGTGTCCTGCCGGGTGTTGGTGACCCAGACCCGCGCTTTGGTGCGGTCCACATCCAGACCATAGACGGCGAAAACGCCGCCGTCGCTGCCATCGGGACGGGCGGGGGCGGCTTCGGGGGTTGCCTCGGCCTCGGTCTCAAGCGTTTCGGGGTTCACACGGACCAGCAGGGACTGGCTGACCGGCGGGCGCCCCACGGCCGAGGTGACATAAAGCGCCCCCTCGTCGTCCAGCGCCACCTGATACAGACCCCGCGTCACCTTCTGGCTGGTGATGTCGAAGCGGTCGGCGCCCTCGATCGGCAGGTCGGGCGACACCTTCATCTCGACCACGGTGGCCGCCGCCGGGTTTTCCGCGATTACGACGATCGGTTGCAGGCCGGTCGCGGCCTCATCCTCGATGGACAGATCAAAGCTGATCTCTCCGTCGTCACCGACGACAATGGGGCCGTCCTGGTTCAGGACGGTCGTGCCGCGCATCAGCGTGATCTCTTGCCCCGGGATCAGCCCCGAACCCGCCAGAACGGCATCGCCGCCCGGAGTGATCACGCCACCCCGCTCGGCTGCGGATGCATTGACACGGCCGGTGAACCCGTCCGATGTGGCCGTGAACACCGATTGTGCGAACGAGGGGCCGGCAACCAGTGCCAGCGCAATGGCAGATGCCCCCAGAAGCGATGAGACGCGGCGGTCTATGGAATGCAGCATGATGATCTCCGGTAGGAATGTCGATCTCGAAAAGGCTTGACCAATGATCTGGGCTGGCTTGGATCATGCACACCAGTATATTCCTGACTGCGATTGTCAACCATCATCGGCCTGAAAGGACAGCTCCGATATGAACCAGACAGGCCGCGTTGGACCCGAGCACGCACTGCAAAAAGCCGAGCTTGCGCTGATGCAGCAGGGCTGTGACACCCACAGGCTGCGCCAGTTCAGCCTGATCGGGCACCGGCTGTTCGTCGCCGTGCCCGTGACCCCTGCGCCTGCGGCAGGATGGCCGGTGCTGTATCTTCTGGACGGAAACGCGGCTTTCGATTTCCTGACGGCCGAGCATCTGGCGCTTGCGCCCGGTCTGGTGGTCGTCGGGATCGGCTATGACACCGACCGGCAGTTCGCGCGTGCGCAGCGTGTGCTGGATTTCACCGCGCCCGATGGCCCCGGCGACGGTCTGCGCCCGGATCACGTCCATCCTGACCGCATGGCGGGCGGCGCCGGCCTGTTTCTGGACCGCCTGACAGGCCCGCTGCGCGCCGCCGCCGAGGATGGGTTGCCAATCGACGCCAACCGCCGCAGCCTTTGGGGACACAGCTTCGGCGGGCTGTTCACCCTTTATTCGCTGCTGGTGCGGCCCAGTGCGTTTGCGCGATATGCGGCGATCAGCCCGTCGATCTGGTGGGACGAGGCGTTGATCCGCCGCGTCGCCGCAGCGGCCCCCGCCATGACAGCCCCGCCCCCGCTGCTGATCGCCATGGGCGACCGCGAGAAGCGGTCCGGCAGCGATGGGCCACCGCCAGACGGGCCGCCCGCCGCAACGGTCGGCTTCGTGACCGACCTGCGCGCCCATCCCGGCCTTGATCCGCAGGTCCATGTGCTGCCCGGCCTGCAGCACATCCAGACACTGCCCGCATCCTTGCCCCTGGCGCTGCCCTTCGCGGCGACCTAGTCCCGCATCCGCCGCGCCAGCATCGGCGCGATCAGCGCCGAGGCCGCGGGCGAGGTCATGTCGGCATGGAGGAAAGGCACTTCCTCCATCTCGACCTCGGCATAGGGGGTCCACATCGCGGCGGACAGGTTGGTTCCGGCGTGATCCAGCGCGGCGCGGATATGCGTCAGCCGCCCTGCCATGCGTCGGTGGCTGTGGCCGCGCACCAGCCGGTTCGTGTCCGTCACCACCCGCACGACGCCGTCCAGAACATCCTCGGGCAAGGCGCCGAGCGCGCTGTCGCCCCGGCGCAGGAAGCCCATGACCTTGTCGCGCGTGTCAAGGTCCTGATGCGCCTCGGGATCATGGCCCGCGATCGCCAGCAGGGCACGCAGGGCGGCGACCGCGTCGGGATCGGGCTGATCGCGCCACGCATCGGCCGGATAGCTGTCCAGCGCCGCGACCATTCCCGGCACGCGGCCCTGCGCCTCCAGCGCCAGCGCGACCTCTTGTGCAATGATGCCGCCAACCGACCAGCCGGCCAGATGGACCGGACCCGAAGGGACCAGCGCCGCGATATGGGCGGCATAATCCTGCGCCAGCGCCCTGATGCCGGAGGGCATGGGCTGTGATGGATCCAGCCCCGGATGCTGCACCCCCCAGACCCGCCGGGCGGGCGCGATCAGCCGCGCAAGGTGGCGATAGCCCCAGGCAAGCCCCCCCGCCGGGTGGATCAGAAACAGCGGCGCGGTATCCGGCTCGCCATCCGCCAGAAGGATCGTCGGGCCAAGCCCGTCGTCATGCACCGCGCCCGCATCCAGGACGGCTGCCAGCTGCGACAGGACCGGATGCGCGAAGACCGCGCCGAGGCCGGGATCGCGGCCGGTCTGTTCCCCGATCGCCAGCAGCAGGCGCACGGCCGACAGCGAGTCTCCGCCAAGCGCGAAGAAGTCCGCCTCGGCGGGCAGCGGCTCGGCCAGGGCCAGCACCTCGGCATAGAGCCGGGCCAGAAGATGCTCGGTCGGGGTGATTGGTGCCCGTCCCTCGGCGGAAAAGACCGGGGCTGGAAGGGCGCTGCGGTCCAGCTTGCCGTTCGACGTGACCGGCATCGCGTCCAGCGCGATCTCGGCCTGCGGGACCATGTAGGCGGGCAGCTGCGTGGACAGGTGCCGCGCCAGATCACCCGGCCGCCAATGCGGCTGCGGCACCAGATAGGCGACAAGGTGCATGTCCCCCGCAGGACCTTTCCGCGCCAGCACCACCGCCTCGCGCGCCAGGTCCGACGCGGTGATCGCGGCCTCGATCTCGCCCAGCTCGATCCTGAGGCCGCGGATCTTCACCTGATGGTCCGAGCGGCCAAGAAAGACCACCGCCCCGTCGTGCCGCCGCCGCGCCAGATCGCCGGTCGCGTAGAGCTGCTGGCCGGGATGGGCCGGGTCGGGGATGAACCGCTCGGCCGTCAGTTCGGGCTGGCCCAGATAGCCCTGCGCCAACTGCACGCCGCCCAGATGAAGGTGGCCGGCAAGCCCCGGCGGGACCGGGCGCATCCGGTCGTCAAGAATCTCCAGCCGGGTGTTCCAGACCGGCCAGCCGATGGGAACCGGCCCCGCAGTATCGCCCGCGGCAGGCCAATAGCTGACATCGACCGCCGCCTCGGTCGGGCCATAGAGGTTGTGCAGCGCGCCGTCGATGCGGGCGTGAAAGCGATCACGCTGATCGGCCGTCAGCTCTTCGCCCGAGCAGAAGACGCAGCGCAGCGCCAACCCGGCCGAAGCGGGTGCGGCCAGAAAGGCCGACAGCATCGAGGGGACGAAATGCAGCACCGTGATGTCGTGCCTGCGGATCGCGGCCGCGATGCGGGCGGGGTCGCGATGCGCGCCGGGTTGGGCCATGACCAGATGCGCGCCGGTCATCATCGGCAGAAACAGCTCCCACACCGAAACGTCGAAGGTCGCCGGCGTTTTCTGCAGGATGCGGTCGGCGGGGCCGATGCCATACTCTGCCGCCATCCAGCACAGACGGTTGACGATGGCGCGATGCGAGACGACGACGCCTTTCGCCTCGCCGGTCGAGCCAGAGGTGAAGATGACATAGGCGGTGTCGTCCGGGGTCGGTGCCTTGCCCCCCATCGGGCCATGCTGCGGCCAGTCGGGCGGGGTCAGCAGCGGCGTGCCGGGCGCAAATAGCCCCGACAGCTCTGCCGAGGTCAGCACCACTGCGGGCTTGGCCCGTTGCAGGATGCGGGCGATCCGTGCGGGCGGGTGGTCGGGGTCCAGCGGCAGATAGGCGGCCCCTGTCCGCATCACCGCCAGCAAGGCGACGGGCAGGTCCAGCCCGCGCTCCAGCGCGACTGCAACGATGCGGCCCGGTCCCGCCCCCATCTGCGCCAGCCGCCCGGCCAGCGCGGCGCTGCGCGCATCAAGCTGGGCAAAGCTGAGCGTGCGCTCGCCGAAGGTCACGGCAGGGCTATCTGGCGTAGCGGCGACCTGCGCGGCGATCAGGTCGGTCAAGGTCGTGTCTGGCACAGGGTGACGCGCCGCGTCGTGCAAAGCCGCGACGGCGGCGATCTCGGCCTGGCTGGCGGTAGAAACCTCGGACAGACGGGACGCGGCAAGGGCGCTCGCCAGAAACGCAGGGAGACGTTCCGCGTGGCCCGCCACATCCTGCGGGGAATAGAGGTCGGGATTCGCGTCAGCCTCGAAGAGGATGCCCGACACGGGATCGCCCCGGAAGGTCAGCGTCAGGTCATCGACCGCCCCCGCCCCCAGGATGTGCAGCACCGTCCGCAGCCCCGCGAAAACCGGCGGTCGGTCGAAGGGCTGGACGTTGACCAGCGGCCCGTAAAGCCGCCGATCGCCGCCGATCAGGCCAAGCTCCCGTCTCAGGTATTCGCTGCGATAAAGCCCGTGCCGGCGGGCCTGCGCCATGTCCGCGCAGGTGGCGGCCAGCCAGTCCGCAAGCGGCGCATCCTCGTCGGGCGAAATCAGCTGCGGCAGCACGTTCATCGCCATGCAGGGAAGTCGCGCAATGCGCCGGCCCATCCGTGCCATGAAGGGCAACCCGATCACCGCCCGCCCGCCCGTCCAGCGCGCCAGATACGCCCCCGTCAGCGCGGCCAGGACGTCGGGCCAGCCAAGACGCGCCCGGTCCGCCAGCGCCGCCAGATCACGGGCCAACGCCGGCGGCAGCCAGCGGCTTTCGCGCAAGAATCCATGCGCCGAGACGGCCCGTCCGCCCGCCGGACCCATCGCGGGCGGCAGGTCCGCCAGCCGCGCATGCCACCAATCCCGATCCGCATTCCGCCGGTCCGAGGCGCGCCAGGCCGCGTCATCCTCGGTCGCGCGGGACAGCGGCGGGAAGGGCAGCGGCGATGGGGTGCCGTTCACCAGCGAAGAATAATGCTCGGCGATCCGGTTCGTGACCAGCACCATGCCATAGCCGTCTATCGCCAGATGGTGGATGCGCTCGTATATCAGGCAGCGGTCCGCCCCAAGGATGAACAGCGTGAACCGCGCCGCAGGTTTGGTCGCAAGCGCCACGGGCCGGTCGCTGTCGGCCAGCATCTCGGCCAAAGCGTGCGCCTCGGCATCGGGGCGGGCGGACAGATCGACGACCTGCGGCAGCACCGCCTCCGGGTGCAGCCATTGCACCGGCCCGTCCGGGCCAGAGGCAAAGCGCAGGCGCAGCGCCTCGGTCTCGGCCAGCGTGCGGGTCAGCGCAAGGCGCAGCGCGTCAAGGTCGATGGGACCGGTCAGGTCCAGATACTGGCCGGTGTTCAGGATCGGACTGGCCGGGTCCAGCGCCTGCGCATACCACAGCCCCTCTTGCGCCTCGGTCAGAGGTTGCGGCGCAACGCCGTCGATCCGGCCGTGATCGTTCATCGTTGTCCCGACACCTCTTGCGGTGCGATCTGCTGCCACCACTCACCAAGCGTCGCGTATTCGGCGAAGACGCCGAAATCGGCCGTCAGCCCCGCCTCTTCCCATTCCAGCACCAGCCGCATCAGTCGCAGCGAGTCGAGACCAAGGTCCGGCAGGTGATCGTCGTCGGCAATCTCGGCCGGGTCCATATGCACGGCCCGCGCCACGTCGGCGCGCATCCGCTCCAGCGTCAGCGTCATGCGGTCAGTTCCTTCAGATAGGCGGCGCGCAGATGGGCGCGCAGGGCGTTGCGGCTGATCTTGCCGACGGCGGTTGTCGCGAAGCTGTCCACGAAGACGATCTGGTCGGGGACCTTGAACTCGGCCAGTTGGCGCGCGCGCATGAAGGCCTTCAGCTGCGGCACGCGTGGCCGGTCGCCGGAAGCGGCGATGACGAAGGCGCAACTGCGTTCGCCCAGCACCTCGTCGGGGATCGACACGACCGCGGCGTCGAAGACCTGGGGATGGGCAAGCAGGTGATCCTCGATCTCTTCGGCCGAGACTTTCTCGCCGGCCCGGTTGATGTGATCGCCCGCCCGCCCCCTCACCTCAAGATAGCCACCGGGCAACTGCCGCACGATGTCGCCGGTGCGGTAAAAGCCGTCATCAGTGAAGCTGCGGGCATTGGCGGCGGGATCGTCGTGATAGGCCCGGATCGTGTAGGGACCGCGCGTCAGCAGATGGCCGGGCTGGCCCGGCGCGACGGGGCAGCCGTCATCGTCCAGCACCAGAACTTCGTCATGGGGGCTGATCGGGCGGCCCTGCGTGCCGATGATGATGTCCTCGGGATCATCGAGGCGCGTGTAGTTCACCAGCCCCTCGGCCATCCCGAAAACCTGTTGCAGGGTGCAGCCCAGCTCCGAGCGCACGCGGGCGGCTGCCTCGGGCGCGAACTTGGCGCCGCCGACCTGCAGCACCTTCAGCGACGACAGGTCGTGCGGCGTCGTGGCGGCCGCCTGCATCCACAGCATCGCCAGCGGCGGAACGAGGCCGGTGATCGTCACCCCCTCGGCTGCGATCAGGCGGAAGGCGGTCTCGGGATGGGGGTTCTGGCTCAGCACCACGCGCGCACCGGCTGCCAGCGCGCCGAAGACGCCGGGCGAACTCATCGGAAAGTTGTGCGCGACCGGCAGCGCGGCCAGATAAACGCTATCACCGTCCAGCCGGCAGATTTCGGCACTGGCGCGGAAGCTGTAGATATAATCGTCGTGCGTCCGCGGGATCAGCTTGGGCAGCCCCGTCGAGCCGCCCGAGATCTGCAGGAACGCCACGGCCGAGGGATCGACCTGCGGCAGGGCCGGCCCCGCGCGGAAGCTGTCAAAGGCGATCTGTCCGCCCGCCTCGCCCAGAACGATGATGCGCTGAAGGGCAGGAACTTCGGCCCGGACAGCCTCGGCCAGACCCGGATGCGAGAAACCGTCGTGGCGGTCCGCCACCACGATGGCCCGCGCGCCGGACCGCCGCGCCAGATGCGCCACCTCGGTCTGACGGTGGGCCGGCAGGGCGTAGACCGGGATCAGCCCGGCAAGGAACAGCCCAAAGACCGCGGGAAAGAAGCCCGCGATGTTCGGAAGCTGCACGATCACCCGATCGCCCGGCTGAAGACCGAGGCCCAGGTAACCGCCGGCCGCGTCATGCGCACGCGACAGCAGTTCGCCATAGCTCCAGCGGTGATCTTGATCGACGACGGCCAGCCGGTCCGGGTGTGCGCCTGCCAGCCGCGTCAGCAGCTGGCCGAACGTCTCGCCCTGCCAGTAGCCGCTTGCGCGGTAGAGGCTGGCCAGCTCGGCAGGCCAGACCTGACGGGGGATCGTATCGTCTGGCGCCACTGTGAAGGCCTTCCCTGACTTCATGTGCCTGCGGCATTATCGCACCCTATGGAAACAGTCAACTTTATCCCGCAGGCGACGTTTCGGGGGCTTGTCTGCGCCGCGACAGATGCTGATCCAACGCGTCGGCATAGGCGGCGGGGGCGGCCTCGATCCCGGCCGTCATGCGGCGGCCGCTCACGGCGCATGGCGGCGAGGATGGCGTCACGTTGTTCAGGCTTTCATGGCAGCGTTGATGGTTGTCGTGCTCGACGAAGGCTTGGATCCGGGCCTCGGGATCACCGGGCAGGACGTAATTTTCCAGCAGGATCCGGTTCTTCAGGGTCTGGTGCCGGCGCTTGATCCTGCCCTGGGTCCGGGGATGGCACGGGGCGCTGCGGATGTCCGCCGTCAGCAGCTCAATAGCCATGCCCAGACATATGGTCTGCCCACAGCTTTCTTAAGTTGCCGAGGTCGGCCCGGTATACCTCCTTGGACTCGCCCCATCAGCTTTTCCCGATACGCAATGCGCGGCGATCAGATAGCCCCTTATTGCGTTCGATCCTCCAGCAATGGCACAGCAAGCAATCCGTCTCGAAGAGAAGTCGCCCGCAAGCCGAGGATTTACCTCATTCAATAAAATCCGCCGATCAGCAGCATGATTGCGAGAGTATTTACCCTTTTCAGTAAAATCGTTGACTGCGCCTGCGGTGCCATTTATATTTACCGTATTCAGTAAAGGCGCCACATCATGGAAGGCCAAGACAGCCAGATCCTCGCCAAGGCCGGACACCGGCTCCGTCAGGCTCGCCTCGCGCGCGGTCTGAACCTGCATCAACTGGCGCGGTTGACCGGCATCAGCGCCCCCGCCCTCTCGCTCATCGAGACGGGAAAGCGCGACCCGCGCCTGACGACGCTTGGCAAGATTGCTGCGGCCCTCCGGCTTCCCTTGGCCGATCTGCTGGAAAGTCCAGCGGACGAAGCAAGGGTGAAGCAACCTCCTTCACCCAAAGACGATGGCTACGATCTCGGAGATTACAGGTGAACGGCACGGTGCCGGTCTCGTTCGACAAGCTCCATGTCGGCGACGTGGCAGTTGCCGATGATGGCAGCCTGTCGTTTCGCTACGCTGCTCGCTGGCTTGCAACCCGGGGAGCCTTCCCTCTGTCCCTGACCATGCCGCTTACCGACACGCCCTATCCGTCAGAGATCATTTCGCCTTGGCTCGCGAACCTCCTGCCCGAGGAGGAACAGCTTCAGATCCTGACCAGATCCCTGGGGCTTGACCGGGCCGACACGCTTGCCGTTCTGGCTGAAATCGGCGGCGATACCGCCGGTGCCCTGTCGTTTGGTTCCTCAACGGACCCTGACGCCTGGGCTTGGACACGCCTGACGGAACTTTACGATACCGCCGATCCGCAGGCGGCGCTGGAGCGGCATTTCGAAGATCTCGGCCGCAGACCCTTTCTCGTCGGCGAGGAAGGGGTCCGCCAATCGCTGGCCGGCGGGCAGAAGAAATCGGCGCTGGCAGTGCTTTCGCCCGACGGCACGCCCGTTTTGCGGCTGCCGCAACCGGGTGACGTGCTGGCCGTGCCACGCAATGGCGCGCCCTCCACCGTTATCGTGAAGCCCGACAATCCAAACCTGCCCGGCATCACCGAAAACGAGGTGTTCTGCCTGCATCTGGCCCAGGCCATCGGGATCGCAGCTGCGCAGACGACGATCCTGACGACAGGGAAGCGCACGGCCATTTGTGCGTTGCGCTATGACCGGCGCGTCGGCCGGGCGGGTCAGCTTCAGCGGGTTCACCAGGAAGACTTCGCCCAGGCGAACGGCATCCCGCCCGGCCGGAAATACGAACGCGGCACCCTAGCCGGCCCCGATCTGAGGACGCTGCTGGCCACCGGGCATGCGCTGCCACCCATGGACGCGCTGGCGCTGCTGGACCAGGTGATTTTCAACATCCTCGTCGCGAATACCGACGCCCATGCCAAGAACTACTCGATCCTGCTGCCCGTCGGCAACGAACCGAGGCTTGCCCCGCTCTACGATGTCTCGACAGTGCTGCCCTGGCCGCATGTGACGCAGTATTTCGCGCAGAACCTTGCTGCGAAGCGCCGCCGTCCCGAGGCCATGGCCGGACGCCACTGGGACATCATCGCCGGGGACATGGGCTACCGCCCCGCCGATCTGCGCCAAAGGGTGCAGGAATTGGTGGACGCCATGGTCGCCAATCGTGTCACGGTTGCCGGGGCCGTGGCCAGCCTGCCGGAGGTCACATCGGGATATGTCGAGCAAGCCGCTGAACTGATCGAGGTTAACGCGCTCCGCATCGCCGGGAGGCTAAGATAGGTCGTTAAAGACGTTTTACCGGGTAGCAACGCACTGAGCAGCGCGTCCAAAACGGCTTGCACCGAAGGGCGGTGAGCCGACATGCGGCGGTGCGGCTTGGCAATTGCAGAAATATGATGACGTCGACATTCGGCAGTTGCGCGATCTCCGGCCGGTGCATCACGCAGGTCGGGCGGGAAGCGGACTTGCGGCACTGCTGCGCCGTATCCGTAGCAACCAGAGATACCGGCCATCCGTGCGCTTCGCAGCGAAATTTGGACCGTCACAGGCCCGTCGGGCGGACAGCGGTCTTGCGGTGACGCAACATCGCGACCACAGCAATATGGATACAACTTGCCGTCGCCGAATATCGCCTGCCAGTCGATGGCACGGACCACCACAGTGGCCAGATCGCGGCGGACAAGCTGTTCGATGGCGGGAACCCCGTTGATGAGCGTGAGGCGGCTGTAGAATGTCAGGGCGCCGACCGTTTTGGGCGACAGGTTCACTTCTGCGAAGCTGGCATCCGTTTTGGTCAGGGCGGCATCCTCAGCCAGCCATTGCGCTTCCGACGATCCGGTTTGCTTGGGAATGTCGACCGATTTTCTAAGCGAAGCGCGCGACGCCCTATTCCACTAGGGCCTGTTGACGTTTGAGGCTTCCCCAATCGGGTTCTGTCTGATTCAAGCT
>NZ_JAUNTN010000005.1 GCF_030538695.1 Paracoccus sp. (in: a-proteobacteria)
AATAAAACCCGCAGACTCTCGTTATAAACGAGGGAACAAAGGGGGGCAGGTCAATCCTGCTACCACTTACCCGAACGGTCTACCGTTGGATATTCCTACTGCTCTTGATGGTGAGGATTATATCAGGTTTGCTGATGTTGTATGAGTATAACTTCAATATCAAGGCCCCTCATCTATTGTATTGACGGGTTTGACAACGCTTTTAAGATTAGTGATCTTAACAATTTGAACTAAAAAGGCCCCGCCTGTAGCGGGGCCTTTATTTTAATCAAGGCTTTTTCAGATGTCTTTTTATTTACTGACCGAGGTTTCTCGGAATCAGAAGCTCGGACCTATGCCTGTGGTCACGGTCTCTGCCAAGACTTGCCCATCTTCCTGTCCGTTTGCAAATGGCGGTGGGTGTTATGCTGAGTATGGACCCCTGAACCTCCTTTGGACGAAGGTCACGAATCAGGTCCAAGGAGTTGATTTCCAAAATCTTGTGGCCAAGGTACGTCGTCTCCCCAAGATGATGTGGCGTTATGGACAGGCGGGAGACTTACCCGGAGATGGGGACACCATTGACGGCAACCAGTTGATCGAGCTTGCAAAAGCAAACGCATCGCGACCCGTTCTCTGCTATACCCACAAACCTGTCTCGACACATGAACAAAACGCGAACTATATCCGTAAGGCCGAGGAGCTTGGCTTCCACATCAACATTTCAACTGAGTCCCTTGTGGACTGCGACGACATTGTTTCGGCAGGGTTTTCTGCCGTGACTGTAATCCCCGCCTCCTATCAGCGGGGCAAGAACGAGTCCCTGACGGATTTCAAGGCTCGCGTTGGCGAGTTGCGGACTCCAAAAGGCACCAAAGTGGCAATCTGCCCCGCAACCTATACAGACACGAACTGTCTGAAATGTGGGGCATGTTCTAAGCGTCGAGCAGGAAACACCGTGATCGCCTTTCCGGCACACGGGACCAAGAAGCGTGTTGTAGATGAAAGGATAACCAATGCTTCTGCTAAACCTGCTCGAACGAGTCCTGATTGAACTTTCTGTGGAGTTAGACCTGCATTATGACGACGATGATGGCCCTACAATTAACGGAACGATTGCTTTGCTTTGGCTCAGCGCGGTTGTCCTATACCATCACGGGCGACCGATCCCCTTTGTTGTGATACATACCATCACTCGGTTTACATAATGCAGCCTAAATACGTCAGCCTTACCCAACTTGGTCAAACTCTCCAGATGTCCCCACGAACACTGGCCTATATGGCCCAACAGGGACGGCTTCCGGGAGCAATCAAGATTGGCCGTAGCTGGCGCGTGGAGATTTCAACATGGCAACAATCTATCAACGAACCCCCGGTGGGCCTTTCTGGGGGGATTGCACGGTCAACGGTAAGCGACACCGTTTCAGCACGGGGTCACGAAATCGACGAATTGCACAAGCTGAGGCAGATCGTCGTGAAAAGGAACTCACGGAGGGGGATGAAGGCGTCACCCTCTTGACTGCCGCAGCACGGTTTATGGTCCAGAAGGCCCATCTTAAACCTCGAACGTTGGAAAACTACCGAATGGCTACCATTCGGCTGGCAGAAACCTTCGGGGATGTCTCCCTTAATTTGATAAACCCCAGGGGTTTGTCAGAGTTTGTGCTGTCTCGAACCAATGAAGGTGCTAGGATTGCTGTGAAGCGCGACCTGGCGTTCCTATCTTCACTCTTTAGTTTGGCTAAAGTTTGGCCAGATGGACCAAAGAAAAACCCTTTTGATGACTTCGACATGAAGCAATTACCCAACGCGGAGGAACGTACAGTGTGGCTCAATGATCAGGAAATCAAGCGGTTAATTGCTGCTTGTCGGACTGACCGTCAGCGTCTGTTTGTTATCCTGTCCGTCGATACCGGGATGCGGAAGATGGAGACCTTGGGGTTACGTTGGACCGAAGTGGACATGGACCAGCGGCTCATCACGTTGGGCAACATCGACCGCCTGCGGACAAAGGCTGGACGGGGCAGGGTGATCTCCATGACCGAACGCGTCTATGACACACTCTCTGTCACACCACGAACCTCGCGTTGGGTGTTCCCCGGCGAGACTGCTGACCAGCACCAGACCACGGTCAAGACCTTCTGGAAACGGCTCACACGCGATGCTGGACTAGAGGGGGTGCGAGTGCATGACCTGCGTCATACCTTTGGAACCCGAGCGATTTTTGCCGGAATGGACCCCTATGCTCTTATGAAGATCATGGGCCATGCCGATATTCGTTCGACCCAACGATACATTCACCCGTCAACGGAGGCGATCAAAAATGCGATGAAGAAACTCGACCAACCTTGTCACACTCACGGCACATGAGGTTGAAGATTCCGACTGTAAATGGCGGACCCGGAGCGATTCGAACGCCCGACCCCCAGATTCGTAGTCTGGTGCTCTATCCAGCTGAGCTACGGGTCCACTGTGAGGGGGGTGTTTAGTGGTGTCGCGCGGGGGACGCAAGAGAGAAATTGCAGCTTGGGCAAAAAAATCTCTGGGTCGGTGTGGGGCGGGATATGACACGACGTTTCGGCAGGGTTGCAGCGGAACAGGGTCGCAGTCTTGTCGTGAAGCTGTTACAGCAGCCGCGCATGAACGATACCGGGCAGATCCCGGCACGAGGCAGCTATGATTCTGGAAAACCGCATATTTGACGAAATCAGCATCGGGGACGAAGCGTCGCTGACGCGGGTTCTGACGCAGGACGATATGTTCGCCTTTGTGGCGGCGTCGGGCAATCACAACCCGATGCACCTGCCGGGGCTTGATGCAAATGGGGACGGGCAGATTGACGGCTTTGTGCCGGGACTGCTGATCGGCTCGCTGATTTCGGCGGTGCTTGGCACGCGCCTGCCGGGGCCGGGGACGATGTATATTGGTCAGACGCTGGAATGGAGCAGCCGGGCGCGGGCGGGCGATGAGATGACCGCCCATGTCCGCGTGACGGAAAAGCATGATGATGGCACGCTGACGCTTGACACTTGGGTGATGCGCAGCCGTGACGACCGGCTGGTGGTCAGCGGTCAGGCGCGGGTGATTGCTCCGCAGCGCAAGATCACGGCGGATGACGCGATGTTCCCCGGCCTGATCGTAGACAGTCACCGCCATTTCGAGGCTCTGCTGGAACGCGCCCGCCCGCTGCCGGCGCTGCGCACGGCGGTTGTTTGCCCGGATGAGGCGAACTCGCTGTCGGGCGCGGTTCAGGCGGCGGTGGAAAGCATCATTGACCCGATCCTGATTGGTAATGCGGCCAAGATTCGGGCAGCCGCCGAAGCGGGCGGCATGGATATTTCCGGCTATGAGCTGATCGACGAAGCCGATGACCGCAAGGCCGCAACCCTTGCCGTTGCCTTGGCGCGTGAGGGCAAGGCCGATGCGGTGATGAAGGGCCATCTGCATACCGATGATCTGCTGCGCCCGATGATTGACAAGGAAAAGGGTCTGCGCATCGGTCGCCGCTTCACCCATGTTTTCGTGCTGGATATTCCGGGCCTGTCGCATTTGCTGACGATCACGGACGCGGCCATCAATATTGCGCCGGACCTGAAAACCAAAGTCGATATTGTTCAGAACGCCATTGATCTGGTAAAATCGCTGGGCATCGAAACCCCGCGCGTGGGCGTGCTGTCGGCTGTGGAAACCGTGAACCCGGAAATCCAAAGCTCGCTGGATGCGGCATTGTTGTCCAAAATGGCGGATCGCGGCCAGATTCGGGGCGGGCTGGTCGATGGGCCGCTGGCGATGGATAATGCCGTTGATCTGGCTGCCGCGCGGACCAAGGGCATCAAGTCCGAAGTCGCGGGGCGCGCCGATATTCTGGTGGTGCCAAATCTGGACGCCGGGAACATGCTGGCCAAGCAACTGACCTATATCAGCCGGGCCGAGGCCGCCGGGCTGGTGCTTGGCGCACGGGTGCCGGTGATCCTGAACTCGCGTTCGGACGGGCGGATGTCGCGGCTGGCGTCCTGTGCCGTGGCGGCACTGCATCATTTCAACGGAAAGGGCGCTGCATGAGCGGGGGCGCAATCCTGACCCTGAACGCGGGGTCGTCCTCTCTGAAACTGGGCCTGTATCCGCAGGCGGGTGATGGCGTGCTGGCCACCGGGCTGGTCGAGAAGATCGGACAGGATGGCCGGATGCGGCTGAAGGATGGCGACGGCCACCCGATCCATGCCGCCGAGACCGGGCCGGCGGATTTTGCCGATCACAAGGCCGCCTTACGCACGGCGATTGCGGCGATCGAGACGGCTTTCCCCGAACGCCGCATCGTTGCGGTCGGGCATCGGGTTGTGCATGGCGGCGCCAATTTCAGCGGCCCGGTGGTGGTCGATCCCACCCATCTGGCCGCGATCACCCGGCTTGTGCCGCTGGCCCCGTTGCACCAGCCGCATAACCTCGAAGGTATCCACGCCGCCATGGCCGAATTTCCCGATGCGCCGCAGGTGGCTTGCTTTGACACGGCCTTTCACCGCGGCCAGCCTTGGGTGAACGAAGCCTTTGCCCTGCCGCGTGAGATGTTCGATCAGGGCATTCGCCGCTATGGGTTCCACGGTCTCAGCTATGACTACATCTCGCATGAGCTGACCCGGCGTGACCCGGAACTGGCCAGGGGCCGGGTGGCGGTGGCGCATTTGGGCAATGGTGCTTCCGTCTGCGCGATGCGAGACGGGCGGTCGGTTGCCTCCAGCATGGGGTTCTCGACGCTGGACGGACTGGCAATGGGGACACGCTGCGGCCAGATCGACCCCGGCGTGCTGCTCTATCTGATGGAAGCCAAGGGCATGGATGCCGCCGAAATCGGCAAGCTGCTTTACCACCGCTCGGGCCTTCTGGGCCTGTCGGGTCTGTCCAACGATATGCGCGAACTTGAAGCCGCGAACACGCCCGAGGCCGAACAGGCCATCGGCTATTTCACCCATGCCTTGCGCCGCCAGATCGCCAATATGGCGGCCTGCCTGGATGGGCTGGACGGGCTGGTGTTCAGCGGCGGCATTGGTGAGAACAGCCCGCTGATTCGCGCCCGAACCTGTCAGGGTATGGGCTGGATGGGCGTCGCGTTGGATGAGGCTGCCAATGCGGCGAACCGGTCGGTTATCAGCGCCGCTGGCAGCAGGGTCAAGGTCATGGTGATCCGCACCGACGAAGAATCGGTGATCGCAGAATCCGTTCGCAAACTGACGCAAAACTGATCCGGCCCAAAAGCAGGGGGCAGAGGGTGCGCCTGCGCATCTTTTGTCCCCAAATATCCCCGCCGGAGGCATCCGTCGGTTCAGCCAGTCTGCCGCCGGGGTGTTCTTTCCGTTGCCCGCGCTTTTCTGCTTGAACCCGCCCGGCGCTTGCCCTAATCAGCGCCTCGGACCTAGGGGTATAGCTCAGTTGGTAGAGCATCGGTCTCCAAAACCGAGGGTCGGGGGTTCGAGTCCCTCTGCCCCTGCCAGTCCTTCCGAACATCGTTTTCCTGACAAATCGTCGCTCGGATGGGCTTGAAATAACGGTCCCGCGCCGGTATGTCCGGCAGGCCGCGCCGTTGCGGCAAGAAGGAAGTAGCATGGCCAACCCCGTCAAGTTCATTCAGCAGGTCCGCACCGAGGCAGGCAAGATCACCTGGCCGAACCGGCGCGAGGTGACGACGACCACGATCATGGTTTTCATCATGGCGACGCTGGCTGCGATCTTCTTTTTCCTGGTGGATCTGGTGATCCGCTATGGCCTGACCTTCCTGCTGGGTGTGGTTGGCTAACGGGGTTGTCTTTCGCGGGGCATAAGGATATGTCCCTGCGAACGTCTGCTGACGGCGCGCATCGATTCGGTTGCGCGTCGATTTTATTTCAGCCGGGCCGCCCCGCGGGGGCATTACAGAAACACGGACGAAACGAAGGGTCGCACGGGAATGGCAAAGCGTTGGTATTCGGTCAGCGTGCTCTCGAACTTCGAGAAAAAGGTCGCTGAGGCGATTCGTCAGGCCGTGGCCGAAAAAGGTCTTGAGGAACAGATCGAGGAAGTTCTGGTCCCCACCGAGGAGGTGATCGAGATCCGCCGCGGCAAGAAAGTCACCAGCGAACGGCGCTTCATGCCGGGCTATGTGCTGGTGCGTATGGATATGAATGACCGGACCTTCCATCTGGTCAATTCGATCAACCGGGTGACAGGGTTCCTTGGCGCGCAGGGCAAGCCGATGCCGATGCGCGACGCCGAGGTGAATGCGATCCTGAACCGTCAGGGCGATGGCGAGGAGGCGCAGCCGCGCAATCTCATCCGCTTTGACGTGGGGGAAAAGGTCAATGTGACCGACGGCCCGTTCGAGGGGTTCTCGGGCATGGTCGAGGAGGTGGACGAAATCTCGAACCGCCTCAAGGTCACGGTGTCGATTTTTGGTCGCCCCACGCCGGTCGAACTGGAGTTTACTCAGGTGACCAAAACCGCCTGAGTTTTCGTGCGGGAGGCGTTTGCCGAACCGCTAAGTCTGCCCCATTCCGGGGCGTGATGATAAGGAGAGGGCCACATGGCCAAGAAAGTTGTCGGGCAGCTCAAGCTGCAAATCAAGGCGGGTGAAGCAAACCCGTCGCCCCCCGTTGGTCCTGCTCTGGGTCAGCGCGGCATCAACATCATGGAGTTCTGCAAGGCGTTCAACGCCAAGACGCAGGAAATGGAAAAAGGCGCGCCGGTTCCGGTCGTCATTACCTATTACGCGGATAAATCGTTCACTTTTGAAACGAAAACCCCGCCCGCGTCCTTCCTGCTGAAAAAAGCCGCTGGCCTGAAGCCGGTCGGTAAGCGGAACCGCCCGAAAGGTTCGGAAAAGCCGGGTCGTGCGCCCGCTGGCACCGTGACCGTCAAACAGGTCCGCGAAATCGCAGAGGCCAAGATGAAAGATCTGTCCGCGAATGACGTGGATCAGGCGATGAAGATCATTCTGGGTTCCGCCCGGTCGATCGGCATTGAAGTGAAGGGGTAAGTCATGGCGAAACTGGGTAAACGCACCAAGGTCGCCCGCGAAGCCTTCGCTGGCAAGGACAATCTGGCTGTCGCGGATGCGATCAAGCTGGTGAAAGACAACGCCAAGGCCAAGTTCGACGAAACCGTTGAAATCGCGCTGAACCTCGGCGTCGATCCGCGTCACGCCGACCAGATGGTTCGTGGTGTGGTCGCGCTGCCGAACGGCACCGGCAAGGACGTTCGCGTGGCGGTTTTCGCCCGTGGTCCGAAAGCTGACGAAGCCAAGGCCGCTGGTGCCGAGGTTGTCGGCGCCGAAGATCTGCTGGAATCGATTCAGGGCGGCAATCTGGACTTTGACCGTGTGATCGCAACCCCGGACATGATGCCGCTGGTCGGCCGTCTGGGTAAGATCCTCGGTCCGCGCAACCTGATGCCGAACCCCAAGGTCGGCACCGTGACCATGGACGTGAAAGCTGCTGTCGAAGCCGCCAAAGGCGGTGAAGTGCAGTTCAAGGCCGAAAAGGCCGGTGTCGTCCACGGCATGATCGGCAAGGCGTCGTTCAGCGACGACAAGCTGGTGGAAAACCTGCGCGCCTTTGTCGAGGCAGTGAACCGCGCGAAGCCCTCGGGCGCGAAAGGGACCTACATGAAAAAGGTCTCGATCAGCTCGACCATGGGGCCGGGCGTGTCCATCGACATCGCCGACGCGACCGCCTGAGGTCTGAATCAGAATTGAAAAGGCCCCGCGATCTGCGGGGCCTTTTTCGTTGGGGCAGCGAGAAGCCCTGTCTGCCGTCAGATCACGGCTAGGGTAGGGGGGCTTTTCGGTGTGCCGCGCCTGCTGATTTTCGGTTTCGGTCAGAGGCAGCAGTGCGCAGGTCGGCAAGATCGTCGTAATGTTGGATTAAGGCGGGCGGGCACGGGAATGGCCCTTGCACCATCCCTGCGTCTCGCCTATAGGAAGCACTTGCATCCGGCGGGCGATTCGCCCGTCTGTTGCTTTCGTCCGAGACGGAGGGTGGGCTGCGGTCCTTAATGTCCTTCCCGAGATGGAAGCCGAGGTCAGTTTTCCGGCAGGGTTCACCCTGACGTAAGGCTCTCGGGTCCATCAAGCGGACCCGACCCCGCCGCAAGGTGGGAAAAGTGAGCCGGGGGGAAACCCCCAAATTTGGAGTGAACCGTGGATAGAGCACAGAAAGAACAGGTGGTCGAAGATCTCGGCCGCGTCTTCGAAAGCTCTGGCGTCGTGGTGGTTGCCCGCTACGAAGGAATGACGGTTGCCGAGATGCAGGACCTGCGCGCGCAGATGCGCGAAGCTGGCGGGTTCGTTCGTGTCGCTAAAAACAGGCTCGCCAAGATCGCCCTTGATGGGAAGCCCTGCGCAAGCATCGCTGACTATCTGTCGGGCATGACCGTTCTGGCCTATTCCGAAGACCCGACCGCTGCGGCGCGGGTTGCGGATAAGTTCGCTAAGGGTAACGAAAAATTCGTGATCCTGGGCGGTGCGATGGGCGAGACGGCTCTGGACGCTGCCGGTGTGAAAGCCGTCGCCTCGATGCCCTCGCGCGAAGAGCTTATTGCTTCGATCGTGTCTTGCATCGGCGCGCCTGCCAGCAACATCGCCGGTGCCATTGGCGCCCCTGCTTCGAATATCGCGGGTATCCTCTCGACTCTGGAAGAGCGCGAGGCCGCGTAAGGCAATCCCTATTCCCTCGGGGCTTGAAATCCCGACGTTGGAACACAATCTTAGGAAACTGGAAAAATGGCTGATCTGAAAAAACTCGCCGAAGAAATCGTGGGCCTGACCCTGCTGGAAGCCCAGGAACTGAAAACCATCCTGAAGGATGAGTATGGCATCGAGCCGGCTGCCGGCGGTGCTGTCATGGTTGCTGGCCCGGCTGCTGCCGGTGGCGAAGCTGCCGAAGAAAAAACCGAATTCGACGTCGTTCTGGTCGATGCCGGTGCCAACAAGATCAACGTCATCAAAGAAGTGCGTGGCGTGACCGGTCTGGGCCTGAAAGAAGCCAAGGATCTGGTGGAAGCTGGCGGCAAAGTCAAAGAAGGCGCGTCCAAGGACGAAGCCGAAGAAATCAAGAAAAAGCTGGAAGCTGCGGGCGCGAAAGTCGAGCTCAAGTAATTCGGCTTCCGGCTGCACTGGCCGGGAACGAAATATCATGGCAGGGTCCGGATTTCCCGGTCCCTGCCAAGCGCGTCTCGGAAGGGGGTCCGTTCAGGTGCCTCTTCCAAGGTGAGCTTCAGGTTCGGGATCGTGCCGGTGGGACGGCGCGGAGGAATGGAACCTGATTCCCTGTTTCGGCAAGCCGCCCGGTCCGGGCCCCGACGGACCCGTGCGCGAAGACGAAAGGTCAGACCACCCATGGCAACGAATTACGTCGGCCAAAAGCGCATCCGTCGCTATTATGGCAATATCCGCGAAGTGCTGGAAATGCCGAACCTGATCGAGGTTCAGAAATCCAGCTATGATCTGTTCCTGCGTTCGGGCGAAACTGCCGCGCATGAGGATGGCGAGGGTATTCAGGGCGTTTTCCAGTCGGTTTTCCCGATCAAGGATTTCAACGAAACCGCCGTTCTGGAGTTCGTGAAATACGAGCTTGAGAAACCGAAATACGACGTGGACGAGTGCCAGCAGCGTGACATGACCTATGCCGCGCCGCTGAAGGTGACTCTGCGTCTGATCGTGTTTGATGTTGACGAATTGACCGGGGCGAAATCCGTCAAGGACATCAAGGAACAAGACGTTTACATGGGCGATATGCCCCTGATGACGCAGAACGGCACCTTCATCGTGAACGGGACCGAACGGGTGGTCGTGTCCCAGATGCACCGTTCGCCGGGCGTGTTCTTTGACCATGATCGCGGCAAGACCCATTCCTCGGGCAAGCTGCTGTTCGCCTGCCGCATCATTCCCTATCGCGGCTCGTGGCTGGACTTTGAATTTGACGCCAAGGATCTGGTCTTTGCGCGCATCGACCGTCGCCGGAAACTGCCGGTAACGACTCTGCTCTATGCGCTGGGCATGGATCAGGAAGGCATCATGGATGCTTTCTATGAAACCGTCGATTTCCGTCTGGAAAAGAACAAGGGTTGGGTCACGCGCTTTTTCCCGGAGCGTGTGCGCGGCACCCGTCCAACCTATGATCTGGTGAATGCGGAAACCGGCGAAGTCATTACCCCCGCGGGCGAGAAAGTGACCCCGCGTCTGGTGAAAAAGCTGCTGGATTCGGGCGAGCAGGTGAACCTGCTGGTGCCGTTCGACAATATCATTGGCCGTTTCGTGGCCAAGGATATTATCAACGAAACCACCGGCCTGATCTATGCCGAGGCCGGGGATGAGATCACCGCCGAATATGACAAGGACGGCGAGCTGTCGGGCGGTCTGCTGAAAGTCCTGCTGGACAATGGCGTGACCGACATCCCGGTGCTGGACATCGACAATGTGAACGTCGGCGCCTATATCCGCAACACCATGGCCGCGGATAAGAACATGAACCGCGAAGGCGCCTTGATGGACATTTATCGCGTCATGCGTCCGGGTGAGCCGCCCACGGTCGAGGCCGCCAGCGCCCTGTTCGACAGCCTGTTCTTCGATGCCGAGCGTTATGACCTGTCCGCCGTGGGCCGGGTCAAGATGAACATGCGCCTTGATCTGGATGCGCCGGATACGCAGCGCACCCTGCGTCCCGAGGACATCCGCGCCTGCGTCAAGGCGCTGGTGGAACTGCGCGACGGCAAGGGCGAGATCGACGACATCGACCACCTCGGCAACCGCCGCGTGCGTTCGGTCGGTGAGCTGATGGAAAACCAGTATCGCATCGGCCTGCTGCGCATGGAGCGCGCGATCCGTGAGCGCATGTCCGGCGTCGAGATCGACACCGTGATGCCGCAGGATCTGATCAACGCCAAACCGGCGGCGGCTGCGGTGCGCGAGTTCTTTGGTTCGTCGCAGTTGTCGCAGTTCATGGACCAGACCAACCCGCTGTCCGAGGTGACGCACAAGCGCCGCCTGTCGGCGCTTGGGCCGGGCGGTCTGACCCGCGAACGCGCAGGCTTTGAGGTGCGCGACGTTCACCCGACCCATTACGGCCGGATGTGCCCGATTGAAACGCCCGAAGGCCAGAACATCGGTCTTATCAACTCGCTGGCGACCTTTGCCCGCGTGAACAAATACGGCTTCATCGAAACGCCTTACCGTAAGGTCATTGACGGCAAGGTGACGGATGATGTGGTTTACATGTCCGCGACCGAGGAAATGCGCCACACCGTCGCACAGGCCAACGCTGCGCTAGACGACGAGGGCCGCTTTACCGATGAGCTGATCTCGACCCGTCAGGCGGGTGACTTTACGCTGAACCCGGTGGATGCGATCGACCTGATCGACGTGTCGCCCAAGCAGTTGGTTTCGGTCGCTGCGGCGCTGATCCCGTTCCTTGAAAACGACGACGCCAACCGCGCCCTGATGGGGGCGAACATGCAGCGTCAGGCGGTTCCGCTGCTGCGGGCCGAGGCGCCCTATGTCGGCACCGGGATGGAGGCCATCGTGGCCCGTGATTCCGGCGCGGCGATCATGGCGCGTCGTGGCGGCATCATCGACCAGGTGGATGCGCAGCGTATCGTTGTGCGCGCGACCGAAGACCTTGGCGCGGGCGATGCGGGCGTGGATATTTACCGTCTGCGCAAGTTCAAGCGGTCCAACCAGTCCTCGACCATCAACCAGAAGCCTCTGGTGAAGGTGGGTGAAAAGGTCGCCAAAGGTCAGGTGATTGCGGACGGTCCTTCGACCGACCGCGGCGAACTGGCCATTGGTAAGAACGTGGTCGTGGCCTTTATGCCGTGGAATGGCTACAACTATGAAGACTCGATCCTGATTTCGGAACGCATCCACCGCGACGACGTGTTCACCTCGATTCATATCGACGAATACGAGGTTGCGGCCCGTGATACGAAACTGGGGCCGGAAGAGATCACCCGCGACATCCCGAATGTGGGCGAAGAAGCCCTGCGCAATCTGGATGAGGCCGGGATCGTCTATATCGGTGCCGAGGTCGGGCCGGGCGACATTCTGGTGGGTAAAATCACGCCGAAGGGCGAAAGCCCGATGACGCCGGAAGAAAAGCTGCTGCGCGCCATCTTTGGTGAAAAGGCCAGTGACGTGCGCGACACCTCGCTGCGTCTGCCGCCGGGGGCTTACGGCACCATCGTCGAGGTCCGGGTGTTCAACCGCCACGGCGTCGATAAGGACGAACGCGCCCTGCAAATCGAGCGCGAGGAGGTCGAGCGCCTTGCCCGCGACCGTGACGACGAACAGGCGATCATGGACCGCAACTTCTATGCGCGTCTGAAATCGCTGATCCTTGGCAAAACTGCCGTGAAGGGGCCGAAAGGCGTCAAGGCCGGGTCTGAGATCACCGAAGACCTGCTCGGCACCCTGTCGCGCGGCCTGTGGTGGCAGCTTGCCGTCGAGGACGAGGACACCGCCAAAGAGGTCGAGGCACTGAACGATCAGTATAACGTCCAGAAAAAGGCGCTTGAAAACCGCTTTGAGGATAAAGTCGAAAAGGTCCGTCAGGGCGACGATCTGCCGCCGGGCGTGATGAAAATGGTCAAGGTGTTCGTGGCTGTGAAGCGTAAGCTGCAAGCCGGGGACAAAATGGCCGGTCGTCACGGCAACAAGGGCGTCGTGTCCAAGGTCGTCCCGATGGAGGATATGCCCTTCCTCGCGGATGGGACGCCGGTTGACCTTGTGCTGAACCCGCTGGGTGTGCCGTCGCGTATGAACGTGGGGCAGATTCTGGAATCGCATATGGGCTGGGCCGCCCGTGGTCTTGGCATCAAGATTGACGAGGCGCTTCAGGATTACCGCCGCAATGGTGATATGACCCCTGTGCGCGACGCCATGAAGATCGGCTATGGTGATGAACTTTATGCCGAAACCTTCGCGGATATGGACGACGATCTGCTGGTCGAACATGCCGAAACCGTGCGTGGCGGCGTACCGATTGCGACCCCGGTTTTCGACGGCGCGAAAGAGGCCGACATCAACGATGCGCTGACCCGCGCGGGGTTTGATACCTCGGGCCAGTCCATCGTGTTCGATGGCCGCACCGGCGAACAATTCGCCCGTCCGGTGACGGTTGGCTTCAAATACGTTCTGAAGCTGCACCACCTTGTCGATGACAAGATGCACGCGCGTTCGACCGGGCCTTACAGCCTTGTCACGCAGCAGCCCTTGGGCGGTAAGGCGCAGTTCGGTGGTCAGCGTCTGGGTGAGATGGAGGTCTGGGCGCTGGAAGCCTATGGCGCCGCCTATACCCTGCAAGAGATGCTGACGGTCAAATCCGATGACGTGGCTGGCCGGACCAAGGTCTATGAAAGCATCGTCAAGGGCGAGGACAACTTCGAAGCCGGTGTGCCGGAATCGTTTAACGTGCTGGTCAAAGAGGTCCGGGGTCTGGGCCTCAATATGGAACTCCTGGATTCGGAGGATGAAGAATGAGGGCGCATCAGCGCCCCACCTTCCCCTTCGGCCTGAATTAAGGATTTTGGAATGAACCAGGAACTTGCCACCAATCCCCTGAACCCGCTGGCTCCGGTCAAGCAGTTCGACGAAATCAAGATCTCGCTGGCATCACCCGAGGAAATCCTCGCGTGGTCCTATGGCGAGGTGAAAAAACCCGAAACCATCAACTACCGCACGTTCAAACCGGAACGTGACGGGCTGTTCTGTGCGCGTATCTTTGGCCCGATCAAGGATTACGAATGCCTGTGCGGCAAATATAAGCGCATGAAATATCGCGGCCTTGTCTGCGAGAAATGCGGCGTCGAGGTGACGCTGCAAAAGGTCCGGCGCGAGCGGATGGGCCATATCGAGCTGGCCGCGCCGGTTGCGCATATCTGGTTCCTGAAATCGCTGCCGTCCCGCATCGGCCTGATGCTGGATATGACGCTGCGCGATCTGGAGCGGGTGCTGTATTTCGAAAACTACGTCGTCATTGAACCGGGTCTGACCGACCTGACCTATGGTCAGCTTCTGTCGGAAGAAGAGTTCATGGACGCACAGGACCAATACGGTGCCGACGCCTTTACCGCCGACATCGGCGCCGAGGCGATCCGCGCCATGCTGGCCAATATCGACCTTGCGGCGACTGCTGAGCAACTGCGCGAGGAGCTGAAAGAAGCCACGGGCGAGCTGAAGCCGAAAAAGATCATCAAGCGGCTGAAAATCGTTGAATCCTTCCTCGAATCCGGCAACCGCCCGGAATGGATGGTGCTGACGGTGATCCCGGTCATTCCGCCGGAACTGCGGCCGCTGGTGCCGCTGGACGGGGGCCGCTTTGCGACCTCTGACCTGAACGACCTGTACCGCCGGGTCATCAACCGGAACAACCGTCTGAAGCGGCTGATCGAGCTGCGTGCGCCCGACATCATCGTGCGCAACGAAAAGCGGATGTTGCAGGAATCGGTCGATGCGCTGTTCGACAACGGCCGCCGCGGCCGCGTCATCACGGGCAACAACCGTCGCCCGCTGAAATCGCTGTCGGACATGCTGAAAGGCAAACAGGGCCGCTTCCGTCAGAACCTTCTGGGTAAGCGCGTGGACTTTTCGGGCCGCTCGGTCATCGTGACCGGGCCGGAACTGAAACTGCATCAGTGCGGCCTGCCGAAAAAGATGGCGTTGGAACTGTTCAAGCCGTTCATCTATTCGCGGCTGGAGGCCAAGGGCTATTCGTCCACCGTCAAGCAGGCGAAGAAGCTGGTCGAGAAAGAGCGTCCCGAGGTCTGGGATATTCTGGACGAGGTGATCCGCGAACACCCGGTTCTGCTGAACCGCGCGCCGACGCTGCACCGTCTGGGGATTCAGGCGTTCGAACCGATCCTGATTGAAGGCAAGGCGATCCAGCTTCACCCGCTGGTCTGCTCGGCCTTTAACGCCGACTTTGACGGCGACCAGATGGCTGTTCACGTCCCGCTGTCGCTGGAAGCGCAGCTTGAAGCCCGCGTCCTGATGATGTCCACGAACAACGTGCTGTCGCCCGCCAACGGTGCGCCGATCATCGTGCCGTCGCAGGATATGGTGCTGGGTCTGTATTACACGACCATGCAGCGCGACGGGATGAAGGGCGAAGGCATGATGTTCGCCAATGTCGATGAGGTCGAACACGCCCTTGCCGCTGGCGAGGTGCATCTGCACGCCAAAATCACCGCCCGGATCAAGCAGATCGACGAGGATGGCAACGAGGTGATGCAGCGGTTCGAAACCACGCCGGGCCGGTTGCGGCTGGGCGCGCTGCTGCCGCTGAATGCGAAGGCTCCGTTCGAACTGGTCAACCGCCTGCTGCGGAAAAAGGACGTCCAGAACGTCATCGACACCGTGTATCGTTACTGCGGCCAGAAAGAGGCGGTGATCTTCTCGGACAAGATCATGGGCCTTGGCTTCCGCGAAGCGTTCCGGGCCGGGATTTCTTTCGGCAAGAACGACATGGTTGTTCCCGACACCAAATGGTCCATCGTGGGCGAGGTGCAGGAACAGGTCAAAGAGTTCGAGCAGCAGTATCTCGACGGTCTGATTACTCAGGGCGAGAAATACAACAAGGTCGTCGATGCCTGGTCGAAATGTAACGACCGCGTGACCGACGCCATGATGTCCACCATCGCCGCCACCCGCAAAGACGAGAACGGCGCTGAAATGGAACCGAACTCGGTCTATATGATGGCCCACTCGGGTGCGCGGGGTTCAACCAACCAGATGAAGCAGCTTGGCGGGATGCGCGGGCTGATGGCCAAGCCGAACGGCGAGATCATCGAAACGCCGATCATCTCGAACTTCAAGGAAGGTCTGACCGTTCTTGAATACTTCAACTCGACCCACGGCGCGCGGAAAGGTCTGTCGGATACGGCGCTGAAAACCGCGAACTCGGGTTATCTGACGCGGCGTCTGGTGGACGTGGCGCAGGACTGCATCATCCGCGAACATGATTGCGGCACCGACCGGGCGATCACCGCGCAGGCGGCGGTCAACGACGGCGAGGTGATCTCGCCGTTGTCCGAACGGGTGCTGGGTCGTGTCGCCGCCGAGGACGTGCTTGTTCCCGGCACCGACGAGGTGATCGTGCGCCAGAACGACCTGATCGACGAACGCAAGGCGGACGAGATCGAAAACTCGGGCGTGCAGTCGCTTCGCATTCGTTCGGCGTTGACCTGTGAATCCGAAGATGGCGTCTGTGCGCTGTGCTATGGCCGCGATCTGGCCCGTGGCACGCTGGTCAACATCGGCGAGGCTGTCGGCATCATCGCCGCGCAGTCCATCGGCGAACCCGGCACACAGCTGACGATGCGGACTTTCCACATCGGCGGCATCGCGCAGGGTGGTCAGCAGTCGTTCCAGTCGGCCAGCCAGGATGGCACGATCGAGTTCCGTAATGCCAACATCCTGACCAACGCCAATGGCGAAATGGTCGTGATGGGCCGCAACATGCAGGTTCTGGTCATGGACGATCAGGGTCAGGAACGCGCCAGCTACAAGCTGTTCTATGGTTCCAAGCTGTTCGTGAAAGAAGGTGAAAAGATCACGCGCGGTGCCAAGCTGTTCGAATGGGATCCCTACACTCTGCCGATTTTGGCCGAAAAGGGCGGCGTGGCGCGCTTTGTCGATCTGATTACCGGCATTTCGGTGCGGGACGAAACCGACGAAGCCACCGGCATGACGCAGAAGATCGTGACCGACTGGCGTTCCGCGCCCAAGGGCAACGATCTCAAGCCCGAAGTCATCATCATGGATGAGAACGGCGAGCCGGTTCGGAACGACGCGGGCAACCCCGTCAGCTATCCGATGTCGGTCGATGCCATTCTGTCGATCGAGGATGGTCAGGAGGTTCGCCCCGGCGACGTTGTGGCCCGTATCCCGCGCGAAGGCGCCCGGACCAAGGACATCACCGGGGGTCTGCCCCGCGTGGCCGAATTGTTCGAGGCGCGCCGCCCGAAAGATCACGCGATCATCGCGGAAATCGACGGCTATGTGCGGTTCGGCAAGGACTACAAGAACAAGCGCCGCATCAGCATCGAACCCAGCACCGAAGGTCTGGAGCCGGTCGAATACATGGTGCCGAAAGGCAAGCACATCCCGGTGCAGGAAGGCGACTTCGTGCAGAAGGGTGACTATATCATGGACGGCAACCCGGCCCCGCATGACATCCTGCGGATCATGGGGATCGAGGCGCTGGCCGACTATCTGATCGACGAGGTGCAGGACGTTTACCGGCTGCAAGGCGTGAAGATCAACGACAAGCACATCGAGGTGATTGTGCGGCAGATGCTGCAAAAAATCGAAATCCTCGACAGCGGTGAAACCACGCTGCTGAAAGGTGAGCATGTCGAGCGTGACGAGTTCGAGGCCGAAAATGCCAAGGTTATCGCCAAGGGCGGCAAGCCCGCTGTGGGCGAGCCGGTCCTGCTGGGCATCACCAAGGCGTCGCTGCAAACCCGCAGCTTCATCAGCGCCGCGTCGTTCCAGGAAACGACCCGCGTGCTGACCGAAGCCGCCGTTCAGGGCAAGCGCGACAAGCTGGTCGGGCTGAAAGAAAACGTCATCGTTGGCCGGCTGATCCCGGCAGGCACCGGCGGTGCCACGACCCGCGTGCGCAAAATCGCGGCGGACCGCGACGCCGAGGTGATCGAAATGCGCCGCGCCGAGGCCGAAGCTGCCGCCGCGCTGATCGCTCCCGAGGCCGAGATCATCAGCGACGCGGAATAAGGTGTTCTAAAAATCAAAAGGCCCGGCAGAAATGCCGGGCCTTTCTTGTGTTTGAATTGCGACTTTTCCCTGATGAAATGGCGGTGCAATTACGAGAAGCTCCGATTGGGTTTTCTTGGACGGTTCAGTTTTTGGTTTGGATTAGCTTTTGGCCACGCTTATGTTCGTGCTTTAGCTTGCGACCTCTGGCATTTCAACTTTCATGTCAATTTACAGTAAAATGTATCTGAAACGACTTTGAGCAAAGACTATCGCGTGACAACTTGAACTGATTGAGAAATGCCTTGGTTTTATCCCGCCCAAAGCGGTATAATCATAAACCCGGCATCTCTGCCGGGTTTTAAGATCTTATGACCGCCCGCGCGGGTTCTTCTTCACTTAAATATCCCCGCCGGAGGCATCTGCGCTTACCGCTTGGTGTAACCTGCGGCTTTCAGGGCTTCGGTTATTTCATCCAGAATCGCCGGATCGTCGATGGTTGCGGGGGTTTTGTATTCCTCGCCATCGGCAATCTTGACCATGGTTGCCCGCAGGATCTTGCCCGAACGGGTTTTCGGCAGGCGATCCACCACCAGCGCCTCTTTGAAGGCGGCGACCGGGCCAATTTCCTTGCGCACCATGCGGACCACATCCTTCACAACCTGATCGTGAGGCGTGATGGTGCCGTTTTTCAGGCACAGGAAACCCAGCGGCATTTGTCCTTTCAGCGCATCAGCCACCCCGATCACCGCACATTCCGCGACATCGGGATGATGCGACAGGACTTCTTCCATCGCGCCGGTGGACAGGCGGTGGCCCGCGACGTTAATCACGTCATCGGTGCGTGACATGATGTAAAGATAACCGTCCTCATCTTTATACCCTGCATCGCCGGTCTCATAATAGCCGGGGAAATGCGACAGGTAGGATTTGCGATAGCGATCCTCGGCATTCCACAACGTCGCCAGCGTTCCGGGGGGCAGGGGCAGTTTAATGGCAATGGCGCCAAGCGTGCCTGCCTCGACCGGGTGGCCGCCTTCATCCAGAACCTGCACGTCATAGCCCGGCATACAGACCGAAGGGCTGCCCAATTTTACCGGCAGTTCCTCGATCCCCAGCGGGTTTGCGGCAATGGGCCAGCCGGTTTCGGTCTGCCACCAATGGTCGATGACCGGCACTTTCAGATGCTCTTGCGCCCATTGGATCGTGTCCGGGTCGGCGCGTTCGCCGGCAAGGAAAACCGCCTCAAGATCATGCAGCTTATAGCGGCGGATATAATCGCCATTGGGGTCTTCTCGCCGGATCGCGCGCAGCGCGGTGGGGGCGGTGAAAAAGGTCTTGATCCGGTTGTTCTGGATCGTGCGCCAGAACACGCCTGCGTGCGGGGTGCCGACCGGTTTACCCTCGAAAATCACTGACTGCGCCCCGGAAATCAGCGGGCCATAGCAGATATAACTGTGACCGACGACCCAGCCCACATCCGAGGCCGCCCAAAACCGATCACCGATGCCGATTTTATAGATATTCTTCATCGACCAGGCCAGTGCGACCAGATGCCCGGCGGTTGGGCGCACCACGCCTTTGGGCGCTCCGGTGGTGCCTGAGGTGTAAAGGATATAGGCGGGGTGGTTGCCCTCGACCGGGACGCAGGCCACAGGCTTCACGCCATATTGGAACCCGTGCCAGCTGAAATCGCGGCCTTCGACCAGATGGGCGACCTCTTCTTCGCGCTGATAGATCACGCAGAAATCGGGCTTGTGGTTGGCAATCTGGATCGCCTCATCCAGCAGCGGTTTGTAATGCACGACGCGCCCCGGTTCGAGACCGGCGGAAGCGGCAATGATCGCCACCGGCTTGGCGTCGTCGATCCGCACCGCCAGTTCGTTCGCAGCAAAACCGCCAAAGACAACCGAATGGACCGCGCCAAGTCGGGCGCAGGCCAGCATCGCCTCGATCGCCTGCGGGATCATCGGCATGTAAATGATCACCCGGTCGCCCTTTTCGACGCCACGCGCCCGCAGCGCCCCGGCAAAGGTCGCCACGCGGGTCTGAAGCTGGGCATAGGTGATGCCCTTGGTCGCATTGGTGATCGGGCTGTCGTGATACAGAGCGATCTGATCGCCGCGCCCGGCCTCGACATGGCGATCAACGGCATTCCAGCAGGCATTCACCAGCCCGTCCGAAAACCATTCATAGATCGGTGCATTCTCATCGAACAGCGCCTTGGACGGCGGGCGCACCCAGTCGATCAGCTTGGCGGCCTCCATCCAGAAGGCTTCCGGATCTGCTTGCCAGCTTTCGTAGATTTCCTTGTATGCCATAATATCCCCCCTTTGTTGTCCTTTTGTTACGCCCCGGTTGTGGCGGGTGCAATAATCTGTCGGGGATGGTAGCGTTAAACCTGAACTGATTGCGCAAAAATACGCCCGGTCGCGGGGACCGGGCGCCGTATCGGGGGCCTTTGGATCAGCTGTAGTGGCTGACCGGTGTGCCTGCCAGAACCGCCATATTCAGCAGCCCGCGGGTGGTGATCGAGGGGGTGACGATATGGGCGCGGTTTCCCATGCCCATCAGGATCGGTCCGACCTCTAGCCCATTTGCTTTCATTTTCAGGGCGTTGCGCACCCCGGATGCAGCATCGGTTCCGGCAAAGACCAGCACATTTGCGCTGCCTTCCAGGCGCGAGCCGGGGAAGCTGCGCTCACGCACCTCGGGGTCCAGCGCGGCATCGACATGCATTTCGCCATCATAGATGAAGTCAGCCTCGCGGGCGTCCAGAATCTGCAATGCTTCGCGCATCTTGCGGCCGGATTCGGTGTCGAGGTTGCCGAATTGCGAATGGCTGCACAGTGCGATCTTTGGCGTCAGACCAAATCGGCGCACATGGCGGGCGGCCCCCATGACCGTATCCGCGACCTCTTGCGGTGTGGGGTCGTGATGCACCTGCGTATCGGTCACAAACAGCGGGCCGTCCTGCATAATCATCATCGACAATGCGCCTTGCGGCGACAGTCCGCCCCGCGCCAGAATCTCGCGCACATATTTCAGGTGCCAGGAATATTGTCCAAAACAGCCGCAGATCATACTGTCGGCCTCGCCCCGGTGAACCATGATGCCACCAATCGCGGTGGTGTTGGTGCGCATGATGGCGCGGGCGATGTCCGGCGTGACACCGCGCCGAGCCATAAGGCCGTGATAGGTTTCCCAATAATCCCGGTAACGCGGGTCGTTTTCGGGGTTTACGATCTCGAAATCCTTTTCCGGGCGGATCGGCAGACCGGCGCGTTCGGCGCGATCGGCAATGACCTGCGGACGGCCAATCAGGATCGGAACATCGGTGGTTTCCTCGATCATCGCATTGGCGGCGCGCAGCACGCGCTCGTCCTCGCCCTCGGCAAAGACGATGCGGCGGCTGGCGGTTGCGGCGGCCTCGAACACTGGGCGCATAATCATCGCCGAGCGGAAAACCGAGCCGTCCAGCTTGCGCTTATAGGCGTTGATGTCACCCAGAGGTCGCGTCGCCACGCCCGATTCCATCGCCGCGCGAGCCACGGCGGTTGAAACGACGCCGATCAGACGGGGGTCGAAGGGTTTCGGGATCAGGTATTCCGGGCCGAATGTCAGTTTTTCGCCACGATAGGCGGCGGCTGCCTCGGCGGCGGTGGTGGCGCGGGCCAGCGCGGCGATACCTTCGACGCAGGCAATCTGCATGGCATCGTTGATCTCGGTTGCGCCCACATCCAGCGCCCCCCGGAAGATGAAGGGGAAGCACAGCACGTTATTGACCTGATTGGGAAAATCGCTGCGCCCTGTGGCAATGATTGCGTCAGGGGCGACGCTGCGCACTTCGTCGGGCAGGATCTCGGGCGTGGGGTTGGCCAGCGCGAAGACAATCGGCTGCGCGGTCATTTTCGCCACATGCTCAGGCTTTAGAACGCCGGGGCCGGACAGGCCCAAAAACATATCCGCGCCCTCAATCACCTGATCCAGTGTCCGCAGATCGGTCGGCTGCGCGAACAGAGCCTTTTGCGGGTTCATATCGACCTCGCGCCCCTCATAGACCAGCCCGTGAATGTCGCAAAGCCAGACGTTTTCGCGTTTCACGCCCAGTTTCAGCAGCATGTTCAGACAGGCAATCCCCGCTGCGCCGCCGCCGGTCGACACGATCTTGATATTCTCGAACTGCTTGCCCGCCACCCGCAGCGCATTGGTTGCCGCCGCGCCAACCACGATCGCGGTGCCGTGCTGGTCGTCGTGGAAAACCGGAATGTTCATCCGCTCACGGCAGAGTTTTTCAACGATAAAACAATCGGGTGCCTTGATGTCTTCCAGGTTGATCGCGCCGAAAGTCGGTTCCAGCGCGCAAATCAGGTCGGCCAGTTTTTCAGGGTCGGGCTGGTCCACCTCCAGGTCGAAACAGTCGATATCAGCGAATTTCTTGAACAGAACGGCCTTGCCTTCCATCACCGGCTTGGCGGCCAGAGGGCCGATATTGCCAAGCCCCAGCACCGCCGTGCCGTTCGAGACCACCGCGACCAGATTGCCGCGCGTGGTATATTCGGCTGCGGTGGCCGGGTCGGCCTTGATCTCAAGGCAGGCTTCGGCCACGCCGGGGGAATAGGCGCGGGACAGGTCGCGCCCGTTTGCCAGCGGTTTGGTTGCCCGCACCTCCAGCTTTCCGGGCCGTGGGTGGCGGTGGTATTCCAGCGCCGATTGCCGAAGCGTTTCCTGCCGCCGTTCTTCCATTTGATTCCCTCCTGCGCGATGGTTCAGCGTTAAACTAAATTGCGCGAAAAGGCCAAGGGGCGGACCTTGCATTGCGCAAAGGGCGGGCGCAAACTGCGTGAAAATCCAGCGGAGGTTTGCCATGTCGCTTCTTGATGCCGCGCGCGAGGTGCGTGAGGCCGCCTATGCCCCTTATTCCAACTTCAAGGTCGGGGCCGCCGTGCGCGGTGCTTCGGGCCGGATCTACCGGGGGTGCAACGTCGAAAATGTCGCCTATCCCGAAGGCACCTGCGCCGAGGCGGGGGCCATCGCGGCCATGGTTGCGGCGGGTGAAACCGAGCTGGTTGAGGTTGCGGTGATCGCTGACAGCCCCAACCCGGTGCCCCCTTGCGGCGGCTGCCGGCAAAAGCTGGCCGAGTTTGGGCGCGGTGATACCCCGGTGCTGTTGGCGACGGTGGCGGGGGCGACCCTGCCGACCACCATTGCCACGCTGCTGCCGGGCCGTTTCGAGGCCGCGCATATGTCCGGGCTGGAGCCGGTCCGCGCATGAGCAATGCCCGCCGCATCATTGCCCGCCTGCGTGATGGGCAAGGGCTGACGGTGCAGGATGCGCAATGGTTTGCGCGCGGCCTTGCCACGGGCGAGGTCGGCGATGCGCAGGCCGGGGCCTTTGCAATGGCGGTTTATCTGCGCGGGCTGGATGGCGCAGGGCGGGCCGCGCTGACCCACGCCATGCGCGATTCGGGCGAGGTGCTGCGCTGGGATCTGCCGGGGCCGGTGGTGGATAAACATTCGACCGGCGGCGTGGGGGATAGTGTGTCGCTGATTCTTGCCCCTGCGCTTGCGGCCTGTGGTTGCTATGTGCCGATGATCTCGGGGCGCGGGCTTGGCCATACGGGCGGCACGCTGGACAAGCTGGAAGCCATCCCCGGTTATCGCACGCAGGTGGACCGGGCGACGCTGAACCGCGTGCTTGACCGGGCCGGTTGCGCGATTGTCGGTGCCAGTGATGATCTTGCCCCCGCCGACCGCCGCCTTTACGCCATCCGCGACATTTCCGGGACGGTGGAAAGTCTGGATTTGATCGTGTCTTCGATCCTGTCGAAAAAACTGGCAGCAGGTTCGGATGCGCTGGTTCTGGATGTGAAATGCGGCAACGGGGCCTTCATGCGCGATCTGGACAGCGCCCGTGCCTTGGCCCACGCTTTGGTCGAAACGGCGAATGATGCGGGCTGTCAGAGCGTGGCGCTGATTACCGATATGAACAGCCCGTTGGCAGGCAGCGTCGGAAATGCCGTCGAAGTGGCCGATGCGATCGAGGCGCTGACCCGCCCACTTGTGCCGGGATACCGAGGCCCCCGCGATCTGGCGATTATTCTTGGTGGAGAGCTGCTGGCGTTGACCGGCCTTGCGCCTGACCCGCAAGCCGGGGCGGAGAGGGTGCGGGCGGTCATCAAGTCCGGCCATGCGGCGGAACGCTTTGCAAAGATGGTTGCCGAACTGGGCGGCCCAACGGATCTGATTGAGCGCCCGCGCGAATATTTGCCAAAGGACGGTAGGTCTTTCTGGGATGAATCCGACTGGCGTAGTGGCGATCATTATGTCCAATCCATTGATACGCGTGCCATTGGTGAACTGATCTTGCGGCTTGGCGGCGGTCGCGTGCGGCCGGGGGATCCGATCCACCACGGCGTCGGTATTTACCACATTGCCCAAATCGGAGAGAGCGTGACCGATCACGGCGAATCCGTCGGCCATATCCATGCGCGGACGTCGGAGGAGGCCGAGGCTGCCTATCCCGAACTTCAGGCGGCCTTTACCCTTGGCCCTGATCCGATGGTCAAGCCGCCGCCGCTGATCCTTGACCGGATCACCGCGGAATGATTTCCTTTTGTCAAAATACCCATGGATAACAGCCAGATGAACCGCGCTTTCCTGATCGTTATGGACTCTGTGGGCATTGGCGGGGCTTCCGATGCCGAATGTTTCTTCAACGATGGCCGCCCCGATACCGGCGCCAATACGCTGGCGCATATCGCGGCGGATGCGCCGCTGTTTATGCCCAATCTCGACCGCCTTGGCCTTGGTGCGGCGCTGCATCTGGCCAGCGATGCAACTGCGCCGGGGCTTGGCGCGATGCCGAAGGGGCTTTGGGGGGCCGCGTCCGAGGTCTCAAACGGCAAAGACACACCCTCGGGCCATTGGGAAATTGCGGGCGTGCCGGTGCCATGGAACTGGACGACCTTTCCGAACCAGATTCCGGCCTTTCCGCCCGAATTGACTGCGCGGGTCTGCGAACTGGCCGGGACCGATGGCATCCTTGGCAACTGCCACTCATCCGGCACGGTGATCCTTGACCAGTTGGGGGCCGAACATCTGCGCAGCGGCTGGCCGATCTGCTATACATCGGCCGACAGCGTGTTCCAGATCGCTGCGCATGAGGAAACCTTCGGTCTGGACCGTTTGCTGACGCTTTGCGAGGCGCTGGCCCCGATGCTGCACGCCATACGCGTGGGCCGGGTGATCGCGCGGCCCTTTACCGGCCAGCCCGGTGCGTTCCGGCGCACCCCGAACCGGCGTGATTATGCCATCCCTGCACCCGCCGACACCATTCTGGACATTGCCCATGCCGCCGGGCGCGTGACCCATGCCGTTGGCAAGATTGGCGATATATTCAGCCATCGCGGTATCTCTCGCCTGCATAAAGGCAAGTCTGACGCCGATCTGGCCGAGGCCCTTGTCTCGCTGCTGGACGTTGCGGAACCGGGCAGCCTGACCTTCGCCAATTTTGTCGAATTCGACAGCCTTTATGGCCACCGCCGCGATATTGCGGGCTATCGCGGCCATCTGGAATGGTTCGATACCGTTGCCGGTCGCGTCATCGCCGGTCTGCGTCCCGGCGATCTGGCGATTTTTACCGCCGATCACGGCAATGACCCAAGCTGGACCGGCACCGATCACACGCGCGAGCGCGTTCCCGTCCTTGGCGCAGGGTTGGGGCTGCGCCCGGTCGGGCTGGTCGGATTTTCGGATGTCGGGGCCTCGGTTCTGGCGCATCTTGGCCTGCGGGGGCCGGCTCATGGGCAAAGTTTTATCTGACCTCCTGTCATTGATTCGCAAGGTCATCCTGGCATGAAAAACTTAAAAAAGATTGAACTGCATCTGCATTTGGAAGGCGCGGCCCCGCCGGGCTTTATCCGTGCCTTGGCTGCCCGTAAGACCCGCGATCCGGGGAGGATTTTTGATGCTGATGGCCATTACGCCTATAGGGATTTCAATGACTTCCTGAAGGTTTACGAGGCCGCAACGGCACTGATTGAAACCCCTCGGGATTATGCCGATTTACTGCGGGTGGTGCTGGAAAATGCGGCTGAAGAAGGGGCGGTCTATGCCGAGCTGTTTGTCTCGCCCGAGTTTTGCGGCGGCGGTGATCTGGTGGCGTGGCGTGACTATCTGGCCGCCATGACGGAAACCGCACAGGCGATGCGTGGGCAGGGGATCGACAGCCGCGCCATTGTGACGCCCATCCGCCACCTTGGCCCGGATCAGGCCCGAAAATCAGCCGTTTGTGCCGCGGAGACAGGCTCAGGGGACCGCAGCGGTTGGGTGGCCGGTTTTGGCCTTGCCGGGGCTGAAGACGTTGGGCTCGCAACCGATTTTCGGTGGAGTTTCGACTGCGCCCGCGAAGCCGGGCTTGGCCTGACCTGCCATGCGGGGGAATGGGGCGGTCCCGATTCGATCCGGCAGGCGCTGGCGCTTGGGGTCAGCCGTATTGGTCACGGTGTCCGTGCGATTGAGGATGCCGTATTGGTTAACGAACTGGCGCAGCGGGGGATCGTTCTTGAGGTCTGCCCTGGATCAAATATCGCCTTGGGCATTTACCCTGATTGGTCCGCCCATCCCATTGCACGGCTGGCTGACGCAGGGGTGGCGGTGACGGTTTCAACCGATGATCCGCCGTTCTTTCACACCAGCCTGACGCATGAATATCAACGCCTTGCCGATGCTTTTGGCTGGTCAGAGCCAGAGTTTGCTGAGATGAACCGCAACGCTGCCGGTGCCGCATTTTGTGATGAGACCACCCGTGCGACCTTGCTTTCGGTGCTGGATCAGGCATGACAGCATGAACCCAAAAAGGAGCCAGCCGATGACCGCGCATCTGACCGTCGTTAACCATCCTCTTGTGCAGCATAAGCTGACTTTGATGCGCGATAAGTCAGCCTCGACCGCAGAGTTCCGCCAGCTTTTGCGCGAAATCAGCCTGCTTTTGGCCTATGAGGTCACGCGTGAGCTGGAACTGACCACGACTGAAGTCGAAACCCCGGTCTGCAAGATGCAGGCTCCTGTTCTGGCTGGGAAAAAATTGTCCCTGATCTCGATTTTGCGGGCTGGGAATGGGCTTCTGGACGGGATTCTGGAGCTGATTCCCTCGGCGCGTGTCGGCTTTGTCGGGCTCTATCGTGACCCCGAAACTTTGCAGCCGGTGCAATATTATGCGAAGGTTCCGGCTGATCTGGATTCGCGCATGGTCATTGTTGTTGATCCAATGCTGGCGACGGGGAACAGTTCGGTCGCGGCGATTGATCTGTTGAAAGAAAAGGGCGCGAAAAACCTGCGTTTTCTGTGCCTTCTGGCCGCGCCCGAAGGGGTTGAGCGGATGCGTCAGGCGCATCCTGATGTGCCGATTATCACGGCGGCGGTGGATGAAAAGCTGAACGACCATGGCTATATCGTGCCGGGGCTTGGTGATGCTGGCGACCGGATGTTTGGCACAAAATAAGCCGCTTTAACGAGATATTAGGGGTTTATGCGCTATCCCGATTCCCGAAAGCCGGGAATCGGGGGAAAGATGCTGCATTTTATCGTGGTTTTTGCGGTGCTGATGGCGGGAATGGCGCGTGCGGATGAGGTGCAGCGCCACCCGGCTGAACTGCCGCCGCCGCAATTTGATGGTGCGCAATATATCGACAGTGGCGGCTGTGTATTCATGCGTGCCGAGGGTGGCTGGCTGCCCCGCCTTGACGGGCAGGGGCGGGCGGTTTGCGGCTATCCACCGACCATGGCGGCGATGGATGCACCGGGCTTTTTTATGGCGACGTCTGCCGCGCCTGCAGTCGGGGCTGGAGAGTCGCTGGAACAGCGGGTTGTGCGGGCGCTTGCTCCGGGGCTGCAATCGGTGGGCCTGACGGGCGATACCCTGTCACCCGCGCGGCTGCCATCTGCGCCTGTGTCGCATGATATTGGTACAGTGCTGGCTGGGGCGGTGCGGATGGTTCCGGTCAGTGAGGCGGCGCGTTCAGGGGGGCGGGGGCCGAACGAACGGCTGTGCAATTTGCTGGGCTATGCGCCTGCGGGCGATGGGGCGCGGGCCAATGCGGCAGCGGGGCATTGCTCTGCTGAGGGTGGGGCTGCGCAGGTGCAGGAAGGGCGTCAGGCGGATTCTGCCTCTGTGGATCGGCCAAAGCCCGAAGCTGCAAAGCCCAAGGTCACGTCTTCTGCACAAAGGGCGGTCATGCGCCGGGAAGAGCGCCCGGTGATCAGGGCGGCAAGCGCGCCTTCGGCACCGGCAGAGCGCCCGGCCGTTGTTCCGCATATTCCGGCCGGGGCGCGTTATGTGCAAATCGGTGTCTATCGCAACGAGGATGACGTGCAGCGGGCCGTGCAGCGGTTGGTCACGCTGGGCTATCCGGTTGTGCGGGCAACGGATCGTGGGGATGCGGCGCTGGCGGTCGTCATGGCAGGTCCGTTTGAGACGCGCGAGCGGATTGTTTCGGCGCTGAATCACCTGCGCAGCCAAGGCTACCCTAATGCGGTGCCGCGTTAAGGTGGTTTTAGTTGTTGCAAATCCGGCTGATGCTGCGCCACGCTGCCGGATCAACTGCGGGCGAGGGCGGTTTGCCGCGCATCGGATCGGCCTCGATCAGTGCCAGAACCGTTTCACCGCTGGGGTCCAGCGACCGGGCATAAGGCTGGCTGGAGGTGTTCAGCGCCTCGAACCGTGCCAGCAGGGCGTCCTCATCCGGTGCGGGTGGCGGGCTTTGCAGCAGCGCCTCGCCATAGCCGTCAAAAAGCTGTGGGCGCAACTCGCCCGAGGTCAGAACGTCCAGCGAGCCGCGCAGCCCGGCGTAATCCAGGGCGGTCGCCGTCGGGTCGTGTTGCGTGGTATTTTGGGCAGCGGCGATCAACTGGCCAATCAGCACACCGGCCCCATCGGGGCGCTGCGTAACATCACGCCCGATCACCACCTGCCCCCCCGGCACCACCAGCGCATGATCCAGTGCAACCGGCAGAACGGTGACGGTTACGGGCATCCCGAACACCCGTGTCGCCAGCGCGTTCAGCGCGCCATTGGCGGATGGTCGTGTGCAGGCTGGCCCGGTTGAGCGTTGCAGATCGGTCAGAATCGCCTGTCCCATTTCCGCGCGGGTGGCAGCAGGTGCAATGCGGCTGGCATAGCCAATCAGCGCCGCAGGCAACCAGAACAGTCCCGCGACCATCAGCACCAGCGTGGCCACCGCCAGAATCCGCCGTAACCGGCCGGGATGCGGGCGGCGGGCGTCAATGGCGCGATGCACGCGGGTGATGGCTTCGATCATCAGCGGGTCGTCGATTTCCAGCGTCTCGGCCTCGCTGGCGGCATCATGGCCCGGCACATAAATGGCGGGGGTCTCATGCGGGTTCAGGCGGCGCACGGCAGGCAGGGACCAGTGACTCAGCGGCACTTCGGACCGGGGGTCGCGCAAGATAAGGGTTGCATTACCAAAGGAAACAATAACTTCACGCAGTTGCGCGACAGGCGTTTCGCGCCATAGGCCCGAGGCTTCCAGCCGGGTATATTGTTCCAGCGCCGTCATGCCTGCCCCTGTCCTTTGTTTCAGAATAACGTGGCTTCTGCGCGGGTCAACGGGGGCTGAAAGCGGGATATGATCTGTTCCGCAAAGGCCACGCAACGGCGATGCTCCTGAGGGGCTTTTGCAAACTGACGTCGTTTTGCAGGACATGCGGGTGATAGTCTCTACCAAGCGGGGCTTTGATGTCCAGCCGTCTCGGCTGCGTGCAAATAAAAGGCGGCGGTCTCATGCGGGTTCAGGCGGCGCACGGCAGGCAGGGACCAGTGGCTCAGCGGCACTTTGGACCGGGGGCGCGTAGGATCTGGGTTACAGTGCCAAAGGAAACAAGACCCTCACGCAGTAGTAGCGACGGCGCGGTGATCTCATTCTGCGACAGCGAAAGGTTCAAATACCGTCTTTTGTTCAGCTTGGTTGTGGGGCGCAACGATCTGTTGCCCCACCTGTGTTGCCCTTGCCCCCTTGCGGGCCGCGAGGAAGCTGCCAAGGCGCTTCTGTCATGGCGTTGTGGCGCGGAAAACGTGGTTAGGGTGTCTGCTTACGCCCTGAAAACGAGTGCCTGTGTGGAAGCGGGCGATGATCTTTGCGTTACGATGATTGCGCAGATCGCGGATTATGGCACCCGCGATGCCCCATTTCAGAGAACATATCCCGTGCGGTCCCTATCCTGCATCGCCAATCTCCATGCCGCGATCCTGCGCCATGTTGCGCATCCGGGCTTGCAGCTTGTCGAAGGCGCGAACCTCGATCTGGCGGATACGCTCGCGCGAGACGCCATAGCGGGTGGAAAGATCCTCCAGCGTCATGGGATCGTCGCGCAGGCGGCGTTCCATCAGGATGTCCTTTTCGCGGTCGTTGAGCACATCCATCGCCGCGGTCAGCATCTCGCGCCGGGCGGTCAGCTCGTCACGCTCGGCCAGATCGTCGGCCTGATTGGCGGATTCGTCTTCCAGCCAGTCTTGCCATTGCGCGGTGCTGTCGCCATCGGCGGCCCCCACCTGCGCGTTCAGCGAGGCGTCGCCCCCCGACAGGCGGCGGTTCATGTCGATGACCTCTTGTTCGGTCACGTTCAGGTCATGGGCAATCTGGGCGACGTTTTCGGGGCGCAGATCGCCCTCTTCCAAGGCGCCGATGCGGTTCTTGGCCTTGCGCAGGTTGAAGAATAGCTTTTTCTGGCCCGAGGTCGTGCCCATCTTCACCAAAGACCACGACCGCAGGATATATTCCTGAATCGAGGCGCGGATCCACCACATCGCATAGGTCGCAAGCCGGAAGCCCTTTTCGGGGTCGAACCGCTTGACCGCCTGCATCAGCCCGACATTGGCCTCGGAAATCACCTCAGCCTGCGGCAAGCCGTAGCCGCGATAGCCCATTGCGATTTTCGCCGCCAGCCGCAGGTGGCTGGTAACAAGCTCATGCGCGGCCTCGCTGTCCTGATGGTCGGCCCAGCGTTTGGCCAGCATATATTCCTGTTCCGGCTCCAAGAGCGGGAACTTGCGGATTTCCTGAAGATAGCGGTTCAGGCCCTGTTCGGGGCTGGGGGCGGGAAGTGAGGTGTAATTGGCCATATCGTGTTTCTTTCGCGCTGGTTTGTGAAACGCGGCCCGGCCCTAGCCGGTTCCACGCAAAGCGGTCAGCAGGCTGGCCATGTCGGCGGGCAGGGGGCTTTCAAAATCCATATCTTCGCCGGTCAGCGGATGGGCGAAACCCAGCCGTGTGGCGTGCAGGGCCTGACGCGGAAAGGCTTGTGCGGCCTCTGCCGCCGGCCCAAGCGCACGGGCCGAGGCTTTGCGGGCCCCACCATAGACCGGATCACCGATCAGCGACAGTCCGGCATGAGCCATATGCACACGGATTTGATGCGTGCGGCCGGTTTCCAGCCGACATTCGACCAGCATCGCGGCGGGCGGCTGGCCAAAACTTTCCAGCATCCGGGCGCGGGTGACGGCATGGCGACCGCGATCGAACCAGACCGCCTGTTTCTGCCGGTCGCTGGGGTGACGGCCAAGCCCCGAGGTGATTTTCAGCACATTGCCAGTTTCAAAGCTGATCCCCGGCGTGCCGCGCAGCCGTGCATCAGCGGCGTCGATCACGCCGTAAGCCAGTGCCAGATAGGTGCGGCGGCTGGTGTGGGCCTCGAATTGTGCGGCAAGCCCCTGATGCGCAAGGTCGGATTTCGCCACCACCAGCAGGCCCGAGGTGTCCTTGTCGATGCGATGCACGATGCCCGGGCGCTTTTCGCCACCAATCCCCGACAGCGAATCGCCGCAATGATGCAGCAGCGCATTGACCAGCGTTCCCGAGGGCGCACCGGGGGCCGGGTGAACGACCATACCCGCAGGCTTATCGACGACGATCAGGGCGTCATCTTCGTAAATGATATGCAGGGGGATATTCTCGGGCAGCGCCTCGACCGGCTCGGGCGGGGGCAGGGCAATGTGGTAAACCTCGCCTGCGATGGCGCGGGCCTTGCCGTCGCGCGTGATACCTGCCGGGCCGCTGACCGCACCTTGCTCCAGCAGCCGGGCAAGGCGCGACCGAGACAGGGCCGAACCGTCTGGCGCAGCGGCGACCAGCGCCTTATCAAGCCGGGCAGGCGGGTTTTCGGGAATGGTGATGGTAAGGCTGGACATGCAGGACAATATATCAGGGAAAGGCGAACAGGGCAGCCCTGTTCCCGAGGGGCTGGCGGCGGATGCGCGTTATCTGCGGCGATTGGTGACAGGGCTGGCGCTGGTCATGGGCTTTGGCGTGCTGGCCATCGTGGCGTTGATTTGGGCGCGGATGCCGCAAATGACCCGCGCCGGAGATATTCCGCCGCCGCCCGCGCCGATTACCTTGCCCGAAGGCGAGACCGCCGCCGCCGTCACCTATGCCCAAGGTCGGGTCATTGTGGTGACACAGGCGGGGGCGGTGCTGTTTTACGCCCCCGACGGCAGTTTGCAGCGCCGGGTGGATTAGCCTTTGGCTTCCAGCGCCTCGATCCGGGCGCGCAGCTCGGCGTTTTCGGTGCGGGCCTTGACGGCCATTTCGCGGACGGCCTCGAACTCCTCGCGGGTCACAAAGTCGCGATCAGCAAGAAAGCGGTCGACCCAGGCGTTCATGGCGTTCCCGGCCTCATCCTTGGCCCCCTGCGCCACGCCCATGGCGTTGGTCATCAGCTTGGACATATCGTCGAAAAAGCGGTTCTGGCCGGTCATATCGCTGCCTTTCACAAAAACGGTTGCCGTCTATATGGGCGCAGCCGCCGTCCGGTGCAACGGTTGACAGCACGGGCGGGGCGGCTAAGCCTGCGGCAAACCTGCACAGAGGCCGCCGCATGATCCCCTTTCCCAATATCTCGCCCGAGATCGTCTCGATTCCCATTGGTGGCGTGACCTTTTCGCTGCGCTGGTATGCGATGGCCTATCTGGTCGGGCTGCTGGTCGGCTGGTGGATCGTGGCGCGGCTGATGCGGCGCGACCGCCTGTGGGGTGACGCCGCGCCGATGTCCGCCGCAAGGGTCGAAGATCTGCTGGTCTGGGTCGTCTTTGGCGTGGTGCTTGGTGGGCGGCTGGGGTTCGTGCTGTTTTATGAGCCTGCCTATTACCTCGCCAATCCGGGCCAGATTTTGCAAGTCTGGGAAGGCGGGATGAGCTTTCATGGCGGCTTCATCGGCGTGATCGTTGCTGTAGCGATCTTCTGCTGGCTGAACCGGGTGCCGCCCTTGCGGCTGGCCGATGCGCTGGCTGTGGCGACGCCTATCGGGCTGGGGCTGGGGCGGCTGGCCAATTTCATCAATGCCGAGCTGTGGGGCCGTCCGACCGACCTGCCTTGGGGCGTGGTCTTTCCGGGGGCTGCGGCGCAGGATTGCCCCGGCGTCGTAGGGGCCTGCGCCCGCCACCCCAGCCAGCTTTATGAGGCGGGGCTGGAAGGCATCCTGCTGGCGCTGATCCTGTTTGCCTTGGTCCGCATGGGGGGCTTGCGCCGCCCCGGTCTGGCCTTTGGCGTATTTCTTGCCGGTTATGGCGCGGCGCGGATGTTTGTCGAGCTGTTCAGGCAGGCCGATGCCCAGTTCATCACCCCTGATAATCCGCTGGGCCATGTGGTTGCGGGCCTGTCGATGGGGCAGCTTTTGTCGCTGCCTATGGTGTTGATCGGGCTTGGCTTTATCGGCTTTGCCCTGCTGCGGCCCGCGCGATGACGCCGCTGGGCCGGATCATTGCTGACCGTATCCGCGCCTTTGGGCCGATGAGTCTGCATGACTATATGCAGACCTGCCTGCTGCACCCTGACCATGGCTATTACGCGACCCGCGATCCATTCGGCCGGGCAGGGGATTTTATCACCGCCCCGGAAATCAACCAGATTTTTGGCGAAGTGATCGGGCTGGCGCTGGCGCAGGCATGGCTGGATCAGGGGTCGCCCGCGCCCTTTACGCTGGCCGAGCCGGGGCCGGGGCGCGGCACGCTGATGGCGGATATGCGTCGGGTCATGGCGCGGGTGCCGGGGATGCTGGAGGCCGCCGATACGGTGCTGATCGAAGCCTCGCCGCATCTGCGTCAGGTGCAGGCGGGGGCGGTGCCACAGGCGCGGCATCTGGACAGTCTGAGCGATCTGCCGCAGGCACCGCTGTTTCTGGTGGCGAATGAGTTTCTGGACGCGTTGCCGATCCGCCAATATCAGCGGGTCGAGGGCGGCTGGTCGGAACGGATGGTGACGCTGGATGATAATGGTTTGACGCTGGCGCTGGCCGCGCCGCTGCCTTTGCCGCGTCGGGGGCAGGTCGGAGATATCTTCGAGGATCGCCCGGCAACCACAGCCATTGTCACGGAAATTGCCAGCCGCATTGCCGCGCATGGCGGGGCGGCGATCCTGATTGATTACGGTAATTGGGATGGGCAGGGCGACAGTTTTCAGGCGTTGCGCGACCACCGTCCGGAAGACCCGCTGGCCTATCCCGGTCAGGCTGATCTGACCAGCCATGTGGATTTCGCCCCCATTGCCGCAGCCGCGCGGGCAGCAGGGGCCGAGGTCTCGGCCATGGTCACGCAGGGCGATCTGCTGCTGGCGCTGGGTGCGGCGGAGCGCGCCGGGGCGCTGGTCCGCGCGGGCGATCCGGGGGCAGCAGAGGCGTTGACTCGGCTGGTCGCCCCGGATCAAATGGGGCAGCTTTTCAAGGCGTTGGCAATCTGGCCGCGCGGGGCCGCGCCGGTTGCGGGTTTCGTGCCACCTGGGGGCAATGAGTGATGCAAGTGATGCTGGAAATCCTGACTTCGCCGCTGCTGGAGGGTGTCCGGCACGGGTTCTTTACGCGCAAGGGCGGGGTGTCCTCGGGCCTTTATGCCGGGCTGAACTGCGGGCGCGGCTCACGCGATCAGGCGGATGCGGTGGCGACCAATCGCGCCCGTGTGGCGCAGGCGATGGGCGTTGCTGCGGATCGGCTGGCGGGGGTGCATCAGGTTCATTCCGCCGAAGTGGCGGTGATCCGCGACCCGTCGGAAATCGAAGCTGCCCGCAGTCTTCACGCCGATGCGCTGGTGACGGATCAGCCCGGCATTGCCCTGTCGGTGCTGACGGCCGATTGCCAGCCGGTGCTGCTGGCCGACTCTGCGGCCGGGGTGATCGGCGCGGCCCATGCGGGCTGGCGCGGTGCGGCGGATGGCGTGTTGGAGGCCACCATCAAGACGATGCAGGCGCTTGGGGCGCGGGATATTCGCGCGGTGATCGGTCCCTGCATCAGCCAGCCCGCCTATGAGGTCGGCTGGGATTTCATGGACAGGTTCACCGATGACGACCCGGATGCGGCGCGGTTTTTCTCGGGCGGTGACAAGCCGCATTTTGACCTTCCGGGCTTTGGTTTGTCGCGGTTGCGCGCAGCGGGGGTGGAGGCTGAATGGACGCGACATTGCACCTATGCCGACCCCGCTCGATTTTTCAGCTTTCGCCGCACCACGCATGAGGGCGCACCGGATTATGGCCGACTGATCGCGGCGATTGTGCTGGATCAGGCATGAAAAAGCCCGGCAATGGCCGGGCCTTTTGTCAGCGAATCTGGATCGTGACCGGCTGGGTAAAGCTGCCGCCGGTGCCATTTGGCGGCGCGGGCATCCGGGGCATCCGCGCTGCCTGACGCGACAGGGCGGCATCATGTGCCGGGTTTCCGGTCGAGCTGGCCAGCCGGGCCGAGGCGGTGCCATTTGCGCTAATGGAGACGCTCACATTGACTGTGACCGAGCCACGGCCGCCTTGAATCCGGGTGCGCGACATATGGCGGCTGATCCGACTGCCGACCTGTTGTTGCCAACTGGCTTGCGCACGGGGATTGCCGCCACCTTGCGGGCCGTCACCGCCACGCGGGCGGGCCTCACGCCGCTGGCCCTGCGTGGTGGCATCGCTGCGGCGGTTCTGGCGGCGCTCGGTCCGGGGTTCCTCGCGGCGCGGACGTTCGCGGGCTTCGCGGCGCTCCTCGCGCGGGCGTTCGATCCGGCGCGGGCGCTCGGGGCGGATCACCGGTCGGTCCGAGGTTTCCAGCGCCAGTTCCGAATCCTCGACCACATCTTCTTCGGGTTCCGGCTCAGGCTCCGGTTCATGTTCCGGCTCCGGTTCAGGTTCAACCTCGGGTTCCTGTTCCTCGACCGGCTCGGGCGAGGCATCCTCGGGTTCCGGGGTCACGTCAGGTTCAGGCACCGGCGCTTCGGCAAGGTCGATAAACACCGGCGCGGGCGGGGCCATGGTCGCGGCCCCCGCTGCCCGTTCGCTAAGCCAGAAAACCGCGCCGATATGGGCTGTCGCCACCACGAAAGCAGCAGCAGAACAACAGATCGTGCGGGTCAGGGGGCTAAGGTCGATCATGGCGCAGCCCCGGTTCCGGCGCTGGTGCCGCCGCTGCTTGCTGCATCCAGCCCGACCAGCGCAACCTTGGTCCAGCCCGCGCTCCGCAGGCTGTTCAGAACCTCCATCATCTCGCCATAAGGCACCATCCGGTCGGCGCGCAGGAAAATACGGGCCTCACGGTCGCCTTTGGTCAGCGTCTCCAGCGCAGGCACCAGCCCGTCACGGCTGACCGCTTCATCGCCAAGATGCAGCGCCAGATCGGGGCTGATGCTCAGCCAGACCGGCTGATCGGGGCGCTGGCTGGCCACCCCACGCGCGGCGGGCAGGTCGATATTTACATCCACCGTCGCCAGCGGCGCGGCCACCATAAAGATAATCAGCAGCACCAGCATCACGTCGATGAAAGGCGTGACGTTGATCTCATGCGATTCGGTCAGGTCGTCGCCGTCGTCCAGTCCTGCGGCCATGGTTCAGACCCCCTTGCCTTGCAGGTCCAGATCACGGCTGACCAGCCGTTCGATGGCGGCGGCATTATCGGCCAGCCGCTGACGATAGCCCGCGATGGACCGTGCAAAGCCGTTATAGATCACCACCGCCGGGATGGCGGCAACAAGGCCGATAGCGGTGGCCAGCAGCGCCTCGGCGATGCCCGGCGCAACCACGGCAAGGTTGGTCGTCTGCGCCTGCGAAATGCCGATAAAGCTGTTCATAATGCCCCAGACGGTGCCGAACAGCCCGACGAAGGGCGAGATCGACCCGACCGTTGCCAGCACTCCGGTGCCGATGGCAGCCTGACGTCCGGCCCGCGCCACCACGCCCGCCAGATGCGAACTGACGCGGCTTTGCGTGCCTTCGCTGCCACGCGACAGCGCCGGGGCCGAACGGCGCAGCTCATATTGGGCCAGCCGCAGCATATGGCTGGACGGATCGCGGCGCTTGGCGGCGGTCGCAACAGCCGCATCCAGACTGGCCGCGTTGCGGATCGTTTGGGCACCGCGCCGGGCGTTGGCCTTGGCCACCGCCATTTCCACCAGCTTCACGATCAGGATGGTCCAGGTCACGACCGAAGCCGCCGCCAGAGCCAGCATCACGCCTTTCACCACGATATCCGCCGCCATGAACATACCCATGGGGGACAGGTCATGCGGCAGCGCCGCTGGCGGAATGCCTTGCGCCAGCACAGGGGCGGCCAAAAGAATCAGCGGAGCGGCAAAGGCCAGCGATGAAAGGCGGGGCAGGGTCTTGTTCAGCATAGATATTCCATTTCTCACGGCACAGCCGAGACCGGCCATACCGGCGACAATTGTTGAGTGGAATAGTCTGAAAGCCTTGGCGCTGCAAGTCCGACAGAATCACATGGGAATAAGGCGTGGTTCAGCCGACAGATTCGACGAATGGCGCGATCACCGGGCGCAGGTTGCAGACGCCCTCGGCCCGCGCTTTGGCGATGGCTTCGCGCAGGGCGCAAAGATCGGTCTGGCGCAGCAGATGCTTGACCGGCCCGATCGAGGCCGGGCGCATCGACAGGCGCTGGAACCCGATGGCGGCAAAGGCCAGCGCCTCGACCGGGCGGCCCGCATCCTCGCCGCAGAAAGACAGCGGCACATTAGCCATCTTGCACCGCTGCACGATCATTTCCAGCAGGCTGAGGAAGGACTGGTCCAGCGTGTCATAGCGGCGGCGGACGCGCTCATTCTCGCGGTCGGCGGCAAAGAAGAACTGCTTCAGATCATTGCCGCCCACGGATACGAAATCGCACATTTCAAAGAACCGCTGCGGGGCAAAGGCCATCGAGGGCGTCTCGATCATTGCGCCCACGCGGATGTCATGCGGGATCGGGCGACCAAGGCGCTGCTCGCGGGCCAGCTCCTCCATCAGCATCCGGTGGCTGGATTCATATTCCGACATTTCCGCGATAAAGGGGAACATGACGTGCAAAGGTCGCCCCGCCGCCGCGCGGATCAGCGCCTGAAGCTGCACCCGCAGCACCCCGCGCTTGTCCAGCCCCACGCGGATCGCGCGCCAGCCCATCGCCGGGTTCGGCTCGTCCTGCGGTTTCATATAGGGCAGCACCTTGTCGCTGCCGATGTCCAGCGTACGGAACACCACCGGCTTGCCCTGCGCATTGTCCATGACGCGGGCGTAAAGTGCCGCCAGTTCCGCCCGGCGCGGCACTTTCGACCGCACGAGGAACTGCAACTCGGTGCGGAACAGACCGACGCCTTCGGCCCCTGATCCGGTCAGGCTGGGCAGGTCCGCCAGCAGCCCGGCGTTCATGTAAAGCTGAATCCGGTGGCCGCATGTCGTCACCGCCGGCAGGTCGCGCAGCCCGGCATAGCGGCTTTGCGCCTGTTCCTGCATGGCGATTTTGTCGCGGAACGCTTTGGTGACGGTTTCTTCGGGGCGCAGATGCACCACGCCCACATCGCCATCAACAAGGATATGGTCGCCGTTCAGCGCGTCCGAGGTGATGCGGGCGGCGTGGATCACCAGCGGAATCGCCAGCGCCCGTGCCACGATGGCCGCGTGGCTGCCGACCGAGCCTTCCTCCAGCACCACGCCGCGCAGCTTGCGGCCATAGTCCAGCAATTCGGCCGGGCCGATGTTGCGGGCAATCAGGATCGGGTTTTCCGGCATGGTCGCACCGGTGTCGCCGCCTTGCCCGGTCAGGATGCGCAGAAGCCGGTTGGACAGGTCGTCCAGATCATGCAGCCGGTCGCGCAGGTAAGGGTCGGCAGCCTGTTCCAGCCGCGCCCGTGCCATGGACTGTTCCTTTTCCACGGCGGCTTCGGCGGACAGGCCAAGGTCGATGTCCTCCTCCATCCGGCGCAGCCAGGACCGGGAATGTGCGAACATCCGGTAAGCCTCCAATACGGCGGTATGTTCGCCATCCGCGCCGGTATCGGCATCGGCCAGCAGCGAATCGACGGTCTTGCGCAGGGCCTCGACCCCTGCGTGCAGCCGCGCCTTTTCGCGCAAGGGGTCGTCGCCCACCGGGTTCGTGACCACCACGCGCGGATCATGCAGCCAGACATGACCTTCGGCGGCCCCCTCCTGACCCGTCGCGCCGCGGATCATCTGCGGAAAACGGTGCTGTAAGGGCATCCGGTCGTCCTGAGAGCCAAGGAATGCGCCAAGCTCGGCCATTTCCGCCAGCACCATGGCGACGACCTCAAGACCGTAAACCTCGTCTTCGGAAAACTGCCGGGCCATGCGGGACTGCACCACCAGCACGCCAAGTTTCTCACCCACGCGCTGAATCGGCACGCCAAGGAAACTGGGGAATACTTCCTCGCCAGTTTCAGGCATATAGCGGAAACCGGGTTCCGAGGGGGCGTCGGCAGTGTTCACATAGCGCCCGGTGCGGGCGACGCGCCCGACCAGACCTTCGCCAAGGCGCAGCCGGGTCTTGTGAACGGATTCGCGGCGCAGACCTTCGGTGGCGCAAAGCTCAAGCGTGTTGGGGTCGCGGAACAGATAGATGGAACAAACCTGTGTTCCCATCGAATCCGCGATGTGATGGGTGATCTGATCCAGCCGGTCCTGACCACCGCCGGGGGCCGCAAGCGTGTCGCGCAGCCGCCCCAGCAGCTTGCGCGATTCGCTGTCGCTTCGTTCCGGCATCATTACCCTCGGCCTTTAGGGCCGTCCCGCCTTGGTGCCGGGGTCAGGCCTGATCCAGTTCAAACGCATCATGCAGCGCCTGCACGGCAAGTTCCATATACTTGCGGTCGATCAGCACCGAAATCTTGATCTCACTGGTGGAAATCACCTTGATGTTGATGTTTTCAGCAGCCAGCGCCTTGAACATCCGCGCCGCGACCCCGGCGTGAGAGCGCATTCCGATGCCGACGACCGAAACCTTGGCCACCTCGGTGTCCACCACCAGATCATCATAGGCGATGCTGCCGGATTTGCGCGCATCTTCCATCGCCTTTTTGGCGCGTTCCACCTGATTGATCGGGCACGAAAAGGTCATGTCCGTAACGGCGCCGGGGTGATCGTCGTAATCGCGCTCGGAAATATTCTGGACAATCATGTCCACATTGACACCCGCCGCCGCCAGCGGGTCAAAGATCGCCGCAGAAATGCCGGGGCGGTCCTCGACCGTCACCAGCGTGATCTTGGCTTCGTCCCGCGAATAGGCGACGCCCGAAACAACCTTGGATTCCATGATCTCATCCTCATCGCAGACCAGAGTGCCGCTGGTTTCATCGGTATCCTCGAAAGAGGACAGCACCCGCAGCTTGACATTATACCGCATCGCCAGCTCGACCGAGCGGGTTTGCAGAACCTTTGCCCCAAGCGAGGCGAGTTCCAGCATTTCCTCAAACGCGATCTTGTCCAGCTTGCGGGCGCGGGACGAGATGCGCGGGTCGGTGGTGTAAACACCGTCCACATCCGTGTATATATCGCAGCGTTCCGCGCCAAAGGCCGCAGCAAAGGCCACCGCCGTGGTGTCAGACCCCCCACGCCCCAGCGTGGTGATGCGCCCGTCGGGGCCGATCCCCTGAAAGCCCGCGACCACCGCGACCTTGAAGCCTTCGGAGAACTTGCGGTCGATATTGTCGCGCGGGATCGACACAAAACGCGCGGCGGAATGTTGTTCGGTGGTGTTGATCGGCACCTGCCAGCCCTGCCAGGACCGCGCCGGAACTCCCATTTCCTGAAGCGTCAGCGCCATCAGCCCGGCGGTCACGTTTTCGCCCGAAGACACCACCGCATCATATTCCCGCGCATCAAACAGCGGCGAGGTCTTTTCGACCCAGCCCACCAATTCATTGGTCTTGCCGGACATGGCGCTGACAATGACGATCACATCATAGCCGCGTTCAACCTCACGCCGGACCTTTTCGGCGGCGTTGCTGATCCGGTCGAGGTCAGCGACCGAGGTGCCGCCAAACTTCATCACCAACAGGGGCATTCAGACCCTCCTTCGCACGCGCGGAACGCGGGATATAAAAAACGCGCTTCTCTTAGGGGCATGTGCGAGGTTTCGCAAGGGTATCCTGCAAAGGGTTTACTTATCTGATTTAATCAGTCAGGAATTGGCGGACGCTTTGTCAAAGGGAACCTATCATGCCTGTTCTTCGCCTTTCTGCTCTGGTTGCTGCGCTGGTCCTGCCCGTCGCGGCTTTCGCCTATGACTATACCCAGTTCGAGCCATCCGTTACCCACATCGACCTGTCGGAATGTCCTGAAGGCGCCGTCGAAAATACCGATAAAGAGGTGTTTTGCCGCCTGACCATTGGTAACGATGCGCTGCATATCTATGTGTTCGAGCAGGGCGGTGACATGCCGCTGGTCGCGGTTCGCAGCTATGAGGAAGGCCAGTTCACGCTGAGTTTCAACGGTCAGTAAGCGTGGCCGGCCTCTGATGCCTCCGGCGGGGATATTTAGGGACAAAAGATGTCATCTGCTGTCTGAAAATATCCCCGCCGGAGGCAAGAATCTCAATTCTGCTTGGCGCGGGGAATGAAGGGTAGCGGGGCGACGGGGATGCCGTCCTCCAGCATTTGCCGGGCCTCGTCGGGGCGGGCTTCGCCGTGGATGGCGCGCTGTTCGCTGCGGCCTTCATGCATGGCGCGGGCCTCGGCCACGAAGCGGTCGCCCACATAGTCCGAGTTGTTTTCCACATAATCGCGCAGCTTTTCCAGCGGCGGCTTGTCGGTTTGTCGTTTCGTATCGACGCTGGGGGCCATCAGCGCCTTTTCGACCTCTGCGCTGCCGCAGTGTGTGCAATTGATCTGGCCAGCCGCCCGCGCTTGCTCGAACCCTTCGGATGAGCGGAACCAGCCATCGAAATCATGGCCGTTCTGACAGTGCAGGTGATAGCGGATCATCGGCCTTTCCCTTGGTCAAGGGGTGAATATCGGTGGCTTATCGCTGATCTGCAAGGGGCAGATGTGACAGGATCGCGCTGACCAGTGGTGTGGCATGACCTGCCTGTACGTCCAGCGTGGCGCGGGCGGCGGCGCCCATCGCGCGGGCGCGGGCCGGGTCGGCCAGCAGTGCCGCCAGCGCCGGGGCGAGGCTGGAGGCGTCAACCTGCTGCGCGGCCCCTGTGGCGTCCAGTGCGGCATAGCCTTCGGCCGAATTGGCGACATCCGGGCCGTGCAGGATGGCGCAGCCATAGGCGGCGGGTTCCCAAGGCGTATGTCCGCCCCGGTCGGTGAAGGAACCGGCGGCGATGCAGATGCCGGCCGTTTGATACCAGCGGTCCATTTCGCCCAAGGTATCGGCCAGATAGATTTCGGCGCTTTCGCCCGTGTCGCCGCTGGACCTCCGGCGCACCGATAGCCCCCGCGCCGCGATCAGCGCCGCGATGGCGTCGCCACGTTGCGGGTGGCGGGGGGCGAGGATCAGCCGGGCCTGCGGATGTGCCGCCCGCGCGGTCAGGAAAGCGTCGAGGATCAGCGCATCCTCGCCGTCATGGGTCGAGGCGGCCAGAATGGTGCGATCCCGGTCCGGGCCGGGGGCGGGCAGGGTGACAGCAGCCGGAGCCAGCAATTTCATTTGCACACGGGGCAGCAAGGCCGCTGGCGGCAGGCTAAGCGCCAGCAGATGCGATTCGCTGCGGGCATCCTGCGCCGACAGTGCCGCCTGTCGTGCCAGCACCGGGCCGATCAACCCGCGCAGCCGTTGCCAGCGCCGGGCACTGCGGTCAGACATGCGCGCCCCGACGACGATCTGCGGAATGTCTCGGGCGGCCAGCATGGCGCTGCGACGGGGCCAGATCTCGGCTTCGACGCTGATTGCCAGTGCCGGGCGGGTCCGGTCCAGAAATGCTGAGAGCGCGCCGGGCAGATCCAGCGGCGCAAGACTGGTGGTGATATGCCCCTGCGGCCAGCCCGCCGCGATGTCGCGGGCCAGCGCCTGCCCGGTGGTGGAATTGGTCGTCAACAGCATGGGCCGCGCCTCGGCCAGCCGCGCGATCAGCACCCGTGCTGATGCGAGTTCCCCCACCGATGCCGCGTGCAGCCAGATCACCCCCGGCGCGGCTTGCGGCCCGGCACCAAGCCGCTGTGCCATCTCGGGCGGGGTCAGGTGCAGCCGGACCGCCATGCGCAGCGCAGGTTCGGCCAGACGTGTCAGGGCGTTGTAGATGTGCTGGATCACTGGCATCCTGCTGAATTGACGGGCAGGAATTGGAGGTGGGTACCGGAATCGAACCGGTCTTCACGGATTTGCAATCCGGTGCGTAACCTCTCCGCCAACCCACCGCCGAACTTGAGGTGGGGCAGGGATAATGGAAGCCAGCAGCCTGCGCAAGAGGGCCTGCGCATTGATTGCGGCGCGGCTTGGGTCATCAACCGTTGCCCTGACCGGCGAAACGTGCAAAAACCGCCGCAAGACAGCAAGCCGGAGTCTCTGTATATGGCCGATTTTGCCGCCCGTCGCGTTACCATGGTTGATACGCAGGTTCGCCCCAATGATGTGACCTTGCTGCCGATCATTGAATCCATGCTCAGCGTTCCGCGTGAACGCTTCGTGCCAGAGGCCATCGTCGAAGTCGCCTATAGCGGCGAGAATCTGCCGCTGTCGCGTGACCGTGTGGTGCTTGAGGCGCGGACCTTCGCCAAGATGATCGACGCGCTGGACATTCAGCCCGATGAGCTGGTTCTGGATCTGGCTTGTGGACTTGGCTATTCGACGGCGGTCATGGCGCATTTGGCGCAGGCTGTGGTCGGCGTCGAAGATGATGCGGCCATGGTTGCCGAAGCGCAGGCCCGGCTGGCTGAAACCGAGGTTCCTAATGCCGTCGTCGTGCAGGGCGATCTGGCTGCGGGTTGGCCGGGGCAGGCCCCCTACGATGTGATAATGGTGAACGGCGCGATCGAGGCGTTCCCGCAGGCGTTGGCCGATCAGTTGAAAGATGGCGGGCGCGTGGCTGCGATCTTCAAGGAAGGTAATCTGGGGGTGGTCCGCATCGGGCTGCGGGTGGATGGCCGGATCGAATGGCGCTTTGGATTTAACGCTCATGCGCCGTTGCTGCCAGGTTTTTCACATCGCGCTGGCTTCAGCCTGTAAAGATAAAAGGAAGTTCGGATGGCCTTTGGTATGATTGGCAAGCCCCTGAAAACGTTGGCGCTGTCGGCGGTTCTGGCGCTGACGGTTCCGGCTTGGGCGGCGGCGGAATCGCTGGGCGATACTCTGGTGGCAACCTATCGCCATTCCGCTCTGCTGGATCAGAACCGCGCGGTTCTGCGGGCTGCCGATGAGGATGTGGCCAGCGCCATGGCGGCGCTGCGCCCGGTGATTCAATGGGTTGCCTCGCATACCTACACCAACACCGAAGGCTATGAGACGCTTTCGACCTCGTTGCAGTTTCAGGCCAGCGTGACGCTTTATGATTTTGGCCGCAGTCAGATTGCGATTGATGCCGCCAAGGAGACCGTTCTGGCCACGCGTGAGGCGCTGGTTTCGGTTGAGCAAGACATTCTGCTGGCCGGGGTGCAGGCGTTTCTGAACGTACGCAGCGCGGGCGAACAGGTTGAATTGCAGCAGAACTCGCTGAACGTGCTGGCGCGTGAACAACGTGCGGCACAGGATCGGTTCGACGTGGGCGAGATCACCTCGACTGACGTGGCGCAGGCCAATGCGCAGCTTGCCGCGACCCGCGCCACACTGGCTGCCGCGGAAGGCTCGCTGCAAGTGGCCCGCGAATCATATAAGGCCGCGACCGGCAAGATGCCGTCGAACCTGTCGGCTCCGCCGCCATTGCCGAAACTGCCAGCCTCGCTTGGTGCGGCGCAGGCGGTGGCGCAGAAAACCCATCCGGCCATTCGTCAGGCGCAGCGTCAGGTGGCTGCGGCGGAACTGGGCGTTGCAGCAGCACAGGCGCAGCGCAACCCGACCATTACCGGCAGCGCCGGGGTCGGGGCCAGCCGGACGCCGAACAACAGCATCTTCTCGAATGGCGGGCGCACCACGACGGGCAGTGCGCAGGTTGGGATCAGTGCGAATCAGACGCTCTATTCCGGCGGGGCGCTGTCGGCGGCGCTGCGCAAGTCGATGGCGAATCGTGACGCAGGCCGCGCGGCGCTGCTGAATACCGCGCGGCAGGTGGATCAGGCAGTCGCGACCTCCTGGGCCAATATCGACGTGGCGCGGGCGCAAATCGGCGCCATCAATGAGCAGATTTCGGCGGCACAACAGGCTTACGACGGTGTGCGCGAAGAAGCGACGCTGGGGGCGCGGACCACTTTGGACGTGCTGAATGCCGAACAATCGCTGCTTGAGGCGCGGGCCAGCAGAATTTCTGCGGAAGCTGACCTCCAGTTAGCACATTATCAACTTTTGTCCTCTATGGGTTTGCTGACGGTAGAACACCTTAAGCTAGGGATTCCGACATATGACCCATCGGCCTACTACTCTGCGGTGCGTGACGCGCCTTACACAAGCAGGCAAGGCGAAAGCCTTGACCGGGTGCTGCGCGCCATCGGCAAAAACTGAACTGGTGATCGCGGGGGTGCGTCATGGCTGACCCCCGCATCGCAACCGCAAGCGAACTATCTGAAAACATTGGCGATGTTCTGGCGGCGATCCGCCGCCTGATTGCCGAGGATGAGGGGGCGGGTCAGCCGCGCCCGATGGCCGAAACGGTTCCCTTCCCCAAAAGTCCGACGATTCCAATGCCAGCCGCGATGACAGTGGCCCCGGTCTCTGAGGCGATTCGCCCCGAGGCTGAGGCGCGGCCCGCGCTGGCCGCACAACCCCAGGGTGATTCGCCCGCTCATCCGCTTGGCAGCCTGCGCCGGTCGATGGTTCGTGATTTCGTTCCGCAACCCGCAGCGATGCCGGACCCGCTGGTTCTGGATCACACCCACCTGATCGCCCCGCAAGAGGTGGAAACTGTGGTGCCTTCGGCACCGCTGGACCCGCTGTCGGTGCAGGGTGGCACGACCTTTATGACCTCGGCGCTGCGGCGGCCTGTTTCTGCGATGGCGAACCCCTGGGCCGATGTGAAGGCGCCAGAGATTGCCAGCCTGCCCGAGCAGGTTCCTGCACCGGCAGAGGTGGCTGCCGCGCCAGAGGTTGCGGCGGTGATGGATCTGCCGGGCGAGGAAACCGCGACGCTGGCCCCGACCGGCTCGGTTTTGCGCGACCTGATCCGCGAGATCATGCAGGATGAGCTGCGCGGTGATTTGGGCGAGGTCATCGCGCATGAGGTCGAACGCTGCGTCAAGATCCACTTTATGCGGATGCGCCGCCCTGTTCTGGCCTCGGGCCTGCGGCAGACGGCATAAGCAAGCATGACAGGGCCGCGCCGGACAGGCGCGGCCCTGTTGAAATGGATGTTGCGCCGCTCAGTTCAGATAATCTTCAGGGTTCAGGCTTTCAAAACCGTTACGAACCTCGAAATGCACCGATCCGCTGTTGCCTGCCTTGCCAAGCGCCTGCCCGCGCTGGACGGTCGCGCCTTTTTCTACGGCGACATCCCCCATTCCGGCATAGACGGTCATCAGCCCATCCGAATGGCGCACGACTACGATCGGCACCTGATTGACGTCGCGGGTGATGGCGGCAACGGTGCCGGTGGCGGCAGCAGAAACCGGGGTGCCTGCCGGGGCGGAAATGTCGATGCCGTCGTTCCGGCCTTTCTGATAAGGGCGGATGATCGCACCGCTGACCGGCATGGCCAGCCGCCCGCTGCCCGAAGCCGCTGTGCGCGTGGCGCCCAGATTGGGGGCTGCCGAGGGTGGGGCCGGGGTGGTGGTCGGCTGGGTCTTTTCATCCGGCAAGGGCTGCGCGGCAGAGGGCGGCTGCGGGGTCGGGCTGCCCTGACCAGGGGCGGTGATGGCGCTGGCCGTGCGTGCCGCAGCGGCGGGGATCGTCAGAACCTGTCCGGTGCGCAGGCCCATATTCTCGGGCAGGCTGTTGGCTTGTGCCAGTTCCTGAATGGAAATCCCGTATTTGCGCGCCACAGACCAGGCTGTTTCACCCGCCGCGACCTTATGGCTTTGGGCGGCACGGGCGGGGCTGGCCGTGGTGGTGTCAGTGGCGGTTTCGTCGTACGTCTGCGGGGTGTTTTGCGCCTTAGGCACCTCGCGCGGGGTGGCCTGCGCGCCGGCCGTGGTAAAGCCGCCGGGCACGATCCCGCGCAGGTCCATGTCAAAGTTTGGCCCGCAGCCAGCCAGCGCGGTCAGGCCCATCAGTAGGGTGCTTTTGACGATAATCTTGTTCATTGCCCGTTTCCTCATTCTGTGACCTCTCTGCCGGAGGCTTTTGCGCGTGATTTCGTGGCGTTATGCCTACCCGATCCCCTCGACCAGCGGCACAAAGCGGACCTGCCGCAACTCGCTGTAATCAAATCCTGTTTCTGTCCGGGTGACTTTAATCAGCGTTTGCACCGCATCCGACTGGCCAACCGGAACCACCATGATACCGCCGATCTTGAGTTGCGCCAAGAGTGGGCCGGGTGGGTCTTCCGCTGCTGCCGTGACCAGAATCCGGTCGAATGGCGCCTGTTCGGGCAGGCCAAAGCTGCCGTCAGCCACGCGGGCCGTGATATTGGTCAGGCCCAATTCGTCGAAAATCGCCTGCGCGTCGGTGACAAGGCGGCGGTGGCGGTCCACGGTATAGACCCGCCGCGCCAGCCCCGACAGGATCGCGGCCTGATAGCCCGATCCGGTGCCGATCTCCAGCACCGTGTCGCGTGGCCCGACCGCCAGAGCCTGCGTCATCAGCCCCACGATCGAAGGCTGGCTGATCGTCTGACCGCAGGGGATGGGCAGGGGGGTGTCCTCATAGGCACGATCCGCGAAATGGCCGCGGATGAAGGGCGCGCGGTCCACGCGCTCCATCGCTGCCAGCACCCGAGGGTCCGTGACCCCGCGCGACCGCAGGGTAAAGACAAAGCGCATCCGGGTTTCTGCGAGGTCGTCGTTCATTCAGGCCTCGTTCAATGCGGCTTCCAGACGCGACAGCGCGGCGTGGCAGGTCAGATCCGCCCGCATCGGCGTTACCGCAATATGCCCCTGCATCAACAAATCGACATCGCTGCCGGACGTGGCAGGCAAGGTCTGATCCGGCCCGCGCACCCACAGAAACCGGCGCCCCGTGGGCGAGGTGACGGGTTCGACCCCAAAACGTGCGCCGCGCCGCCGCCCTTGAGGGGTGATGCGCAGGCCAAGCGTTTGCGCGGCGGGCAGCGGCGGAAAGTTCACGTTGTAAAACAGCCGGAAATCCGCATCCGAACGCCAGTCGCCCCGGTCCAGCAGCGCTCGCACGATACGGGGACCATGGGTGCGGGCGGATTCAAACATATCGGTCAGCCCCGTGGTTCCGGCCCCAAGATATTGTGACAGGGCAATCGCGGGCAGACCTTGCAGGGCGGCCTCCATCGCGCCGCCGACGGTGCCGGAATACATCACGTTTTCGCCCGCGTTATTGCCGCGATTGACGCCCGAGATCACCAGATCGGGCGCAGCAGGCATCACATCGCCAATCGCCGCCAGCACGCAATCCGCAGGGCTGCCCTCGGCCGCAAAGACGCGCGGGGCCAGTTTGGCGATCATTGTGGGCTGGGTGTAGCTGATGCAATGGCCGACGCCCGATTGCTCGAAGGCGGGGGCCACGGTCCAGACTTCGCCATCTGCTCCGGCGATCTGCGCCGCGATGTCCTGCGCCACGGCAAGGCCGGGCGCGTTGATGCCGTCGTCATTTGTCACCAGAATACGCATTTCGGCCCCGGATTGCTGCTGTTTGTTCCTGCTTACAAAGGAGAAAACGCTGCGGCAAGCCATCGTGGTTTGACCTTGGCATCAAGGCGCGGCACAGTTGACGAAATACCGCGCCAAAATCAGGGAAACAGCAGACCGTCCATGCAGATTTACCTTCCCATTGCCGAAGTCTCGGTCAACGCCTTTACGCTGGTGGGGCTTGGCGGGATTGTCGGCTTGATGAGCGGGCTGTTCGGTGTCGGCGGCGGGTTCCTGATTACGCCGCTGTTGTTCTTCATTGGTATCCCGCCCCCTATTGCCGTGGCGACCGGGGCCAATCAGGTGGTGGCCTCGTCTTTCAGCGGGGTGCTGGCGCATCTGAAGCGCAAGACGGTTGATTTCCGTATGGGCGGCGTGCTGCTGGCGGGGGGGCTGGTCGGGTCTTATCTGGGCGTCTGGGTGTTTGCGGCGCTGCAACGGATGGGGCAGGTCGATCTGGTCGTGCAGCTTTGCTATGTGGTGTTTCTGGGCCTGATCGGCGCGATGATGTTGCAGGAAAGCATCCGTGCGCTGATCCGGTCGCGCGGCCCGGCCAAGCCGCGACGGCGCAATCCGCATAGCTGGGCCGACCGGCTGCCCTTCAAGATGAAGTTTCGCGCCTCGGGCCTGTATATCAGTGCGATTCCGCCCCTGCTGGTGGGGCTGGTCGTCGGGGTTTTGGCCGCAATCATGGGGGTTGGCGGCGGTTTCATCATGGTTCCGGCGATGATCTATCTGCTGCATATGCCGACCAAGGTGGTGATCGGTACTTCGCTGTTTCAGATCATGTTCGTCAGTGCCTTTACCACGTTGATGCACGCGGTCAGCTCGAACACGGTGGACATCATGCTGGCGGTTTTGCTGATCGTCGGCGGGGTGATCGGGGCGCAGATCGGCACGACGCTGGGCGCAAAGCTGCGGGCTGAACAGCTTCGTATCCTGCTGGCGCTGCTGGTGCTGGTGGTTTGTGGCAAGCTGGCCTTTGATCTGGTGGTGACGCCGGACAATCCCTATTCCATCGCGCGGGGGATGGGTTGATGTGGCGTCTGCTGGTCCTGTTTCTGATGGCTGCGCCCGCGCTGGCGCAGGATGGCGTGGGCGACGAACCCGGCCCGCGTCAGGTGGCGATGCCGGTCGATCACAGTGCCGAGGGCGAGCGGATCGTTGCGGGGCTGTCGCATGATTCGGTGGCGATTACCGCCAGTTTCGACGGGTCCGAGATCCTGATCTATGGCGCGATTGGCCGTGATGCGCCCGCACCGGAGGGGCCGCTGGACGTGATTGTGACGGTCGAGGCACCCTCGGATCAGGTCACGATCCGCAAAAAAGAGCGGCGTCTGGGCATTTGGGTGAATACGCAATCGGTCCGGGTCGGGGCTGCGCCCAGTCTTTACACGGTGGCCACCACCCGGCCTTTGCGCCAGATCCTGACGCCTGCGGCGGATACGCGCTGGCGGATTTCGATTCCCTTGGCGCTGCGTGCCTTTGCCGGGCCGCAGGATGTCGAGCGGGTGGCTACCTTTACCGAAGCCATGGTGCAGACCCGCATTGCCGAAGGGCTTTACCGGCTGGACGAAGGCTCGGTGCGGCTGGTCGATGATACGCTGTTCCGGGCTGATGTGCGCCTGCCCGCCAATCTGGTCGAGGGCGAATACAAAACCCGTATTTTCCTGCTGCGTGGGGGCGAGGTCATCGCCAGCCACCGCGCCGCGATTGAGGTGCGCAAGGTCGGGCTGGAACGCTGGCTTTACCGCATGTCGCTGGATCAGCCGCTGCTTTACGGGCTGTTGTCGCTGGCAATTGCGATTGCGGCGGGGTGGGCGGCATCAGCGGCGTTCCGGGTGATCCGCCCGCAATAGGGTCAGCCCGCCAACGCCGCCAGCCGGCTCATGGCGGCATCGACACCGCCCGGCCCATGTGGGATTGCCAGCGCCTTCATGCCGGTTTCCATCACCGCCAGCGTGCCAAGCAGCCCATGCGCTGATAAATGGCCCATATGTCCGATGCGCAACGCGTTTTGCGGATCACGGGTCCCAAGTGCCACGCCAAGCGTGACGCCCGTGTGGGTGCTGGTCCAGTCGCGCAGCCGGCCGGCACCCGGCAGCCGTGCCGCCGTGACCGACCGCGCCCGTGCCGCCGGGGCTGGGACGTTCAGGGTAATATCCGTCCCCTTGCCCCATGCGTCAAAGGCTGCCCAAACGGCTTGGGCAAAGGCGTCATGGCGGGCCAGTCGAGCGGTTTCGCCCTCCTCGGCCATGAGTTTCAGCGCTTCTTCCAGCGCGTAGATCAACTGCACCGGCGGCGTGCCGCCCCATGCCTGCCACAGCGCATCCGGGGCGATGCGGGGTTCCCAATCCCAATAGGGCGTGGCCAGATCGCCGCGTCGCCGCGCCCGGTCGCTGAACCAGACAAAGCCAAGCCCCGGCGGAGTCATCAGCCCCTTTTGGCTGGACGAGACCAGCACATCGACGCCCCATGCGTCCATCTGCATCGCCTCGCAGCCAAGTGCTGCAATGGCGTCCACGGCCAGCAGGGCAGGGTGGTCGCCCATCGCCGCCCGCAGCGCCGGAATATCGTTGCGTACCGAACTGGCGGTATCGACCTGACAGACCAGCACGGCCTTGATTTCGCCTGCTTTATCCATCGCCAACCGTTCGGTCAGCCGGGTCGGATCGGCGGGCTGACCGGGGTTTGATGTGATCTCCTCGACCGTAACACCCAGCTTGCGGGCCATATCGGCCCATGAGGACCCGAACAGCCCGTTGACCAGCACCAGCGCCTTTTCGCCCCGGTTCAGGATATTGGCGGTCGCGGCCTCCCATACCGCATGGCCGTTGCCGATATAGGCGGCGATATTGGCCTGCGTGCCGGCCAGATCCTTCAGCCGGGAAAAGGCGCCCGCGCAGCACTCCATCAGCGCGGGGCCGTAAATATCGGGCGCAGGCCGGGCCATGGCGCGCAGCACGCGCTCGGGGAAGTTCGAGGGGCCGGGGATGGACAGAACGGCGTGGCCTTGGGCAAAGGGCATGGGGAACTCTCCTGACAAGGGTTTCCTGTTGCGCCCGGCCCGTGCGCCCGTCAAGCCCCGTGCGGCTTGTGCCTGCCCGGCTGGGGTCGTATCTGATGACAAAAGCAGCAGGCGAAAGGTGCCATGTCAGAACCCGCGCAATCCCAACGCCTTTTTGCCCGCATGTGGACCGATTACCTGCGCCCGTGGCGGCCGCGCATGGCGGCGGCGTTCTTTTTCATGGTGATCGAAGGCTCGACGCTGGCGATTTTGTCATGGATGCTGAAACCGCTGTTCGATCAGGTTTTCGTGGGCCGCGATTCCAGCGCGATCTGGTGGGTTGGCGGGGTGATTTTTTCGCTGTTCGTGATCCGGGCAGTGACGCTGATTATCAACCGCAGCCTGTTGACCAGTATTTCGCTGGCCGTGTCCACACGGATGCAGGTTGACCTGCTCCGCCACATTCTGACGCTGGATTCCGGTTTTTTCCAGAAAAACCCGCCCGGCGCGATGATCGAGAGGGTGCAGGGCGACACAATCGCCGTTCAGGATGTCTGGTCGGTGTTTATCACCGGTGCCGGGCGGGATGTGATTTCGCTGATCTCGCTGTTCGGGGTGGCGATTGCGATTGATCCCTATTGGACGCTGGCGGCGCTGATCGGGGCGCCAATCCTGATCCTGCCGACGGTGATGGTGCAGCGTTACATCCGGCGCAAGATGCGCCAGACCCGCAACGTCGCCAGCGACCGGGCCACCCGTCTGGATGAGGTGCTGCACGGGATTTCCGCCGTCCGCCTGAACCAGATGGAGGAATACCAGACCAGCCGCTTTGCCCGTATCGTGGATCGTATCCGCGATGCCGAGGTCAAGATGGCCGCCACCCGCGCGGTGATCCCGGCACTGATCGACATTGTGACCGGGCTGGGGTTTGTCGGCGTGCTGGCGCTTGGCGGTGCGCAGGTAATGAACGGCGACCGCACGGTGGGTGATTTCATGGCGTTCTTTTCCGCGCTGGCGCTGGCCTTTCAGCCGATGCGGCGGCTGGGAACGCTGGCCGGGACGTGGCAGGTTGCAGCGGCCAGCCTGGAACGGATTTATGCCGTTCTGGATACCCGCCCGACGGTGTTTTCCGGCCCGCGCCATGATGGCCCGCCCGATACCACCATCCGGCTGGATGACGTATTCCTGTCCTATGGCGATACGCCGGTGCTGCGCGGGCTGAGCCTGACGGCGCAGGCAGGCCAGACCACGGCACTGGTTGGCCCCAGCGGTGCGGGCAAGACCACCGTGTTCAACCTGCTGACCCGGCTTGCGGACCCCGATCAGGGGCAGGTCAGCATTGGCGGCGTGCCGGTGCGCGACTTTGATCTGGCCACGCTGCGGGCGCAATTTTCAACCGTGGCGCAGGAACCTTCGCTGTTCGATGAAACCCTCCGCGACAATATCGCCGCCGGGCATGAGGTCTCGGACGCCGATGTGAACCGCGCCATCACCGCCGCCTATCTGGCCGATTTCATCGCTGGCCTGCCCGATGGTCTGGCGACGCAGGCCGGGCCGCGCGGCTCGGCCCTGTCGGGGGGCCAGCGGCAGCGGGTGGCGATTGCCCGCGCGGTGCTGCGCAAGGCCCCGATCCTGTTGCTGGACGAGGCGACCTCGGCGCTGGACACCGCGTCCGAGCGGATGGTTCAGGCGGCGCTGGATGACCTGTCACGCGACCGCACCACGCTGGTGATCGCGCACCGCCTGTCAACCATCCGCAACGCTGACAAGATCGTGGTGATCGAGGCTGGGCAGGTGGTCGAGGAAGGCACGCATGAGGCGCTTCTTGCCAAGGGCGGTGCCTATGCCCATCTGGTCAGGATGCAATTCGGGGATGAGATATGACCGAGCGTTTTCTGATCCATGTCACCGGCGCGGATGCTGCGGATTTCCTGCAAGGGCTGGTCAGCAATGATATTCGCCGCGCCCCTGTCTGGGCCGCGCTGCTGACGGCGCAGGGCAAGTATCTGGCGGATTTCTTTGTGATTCCGTGGGATGGCGGCTTTCTGCTGGACGCCGACCCGGCGCAGGGACCGGGTTTGTTGCAGCGGTTGAATATGTATCGGCTGCGCTCTGCGGTGACACTGACACCGCTTGACCTGCCGGTGACGCACGGTATCGGGCCTGCCCCCGAAGGCGCGATCCCCGATCCGCGGCATCTGGCGCTTGGCTGGCGCGGCTATGGCGTGGGGGCCGATGACGGCACCGATTGGGACGCGCTGCGGGTCGATCTGGCGGTGCCGCAAGCCGGGGTCGAGCTGACACCCGACAGCTATATCCTTGAAATGGGCTTTGACCGGCTGCATGGCGTCGATTACCGCAAAGGGTGCTATGTCGGGCAGGAAGTCACCGCCCGGATGCATCATAAGACCGAGTTGCGCAAAGGTCTGCGCCGGGTGCTGATTGCGGGCGCGGCCCCGGTCGGCAGCCCGATTCTGACCGAAGACGGGCGCGAGGCCGGAACGGTTTACACGCAATCCGGGGGGCGGGCGCTGGCCTATATCCGCTTTGACAGGCTGGCCGCCGGATTGCGGGCCGGTGATGCGGTGATTGCGCCTGACCCGGATGACCCGGCGGCCCCATGACCGCCCCCATGCCCGACGCAGACCGGCGGATCATCCATGTCGACATGGATGCGTTTTTCGCCAGCGTCGAGCAGCGCGACAACCCCGATCTGCGCGGCAAGCCAGTGGTGGTTGGCCATGACGGCCCGCGCGGGGTAGTCGCGGCGGCCAGTTATGAAGCGCGGGTCTTTGGCGTGCGCTCGGCCATGCCCTCGGTCAAGGCGGCGCGGCTCTGTCCGGGGTTGATTTTTGTGCCGCCGCGCTTTGACCAATATCGCGCCGTCAGTGCCAAAATCCGGGCGATCTTTGCGGATTACACGCCGCTGATCGAACCCTTGTCGCTGGACGAAGCCTATCTGGACCTGACCGGCCGCCTTGCGCCCGGCCAGACCGCGACCCGGCTGGCCCGCGAGATCCGTGACCGTATTCGCGCGGAAACCGGCCTGACCGCCAGCGCCGGGATCAGCTATAACAAGTTTCTGGCCAAGATCGCATCGGATCAGAACAAACCCGACGGGCAATGCGTCATCACCCCCGACCAAGGCCCGGATTTCGTTCTGACCCTGCCGGTGGGCAAGTTTCACGGCATCGGCCCGGCAACGGTGGCGAAAATGGCCGCCATGGGCATTGCGAGCGGCGCAGACCTGCGGGCGCAGAGCCTTGAGACCCTGACCCGCCGTTTTGGCAAGGCCGGGCGGCATTACTGGCATATCTCGCGCGGGATCGACTTGCGCGAGGTCCGCCCCGACCGCATCCGCAAATCCATCGGGGCCGAGCGCACCTATAGCACCGACCTGCACGACCCGGCAGAGATGACCGCTGCGCTGGACTTCCTCGCCGGTAAGGTGTGGGAGGCCGTCATCCGCCACAAGGCGCAGGGGCGCACGGTCACGCTGAAACTGCGCTATGGCGACTTTCGCCAGATCACCCGCGCCCATTCTCTGCACCGTCCGGTCGCGGATCAGGCCGAGATGCTGACCATCGCCAAGGCGCTGCTGTCCCCGCTGATACCCGACCCGCGCGGCGTGCGCCTCTTGGGGATTACCCTTTCGGCGCTGGCGGAATCTGACCCCGACGATCAGCCCGACCTGTTTGCCCGGCCTGTTTGAATGACGGCGGCCTTCTTCTTCACTTAAATATCCCCGCCGGAGGCATCCACGCCCGCAACCGGCACCAGCGCCCGCCACTTGAGGCTTCCCCTATCCTAAGCATAGATTTTCGCCGTGAAATCTGCCTATGCTGCACCTGCACAACAGGGGGCGGTGATGCAGGACAAGCGGATCAATCTGGCTTTGCAGGGCGGTGGGGCGCATGGGGCTTTTGCCTGGGGTGTTCTGGACCGGCTGTTGGATGAAAAATGGCTGCATATCGAAGGGGTCAGCGGCACGTCGGCCGGGGCGCTGAACGCGGCGGCGCTGAAAGCCGGGCTGGCGGTTGGCCGGGGGGCGCGGGGGCGCAAGGCGGCGCGGGAAAACCTCGATGCGGTCTGGTCCGAGGTGGGCCAGTTCAGCGAAAACCGTATGGTGCGCTGGATCGCCAGCCTGTTCCCCATGCCGCACGGCTTTCAGCGCCTGGCCGAGATGTTCTCGCCCGTGGCATGGATGGAAGGCGTGGCGCGGGTCTTTACCCCCTATGACAGCGGGCCGTTTTACACTAACCCTTTGCGGCAGACGATCGCGGCCATGCCGCACCCGGATTTCTGCGCCTCGGGCGGGCCGCAATTGTTCATTTCGGCCACCAATGTGCGCACCGGACGGGTGCGGGTTTTTACCGGCGGGGAGGTCTCGATCAAGGCGGTTCTGGCCTCGGCCTGTCTGCCGACGCTGTTCCGCGCGGTCGAGATCGACGACCCACAGACCGGCCAGCGCGAAGCCTATTGGGACGGCGGTTATTCGTCCAATCCGGCGCTGTTTCCGCTGTTCGATCAGGCGCTGCCGCGTGACATCGTGATCGTGAACATCAACCCATGGCTGCGCGACGAGGTGCCGAAAACCCCCGTCGCCATCCAGAACCGCATCAACGAGATCAGCTTTAACGCCAGCCTTCAGCGGGAATTGCGCGCCATCGCCTTTGTGAAGCGGTTGTTTGACGAGCAACGGCTGGAGGCGGGCAGCATGAAGAACGTGCTGGTCCATATGATCTATGATGACCACTTGATGACCGACCTTTCGGCGCGGACCAAGGTCATGCCGGGACCGGGCCTGCTGGCGCGGATGAAGGCCGCAGGTCAGGATGCGGCGGAGAGCTGGCTGACGGCCAATGCCGATGCGCTCAATCAGCGCGATTCGGTGGATTTGCGCTCGCTGTTCGGCTGAGATGCCGGGCGCGGGTCGGGATAGACCAGCCCGGCCGAGATAATCAGCTTGGCCGCATCCTCGATTCCCATATCCAGAAAGTGAATCTCGGATTTGCGGACGTAAAGCAGAAAGCCCGATGTCGGGTTTGGCGTTGTCGGCACGAACACCGCCATCAGCGGGTCTTCGGCAGGGGCGACACTGGCCAACTCACCCCGCGCGCGACCGGCGACGAAGCCCACGCCCCACATGCCGCGGCGTGGATATTCCACCAGACAGGCATGATCGAACCGGGTTTCTTCCTGACTGAAGATGGTTTCCGCGATCTGCTTCACGCCGCTGTAAACGCTGCGGATCAGCGGCACCCGCTCGACCAGACGTTCGGCCCAGCGGATCAGTGATCGTCCGATCAGCCCCTTGGCCAGCCAGCCGATCAGCGTGGTGAAGATCAGGAACAGCACCACGCCAATTCCGCGCAGATTCAGCCCGATGTAATGTTCGGGCCGCCAGTCGGCAGGAACCAACGGCAGGATCTTGCTGTCCATCCAGCCGGTGATCGACCAGATCAGCCAGCCGGTGACGATGATTGGCACCAGCACCACCAGCCCGGTCAGAAAGGACGAACGCAGTCGCGCCATCATCCCCCGCCGGTGCTGGATCAGCAGCGGCGCAGGTTGCAGGTGGGGGTGCTGGTCATGGTCATCACTCATGGGGCGCAGGATGCCTGTCGCTGCCCTGACGTCAAGACGCTTTGGCGATTTCCGAGGCCAGCCGCGCATTATTCAGCACCAGCGCGATATTGGCAGTCAGTGAACGGCCTTCGGTCAGGTGGAAAATCCGGTCCAGCAGGAAGGGGGTGACGGCCTTGGCGCTGATGCCTTGCGCTTCAGCCTCGGCAAGCGCCTGATCCACAACGGGAATCATCGTGGCGCGGGGGATTTCGTCGGCCTCGGGGATCGGGTTCACCACCAGTTGCCCGCCGGGCAGGCCCATTTCGGCGCGGGTTGCGGCGGCGCGGGCGATGGCGGCAGGCTCATCCATGCGCAGCGGTGCCTTCAGCCCGGAATCGCGCGACCAGAAAGCGGGCAGGGCGTCCTGACCATGGGCAATGACCGGCACGCCATAGGTTTCCAGCACCTCAAGTGTTTTGGGCAGGTCAAGGATCGCCTTGGCCCCGGCGCAAACCACCGTGACCGGGGTCAGGGCCATTTCGCGCAGGTCGGCGCTGATGTCAAAGGACAGCTCGGCCCCGCGATGCACGCCGCCGATGCCGCCGGTGGCAAAGACCCGGATGCCTGCCAGATGGGCGCAGATCATGGTGGCCGCCACCGTGGTCGCGCCATTGCCGCCCATGGCGACGCAGGCGGGCAGGTCGGCGCGGCTGACCTTCATCACCTGTTCTTGCGGCAGTTGTGCAAGCGTGACCATTTCTTCATCGGTCAGGCCAATGTGGACCTGCCCGGCCAGCACAGCGATGGTGGCCGGGACCGCGCCGGCGTCGCGGATGGTCTGTTCGACCTTGCGGGCCATTTCGACATTTTGCGGATAGGGCATGCCGTGGGTGATAATGGTCGATTCCAGCGCCACCAGAGGCAGCCCCTTGGCGCGGGCGGTTTCGACTTCGGGCGAGAAATGCAGGTTCAGGGTCATGGATGGTCCTTTCCAGAAACATGATCGGCGGCGGCACGGGTGGCACGGGCCAGCGCATCCGCAGGGGAGGCACCGCGCGTTTCGGCGGCAAGATGGGCAGCAAGGAAGGCATCACCTGCGCCGGTCACGCGGGCGATAGTGACTTGCGGCGGGGTCTCGCGCAGCAGCGGGCGGCCAGTGGCAGCCTCGGCTACCATCTCGGCGCCATCGGTGACGATGACGCGGGGGGCGCCAAGGGCCAGAACCGCCTGCGCGGCCTCGGCGGCATCTGCCAGCGGGCGGCCCGCCAACACCTGCGCCTCATAGCGGTTCAGATAAAAACAGCCGCGCCCGGCCCGGATCAGCGGCAGCAGCCGGTCGGCTTTGCCGGGGCTGGCAGGCACGACGCGCAGATCGGCGCGGGACAGTTCCGGCAGGGTGCTGATGCGGGCCAGCAGATCGGTGGTCAGGTTGCCATCCAGCACCGCCACGCCAGGCCATGGATTGGCGGCGCTGGCAAGACGGCCATCCATCAGCGGCGACAGGATCGTATCACCCGCCTCCTCCAGCGAATGAGCGTCGGCAATGGCGGCGATCAGCCCGTCGGGATCTTCGATCGCCATATAGGTATCGGTTGGCAGGTCGGCGCGGCGCAGCAACCAACCGGTTTCGACGCCAAGCGTTTCTGCCGCACGGCACAGCGCATCGCCCTCGGGTTCACAGCCGACCGCGCCAAGCACGGCAGGGCGCAGCCCGTGGCGGGCCAGCGCAATGGCGACATTCAGCGCCACGCCGCCGGGGTGGTGGGCGATGCGGCCGGGGATGTCGCGGCCTTCGGTCATACGATGCAAGCCGTGGCCGATCACGTCCCACAGAACCGCGCCGATGCAAAGGATGGGCTGCTTTTGCGTCATTCCTGACCTCCTGCCGGTTCCAGCCGGGTGATACCGGCATTTGCCGCCTGCGCCAGCGCCGGGTCCAGCGACATGGTGATATATTCGCCGCGGCGCCAGCGTTCGGACTGGTCGTCATAATGGCGCGACAGCGGATGGCCGGATTGCCCGGTCGAGGTGATGAACACCGAATTGTCCGGGTCGGCAAGGTCGTAAACGGCGCGATAGCCCGGCCCGAACCCGGTTTGCCAGCGACCAAGACCAGAGCCATCCCCGGCCAGTGGCGCGGCGTTCAGGGTGAAATCGCCACCCGACAGCGATTGCGTCAGGTTCACGATCCAGCCGACCGCGCGGATCTGGCCAAGCGCCGGGTGGATCTGCCGGGCTTGATGCAGGTCGCCCCAGCGCCAGCTTTTCACATCCGCCCCGAACCGTGCCGTCAGATCCAGAATCGCCGCGTCCAATGCCTGCCGGGCGATGGTGGTGCAATCCTCGGCCTGTTCAGACTGCACCACGTCGCACCAGACCGCCGCGCCGTTGCGGTTGCGGAACACGCGTTCGATGAAATCGGGCCGCAGCGTGGTTATATCCTCGGCCAGCGGGCCAAGCTCGTCCCGGATCAGGCGCAGTTGCAGGTGGCGCATCCATGCGGCGTAGATCATCGGCTCGGGCAGATGTTCGGACATATTGCCGTCCCATTCCGCCAGCAGTTGCAGCGCGTCCTGACGCTGGCGTTCGGGCGTGCCGGGGGCGGCGGGGTCGCCGGTGAACCACAGGTTCGCGCCGACCAGCGGCAGCAGGCGGCGGGCGGCGGGGCTGACCGTATCAAGCTGGGCGTCGATGAAACTGTCGCGGGAATGAACTTCGCGCCCTGCCAGAAGGCTGGCCAGCCGGTCATCGCCAAGATGGGTGCCGGGCTGGTTCCCGGTCGAAGCCACCAGCCCCGGCTGATCCGGTGCCAGCGTCTGCAACAGCCGTGCGCCCGTTTCGACGCCCTGCCAGACCGAGTTGGCGGCAAAGGCGGGCGCTGGCATCAGCCCTTGCGTGGGGTGATCGGCGGGGCGCAGCGGCACCGCACCCGCCAGCACCTGCTGCACACCGCTGTCATCCGCAAGGCTGACCGAGAGGGCCGGGGCGACCAGACCTTGCAGCGCGGCTTGCGCTTCGGTCTGGCTTTGCGCCCGCATCAGCCCCATCAGGGCCGAGATCGAGGCGTCCTGCGCTGACAGCCCGGTCCAGCGCAGCGCCGCGACATGGCCCGAGGGCATCACGCTGTCCAGCGCGAAATGGCCGCCGGGAATCACCGGGCCATTCGTCGTGTTGCGCAGGGTGATGGTGCGCGGGTCCGCGCCTTTGATGCGGATGGTCTCGCGCCGGGTCTGAAAGCTGGTCCAGCCATTCGGGCCGCGATAGTTGTCCGCCGCACCGGGCTGAACCTCCTCGATCAGAACATCCAGATCGTCGATCCCGGCGGGGGCAACGCCCCATGCCAGATGTGGGTTGCGCCCCGACAGAACGACCGGAATCCCCGGCACCGTCGCACCGATGGCATCGCCGCTGCGCAGTTGCAGTCGCGCCAGATAGAACAGCCCCGGTGCGGTCAGCCCGATCTGCGGATCATTGGCCAGCAGCGCCCCGGCCGAGGCCGTCCGCTGTGGTCCTGCCGCCCATGCGTGGCCGCCAAAGCCCGTGCCGACCCCGGCAAAACCGGCCAGCATATGCCATTGGTCGGGCTGTGCCGGGCCAGATGGGCGGGTCGGAAAGGTGTTGCCGCGAAACAGGCTGGCATAGGCGGGCAGGGCCGGATCATCGGTTGCCCCTGCCATGACCTCGACCCCGCGCGAGGGCAGCGCCAGCGACAGCCGCGCCCGCGTCACCTCATCGGTGATCTGACGGGTCGAGGCCGCCGCCAGCAGTTTCAGAATCGCAATGCTGTCGGCGGGCCGCCAATAGGGAATCGCCTCTGGGAACAGAAAGAACTCGGGTGCGCCACGGCCGCGTGCGCCAAGGTTTACCTGCTCGATCCATTGGTTCACCCCCGCCGCATAGGCGTTCAGCGCGTCCTTGGTCGCCTGATCCTGTGCGTCAAAGCTGGTCTGCGCTGCCTGCGCCAGCGCCAGCCGCCGCACCAGATCGTCCTGCGCAAAGGCCCCTTCGCCATAGACCTCTGACAGCCGCCCCTGCGCGGCACGGCGCAGCATCACCATCTGGAACAGCCGGTCCTGCGCATGGGCCACGCCAAGCGCGAAGAACGCATCTTCGTCCCGTGCCGCAAAAATATGCGGCACCGCGTCTGAACTGCGGATGATCTCGACCGGGGCGGAAATCCCCGTGACCCGCAGCGTGTCGCCATATTCCGGCAGCGAACGGGTGGCGAAATACCAGATCAGCGTCGCCGCTGCGACCGCCAGCACCAGTGCCGCAATGGTCAGCCGCAGCATCCAGCGGAACAAAGTCAGCATTGGCAGTCCTTTGCGGGCGCGGGCGGGTGCTTGACGCATACCGTCCGGGGTGAAAATCTTGGCGCTGTCTAGGACAGGCGGCGGTGCAATTCAACGCGCAAGCGAAAGGGAAGGTCATGGCAAAGGTAGCATTTCTGGGATTGGGCGTGATGGGCTTTCCCATGGCCGGGCATCTGGCGGCGGCCGGGCATCAGGTGACAGTCTATAACCGCAGCCCGGCCAAGGCCGATGCATGGGTGGCGCAGCATGGCGGGGGCGCTGCGCCCACGCCTCGGCAGGCGGCAGAGGGTGCGGATTTTGTCATGGCCTGCGTCGGCAATGACGATGATCTGCGGCAGGTCTGCCTTGGCCCGGACGGCGCTTTTGCGGGGATGGCGGCGGGGGCGGTCTTTGTCGATCACACCACCGTGTCGGCACAGGTCACGCGCGAACTGGCGGCGCTGGCGGGCGCAACCGGGCTGGGGTTCGTCGATGCGCCGGTCTCGGGCGGGCAGGCGGGGGCGGAAAACGGCCAGCTCTCGGTGATGTGCGGCGGGGCGCAGGCGGATTACGACCGCGCCACGCCGGTGATCGCGGCTTATGCGAAAATCTGCCGGTTGATGGGACCGTCGGGGGCAGGGCAATTGACCAAGATGTGCAACCAGATCGCCATTGCCGGACTGGTGCAAGGCCTGTCCGAATCACTGGCCTTTGCGGAAAAGGCCGGGCTGGATGTTGCGGATGTGGTCGAGGTGATTTCTCAGGGGGCCGCCGGAAGCTGGCAGATGGTGAACCGTCACAAAACCATGGTCGAGGGCCATTTCGACCACGGTTTCGCGGTCGATTGGATGCGCAAGGATCTGGCGATTTGCCTTGCCGCCGCGAATGAGACCGGAGCCAGCCTGCCAGTCACGGCGCTGGTCGATCAGTTCTATAAGGACGTGCAGAACATGGGCGGCGGTCGCTGGGACACATCCGCCCTGATCGCCCGGCTGCGTTAAAGCGCGGCCTCTGCCGCCGCCCGGATGGCACGGATATTGTCGCCGTAAACCTGCGGTTGATCGGCGGAACCGCCCTTGAACACCGCCGAACCGGCCACCAGCACATCGGCCCCGGCCGCGACCAGCGCGGGCGCGGTGGTCGGGTCCACGCCGCCGTCGATCTCGATATGCACCGGGCGGTCGCCGATCATCTGCCGCAGAGCGCGCACCTTTCCGGTCATGTCGATGAACTTTTGCCCGCCGAAACCGGGGTTTACCGTCATCACGCAAATCAGGTCGGTCAGATCCAGCAGATGCGCCACAGCCTCGGCCGGAGTGCCGGGGTTAAGCGCCACACCGGCCTTTGCCCCGCTGGCCCGGATCGCCTGAAGCGTGCGGTGAATATGCGGCCCGGCCTCGACATGGGCGGTGATCACATCGGCCCCGGCATCGGCAAAAGCCTGAATATACGGATCAACCGGCGCGATCATCAGGTGAACATCCATCACCGTTTTCACATGCCGCCGGAATGCCGCCACGGCGGGCGGTCCAAAGGTCAGGTTCGGCACGAAATGCCCGTCCATCACATCGACATGGACCCAATCGGCCCCCTGCGCCTCGATCGCCTGAATCTCGCGCCCAAAATCCGCGAAATCGGCAGACAGAATCGACGGTGCAATCTTGATCTTGCGGTCAGACATGACGGTTCCCTTTCCTTGCGGTTGATCCCCGGTTAGGCGCGATGCCCGCACAGGTCAACCGTTACGCGCGGCCTGCGCTGCGCCATTCGTGCCATGTCAGCCAGATCACCAGCAGATCAAAAGCCGACAGCGCCAGCATCATGGGCGAGTGGTTCAGGCTCCAGCGATGCAATTGATAGACCACAAAGCCCGAAAACACCGCAATCGCCAGCGGATAGGCGGCGCTGATCCGCCGCGCCAGAAGCAGCAGCACCACCAGCTTTACCAGCCCGTGTCCCATCAGATAAATGGCATAGAAATGCTGGCTGTCGGCGCTGAACCGATCCGCCAGCGCCTGCACATGGCTGGCCAGATAATCGTGGCGATCCTCGATCAGTTCGTTACGGGTCAGCCAATGCACCAGATTCAGGATCGCCCCATGGCTGACCCACAGCAACGCCGCCCCGGCCGCAGCTTCCAGCGCGGCAAGAATGGTCTTGACCAGCAGCCCGGCCTCGAACAGCCAGTGCAAAAACCCCTTTTCGGCCGCCAGATGCCGCATCAGATCATCTTTTGTCTATAAATATCCCACGGGGGACCGGGGGTGTGAAACCCCCGGCTCTGCCCTCAGTCCTCGCCGCGGAATGGCTGGACATATTGCAGCGCCATATCCCATGGAAAGAAGATCCAGGTGTCCTGGCTGACCTCGGTGATATAGGTCTGCACCATTGGCTGCCCTTTGGGCTTGGCGTAAACGGTGGCGAAATGCGCCTTGGGATACATCTGCCGCACCAGTTCCAAGGTGCGGCCCGAATCCACCAGATCATCGACGACCAGCACCCCCTCACCGTCGCCCATCATCTCGGGGTCGGGGGATTTCAGGACTTTCAGCTCGCCCTGCGCGCCCTGTTTATAGGATTTCACGCTGATTGTGTCGATGGTGCGGATGTCCAGTTCCCGCGCGACGATCATCGCCGGGACCATGCCGCCGCGGGTGATGGCGACGACAGCACGCCATTCGCCGCCTCCGGTCGGGGCCTTGTCCTGAAGGCGCCACGCCAAGGCGCGGGCGTCGCGGTGCAGTTGATCCCAGCTGACGTGAAAGCCGCGCTCATGCGGCAGGCGTTGATCCGAGGGGGCCATGGCGGTTTCCTTATCTTAGTGACGCAGGATCAGAGACAGGCCAAGCAGCCCGATCAGCCCGGCGGCAGTGCGGTCGATCAGGGTCTTGGCGGCGAAATAACGGCGGCGGATCGGGCCGGTGGCCATCAGCGATGTGACCAGCAGATAGAAGGTCAGCTCGACCGCCAGCGCGGTAGCGTAGACCAGCGCCGGGCCAGCCACGCCATGCAGTGCCGGGAAAACAGACAGGATCACGGCGGCATAGAACAGCGCCGGTTTCGGGTTGGACAGGTTCAGCATGACGCCGGCCCAAAACCCCGGACCGCACCCGGTAGCAGCAGCCTGCGGCAACGGGTCGGCGGCGTGATGCCACATTTTCCAGGCCACCCACAGCAAATAGGCCCCGCCCGCGACCTTGAAGCCGACATAAAGCTGCGGCACCGCTTTGAACAGGATCGACAGCCCGAACAGCGCCGCCAGACCCCAAAGTGAGGCCCCAAAGGCCAGGCCTATGGCATAGGGCAGGCTTGCCTGCCGCCCGCGTGAAACGGCGGATTGGCTGGCCGCGATGATCGCCGGGCCGGGCGACAGGATCGCCAGCGCCAGCACCGTCACGAACAGCCAAAGCTGCGGCAGGGAAACCGCGTCCAAGCGTCAGCCCTTCACGACCGAAATATCGGGTGCGTCCACGGCTTTCATGCCGACGACGTGATAGCCTGCATCGACGTGATGGGTCTCGCCGGTGACGCCGCTGCCAAGGTCGGACAGCAGATACAGCGCGGATTTGCCCACGTCCTCGGTCGTGACATTGCGACGCAGGGGCGAGTTCAGCTCATTCCATTTCATAATATAGCGGAAATCCCCGATGCCGCTGGCTGCCAGCGTCTTGATCGGCCCGGCGCTGATCGCGTTGACGCGGATGCCATCCTTGCCAAGATCTTCCGCCAGATAGCGCACGGATGCTTCCAGCGCAGCCTTGGCGACGCCCATCACGTTGTAATGCGGCATGACGCGCTCGGCCCCGTAATAGGTCAGGGTCAGCAGGCTGCCGCCGTCCGGCATCATTGCGCTGGCATGACGTGCCACGGCGGTAAAGCTGAACACGGAAATATCCATGGTCATCAGGAAATTGTCGCGCGTGGTGTCCGCATAGCGGCCCCGCAACTGTTCCTTGTCAGAAAAACCGATGGCGTGGACGACGAAATCCAGCTTGCCCCACTTGTCTTTCAGCGCGGTGAACAGGCTGTCGATGCTAGCCTCGTCCGAGACATCGCAAGGCAGAACCACGTCTGAGCCAAGCTGCTCTGCCAGCGGCAGAACCCGCTTTTGCAGCGCCTCGCCCTGATAGGAAAAGGCCAGTTCCGCGCCCTGATCGGCCAGCGCCTTGGCGATGCCCCAAGCGATGGATTTATCATTCGCCAGCCCCATGATGAGGCCGCGCTTTCCGGCCATCAGGCCCGTTCTGGCGTCACTTGACATGCCTTGTCCTCGCGGTTTCATGCTTTGACATGGATTAGGCCAAGGTTTCAGGGGGTTCAAGTATGACCGGGCAGATGATGGATGCGGGTGGCATTTTTGCTGGCGATGACCCCTTTGTGATTGCCCGCCGCTGGCTGGCCGAGGCCGAGGCATCAGAACCCAATGACCCCAATGCCATCGCGCTGGCGACCGTGGACTCTGATGGGCTGCCCGATGTGCGCATGGTGCTGCTGAAGGATATAGAATCCTATGGCGCGGGGCAGGGGGCCTTTGTTTTCTATACCAATTACACCAGCGCCAAGGGCCAGCAGATAGAGGCCAGTGGCAAGGCAGCCTTTGTGCTGCATTGGAAATCCCTGCGCCGTCAGATCCGTGTGCGCGGCACCGTGGTGCGAGAGGATGGCCCGGCGGCGGACGCGTATTATAGCAGCCGTGCATTGCAAAGCCGCATCGGCGCTTGGGCCAGTCATCAAAGCCAGCCGCTCTCCTCACGCGCGGCGCTGGTGGCCGAGGCCGCCCGGCAGGGCGCGCGCCATGGGCTGAACCCGCCACGGCCACCGTTCTGGGGCGGCTATCGAATCACGCCGCAGGCAATCGAGTTCTGGGCCGATGGCGCCTTTCGCCTGCATGACCGTTTTCGTTGGGAACGGGCCGGTAGTGTTTGGCGGGTAACACGTCTTAACCCCTGATCTGGTTAGACTTTATTGCAGAAGGGATGGTTGGGTCATTGACCTTCCCGGCGGAATTAGCAATTGCTTAATTTGGACGCGGGCATGATGAGTCTGGCCCGGCTGTTCACCCCTAGGGCAGCAGACAGAGGCCAGCGCAGAATGAGCGAGACAGAGCAACCGATCACAACACGAACCGGCCTGGTAAAGTGGTTCGACATGGATCGTGGTTTCGGCTTTGTGCTTGATGATGCAGACGGCCCGGATATTTTGTTGCACGCCAATGTGTTGCGCAATTTCGGGCAAGGTTCGGTCGCTGAGGGTTCGCGCCTCGTGCTGCGGGTGGTGCCGACGGTTCGCGGGGTGCAGGCGGTCGAGATCGTTGAACTGTCGCCGCCGGTCCTTGGCAATGTGCCGATCATTGATCTGCTGGACGCCAGCCCGCAGGACATCGAGAGCCGCCCGCTGCTGCCGGCGCGGGTCAAGTGGTTCGATAAGGCCAAGGGATTTGGCTTTGCAAATCTGTTCGGACAAAGCGAAGATGTGTTCCTGCATGTCGAGGTGCTGCGCCATTCCGGGTTTTCGTCGCTGGCCGTGGGCGAGGCCGTGGCGCTGCGGGTGATCGAGGGACGGCGCGGGCTGATGGCGGCGCAGATTCTGGCCTGGGACATGGCCGTGCAAAAGGACGAATGATGCGGAAGCTGGTTCTTTCTGTTGGTCTGGCGCTGGCGGCGGCGCCTGCGGCTGCGGTCAGTTGCGATCCGGGGCAGGCGGTTTTCGCCACCCCGGCAGGCCCGCTGACTTTTACCGTCGAGATTGCCGACACCCCCGCCGAACGCGCACTGGGGCTGATGCACCGCAAGGCGCTGGAGCCGCGTCACGGGATGCTGTTCGTCTATGACCGCCCGCAAGAGGTCAGTTTCTGGATGAAGGATACGCTGATTCCGCTGGATCTGATTTTCATGGATGCCTCGGGGCGGGTGCGTCATGTGCATCCCTCGGCAAAACCGCTGGATCTGACGCCGATCCCCGGCGCAGCCCCCGGCGACCCGCGCCCGGAACGCCAGTTCATCCTTGAAATCGCTGGCGGAGAAGCGGCGCGGCAAGGTCTGACCGCAGGCGCAGTCATGGCCAGCCCCTTTGTGGCGCAATCCATCGCGGCGCTGCCCTGCCGCTGATCTGCAATCGGGGGCTTCCCCTTTGCAATTTCCCGCGCTATGACGCGCAGGTTCGGAGTGTAGCGCAGTCTGGTAGCGCGCCTGGTTTGGGACCAGGATGTCGGGGGTTCGAATCCCTCCACTCCGACCATTTCCTTTGATTTTTGTAGCAATAATCCGTCGTTTATGCTGCGGTTTGGCTGCAAGCTTAAAGCTGAATATGGGTATTCGCCGGAATAATTATATATTGCTCGCCTCATGAGACTGGCCCGAGGGTTTCGGACCAGTCCTGGTGTGAAGATCAGCCGATCAATGCTCCTCCTCGCATCATCAGCAGCATAAAGCCGCCAACAAGTGCGGCGAGAATGCCGAGTTCAAAGCCACCTCCGTCATCAATATCATCGTCGCTATCGTCTTCCTGAGCGGCCTGGTCATCTTCGCTTGGTGCCGGCAGAGAAGGAAAGGGAAATTCGGTGTTTTCATCATCCGGCAACCCGGGGGCGGTCTGCCAGCCCAAAATAAAATTCCCAGCACTGAGGCCGGTATGCCCACTGTCTCCTGCGCCAAGTAGAAAAATACGCCCGCCATTTGGGATGTCGATAACGAGATCGTTTACCTGCGGATCCGTTGCGGATGGTTGGGAATAGATAAATTTGTTAAGGTCTTCTTCATCTTCGAAATATTGACCAATATCCAGCCGATCATTGCTGAAGTTGAAGTCAGTGATTTCAAGAGTGCTGCCTTCCTTTATTTGGTAAAGGTTGTCCCCTGATCCCCCTGATGCCCTCGCAAGCAAGCCTTCAGCAATGATAAGATCATTGCCGTCGCCGCCATACATATCGGCATATTCACCCTGACCATATAATGTATCATCACCTTCTCCGCCAATTAGCGTGTCGCGCCCGGTCCCGGAGTAGAGCAGATCATTGCCGGTACTGCCGTCAAGATAATCATTGCCTTCGTTCCCATACAAAACATCGTCTTCACTGCCGCCATGTAGATAATCATTGCCAGCACCGCCAATGAGTGTGTCATTGTCGGTTCCACCAAACAGGCTGTCATCACCGGCCCCGCCGTCAAGATAATCAAGCCCTTTGTAGCCTTCGATAGCATCATCCCCTTTCCCGCCATAAACAGTGTCATTCCCAAAATCAGCCCGCACGAGGTTGTTTCCATCCCCGGTGTGGATAAGGTCGTTGCCGCGACCCATCGTGATTAATTCGTCCTCGGCTGTTCCGGTAAGGTTGTATGCGCTATGATCGGGGGCCGTGATCGTATTTGTTGGCGTGTAGCTGTTGATAAGCTCATCAGGAATTAAGTTGTATGGAGAACGATAAGTTACGGCGGGCAGCGTTTCGGGAAGATTGTGGTTGGGTTCAAGAAAGTGCACTTCTTCAACGCGGCCATTCGTGATTTCAGGCAAGCGGCGAGCACCTTCCAAGGCATACAGGATACGGCCGCCAATATCGTTACGGATCTCTATCCACTGCTGGCCTTTGTATTCGACAATCTCTACCCGGACACCCGTAATCAGGTCGGGTTGCAACAGGTCAAGTTTTTGGCCATCGATCCAAATCTCATCGCTGCGAGGGTCAAAGTCGTCCAGGCGCCCGACCAATGTCCCCTGTGTTTCTGCGGCACCGACAAACTTGAACTTGTCATTCCCGTCGCCCCCAAAAATATGGTGGCCGTGCTGGATGGTGTCAGCACCCGGAACATTTACATACATATTGAATGTATCATTGCCGCCAAGTCCATAGAGATGGATTTGGTTCGACGGTTGACCATCGGTTGTTGCGTGGAATACGTCGCTGCGGTTTGTGCCTACCGCCATGTGCCTGTCAGACGTTGGCGAATCGAGGTGTATCGTTCGCCCTCTGGCCGAATCGGTTGCAAGTGCTTCGGGGTGATCGTGCTGCATATCGAACCTGCTATTTTGATCGTGGTGCAGCCTGCTTAACTGGAAAGTGTTAAAATATAGTAAGCGGAAGGTCGTTCTTAGTAATTTTTGACATATTGAATCGGTGGCTAAAGTGAGGTCAGGGCGCCTGATGTAGCACCTGTATCGATCCTGTGTCTTGCCGATCGTGATGAGGCCGCTATCCGGGCGGTATCAATAAGAAGCCTCGTTTCGATAAGTTTAGTGGCCAGAGTAGATAAGCCACGAGTGGTTCTAAGCGACAAATCTTAAAGTTTGATTAAATGAGAAGAAAAAAGTCCAGAGTATTGGACGTCGTGCAGGAGCTTTGCTGAACGGGCGCTGTCTTTACGTCACGCATCGTCAGACCAAGCTGCGCTCTGAAAAACGCCGCCCGGTCAGGGGCGGCGTTTCGCATTGGGCAGGTTCAGCGGGCCATCAGCACCGGAACCTTGGTCTTTTCCAGCATATTCCGGGTCGCGCCACCCAGAATCGCCTCACGGAAGCGCGAGTGGCCATAGGCTCCCATCACGATCATATCGGCCCCGGTTTCGGTCGCGCGTTGTTGCAGCACGTCGCTGATCGCGGGCATGGTGCGGGCCAGAACGGCGATGTCGCATTTTGCGCCGTGGCGGGTCAGCATCTGGCAAAGGGCACCGCCGGGGTCCGAGCGTTCCGGCCCATTTGGGGATGGGTCGATGACGGTGATTTCGACCGCTTCCGCCTTTTTCAGCAGAGGCATGGCGCGGCGGACGGCGTGCAGGGCTTCTTCGGATTGGTTCCAGGCGATCAGGATGCGATTGCCCAGCGTTTCAGGCAGGCCCGCGCCGGGGACGATCAGCACCGGGCATTGGCCCTCGAACATGGCGGCCTCGGTTACGGCCTCGGCGTCGGGGGTGGCATCCGCACCGTAGGGCCGGGTCTGCACCACCAGATCCGAGAACCGCGCCCGCATCCCGATCAGCGAGGACAGCCCGCCGACCTGCGCAACCGCCGATTCCACCGACCAACGGATGCTTTCCCCCTCCAGCCGCTTGCGCACGCCGGCCTCCAGCGCCTCGGCGGATTTCATGGCGCGGTCGATGGCCTCCTGAAACACATAGGCCGAGGCCCCGGCGTAGTAATAGCCGGTCTGGCTGTGATCGACGCCAAGGCAAAAGACGTCCAGATGCGCGTCCTCGCGCTTGGCCATGGCGATAGCGGCCTCGATCTGGGTATTTTGTCCGTCTTGCGTCAGAACCGTAAGAATACTTTTGTAACCCATTGGAATATCCTTCTATTCTTGCGGGGCCGAGACGTGGCTGACGCTGCGTCGGTTTGACCCGTGTGCAACAGAATACTCAATACAGGTTCACAAGCAATTGACCCAGATCAAAGAACCCGGCAGTTGGGCGTCATAATCCGTCTGACAGAGTCTGCCGCCATTCGCCCGCGCGAATCGACGGTTGGCCGTAAAACAAGGACACGAGACAAATGTGGGATACCATCAAGCTGATCGTGCTTGGTCTGGTTGCGCTGTTCGCAGCAATCGCAACCGGCTATGCGCGTGATCTGGCCTATCAGGTGAACGCCTTTACCTTCGCAGTTGCGGCGGTTCTGGCCTTCATCGTGGTGCTGCGCCAGATGGAACAGCCGCGCAAGGCTGTACCGCAGGGCGAGTATATGGACGGCGTGATCCGCGCCGGTGTGATCGCAACCGTATTCTGGGGCGTCGTCGGCTTTCTGGTCGGCGTCTTTGCTGCTTTCCAGCAAGCCTACCCGATTCTGAACTTTTCAGACATCGCGCAGGGCTATCTGAACTTTGGTAAAATCCGTCCGCTGCACACCAGCGCGGTGATTTTTGCCTTTGGCGGTAACGCACTGATTGCGACCAGCTTTTATGTGGTGCAGCGCACCTCGGCCGCGCGGCTGTGGGGTGGCAACACCGCTTGGTTCGTGTTCTGGGGCTATAACCTGTTCATCGTGCTGGCTGCGACCGGCTATATTCTGGGGGCTACGCAGTCCAAGGAATATGCGGAACCGGAATGGTATGTGGACTGGTGGCTGACGATCGTCTGGGTTGCCTATCTGCTGGTGTTCCTTGGCACCATCATGAAGCGCCGCGAGCCGCATATCTATGTGGCCAACTGGTTCTATCTGGCCTTTATCGTGACCATTGCGATGCTGCATATCATCAACAACCTGGCGCTGCCGGTGGCTTGGAACGGTTCAAAATCGGTTCAGCTTTTCGCCGGTGTGCAGGATGCGATGACGCAATGGTGGTATGGTCACAACGCGGTGGGCTTCTTCCTGACGGCCGGCTTCCTTGGCATGATGTATTACTTCATCCCGAAACAGGCCGAGCGTCCGGTTTACAGCTACAAGCTGTCGATCATTCACTTCTGGGCGCTGATCTTCCTGTATATCTGGGCGGGTCCGCACCACCTGCACTATACTGCGCTGCCCGACTGGGCGCAGACGCTGGGCATGGTGTTCTCGATCATTCTGTGGATGCCGTCCTGGGGTGGGATGATCAACGGTCTGATGACGCTTTCGGGCGCATGGGACAAGCTGCGCACCGACCCGATCATCCGTATGATGGTGGTGGCCGTTGGCTTCTACGGGATGTCCACTTTCGAAGGCCCGATGATGTCGATCAAGGCTGTGAACAGCCTGTCGCACTATACCGACTGGACCATCGGCCACGTTCACTCTGGTGCGCTGGGCTGGAACGGCATGATTACCTTTGGTGCGCTGTATTACCTGACGCCGCGCCTGTGGGGTCGCGACCGGCTGTATTCGACCACGCTGGTGAGCTGGCACTTCTGGCTGGCGACCATCGGGATCGTGCTTTACGCCGCCTCGATGTGGGTCAGCGGGATCATGGAAGGTCTGATGTGGCGCGAAGTGAACGCCCAGGGCTTCCTTGTGAACCCCTTTGTGGACACCGTGATCGCCAAGCATCCGATGCTGGTCGTGCGTGGTCTGGGTGGTGTGCTGTATCTGCTGGGCGGTTGCATCATGGCCTATAACCTGTGGGCAACCGTTGCCAAACAGCCGCGCGTCGCGTCCAAGACCGTCGCTGTTCCGGCAGAATAAGGAAGGATCTGACAATGGGTATTCTTGATAAACATAAGATCCTTGAGAAAAACGCCACGCTGTTGCTGGTTTTCTCGTTCCTTGTCGTGACCATCGGTGGCATGGTGCAGATCGCGCCGCTGTTCTACATCGACAACACCATCGAAAAGGTGGAAGGGGTTCGCCCCTACACCCCGCTGGAGCTGACTGGCCGCGACATCTATATCCGCGAGGGTTGCTATGTCTGCCACAGCCAGATGATCCGTCCGATGCGGGATGAGGTCGAACGCTATGGCGAGTACTCGCTGGCGGCGGAATCGATGTATGACCACCCGTTCCAATGGGGGTCCAAGCGCACCGGGCCGGATCTGGCCCGCGTCGGGGGCCGCTATTCGGATGAATGGCACGTCGAACACCTGAAAGATCCGCAGGCCATCGTTGAAGGCTCGATCATGCCGAAATACGGCTTCCTGCTGAACCGCATGATTGATGCGCAGTATATCGAGGACCGGCTGCGGACTGACCGTCTGGTGGGCGTGCCTTATACGGACGAGATGATCGAGAACGCCCGCGCTGATTTCGTGGCGCAGACGGACCCGAACGAGGATGGCAGCGGTCTGACCGAACGCTATCCGGGGGCAAAGCAGTCGAACTATGACCGCCAGCCCGGTATCTCGGAAATGGATGCGCTGGTGGCCTATCTTCAGGTTCTTGGCACGATGGTCGATTTCTCGACCTTCCAGCCTGACCCGAACCGCTGAGGACCGCAGGAATGGACCTTTATTCATTCCTGCGCCAACTGGCTGACAGTTGGGTGATGCTGTTGATGCTGCTGTTCTTCTTCGGCGTGGTGCTATGGGCGTTCCGCCCCGGCTCCCGCCGCGATCAGGACGATGCCGCCAACAGTATCTTCCGCAACGAGAAACGTCCCGCGCCCGCGGATGAAAGGGAGGCCGAACATGGCCGATGACAACAAGACAACTGACCCGACCAACCCGGAAAACCGGATCGGACTGGAGCGGCAGGCGGCGGATCGTGAACACGAGGCGCAGATCGCCAGCCAAAGCCAGCCGACAGCCCGCAAAGCCGTAGGCAGCCGCCAGCCCAAGAAGCATGTCGAAGTTCAATCGACCGGCCATTCCTGGGATGGGATCACGGAATACGACAACCCGATGCCGCGCTGGTGGTTGTGGACCTTTTACGCCACGATCGTCTGGGGGGTGCTTTACACCATCGCCTATCCGGCATGGCCGTGGATCGACGGTGCAACCCGTGGCGTGCTGGGCTATAACTCGCGCGAGGAGGTGGCCGCCGAGATTCAGCGCTTCAACGATATGAACGCGCCGATCGAAGCCCAACTGACCGAGGTTGCTCTGGATCAGATCCCCGCCAATGCCGAATTGAACAGCTATGCGCAAAACGCTGGTGGTTCTGTGTTCGCAACCTGGTGTGCGCAGTGCCACGGCCTCGGGGCTGACGGCAACCGCGGCTTCCCGAACCTGCGCGACGATGATTGGCTGTGGGGCGGCACGCTGGACGACATCTACACCACGGTTCAGCATGGTATCCGCAACACGGAAGACCCGGATGCGCGCTATTCCGAAATGCCGAAATATGGCGTTGACGGGATTCTGGACAACACGCAGATCAATCAGGTTGCGAACTATGTCCTGTCGCTGTCGGGCAAGGCCGAAAATCAGGCCGCAGTTGCCGAAGGCGCGGTGATCTATGCCGACAACTGCGCGGCTTGCCATGCCGAGGACGGCACCGGCGACCGTGCGCAGGGCGCGCCGAACCTGACCGATGCGATCTGGCTCTATGCGCCGAACAACCAGCCGACGGTTGCCAATGTCTCGCAAACCATTTCGGAAGGTCCGTTCGGTGTCATGCCCGCTTGGGGTGGCCGTCTGACCGAGGCGCAGATCCGTTCGGTTGCGGTTTATGTGCATGGGCTGGGCGGCGGCGAATAAGCTGCCCTGCTACCGGCATCCGGTGCGGCCTTGGCTGCGCCGGCGGCACCGGCCCCTCACCTGTTCGCGCGTTTCCAGAGGGGCCGGTGTTCTTGATCTTAGTCAAAACTGCCGTCGGGGGGAACAGGCTCCGGCGGCAGTTTTGCTTTGCAAAAACCGCATCCTTTCCGGGCTTGAAAACCGGGTCAGACAGGGATACCGCCGGGCGTGAATGGGTTATCGGACAGCCGGGATGCGACATTCTGCCCCCTCGCGGAACACATGCGGATCAGGCTATGTGATCCATTTGGTGTTTTGTTGATGCAGGTCAAAGTGACCGCAGGACGCCTTGTTTAATGAGAACCGCGCGAACACTATAGCCAGGAGACCCTCATGGCCCACCCCGATGTCGAACCGCCAAGCCTTTATGCCGCGCGGGAGCCGATTTTCCCCAAGCGGGTCAGCGGCAAGTTCCGCAACCTGAAATGGGTCATCATGGCGGTAACGCTGGGGATTTATTACCTGACGCCGTGGATCAGGTGGAATCGCGGCCCGAACATGCCCGATCAGGCGGTGCTGGTCGATCTGGCGAACCGGCGCTTTTTCATGTTCAGCATCGAAATCTGGCCGCATGAGTTCTATTTCGTTGCCGGTCTTCTGGTCATGGCGGGGCTGGGGCTGTTCCTGTTCACCTCGGCGTTGGGGCGGGTCTGGTGCGGCTATGCCTGCCCGCAGACGGTCTGGACCGACCTTTTCATTCTGGTGGAACGCTGGGTCGAGGGCGACCGCAACAACCGTATTCGCCTGTATCGGCAGAACTATGACGCGAAAAAGCTGCGGCTGCGGCTGACCAAATGGGCGCTGTGGCTGGCGATTGCGGTGGCGACCGGCGGGGCCTGGGTGTTCTATTTCACCGATGCGCCGACGCTGCTGCGTGACCTGCTGACCGGGCAGGCACATTCCATTGCCTATATCACCATTGCGGTTATGACTGGCACAACCTTCTTTTTCGGCGGTTTCGCGCGGGAACAAATCTGCATCTATGCCTGCCCGTGGCCCCGGATTCAGGGTGCCATGATCGACGAGGATACGCTGACCGTTGCCTACCGTGAATGGCGGGGCGAACCGCGCGGCAAGATCGGCAAGGGCGAGGAAACCAAATCCGACAATCCGGCGGCGGCCAAGGGTGATTGCATCGACTGTTTCGCCTGCGTGAACGTCTGTCCGATGGGCATTGATATCCGTGACGGGCAGCAGTTGGAATGTATCACCTGCGCTCTGTGCATCGACGCCTGCGACGAGATCATGGACAAGATCGGCAAGCCGCGCGGGCTGATCGACTATATCGCGCTGAAGGATGAATCGGCCGAACGTGCCGGGGCTGCGCCCAAACCGCTGATGAAGCACATCCTGCGCCCGCGGACGCTGTTGTATTTTACCCTTTGGGCCGGAATCGGGGTGGCGCTGCTGGTGGCGCTGTTCATGCGCTCGCCCTTTGACCTGACGGTGCAGCCGCTGCGCAACCCGCTGTTCATCACCATGTCGGATGGTTCGATCCGCAATGCCTATGATCTGCGGTTGCGCAACAAGCAGGGGAATGAGCATCAATTCAAGGTGACGGTCACGGATCGCGCCGGTGCCGAGATGCCGGGCATGGCTCTGCAACTCGAAGGTTCTGATGAAGGCGTGGTCTCGGTTGAGGCGGACAAGATGGCGCTGCAATCTGTGTTCCTGACCGCAGCCCCCGACAGTGCCGCGGCGCAGGCCAGCAATACCGAGCTGACGCTGTGGGTCACGGATCTGAGCGACGGGGTGACGGCCTCGGTCCCGACCGTGTTCCACGGTCCCAACCGCTGAGGAGCCGCCATGCTGACGCCGCTTGCAACCTACCTGCTGATCCTTGGCGTGGCGGCCCTGCTGGGGGCGCCGTTCCTGCTGTTTGCCCTGCGCCGGCACTTTACCGGGCCGCATATGCTGGCGATTGTCGTCGGGATGTTCGCGGTGATTATCGTGGTGAACCTGTATATGGCGCGCTCGGCCATCGGCACGTTTCCGGGGCTGGAGGTCGCCAATTCCTATGTCGCCTCGCAGGAGTTCGACCGCAACCGCGCCGCGCAGGAGGCTTTGGGCTGGACTGTCACGCCGGAATATGACGGGCAGGAGCTGATCCTGAACATCCGCGACCGCGACGGCCAGCCGGTGCAGGTGGCCGAGCTGGAGGTGGTCATCGGTCGTCCGACGGTGGCGGCGGAGGATCAGCAGCCGCAATTCACCTGGCGCGACGGGGCCTATCACGCGCCGATGCAGCTTGCGCGGGGGCAATGGACCATCCATATGAAGGCGGTGGCCTCTGACGGCACCCGCTTCCAGCAGCGGCTGGATCATTACCGGGGTTCCGATATTTCTGGTTAAGGGGGATGAAGCATGGCTGATCTGACGGCCGATATGCCAGCAGGGGCCTCTGACCCGCGGATCAGCGCCTGTCCTGCCTGCGACGCGGTGCCGCTGGCCGAAGGGCTGGCCGGGCAGGGGGGCAAGACGCGGGGTGACATTATCCTGTCGCTGCCTGCGGTGCATTGCGCGACCTGCATTTCCGATGTCGAGCGTGTGTTGCACAAGCATCCCGGTGTGCGTGATGCCCGTGTGAATCTGACCCTGCGCCGCGTTACCATCGACGCGCCGGGACATACGGCCGAAGACATGATCCCGGTCGTCGAATCCATCGGCTATGAGGCGCATGAGCTGGACCCGGCGGCCCTGTCCGCCACGGCTGCCGACCGTCAGGGGCGTGACCTGCTGATGCGTATTGGCGTATCCGGCTTTGCGATGATGAATGTGATGATCCTGTCGGTCGCGGTCTGGTCTGGGGCCGATGCGGCGACGCGGGATATGTTCCACATGATTTCCGGTGCCATTGCGCTGCCAACCGTGGCCTTTGCGGGCAAGCCGTTCTTTGCAAGCGCATGGCGCAGCATCAGCCATGGGCGCCTTGGTATGGATGTGCCGATCTCGCTTGCGCTGATTCTGGCCAGCGCGATTTCCGTCTATGAGACCTTTAACTCGGGCCGTCATGCCTATTTCGACGGCGCGGTGATGCTGTGCTTTTTTCTGCTGATCGGGCGCTATCTGGACTATCGCACCCGCGCCGTGGCCCGATCCGCCGCCGAGGAGCTGACGGCGCTGGAGGTGCCTCGGGCCACGCTGGTGGTCGATGGGGCCGAACAGGTGGTTTCGGTCGCTGATCTGCGCCCCGGCGATCTGATCCGTATTCGGCCCGGCAACCGGGTAGCGGCAGATGGCGAGGTGGTCGAGGGCTGGTCGGAACTTGACCGCTCGATCCTGACCGGGGAATCGCAGCCGGTGCAGGCCGGGCCGGGCATGGCGCTGTCGGCGGGAGAGGTCAACCTGACCGGGCCGCTGACCCTGCGGGTGACGGCGGCGGGGCGTGATTCCAGCCTGTCGCGGCTGGCGGAACTGGTTGCGGCGACGGAATCCGCCCGCACCCGCTATAGCACACTGGCCGAACGCGCCGCGCGGGGCTATGCGCCCGCCGTGCATCTGCTGGCGTTTTCGTCCTTTATCGTCTGGATGTATCTGACCGGCGGCGACTGGCGTTTCGCGGTCAATGTTGCGGCGGCGGTGCTGATTATCACCTGTCCCTGTGCGCTTGGGCTGGCGGTGCCTGCGGTGGTGACGGCGGCCTCGGGACGGCTGTTCCGGCGTGGGCTGCTGATTAAAAACGGCACCGCGCTGGAGCGGCTGGCCGAGGTGGACACGGTGGTGTTCGACAAGACCGGCACGCTGACGCTTGGCACGCCACAGCCCGTCGATCTGTCGGCGCTGGACCGGCAGGCGCAAGGCGTGGCGCTGGCTTTGGCGCAGGGGTCGGATCACCCGCTGTCGCGCGGTCTGGCGCAGGCGCTGCGTCTGTTGGGGGTGGCTGCGGCGGATGTGACCGGGCTGCGCGAACTGCCGGGCCATGGTGTTCAGGCCGAATGGCAGGGGCAGGTCGTGCGCCTTGGACGCGGCGATTGGGTTGCGCCGGGCGCGCCGGATGCCAGCAGCCTGACGCAAAGCTGGCTGGCGCTTGGCGATGCTGCGCCATTGGCGATCAGCTTCGAGGATCAGTTGCGCCCCGGTGCCGCCGACTGTGTGGCCGCGCTTTTGGGGCAGGGGCTGCGGGTCATTCTGCTGTCAGGCGATCGTCCGGCCGTGGTGCAGGAAACCGCCGCGCGGCTGGGGATTACCGAATGGCAGGCAGGGGTGACGCCGGTGGAAAAGGCGCATCTGGTGAGCAGTCTGACAGCCGAAGGGCGCAAGCCGCTGATGGTGGGTGACGGGCTGAACGATACCGCTGCGCTGGCCGGGGCGCATGTCTCGATCTCGCCCGCGACCGGATTGGACGCGGCGCGGGTGGCCAGTGACATCGTGCTGATGGGGCAGGATCTGGCCCCGGTCGCGGATGCGCTGGAAACTGCGGGGCGTGCGCGGCGGCGGATCAAGGAAAACTTTGCGATTTCCTTTGGCTATAATGTGGTCGCGGTGCCGATTGCGCTGGTCGGGCTGGCCACGCCGCTGCTGGCGGCGCTGGCCATGTCGATCAGCTCGATCACTGTGACGCTGAACGCGCTGCGGCTGCGGTAAGGGGACAATATGGAGATTCTTGCCATCCTGATTCCGGTGTCCATCGGCATGGGCGGGCTGGGCCTTCTGGCCTTTGTCTGGTCACTGCGCAACCGCCAGTATGAGGACCCCAAAGGCGATGCGCAGCGTATCCTGTCCGGTGAATGGGATGAGCGCCCGGCCCCCCCGCGTGAGGCATCCAGAGACGACAGTTAACCTCTCGCCCCTGCCGAGGGCTGAAATATGCTCAAGCGGGCGAGATAGGGAAACAAAAAGGGTGGCTTCAGCCTGTTCCTGATGCGCCGGTGCTGGAGGATAGGCTCGGTTCGGCGGCTGTTATCAAGGGGAACGATCACGGCGCCCCTCGGTTCTCTCATATCAAGCCCGGTCCTCTGATAGATCCGCCGGCAGATATTGCGACCTGTCGCAAATCACGGCGGTGATGCGGGACGATCCGTGAAATGCGGATCATGACCGCAAGGGGCTAAGGGCTTCCTGTTCGGTGAGGAACTGCGGTGCCGTGAGAACGGGCGAGTGACAACGGCCAAGCCGGACGGATTGTCTCTGTGTCCGGCGATGTGTTGCAAAGGCTGGCAAAGCAGCCGCAACCAAATGGTACAGTGAAAAGGGCAACCGTGTTGCACTTTTCCCGATGCGTGGTGCTGCAACGACGCCCGGTCCGGGGCTTTGCCGTTAAGGTCCTGTGACCTGACATTCCTGCTGGCGTGCCTGCAAGCGGTCGCAGGTCGCAACGGCAGAGGCGCGGGACATGCCGGTGAAATGTGCTTCCCAGCCGCGGGGCGCGTTATTCACCCAGCGCCGTGCATCGGCCAGCATATCGCTTTCTTGCAGCGCAGCCTGAACCAGAACCCGGTCCGCCGCGGCCTGTGTCGTGAACCGGCCCAGCAGCACACCGTTTTGCCGCTTGCCGCCGGTGGCGACGCGCGACACGATCTGCGTTGCGGCGGGTTCCTCGGGCGCGGCCAGCGATGCGAGAATCACGGTTTTGGCGCGTCGTGCAGGTGCGGGAGAGGCCGCAAGGCTCAGCCGCTCCGGGCCGCCCGTATCCACCGCTGCGGCGGCAAACAGGCTGCCGGAGGTGGCCACGCCAGCGGCGGCCAGTTCGGTGCCAAGCGCGCTGTTATCCGCCTGCATATTCGCGGATTGGCGGTCGCGCGGTGCCTGAACCGGGCGGGTTGAGCGGGCCAGCCCGTTGTCCGATGCGACGGGGGCATTGGCGCTGGCGGCGGTCGTTTCCTGCCGGGGCGGGCGGGCCGCATCCGTGCCGGCGACGACCGGGGCCGGGGCAACCGGGGTGCTGGCGCTGCCCGGACGGCGCTGTGGCCGGGCGCTGGCGGTCAGGCGCACGCCCGGCGTGGCGGGTTGCGCCGCCGGAGCCTGCGCACGGGCTTGTGCCAAAGCATCATCCAGCGCGTTGCCACTGGCCAGAGAGGCGCGGCGGGCCGGACCTGCGGCGGGCGGCGCGGCAGAGCTGGCCAGCGTGACCGGCTGCACCGGGGCAGGGGCCTGCCGTTCCACCTGAACCTGACGCACGACTTTTTGCTGGGCCATATATTGCTGCGGCTCTGGCCGTACCTCACGGACACGGGAAGGCGCACCGGCGAAACCGGCGTCCAGCAATTGTGCCATGATCGCGTTTCGGTGCGCGGTGCTTTGACCGCCCATCACCGTGGCGATGATCCGTTTGGACCCGCGATGCGCAGAGGCGGTCAGGTTGAACCCCGCTGCCCGGGTATAGCCCGTCTTGATCCCGTCCGCGCCCTGATAGCTGTCCAGAAAGCGGCGGTTGGTCGACGAAACCGTTGCGACACCGGCATCTGCCGAACGACGCGAGAAAATCGAGTAATATTGCGGGAAATCATAAAACAGCCGCCGCCCCAAAATCGTCAGGTCACGGGCGGTTGAGAAATGCCCCTGCGCGGTCAGCCCGCTGGCATTACGGAATTGCGTGTTCCGCATACCCAAAGCCTGCGCCATGCCGGTCATCTGCGCACCGAATTGCGCCTCGGACCCGGCCAACCCTTCGGCAATGACCACGGCGGCATCATTGGCGGATTTCACCGCCGCCGCGCGAATCAGATAGCGCAGTTCGATTGTCTGTCCCGGCCGCAGGCCCAGTTTCGAGGGCTGCTGATTGGCCGCATGGGTCGAGACCTGAAACTTGGTGTCCAGCCGGACCTGTCCGCGCTCGATCGCGGTGAAGGCCATATACAGCGTCATCATCTTGGTCAGCGAGGCCGGATGCAGCCGCGTATCGGCGTTTTGCGAGCGCAATTCGCGGCCCGTGCGGGCATCCATGACGAAATCGGCATAGGGTGCCGCTCCCGCAATTGCCGGGGCTAAAAAGGAAAAAAGAACAAAAAGTCCTGAACGGACGAAACCTGCAATGCTCACGACTGCCCCGTATTCTGCCTCTTGATGAGGTATTCTGCCTCTGGTGAGAGCCTGTCTTTTTATGCAGGCTCTTCTTTAATATTTCGATAATAGCACGGCGATTCGCTGCGGGAAATGCAATTTTTCTGCATTGGCCTTGTGCTGGCGGTGTCTTGCTTGGGTTGGCGGGGCTGACATTGTGCCGTGCTGTGCCTATATATGCGGTCAAATCACCCTTTCTGGACTTGCTAGGCGCATGACGGATACCCGCCGCGACGAAGACCTTGCCGTAAAGACCAAGCCGCGCACGCAGCGGCCGCCCATGTATAAGGTGTTGCTTTTGAACGATGACTTTACCCCGATGGAGTTCGTCGTGCATATTCTTGAACGCCTGTTCGCCAAAACCCATGCGCAGGCCATCGAGATCATGCTGACGGTCCATAAAAAGGGCATTGCCGTGGTCGGTGTCTATTCGCATGAGGTCGCGGAAACCAAGGTTGCGCAGGTGATGGAACTGGCGCGGCGCTCGCAGCACCCGCTGCAATGCACGATGGAAAAGGAATAAACGTGGCTCGTTCTCGTCTTTCGGTGGGGCTGGATGCCCCTGTCGCTGGCCGCGTGGTGCTGTTCGGCGCGGATGCGGCGCAGGATTTGTCGATGTTCGATCCTGCGCAAACTGTGATCGTGCAGCCGCGCAAGCCAGACCATGACCAGCTTGCCGCGCAAGGGTTTGATGTGCGGATTGCGTCGCCCGAGGCTGCCGATCTGGCGGTGGTCTTTATCGACCGCGCCCGCGACCTGACCCGCGCCCGGATTGCGGCAGCGGCGGCGATCCTGCCCGCGGGGGCCTCGCTTTGGGTGGATGGGCAAAAGACGGATGGTATTGATTCCGTTCTGAAAGAATTGCGTGGATTGGTCGAAGTTGAGGCACCTCTGGCCGGGGCGCATGGCAAGCTGGCGCGACTGACCGTGCCACAAGGCGCGTGGCTGCCCGAGGATTGGGCCGCGCGTCCGCGTCAGGTCGATGGTTTCGTGACCGCGCCGGGGGTGTTCTCGGCGGATGGGGCTGATCCGGGGTCGGTGGCACTGGCTGCAGCGCTGCCGGACAAGCTGCCGACCCGGATTGTCGAGCTTGGCGCAGGCTGGGGTTGGCTGGCGGCGCAGATTCTGGCGCGGCCCGGCGTGACTGAATTGCATCTGGTCGAATCCGACGCCGTGGCGCTGGATTGCGCGCGACAGAATGTCACGGACCCGCGCACGCGCTTTCATTGGGCCGATGCGACCCGCTTTACCCTGCCGGAACCCGTGAACGGGGTGATTATGAACCCGCCGTTTCACCAGAGCCGCCGTGCCGATCCTCGGTTGGGGGCGGCCTTTATCCGCACCGCTGCGGGCCTTTTGACTGGGGCTGGGCGGTTGTGGATGGTGGCGAACCGGCATCTGCCCTATGAAACCGTGCTGGCTGAGCATTTCGCACAGGTCGAGGCGTTCGGCGGCGATTCCCGGTTCAAGCTGCTGACCGCGACGGGTGCAGGCCGAAGGAAACATAAATGAGCTTTTCCATTCAGGGCCGGACGGCCATTGTGACTGGTGCCGCGAAAGGTATCGGACGTTCGATTGCGTTGCATCTGGCCGAGCGCGGGGCGAATGTCATCTGCGCCGACAGCGAGGAGGCCGCAGCCTCTTGTGATCTTGCTGAAAAGGCGCAGGAATCCGGGCAATTGCGCTGGTTTTCAGCGGATATGTCGGAGCGCTTGTCGATGACGAACCTTGTTTCGGCCACGCTGGATGCGTTCGAGCGGGTGGATATTCTGGTCAACGCGCACCGGCTGGTGAAACCCAGCGACCCGCTGAGTGTCGATGCCGACCAGTTGGAAGAAATGCTGCGCCAGAACATGATGGCCAGCCTGCGCCTGTCGCAGATCGTCGCCAAGCGCATGATAAAGCAATCCGAGGAGGCCGCCGAGGACGGGCCGCAGTCGGGTGCCATCGTGAACCTGACGACGCTGGCGGCGCAACGCCCGCACCCGTCGCTGATGGGCTATTCCATCGCTTGCGCGGCGCAGGATCAGGCCACCCGCAGCCTTGCGCTTGCGCTTGCGCCACATCGTATCCGGGTCAATGGCGTGGCCTTTGGCAGCATCATGTCCGAAGAACTACGCTGCAAGCTGCGCGACCACCCCGAATTGCGTGACGATATTATTGCCGGCACGCCGATGGGGCGCATCGCCGCCGCCGATGAACTGGCCGAAATGGTGCATTATCTGGTCAGCCCGGCCTCGGCTTTTGTAACCGGGCAGATCATTAACGTGGATGGTGGGCGCAGCCTTGCCGATCCGGTGCGGGCGTCGGTGTTTTAAGCCGTTTTACCCTTCGGGATATGCTTTCTGACAGGCAGCGATGACCTGCTTGGCGCGGGCTTCCTGCTCACGAACCTTGGCGACCAGATTGTCGCGCTTGCGGGTCTCGATCTGCGGATCAATTGGCACCCTGAAGCGTTCTGTCACCGGCACATTGCGCAGGCAGGGTTCGTAATAAACATGCGCATTGCCGTCGCGGTCGCGGCGGATGCGGCGGCAGTCCTGCCATTCGGTTTCCCAGGTCTGACGCTCGCCCCAGGCATAGCCGCGGGACAGGTTGCCCTCGGTTTCCGCCAGCAGGCGCGACAGTGTGCGCAGTTCCGAGGTGTTGCCCCGGATGCATTGTTCCTGCGGGGTGCCGCAGGCGGCCAGAAGGGCGAGGGGGGCAAGCAGGATCAGGTTGCGGGTCATCGGGCGGGCCTCTATCAGCAATGGCGCAAGTGTAAATCCGGCATCGCGCCGGTGCAAATCAACTTTGGGGGCGGCAATGCAGATGCAGGCACAACGCGAGCAGGCGGCGGCATGGTTCCGTGAATTGCGTGACCGGATCGTGACAGCATTCGAGGCGCTGGAGGATCGCGGCCCCGGCGCTGGCCCCGCAGGCCGGTTCGAGGTCACACCGACCACCCGTGCCAATGACGGCGGCGGCGGGCTGATGTCGGTGATGCGCGGCGGGCGGGTGTTCGAGAAGGTCGGCGTGAACTGGTCGGCGGTGCATGGCACGCTGGCCCCCGAGGCGCAAAAGGCAATGGCGGCGCGGGGCGTGCCGGGAATTGCGGACGACCCGCGCTTTTGGGCCAGCGGCATCAGCCTTGTGGCGCATATGCAAAACCCTCATGCGCCTGCCGTTCATATGAACACGCGGATGTTCTGGACGCCGGGCGCGTGGTGGTTCGGCGGTGGTGCGGACCTGAACCCCTGCATCGAATACCCGGCGGATACGGTGCATTTTCATGGCGTTCTGCGTGACGCCTGCACACCGAATGGGGCGGATTACTACGACCGTTTCAAGGCTTGGGCGGATGAGTATTTCTTTATCCCGCATCGGGGCCGGGCGCGGGGTGTCGGCGGGATCTTCTACGATGACCTGAACACGGGCGACTGGTCCGCTGATTTCGCCTTTACCCGCGCTGTGGGCGAGGCTTTTCTGCCCGCCTTTCTGCCTTTGGCCGAGGCGCATATGGCCGATCCGTGGGATGATGCCGCCAAGGATGCGCAACTGGTCCATCGCGGGCTTTATGCGGAATATAACCTTGTCTATGACCGCGGCACCAAATTCGGGCTGGCGACCGGCCATGATGCCAATGCGGTGCTGATGAGCCTGCCGCCCTTGGCAAAATGGGTCTAAGTGCGGATTTTCCCCGGAAAATGCCGGATATGAAATTGCGTCCGGCCGTGCCTGCGCATATCACACAAGCCTGTCCGGCTGCGTCTGTTCCGTGCGCCGGAAAGTGACTCAAGGAGGGAATGATGACCGTGAAACTGGCCCTGACGGGTGCGCTGCTGGCGCTGGCGCTGACCACCCCTGCGATGGCGGACCTACTGGAGGATGTGAAAACCGCAGGCAAGATCACTACCGCGACCGACATGCATTTCGCGCCTTTCGACATGCTGGTGAACGGCACCTATGAAGGCATGACCAAGGACCTGTTCGATGCGGTCAGTCAGGAAATCGGGGCCGAGCCGGTCTATCAGGATATTCCGTGGCCCGCGCAGCTTCCGGGGCTGGAGGTTGGCAAGTTTGACATCATCATCGCGCCGGTCGTCATCACCCCCGAGCGGCTGGAGCGTTACGCCTTCAGCCTGCCGATTGCGGATGGCACCGTGGGGCTGGTTCGTGCCGCACGCAACGATGCCGTGCAAAAGCCTGAGGATATTGCGGGAAAGACGGTTGGGGTGCAGCAGGGGACTGCGCAGTTCCGCCAGCTTGTCGCCTTTGGTGACAGCCTTGGCGGGGTGACGGTCAAAGAATATGGCACCATGGACGAGGCTTATGCCGATCTGGCGGCGGGGCGTCTGGATGCGGTGGCGGGATCGTCCCCGAACCTTGCCTATCTGGTCAAGAACCGCCCCGAAACGTTTGCCATGACCGAACCGGCCACCTTTGGTCAGCCGAAATACTATGCTTGGGCGCTGCGCAAGGATGACAATTCCGCCAGCTTCGTGCAGGCGGTCAACGCGGCGATCCTGAAACTGCACGACGATGGCCGTCTGGCTGAAATCCAGCAGAAATGGCTGGGGGCTACGCCGGAACTGCCGCGTGAAGTGCCGGCTGAATAATTGGGATCAGGCGGGGAAACCCGCCTGTCCTCTGCCGCGAAAGACTGGCGATGTTTTCCGTTCCGACCTTTCTTGACAGCTTTGGCCCGCTGGCCTGGGCCGCGCGTTATACGCTGCTGGTCTCGGGCCTTGGCATTGCGCTGGGGCTGGTGATCGCGGCGCTGATCTGCGCGGCGGCGCTGTCGCCTGTGGTTGCGCTGCGCCGCTTTGCTGCTGTCTGGGTCAGTTTTCTGCGTGGCGTGCCGCTGCTGGTGCAACTTTTGCTGATGTATTACCTGCTGCCGGTGATTGGGGTGAATGTGCCGGCGCTGGCTGCTGCCGTGATTGCCGTGGGAATCTGTGCCAGCGCCTATATCAGCGAAATCTGGCGCGGCGCGATCAATGCCCTGCCGCGCGGGCAGGTTGAGGCCGCCATGGCTATCGGTATGACCCCGCGCGCTATCTGGGGCCGGGTGGTGCTGCCGCAGGCGGTGGCGATGTCGCTGCCTGCGTTGATGAATGAGCTGATCTTGCTGGTCAAAGCGTCTTCGCTGGTGTCGGTGGTTGGCATCCTTGAGCTGACCCGTGCCAGTCAGGCGCAGGCCGCGACGACCTTTCGCCCGCTGGAAGCCTATCTGGCCGCGGCCTGCATTTATCTGGCGATCAACCTGTGCCTTGCCGCGCTTGGACGCTGGCTGGAACACCGGATGGCGGTCTGATGGACTGGGGTGTGCTTCAGCAATACGGCCCGATGCTGCTGCGCGGCTTTGGCATGACGGTGTTCTGCTGGCTGGCAGGGTCGGTCCTCGGTATGGCGCTGGGCCTGCTGATCGCGCTGGCCCAGCGATACAGTCCGCGCCCGCTGCGCTGGTTGCTGCAAGCCTGGATCGAGATTATTCGCGGCACGCCCTTTCTGGTGCAGCTTTTCGTGCTGTATTACGGCGGGCCGCTGGTCGGGCTGCGGCTGGATGCGGTTCCGGCGGGGCTGCTGGGGCTGACGATTTATGGCAGCCCCTATTTTGCCGAGATTTTCCGCTCGGGTTTCAAGGCCGTGCCGGTTGGTCAGCTAGAGGCCGCCCGCGCCATTGGTATGTCCGAAGCAGCGATCACCCGCCGCATCCTGTTGCCATTGGGGTTGGTGTCGGCGCTGCCGGCTCTGGTCAATTTCTCGATCATTCTGACCAAGGAAACGGTGATTTTGTCGATGATTACCGTGCCGGAGCTGATGTATCAGACCAGCCGCATGTCCACCGAAACCTTCCGCTATCTGGAAGCCAACCTCGTGCTGGCGCTGTTCTTCTGGGGTCTGGTCGAGGTGATCTCCCGCGTTGGGCGGCGGCTGGAAACCCGCATCACCCGCCATCTGACCGAAAGGGTTTGAGCCATGCAGGCCGCCGCCGTCGATATCCGCAAGCTGAGCAAGTTCTATGGCCCGTTTCAGGCGTTGAAAGATGTGGATCTGACGATTCCACCGGGCAAGGTCACATGCCTGATCGGCCCTTCGGGATCGGGGAAATCCACGCTGCTGCGCTGTATCAATTTCCTTGAGGCCTATGACGCGGGCGAAGTGCTGATCGACGGGCAGTTGATCGGCTATGACAGCCCCGGCGGGCGGCGGATGTCTGCCCGCCGCCTGCGCGAGATGCGGCGCGGTATCGGCATGGTGTTTCAGCAATTCAACCTGTGGCCGCATATGACCGCACTGGAGAATGTCGCCGAAGGGCTGATCCGGGTGCGCGGCCTGCCCAAGCCCGAGGCTGCCCGTCAGGCCGAAGCCGCCTTGCGCAAGGTCGGGCTTGGCGACCGGATGCAGAACCACCCGGCGCGGCTGTCGGGCGGCCAGCAACAGCGCGTCGCCATTGCCCGCGCCATTGCGATGGAACCGCGGCTGATGCTGTTTGACGAACCGACCAGCGCGCTGGACCCGGAATTGGTGGGCGAGGTGCTGAACGTGATGAAAGCCCTTGCCGCCGAGGGCATGACCATGGTCGTGGTTACGCATGAGATGGGCTTCGCCGCCCATGTCGCGGACCGGGTCGCCTTTATGGACGCGGGCGAAATGGTCGCCGTGGATACCCCCGACCGTATCCTGCACCAGCCGCAGGATGCCCGGATTCAGGGTTTCCTGCGCAGCTATCGGGAGCGAAACAGCTTTTAGGGGCGCTTGCGCACATAGATTTCAAGGCGGTGGCTGACAATCTCGAACCCGTATGAGCGGGCGATTTCGTCTTGCAGCCGTTCGATCTCGTCCGAGCGGAACTCGATCACCTCGCCGCTGTCAACATTGATGAAGTGATCGTGGTGTTCGTCCGGTGCGGGTTCATAGCGCAGCCTGCCATCGTCGAACATATGGCGCTCGATCAGGCCAAGCTCGGCCAGCTTGTTCATGGTGCGATAAATCGTGGCGATGTTGACACCCGGTTCTATCCGGCTGACGCGGCGGTGCAATTCCTCGACATCGGGATGATCGCCGGATTGATCGAGAACCTTCAGAATGATCCGGCGTGGCCCGGTGATCCGCAACCCGGCCTTGCGGCAGCGGTCAATCAGGCTGTCGGGGTCGGTCATGCGTTTCCACCGCGTAAAGGGTCGTTCACCGGGGAATTAGCACGGTTGGGTTCTTGTTGCAAATGAATCGCACTTGCAATTTGTCTGGTGGCTGCTATCCCTAGATGCAAGTGAATCGCATCTGATGGTGAAAGGGTGAGAATGTCGGTCAGGGCAGGGGTGATTGCGGGGGCAGCGGTTTGGGCGCTGACGACAGGTGCGGCGCTGGCCAGCCCGGAGCGGATGAAGGTCGTGACCACCTTTACCGTGCTGGCTGATATGGCGCAGCAGGTGGCGGGGGATGCGGCGGATGTGGTGTCCGTGACCCGCCCGGGGGCCGAGATCCACGGCTATGAACCCACGCCGCAGGATCTGGTTCGGGCGCATGGGGCCGATCTGATCCTGTGGAACGGGCTGAATCTGGAGCTGTGGTTCGAACAATTCCTGAACCGATCCGGCGATGTGCCTTCGGTGGTGCTGAGCGATGGTATCAGCCAAATCCCGATCCGCGCGGGGGCTTATGAGGGTGCGCCGAACCCTCATGCCTGGATGGGGTTGGATAATGCGCTGATCTATATTGATAACATCCGTGACGCGTTCATCGCGCAAGACCCTGAAAATGCTGTCACCTATACCACCAATGCCGCCGCTTATCAGGACCAGTTGCGGGCGGTGATCGAGCCTTTGCGCAGCCGTATTGCTGCCATCCCCGAGGATCGCCGCTGGCTGGTGACATGCGAAGGGGCCTTCAGCTATCTGGCGCGTGATTTCGGGATGCAGGAACTGTATCTGTGGCCGATTAACGCCGATCAGACCGGCACGCCGCGGCAGGTGCAGCAGGTGATCGACGGCGTGCGTCAGCATGATATTCCTGTGGTGTTTTGTGAAAGCACCGTCAACACCGCCCCGGCGCAGCAGGTCGCGCGTGAGACCGGGGCGCTTTACGGCGGTGTCCTGTATGTGGACAGCCTGTCGGCACCCGACGGGCCGGTGCCGACCTATCTGGACTTGCTGAAAACCACCGCCGAAACCATTGCCGAGGGGCTGGAACGTGGGGTGGCACGATGATCGGCGCCCCGGATGATCTGGCGGGCGGGATCGCGGCGCAGCATGTCACCGTGACCTATCGCAACGGGTTTACCGCGCTGCGCGACGCGTCTTTCGCGGTGCCGCGCGGGACGGTGACAGCACTGGTCGGGGTGAATGGCGCGGGCAAATCGACGCTGTTCAAGGCGATTATGGGTTTTGTGCCGCTGGCGCGGGGTGAGATCCGCTTGCTGGGGATGAGCGTCAAACAGGCGTTGCGCCGCAATCTGGTCGCCTATGTCCCGCAGGCAGAGGATGTGGACTGGTCCTTTCCGGTGCTGGTCGAGGATGTGGTGATGATGGGCCGCTATGGCCACATGGGCTTTTTGCGCCGCGCATCAGACCGCGACCGGCAGGCGGTGACGGATGCGCTGGCCCGCGTGAACATGCTGGATTTCCGTCACCGCCAGATTGGCGAGCTGTCCGGCGGTCAGAAAAAGCGCGTCTTTCTGGCCCGCGCGCTGGCGCAGGAAGGTCAGGTGATCCTGTTGGACGAGCCTTTCGCCGGTGTTGATGTGCAGACCGAAGATCAGATCATTGCGCTGTTGCGCGAGTTGCGCGACGAAGGCCGGGTGATGCTGGTGTCCACCCATAACCTTGGTTCGGTGCCTGAGTTCTGCGACCGCACGGTTCTGGTCAAAGGCACTGTGCTGGCCTATGGCCCGACCGAGACGACCTTTACCCGCGACAACCTGCAACGCACCTTTGGCGGCGTCCTGAGGCATTTCACCCTTGGCGGTGCTGATCTGCATGACGATGACGACGGGCGCAAGCTGCTGATCCTGACCGATGATGAGCGCCCTCTGGTCAAATACGGCAACGAAATCCGCACGCTGGAGGAGCCGCGATGAACGCCCTGCTGGAGCCGTTCAGCTATGGTTACATGACCAATGCCATGCTGGTTTCGGCGCTGGTTGGCGGTGTCTGCGCTTTTCTGTCGGCCTATCTGATGCTGAAAGGCTGGTCGCTGATCGGGGACGCATTGTCCCATTCCGTTGTTCCGGGGGTGGCGGGAGCCTATATGCTGGGCCTGCCCTTTGCGATGGGAGCGTTCATCTCGGGCGGGCTGGCGGCGGTGGCGATGCTGTTTCTGACCGGGCGTTCGGGGCTGAAAACCGATGTGATTATCGGGATTATTTTCACGTCGTTCTTTGGGCTTGGCCTGTTCATGGTGTCGCTGAACCCGGTGGCAATTTCGGTGCAGACCATCACCATGGGCAATATTTTGGCCATCACCCCCGAGGACACCGCGCAGCTTGTCATTATCGGGCTGGTCTCGCTGGCCGTGCTGGCGCTGAAATGGAAAGACCTGCTGGTGGTGTTCTTTGACGAAAGCCATGCGCGGTCCATAGGTTTGCGTCCGGGGCTGCTGAAAGTCGTGTTTTTCACCTTGCTGTCGGCCTGTGTCGTGGCGGCGATGCAGACGGTCGGCGCGTTTCTGGTGGTGGCGATGGTGGTCACGCCGGGGGCAACCGCCTATCTGCTGTGCGACCGCTTTCCGCGGCTGATCCTGACCTCGGTTGCGATCGGGGCAGGGACCAGCTTTGCCGGGGCCTATATCAGCTATTTTCTGGACGGGGCGACCGGCGGTGTGATCGTGCTGTTGCAAGTGCTGATCTTTCTGGCGGTATTTGTTCTGGCGCCGAAATACGGGCTGCTGGCCGCCCGCCGCCGCGCCATGTCGGGGGGCTGAGGATGGAGGCGCTGACTCTGCCGTTTCAGTTCGGCTTTATGCAGAATGCATTTCTGATTGCGGTGATCGTATCTGTTCCTACGGCGCTGTTGTCTTGCTTTCTGGTGGTCAAAGGCTGGGCGCTGATGGGTGATGCTGTCAGCCATGCGGTGCTGCCGGGGATCATTCTGGCCTATGTGCTTGGTGTGCCGCTGATCCTTGGAGCCTTTGGCGCGGGGATGGTCACGGCGCTGGCGACCGGCTGGCTGACCGAGAACAGCCGCGTCAAGCAGGACACGATCATGGGCGTGGTGTTTTCCGGCATGTTCGCGCTGGGGATCGTGATCTATGTCGGGCTGGATACGAATGTGCATCTGGATCACATCCTGTTCGGCAATATGCTGGGAGTTGGCGCGGATGATCTGTGGACGGCGGGGCTGATTGCACTGTTTGTGACCGCAGCCCTGCTGCTGAAATGGCGCGACCTGATGCTTCACGCCTTTGATCCCGCGCAGGCGTGGGCCTCGGGTCTGCCGGTGGGGCTGCTGCACTATGGCTTGTTAACCATTCTGTCGCTGACCATTGTGGCCACGCTGTCGGCAACCGGGCTGATTCTGGCCGTCGGCCTGCTGATCGCACCCGGAGCGATTGCCTTTCTGCTGGTGCGCCGCTTTGGCGCGATGCTGACGGTTGCGGTGGCGGTCTGCATGGGGTCGATGCTGGCCGGTGTCTGGCTGAGCTTTTACCTTGACAGTGCACCCGCGCCGACCATCATCCTGATCCTGACCGGGCTGTTCATTCTGACGCTGGCCCGCCGCATCTGGCTGACCCGTCAGGCGTGACGTTGCGTCCTGATGGACAGGGGGCCTGATGCGGGCTGCAATCTCCGAAAGCAGTCCGGGGAGGGGACGATGGGGGATGAAACCGATGTCGTGATTATCGGCGCAGGTCTGGCCGGTCTGGTGGCCGCCTGCGAGGCGGTGCAGCGCGGGCGGCGGGTGATCCTGCTGGATCAGGAAAATCGCGCCAATCTGGGCGGGCAGGCGTTCTGGTCGCTGGGCGGGCTATTCATGGTCAATACGCCGGAACAGTGCCGGATGCGGATTCGGGACAGTCTGGAACTGGCGCGGACCGACTGGCTTGGTTCGGCAGGGTTTGACCGGGCCGAAGACCACTGGCCCCGGCTGTGGGCCGAAGCCTATCTGGATTTTGCCGCCGGAGAGATGCGGCCATGGCTGCACGGCCTCGGGATGCGCTGGTTCCCTGTGGTCGGCTGGGCCGAGCGCGGCGGCAGCCTTGCGCATCAGCATGGTAATGCGGTGCCGCGCTTTCATGTGACCTGGGGGACCGGGCCGGGGGTGCTGGCGCCCTTTATCCGCCAGATTGAGCAGGCCGAAGCCGAGGGGCGCATCGCCCTGCGCTTTCGCCACCGTGTCACGGCGCTGACAGGCGGGGCGGGGGGCATCACCGGCGTTCAGGGTGAGGTTCTGGCCGATGATCCGGCCGAACGCGGCCAGCCCTCGAACCGGCAGGTGATCCGCGATTTTGCCATCCGCGCCGGGGCGGTGATCGTGGCCAGCGGCGGCATTGGCGGGAATGAGGCCCTCGTGCGGCAGAACTGGCCTGCGGCGCGGCTTGGCCCGGCACCGGAGAGCATGGTTTGCGGGGTGCCGGCCCATGTGGACGGGCTGATGATCGGTCATGCGCAGGCCGCAGGCGCGCGGGTCATCAACAATGACCGGATGTGGCATTACACCGAAGGCATCCGCAACTGGAACCCGATCTGGCCGAACCACGGCATCCGTATCCTGCCGGGGCCGTCCTCGATGTGGTTCGACGCCGATGGAAGCCGCCTGCCAGCGCCCTGCCTGCCGGGCTTTGACAGCCTGTCCACGTTGCGCCACCTGTGCCAGAACCGTCAGCCGTATTCGTGGTTCATCACCACGCAAAAGATCATCAAGAAAGAGTTTGCCCTGTCCGGGTCTGAACAAAACCCGGATATGACTGGCAAGAACATCGGTCTGCTGCTGCGCAGCCGTCTGGGTCGCGCCGCGCCGCCCCCGGTCGAGGCGTTCAAGACCCATGGCGAAGATTTTGTCGTCGCTGACCGGCTGGATGATCTGGTTGCGGGCATGAACCGCATTGGCGATCGGGCGCTGTCAGCGGGCCATCTGCGGGGGCAGATCGAGGCCCGTGATGCGGCGCTGAACAACCCGTTTTCCAAAGATGCGCAGATCATCGCCATCCGGCAGGCGCGTGCCTATCTTGGCGACCGCTTCATGCGCACCGCTCGTCCGCATCCTATCCTCGACCCGAAATCCGGCCCGCTGATTGCGGTGCGCCTGCATGTGCTGACCCGCAAAACGCTGGGCGGGCTGGAAACCGACCTGAGTGGGCAGGCGTTGGATGGGGCGGGCCGTGCCATTCCCGGCCTGTTTGCCTGCGGCGAGGCGGCGGGCTTTGGCGGCGGTGGCTATCACGGCTATAATGCGCTGGAAGGGACATTCCTTGGTGGCTGCATCTTTTCTGGCCGTGCCGCCGGGCGTGCGGCACTGGCCTAGGCCAGCAGCAACAGCCAACCGACCCCGACGACGATCAGCCCCATACCCGCCAATTGCTGCGGGCTGATCCGCTGATGAAACATGCGGCCAGAGATGATCCATGCAAAAACCACCTCGATCAGCGCCAGCGTGCGCACATTTGCCGCCGAGGTCAGTGCGAAACCCACAAACCAGGACTGGCTGGCCAAAGCGCCTAAAAAGCCTGCGCCAAGCGATTCGCGCCATGCTGCGATAATGCCGCGCAAGGCGGCGCGGTCGGTCAGCATCAGCCAGACTGCCGTCAACGCTGCCTGAAAGGCCAAAGAAATCGACAGGATCAGCGTCGCGCGAGCGATGAAATGACCGTCAGGCAGGGCCAGAATCGCGCCGCGAAAGCCGATTGCGGACAGGCCGAACAGCCCGCCCGCGAAAATCGCAGTCGCAACCGGGACCAAGGTGCTGCGCAGCAAATCAAGGCCAGAGGTCACAAGAACCCCCAGCGTGGCGAGACAGATTGCCGCCATACGGCCCGCGCCCAGGGGTTCGGACAGAATCAAGGCACCGGCCAGCGCCAATATCACCGGCTCGGTTTTGATAAGGGCGGTGGCGACGGCAAAGCCCTTCTGCCGCATCGCCACCAGCATGATGGCGGTGGCGGCCATTTGCGCCAACGCCCCGAGGGCAGCAAAGCCAAGCGACAGGCCGGTCAACCTGGGCAGTGGCATCGTCAGCCCGACCAGCGCCAGAAACAGCAGCGCAAAAGGCAGGCCGAACAGAAACCGCACCCCGGTTGCGCCCATGGTGCCAAGCCGCGTCACCAGCCCTGATTGCGCGGCATTGCGCCCGGTTTGTGCCGCCGCCGCGATCAGAGTGGCGGCGATCCAGAGCATCAGGCGGTGCGCACCGTTTCGATCATCAGGGCGACGTTATCGGGGTTGGCGTCGGGGGTAATTCCGTGACCAAGGTTGAAAATATGCGGCCCCTTGCGGAACGTGTTCACGATGCGCCAGGTCTCATCGACCAGCGCCTGCCCGCCCGTGACCATATGCCGCGGGTCCAGATTGCCCTGAACGCAGCCATCCACCTGCACATTCGTGGCGGCCCATTCGGCGCTGACAGAATTGTCCAGCGCCACGCAATCCGCCCCGGTCGCCTTGGCGAAGCCGATGTAATGATCCCCCGCCTCGCGCGGGAAGGCGATGACCGGAATGCCGGGGTGGCGCGCCTTCAGCGCCACAATGATCTGCTGGGCTGGTTTCAACGCGAAGTCTTTGAAATCCTGACCTTTAAGGCTGCCGGCCCATGAATCGAACAGCTTGACAACCTCGGCCCCGGCCTCGATTTGTGCGGAAAGATAAGCGATGGTGGCATCCGTGATCCGGTCGATCAGCGCCGTGAAGGCCGCGCGATCCTGCGCAATCATCGCATGGGCCGGACCCTGATCCTTGGTGCCGCGCCCCGCAACCATATAGGTCGCAACTGTCCAGGGTGCCCCCGCAAAGCCGATCAGCGTGGTTTCGCGTGGCAATTCGCGCGACAAAATCCGCACGGTTTCATAGACTGGGGCCAGCTTTTCATGGATGGCATCAGCCGGTTTCAGCCCAGCCACTTGTTCCGCCGTGGTCACGGTGGACAGGCGCGGACCTTCGCCGGTGACGAACCATAAATCCAGCCCAAGTGCCTGCGGGATAAGCAGAATGTCAGCGAAAAGAATAGCGGCATCAAAGCCATAGCGCCGGATGGGTTGCAGCGTCACCTCGGCCGCGAGGTCAGGCGTATAACACAGCGACAGAAAGTCCCCCGCCTGCGCCCGCGTGGCGCGATATTCCGGCAGGTAACGGCCCGCTTGCCGCATCATCCAGATCGGCGGCGTGGGCAGGGTTTCGCCCGCAAGGGCGCGCAGGATCGTCTTGGTCATCGGGGTCTCCTTCACCACCCCCTTCCACGCTGCAACGGGGCGGTTGTCAAGCCGCAGGGGCGCGACTATGGATGCGCTATGAGCGTATTTCCTGACCCCTCCCGCCCGTTGAAGATTGGCACCCGCGGTTCCGCGCTGGCGCTGGCGCAGGCCCATGAGACCCGTGACCGGCTGATGGCGGCGCATGACCTGCCGGCTGATGCCTTTGAAATCGTGGTTATCAAAACCACCGGCGACCGGATTCTGGACCGCCCGCTGAAAGAGATCGGCGGCAAGGGTCTGTTCACCCGTGAGATCGAAGCCGCGCTGCTGGCGGGCGAGATCGACATTGCGGTGCATTCGATGAAGGACATGCCGGTGATCCAGCCGGATGGGCTGGTGATCGACTGCTATCTGCCGCGTGAGGATGTGCGGGACGCTTTTGTCAGCCCGCATTTCGCGGGAATTGCCGATCTGCCGCAAGGCGCGGTGGTCGGTTCCTCCAGCCTGCGCCGCCGGGCGCAACTGGCATTCAAGCGCCCGGATCTGAAACTGGTCGAGTTTCGCGGCAACGTCCAGACCCGGCTGCAAAAGCTGGCCGATGGCGTGGCGCAGGCGACGTTTCTGGCTATGGCCGGACTGTCGCGGCTTGGCATGGATGAGATCGCCCAAAACCCGGTGGCTGTCGAGGATATGCTGCCCGCCGTGGCGCAAGGCGCGATTGGGGTCGAACGTCGCGCGGCAGATGAGGTCAGCGCCGCCCTGCTGGCTGCAATCAGCCACCTGCCCACCACGCAGCGGGTCGAGGCTGAGCGCGCCTATCTGCGGCGTCTGGATGGCTCGTGTGAAACCCCCATCGCCGGGCTGGCGGTGCTGGAGGGGGACAGCCTGTTCCTGCGTGGCGAAATCCTGCGTCCTGATGGCAGCGACCGTATCGCGGGCGAGCGGCGCGGCGCGATCGCAGATGGCCCGGCCATGGGAGAAAGCCTTGCCGAAGAGTTGTTGGCGCAGGCGCCAAAAGACTTCTTTGACTGGCGTGGTTAACGCATCCGCACATCTGGTTAAGTATTGTAAAAGCCCCGGTCGTAAGGTCCGGGGCTTTGTCATATCAATAGCTGCGGATCAGGCCGACAAGACGGCCCTGAACCTGCACCTTATTGTCAGGCAGGATGCGGGTTTCATAGGCGGGGTTCGCGGCTTCCAGTGCGATCATTGCACCTTTGCGGCGATAGCGTTTCAAAGTCGCCTCATGCCCCTCGACCAGCGCAACGACAATATCGCCGTTTTGGGCGCTGTCACATTCGCGGATCACCACGATGTCGCCATCGTTGATCCCCGCCTCGATCATCGAATCGCCGCGAACCTCCAGCGCGTAATGCTGATCCTGTTGGGTCAGCATGGTGCCGGGAACGGCGATGTGGTGCGAAATCTCTGAAATGGCCTCTATCGGGACGCCAGCGGCAATCCGGCCCATGACCGGCAGTTCAACCGCCGCGCCGACCGTGACCGGCATCGCGCCCCGTGGCATCGGCGGGGTGTCGCGCTTGTCGCCGTCAATCACCCGAGCCTCAAAGCCGGGTTTTGCCAGCGCATCCGGCAGGCGAATAATCTCAAGCGCCCGCGCACGATGGGGCAGGCGGCGAATAAAACCGCGTTCTTCGAGGGCTGTGACCAGGCGATGGATCCCGGATTTCGACCGCAAATCAAGCGCCAGTTTCATTTCGTCAAAAGATGGCGGAACGCCATCCTGCGCCATGCGCTTTTGAATAAACTCAAGAAGCTGGATCTGTTTTTTCGTCAGCATTGCTTGCACCCCGCCGTGTTCGATTTATGTTCTAAACGAGCCAGAACATTCCGTCAACGAAAGAAGCATATTCTGGTAAACAAACCGTTAAACCGAAGCCCACAGCGGCAAATATTCCATCACCTCGCCGGCCTTGCGCGCCGGGTCGTTTGCAGCACGGATCAGCAGCGCGTTGGCTTGGGACAACGTGCTGAGACCGGCGGAATCCTGATTGTCGAAAGGGGTGATTTGCGGCAGGTCCGGCCCATCTGACAGGGCGGCGCGCAGGTAGTGTTGGCGCGGCCCTTCGGGGCGCAGATCGCAGGCCAGCCGGGCGCGGCCAAGGTGGGGCGGGGTGGTCAACCCTTGCATGGCGCGAATCAGAGGTTGCATAAAGATAAGCGCACAGACGATTGATGACACAGGGTTTCCCGGCAGGCCCAGCATGGCTGAATCCGCCAGTTTTCCGGCCATCAGCGGTTTGCCAGGACGCATGGCTATTTTGTAGAAGCTGCGCTCCAGCCCCATCTCTGCGGTCACATCGCCCACCAGATCGTGATCTCCGACCGAGGCCCCGCCGATCGTCACCAGCAGGTCGGATTGCGCCCCTCGTGTCAGCTTTTCGCGCAGGTCGTCGGCGTCGTCGCGGGCGATGCCAAGAAGGTTAACCTCGGCCCCTGCCTGTTCGGCCAGCGCCGCGATGGCCAGATCGTTCGAGCAGATGATCTGCCCCGGTCCGGGCGGTGTGCCGGGCGGCACCAGCTCATCTCCGGTCGCCAGAATAGCCACGCGCGGGCGGCGGGCGACGGTGATGTTCGGGACATTCATCGCCGCCAGCAGGGCGAGGTCTCCGGCGGTGAGCTGGCGACCGGGTGCGAGAGTGGTTTCAGTTGAAAAATCAGCGCCTTTTGGGCGAATGTTCATATTTTTAGAGGGCGTATTGATCCGCAGCAGATCGCCGTCGCGCGTGCAGTTTTCCTGCATGGCCACGCAGTCATATCCGGCAGGGACTGGCGCGCCGGTAAAGATGCGAATGGCGGTGCCGGGGCGGGCTTCGCCTTGCCAGGGATGGCCGGCCGCAGCTTCCCCGATAATGGTTAACGGCCCCGGCGCATCGGTCAATCGCAGCGCGTAGCCATCCATTGCCGCGGCGTCAAAGGGCGGCTGAGTCATGCGCGATTGCGCGGGTTCCAGCAGCACCCGGCCAAGTGCGTCGCGCAGCGGCACGGTTTCCGGCGCAGGCGGGGCGGCGAGCGCCAGAACCTTGGTCAGAGCTTCCGTTACCGAAATCATGCGTCAGCCTCATAATCGCCGGATTTGCCGCCGGTCTTGCGCAGCAGGCGGATGCCTTCGATCCGCATGGATTTTTCGGCAGCTTTCAGCATGTCATAGACGGTCAGCGCGGCGACGCTGGCGGCGGTCAGGGCCTCCATCTCGACGCCGGTTTGTCCGGTGGTGCGGACGGTTGCCTCGATGCGGATGCCGGGCAGGGTGTCATCGGGGGTCAGATCCACCGCCACGCGGGAAATCGGCAGCGGATGGCAAAGCGGGATCAGATCGGCCGTGCGCTTGGCGGCAATGATTCCGGCCAGCCGGGCGGTGCCCATCACGTCGCCCTTTTTCGCGCCGCCACGGGCCAGCGCCAGCGTTTCGGGGGTCATCAGGACCAATGCTTGTGCGGTGGCCTCGCGTGTTGTGGTGGGTTTGTCGGACACGTCCACCATATGCGCATGGCCCTGCGCGTCAAAATGCGTGAGACTCATGACTTTCCTAATATCTCCAGCGTGGCAGAGGTCACGTCATCCTGTCGCATCAGGCTTTCCCCGATCAGGAAGCGGCGGCTGCCGACCTGTGCCATGGCCTGCAAATCGGCATGGGTGAACAGTCCGCTTTCGCAGACAAGCTGGCGATCGGCGGGAATGTGGGGGGCAAGCTGGCGGGTGGTGTCCAGCGTGACGTCAAAGGTTTTCAGATTGCGGTTGTTCACCCCGATCAGCGGTGATTTCAACCGCAGGGCGCGGTCGAGTTCGGCGCGGTCATGGACCTCGATCAGCGCATCCATCCCCCAATGCAGGGCGGCGTCCTCAAGCTCGGTGGCCAGCGCATCATCGACGCTGGCCATGATAATCAGGATACAATCGGCACCCCACGCGCGGGCTTCAGCGACCTGATAGGTGTCGTAAAGGAAGTCCTTGCGCAAGGCGGGCAGGGTGCAGGCGGCGCGGGCAGCGGTCAGATAGGCGGCCGCGCCCTGAAAGGACGGGCCGTCCGTCAGCACCGACAGGCAGGCCGCCCCCCCGGCCTGATAGGCGCGGGCCAGCATGGGTGGGTCAAAGTCCGGTCGGATCAACCCCTTGGAAGGGCTGGCTTTCTTGACCTCGGCAATCAGGGCGAAGCCATCTGTGGCGGCGCGGTCCAGTGCCTTGGCAAAGCCGCGCGGGGCGTCTGCGGCGCGGGCCTCGGCCTCGACCCCGGCCAGCGGGCGGGCGGTTTTGGCGGCGGCGATTTCGTCCAGCTTATAGGCTTTGATACGGTCCAGAATGTGCATGTTAAACCTCTGCCGGGCCGGTGATGGCGGCCAGGGCCGCAAGTTTGGCGGCGGCCTGACCCGAATCAATGGATTGCGCCGCCAATGCCGCGCCGTCGCGCAGATCATGGGCGCGGCCCGCGATCAGCAGCGCAGCCCCGGCGTTCAGCAACACGGCGTCACGATAGGCGCCTTGTTTCCCTGCCAGCAAGGCACGCAGGGCGGCAGCGTTATGGGCGGGGTCGCCGCCGATCAGCCGCTCGAACGGGTGAACCGGCAGGCCCGCATCCGAGGGGCTGACGGTGAATTCGGTGATGGTGCCGTCTTTCAGCGCGACCACATGGCTGTCGCCGGCGATCGACAATTCGTCGGTGCCATCGCTGCCATGCACCAGCCAGGCGGCTTCAGTTCCCAATTCGCGCAGGGTTTCTGCCATTGGCCGCAGCCAGTCCGAGGAAAACGCCCCGGTCAACTGCCGCCGCACGCCGCCGGGATTGGTCAGCGGGCCAAGCAGGTTAAAGATCGTCCGTGTCCCCAGTTCTGCCCGTGCAGGGCCGACATGACGCATCGCGGGGTGGTGCATGGGGGCCATCATAAAGCAGATCCCGGCCTTACGGGCGGCCCGCTCGGCCACCTCGGGCGGCACCATGGTGTTGATGCCCAGATGTGCAATCGCATCGGCGCTGCCGGATTTCGATGACAGGTTGCGGTTGCCATGCTTGGCCACCGGCACACCCGCACCTGCCACCACAAAGGCCGCAGCGGTCGAGATGTTCAGCGTGCCTTTGCCGTCGCCGCCGGTGCCAACGATGTCCATGGCCCCATCCGGCACGGTGATGCGATGCATCCGGTCGCGCATGGCGCGGGCGGCAGCGGCGATTTCCTGCACGGTCTCGCCCCGCACCCGCAGCGCCATCAGCAGCCCGCCGATCTGTGCCGGGGTGGCGGCACCGTCGAACAGGGCGGCAAAAGCGTCGGCGGCTTCGGATTCGGTCAGCGGGCGGGTGGCGGCAATGCCGATCAGCGGGCGGATGTCGGTCATGCGGCAGTCTCTTTCTGATCGGGGCGGCAGCGGCGCAGGAAGCTCTGGATCATCGCGTGACCATGTTCCGAGGCGATGGATTCGGGGTGAAATTGTACGCCCTCGATGGGCAGGTCATTGTGCATCACCCCCATGATGGTGCCGTCATCGCTGCGGGCGGTGACGGTCAGCACATTGGGCAGGCTGTCGGGCGCGATGGTCAGCGAGTGATAGCGCGTTGCGGTCAGCGGTGAGGGCAGCCCGGCAAAGACGCCTTGTCCGTCGTGATACATGGCGTCGGTCTTGCCGTGCATGATCCGGTCAGCCCGCACGATCCGGCCACCGAATGCCTGTCCGATGGCCTGATGCCCAAGGCAGACGCCGAACAGCGGGATACGTTCCTTTGCTGCCGCGGCGATCAGCTCGAGGCAGATCCCGGCGCGGTCAGGGTCGCAGGGGCCGGGCGAAATCACGATGCCATCGGGCCGCAGGGCCAGCGCCTGCTCCACTGTCAGCGCGTCATTGCGGTGGACCTGCACATCCGCACCCGCTTCGCCAAGGTAATGCACGAGGTTCCAGGTGAAGCTGTCGTAATTGTCGATAAGCAGGATCATGTCGGGCCGCAAAGTTAGGGGGTGAACCCCGTGAGTTGTCAGCATATAGATGTGACAAAGCGCGACCGGGGGCAAGCCCGGCGCGGCAGGAAGATGCGGAGAAACAGGCAGAATGGCGACCGGATTCGGCAAGGGTTGGCTGCACGGGATGCTGCTTGGTGGCGCGGGGCTGGTGGTTTTGTCGCTGGCGATGCCGCTGCCCGAAGGGGCTGTGGGTGACGCGACCGTGGGGCTGGCCCCGGCGCTGGATGTGCCTGCCGGGTCGCAATTCGCGCGGGGCGAGGATATGGCCCCTGTCGCTCCCGCCGTATCTGAGGGGCCGCAGGCCAATGCCGGTGCCGTGCCGGTGATTGCCGCCCCTTCTGAGGCGATGCCTCTGCCTTCTGTGGTCAGCGATACCCCCACCCGGCCCGATCCGGCGGGGGATGCCCCTGTGGCGTTGCCGCAGCAGGCGGAGCTTCCTGAGGCGCCGGCGGTTGCGGTGCAGGTTGCCGATGATCCTGTCCCGGCGCTGCTGCCGCCTGAATTGCGCGTGGACGGTATCAGCCGCATTATCGAGCCGCCGCTGATACCCTATGCGTTGCCCGAAGCCCCTGACAGCGTGGCCGTTTCCGCTGAGGGGATGGCGACAACCAATCCGTCGCTGACCGCAGCGCAGGCGGATATGCCCGTTGAGGTGGAAACCGAAACGGACACCGAAGCCGCATCGCTGCCCGAACCTGTATCGTCGCCCACCGCCTTTGATCCCTCGACCCTGCCTGATCTGCGCGAGCTGATGCAGGGCCTCTGAACCGGAAACCTTATGACTTTGCCTCTGAACCCCGCCCTTGCCGCCACCTTTCGCCCACCGGTGATGGAGGCCCGCCGCTGGCTTGACGGTGTGACATTCCTGCCCGAACGCCCGCTGATTAACGTCAGTCAGGCCGCCCCGGTCGATCCGCCGCCCGAAGGGCTGCGGCAGGCCATGGCCGATGCGGCGTTGCACCGGGCAGAGGCGCATCTTTACGGGCCGGTTCTGGGTAATGCCGATCTACGCGCACAGGTGGCGGCGGATTGGTCCCGCGCTTATGGCGGCAGTCTGCGCCCCGAACAGGTGGCGATCACGCAGGGCTGCAATCAGGCGTTTTGTGCGGCCATGGCGACGCTGGCCGGCGCCGGGGATGAGGTGATTATCCCGGTGCCGTGGTATTTCAACCATAAGATGTGGCTGGATATGGCGGGCGTGACCGCGGTTCCGTTGCATTGTGGTCCCGATATGCTGCCTGATGTGGCGGCGGCTGCGGCATTGGTCAGCGACCGGACCCGTGCCATCGTGCTGGTCAGCCCGAACAATCCTTCGGGTGCGGAATATCCGGCGGCGCTGCTGGCGGCTTTCCGTGACCTCTGCCGGGCGCGTGGACTGGCGCTGGTGGTCGATGAGACCTACCGCGATTTTGACAGCCGCGCGGGCGCACCGCATGACCTGTTCCTGGACCCCGATTGGGGCGATGTGCTGATCCAGCTTTATTCCTTTTCCAAAGCCTATCGTCTGACCGGCCACCGCGTCGGCGCGGTTGTCGCCAGCGAGGCGCGGCTGATTGAGGTCGAAAAGTTTCTGGATACGGTGGCGATTTCGACCTCGCAGCTTGGGCAGATCGGCGCGGTTTGGGGGATGCAGAACCTGCAAGACTGGCTGGCCGGTGAACGGGCGGAAATCCTTGCCCGCCGCGATGCGATGACCCGCGCCATGGCGCGCTTGCCGGGCTGGCGGCTGAAGGGCTGCGGTGCCTATTTCGCCTGGGTCGAGCATCCCTATGCGGAAGCCTCGCCCGATCTGTGCCGTCGTCTGGTGCGCGAGGCGGGGGTGCTGGCGCTGCCCGGCACCATGTTCATGCCCGAAGGCGATCCCGAGGGCGCACGCCATCTGCGCATCGCTTTTGCCAATGTCGATCCGGCGGGAATTGCGGAACTGTCGGCGCGGCTGGCCCAATTCCCCGGCGGGCGGGTTGCGGCAGCGGGCGGCGCGGCCTAGAAGATCGAAACGAAGAACAACGGGCAGGGACGCTGAATGTCAAGTTTGCGCACGCATGGGAAATCCACATTGGTCTGGTTGCTGATGGGGATGCTGCTTCTGGGTCTTGCCGGGTTCGGGATCGAGAATTTTGCCGGCAGCACCTCGTCTGATGTGGCGCGGGTCGGGAATGTCTCGATCAGCCAGCAGGATTATACGCGTAACCTGCAATCGGAAACGCAGCAGGTCTCGATGCAGCTTGGCCGTGCGCTGAGCGCGGACGAGGCGCAGGCGCTGGGGCTGCCGCAGATGGTACAGGCCCGCCTGCTGGCCGCCGCGACGCTGGAAAATGAGGCGCAGCGGCTTGGCGTATCCGTCGGCGATGCCGAGGTCGCGCAGCAGATCAGCGACACCCCTGCCTTTCAGTTAAACGGCCGCTTTGACCGCTCGGCCTATCAGGAATTGCTGCGTCGTGAGGGGATCAGCACCGCGCAATTTGAAAATGATGTCCGTATGGACACCGCCCGCCGGATCATTCAGCAGGCCGTGACCTCGGGCGCTCCGGCCCCTGATGCGCTGGTGCGCCAGATTCAGGCATGGGCGCTGGAAACCCGTGATCTGCGCTGGCAGGAATTGACGGCGGATCAGCTGGCCAACCCGGTCGCAACCCCCGATGACGCCACGGTCGAAAGCTGGTATCAGGCCAATATCGCTGATTTCACCGCGCCCGAGCGCAAGCGCCTCACCTATGCCTGGCTGTCGCCGGATCAGCTTGCCGAAACCGTGCAGATTGACGAACAGGCGTTGCGCGACCTGTATCAGCAGAACATTGACCAGTATCAGATGCCGGAACGCCGGATGGTTACGCGGCTGGTGTTTCAGGACGAGGCCAGCGCCGCGCAGGCAAAAGCCGACCTGGACGCGGGCCGGGTGACGCTGGAGCAACTGGCCGAGGCCCGTGGGCTGACGCTGGATGATCTGGAACTGGGCGAGCAGACGCAGGCGCAGCTTGGCGAAGCCGGCAATACCGTTTTCGCCACCGCCGAAAACGGTATCGTCGGCCTGCTGGCGACCAATCTTGGCCCGGCGCTGTTCTCGGTCAATGCGATTCTGGACCCGGTGGACATCAGTTTCGAGGAGGCCCGCACCGACCTGCGCGCCGAAGCCGCCGCCGACCGCGCCCGTCGGGTGATCGAGGAGCGTTCGGCACAGATCGAGGATGCGCTGGCCGGTGGGGCCAGCATCGAGGATTTGGGCAATGATTTCGGCATGACCGTGGCTGCGATGGAATATGACCGCACCGCCGAGGCGCAGCCGGACGATATTTCCGCCTTTCCGCAATTCCGTGAACTGGCCGACCGGATCGCGGCCTCGGATTTCCCCGAACTGACCGAACTGGCCGATGGCGGGGTGTTCGCGCTGCGTCTGGACGAGGTGATCCCTGCCGCACCGATGCCCCTGGACGAGATCCGCGACCGTGTGACCGAGGACTGGACCCGCAGCGAGACGCACCGTCAGCTTCTGGCCTTGGCCGATGAGGTGAAATTGGGCGCGGTTTCCGCCACCATGCCGCAGCCCGCCCCGGCGACCGGCGGCAATGGCGTCGGCACCCCGGCCACCCCCGGCGAGGCGGCCCGTCCGGCGAACGACCCGGCCACCGCTGCCGTGGTCGAGCCGATTCCGGCCCCCGATCCGAACCAGTGGCACAGCGTTGCGGCGCTGGACCGTGACGGCAGCATCGACTTGCAGCCGCTGGAACTGGTCAGCAGCGCCTTTGCCCTGAAAGAAGCGGGCGACAGCGCCGTCGTGGATGCCGATAACCGGGTCTTCGTGGTGGCGCTGGACGCCATCCATGCCGCGGATACCGAGGGCGAACGCGCTGCGGATGTGGCGCAGCTTTTGGAACAGCGCGTGTCGCAGTCGCTGCAATCGGATCTGTTCGATTACTATTTGCGGGCTGCGCAGACCGACGCCGGGATCAGTCTGAACCCACAGGCACTGGCTGCTGCTGCGCAACGGGTGCAATGATGCAGCTTTCCCCTGATTTTGAAACCTTCCGTCAGGGCTGGGAAGCGGGCCAGAACCAGCTTGTCACCATGCGCCTTGCCGCTGATCTGGATACGCCGGTCAGCCTGATGCTGAAACTGGCCGAGGCCGCGCCTAACAGCTTCATGCTGGAAAGCGTGACCGGCGGCGAGGTCCGGGGCCGCTATTCCATCGTTGGCATGAAGCCGGACCTGATTTGGGAATGTCGCAGCAATGCGGCCCGGATTAACCGGCAGGCGCGGTTCTCGGATGACTTTATTCCCGATGATCGCCCGGCGCTGGACAGCCTGCGGGCGCTGATCGCGGAAAGCCGGATCACCATGCCGGACGGTATCCCGGCGGTGGCGGCGGGGCTGTTCGGCTATCTTGGTTATGACATGATCCGGCTGGTCGAGCATCTGCCGCATGTGAACCCCGACCCGATCGGCGTGCCTGATGCGATGCTGCTGCGTCCCTCGGTCGTGGCGGTGCTGGATGGCGTCAAGGGCGAGGTCACGCTCTGCGCTCCTGCCTGGCACGACCCCGCCATTCCCGCCCGCGCCGCCTATGCTCAGGCGGCTGAGCGCGTGACCGAGGCGCTGCGCAGCCTTGACCGGATGCCTGCCGAACCCCGCACGCTGGGGCAGGATCAGCGTGTGGGCGAACCCCGCTCCAATTTCACGCCGGAAGGGTATCGGGCTGCGGTCGAAGCTGCCAAGGATTACATCCGCGCGGGCGATATTTTCCAATGTGTGCCTTCGCAACGCTGGACGATGGACTTCCCGCTGCCGCCGTTTTCCCTGTATCGCAGCCTGCGCCGCACCAATCCGTCGCCCTTCATGTTCTTCCTGAATATGGCGGCGGATAATGGCGGTTTTCAGATCGTCGGTGCCAGCCCGGAAATCCTTGTCCGTCTGCGCGACGGAGAGGTGACGATCCGCCCCATCGCCGGCACCCGCCCGCGCGGCAAGGATGAAGCCGAGGATCGTGCGCTGGAGGCCGATCTGCTGGTCGATCAGAAGGAGCTTGCCGAGCATCTGATGCTGCTGGACCTTGGCCGCAACGATGTGGGCCGGGTGGCGAAAATCGGCACGGTGCATCCGACCGAGCAATTCATCATCGAACGCTACAGCCACGTCATGCACATCGTCAGCAATGTGGTCGGTGAGTTGCGCGAAGGCGAAGACGCCCTGTCCGCCCTTCTGGCCGGTTTGCCCGCAGGCACGGTCAGCGGTGCGCCCAAGGTCCGGGCCATGGAAATCATCGACGAGCTGGAACCCGAAAAGCGCGGCATCTATGGTGGTGCGGTCGGCTATTTCGCCGCGAATGGCGAGATGGATATGTGCATCGCCCTGCGCACCGGCGTCATCAAGGATGAAAAGCTGTATGTGCAGGCGGGGGGCGGTGTCGTCTATGACAGCAGCCCCGAAGGCGAGTTTCAGGAAACCGTCAATAAATCCCGCGCCCTCGTCCGCGCCGCTGAAGGTGCGGCGGCTTTCCTGCGCGGCAATGGCTGAAAAATCGGGCGCCGCACGACCGGCGCCCGATCCTGACCCGCAACGCGGCCTTTCTTCTTCACCCAAATATCCATAATCCCGCTGCAACAGGCGCAATATGGCCCGGTCAGGCGCAGATCCGCGCCACATAATCCCGCATCAGCCCTGCGCGGCGCGGGCGGAAACTGTCGCCGGTCAGCACCAGCGCCGAAATGCGGCCAATATGGAACAGCCGATAATCCCCGCGCAACCGGCACCATGCCAGCAGCATCATGCTGTGGCTGGCATAGCTGATCCCAAGCGGCCAGATCTCGCGCGTGGTGATCTGATCTTTCTGGTCGGTATAGGTGATGCGCAGCGCCAGTTCTTCCCAACAGGCGCGGCGCAGCAGGGACATGTCGATCTGCACCGTGGGATGCTGCGGTGCGGGAGTCCAGGCCCGCAAGGCCGGGTGCAACGCCTGTCGCGCCAGCGATGGCGGCAGGGTTGCGCTGATCCGGGCCAGCGCATCCTGTGCCGCACGGTTCAGCGCCGCATCCCCCACGCCCGCAAGGGCTTGAACCGCCAGTCGCAGGGCCTCGATTTCCAACTGTGAAAAAGATTGCGGCGGCAGGGCAGGGTCTTCTGTCAGGCAATAGCCGACGCCCGCCGCCCCGTCGATCAGCGCGCCGCCTGCCCGCAACGTGGCGATGTCGCGGTAAAGCTGGCGCAGGCTGACGCCGGTTTCATCCGCCAGCCGTGCCGCTGTCACCGGGGCGGGCAGGCGGCGCAGGCTGTCCATCAGGCGCATCAAACGATCGGGGCGTGCCATACTGCCGCTTTCTGTCAGGATCATCGTGCCATGATCTGCGCAGAACAGCATCAAGGAGGCAACCATGCTGACGCTTTACCACGCACCCAACAGCCGCTCTGATATGGTTTTGCGACTGGTGCAGCAGCTTGGCGCGGCGGATCAGGTCCGTGTGCAAGTGGTCAATATCCCCCGTCAGGACGGTTCGGGCGCACGCGATCCGGCGAATCCGCATCCCGAAGGCAAGGTGCCTTATCTGACCAATGGTCAGGACCATGTGCGCGAGCGGGGGGCGATTACCTTGTATCTGACCGATATGTTCCCGGATGCGGGGCTTGGGCGCGGGCCGGGCGACCCGCAGCGCGGCGCATATCTGTCATGGCTGTTCTGGTATCAGGGCGTGTTCGAGCCGGTTCTGATCCTGAACTGGACCGGGATTTCACATCCGGCGGTCATGTCCAGTTAGCGCGATTACGACACTGCCATGGCCCGGCTGAATGACGCCCTGCAAAACCGCCCTTTCTTGCTGGGTGATCGGATCAGTGCCGCTGATCTGCTGATCGCCAGCCCCTTTGCGTGGTTCGACATGCCCGCGCCCGCGCGGGTTGCAGACTGGGCCGAGAGGGTGAACGGCTGGCAGGCCGGGGACTGATTACCAGCGCAGGCGGGGGGCCTGACCGGCGGGGGCATCGCGGCTTTCGATGCCCATGCGCAGCCCCGCGCCGATACGGTGGGCCAGCATTGACCATGCCAGCGCCAGATCTTCGGGCAAAGTCCGGCGCAGGGTTTCATCGAACAGTTCCAGCCAGGTGGCAAAGTGATCCGCGCGGATTTCCGGCGTGGCATGGTGAATCCGCATCGGATTGCCGTCATAGCCACGCTGATACAGGATCGCATTGCGCCAGAAGGCCGCGATTTTTTCCTCATGCTCGGGCCAGTCCGTGACATGCGCGGCAAAGACCGGGCCAAGCACTTCATGCCGTCGAATCGCGGCATAAAACACCGCGACAACCTGCGCGATCTGCTGTTCCGTGACGGGGAAGCGGGGCGGAATAGTCATGCCGCAGTGCTATTCCCTTTGACGTTGTTGCGCAAGTTTACACGCATAAGATGACAGAAAGATTCTATCTGTTCTAAACGGTTCATTTTGATTATTTGGAGGTGTCTGGCAGCGCGGCTGTCAGACGCACCGACTGGGTTCGCTCTCGGGGAGGCCGTTCCCGAGATGCGGAACAGGCTGTCAGGCCCCAGAGAGGTGCTTTGTTTTGTCTGCAAAACCGTATGGCGCGGTTCGATAGGAAAAAGACGATGGCGAACTATTATATCGTGCTTTCGGGCTACACCGGCACTGTTCCTGCTGGCTATACGGCGGTTTCGCCAAGCTATGACGGGCTTTATGTCACCTCTGGCGTCCGGGTTGCGTCGGGTGACAATGTGATCGTGTCCTCGACCTACAGCGGGAACGTCAATATCATCACCCGCAGCGGGCTGGACACCAAGGTGAATGTCACCATCGAAGGCGGTTCGGCCAGTTCGCAGACGGTCAGCTTCCCGAATTATGGTTCCACTTGGTCGGTCGAGCCGACGATTACGGTGGCCGATGGGGTGGATGCGTCAAGGGTGACGATCGACGGTTCCGGCACGGATGGCATGACCGTAAACGTCGGGGATAATGCCAGACTGGGCAATATCACCGGCGGCACCGGAAGCGGTGATGCCAATGTTATCACCACCGGCACCGGCTCGACCGTGGGCAATATCACGGGCGGCGATGCGGCCGATACGATCACCATTAACGGCAGGGCGGGGACGATCACCACGAATGGCGGTGCCGACAGGATTACGGTTGGTGAGACTGGCACGGTTGGCAATATCTCGGCAGGTGCGGGCAATAACGTCGTGACTGTTAACGGAACCGCTGGCACGATTGTCACCGGGAATGGCAATAACGCTGTTGCGCTGGGTGATGGTGCGACGACGGGTTCGATTACCTTGGGCAACGGCTCGGATACGATCACGGCGGGGGATAATGTCTCGACCGGCAGTATCGCGCTGGGGGATGGCGGGACCAATGGCGATCATGTGACCTTTGGCAGCGGCGCCAACATCAATGGAAGCATAACCCAGGAAATCGGGGACCATGATTCCCGTGTTCTGATCGGGAATAATTCGACGATCAGCGGGACGATCACGCTGCGGGGCGGCAATGATGAAGTCGAGATCGGGGACGGCAGTTATGTCGGTGGTCTGGTTGACATAGGTTCGGCTGTATCCACGCGCGATAATGACACGCTGACCATCGGGAACAGGGTCACGCTGGACGGTGGTTTCCAGACCGAGGAACGTGCCGATGTCGTGACCATCGGGCTTGATCCGGTGATAAACGGCCCGGCAGACCTGTATCTGGATGCCGACGGAAACGACGTTCTGAACCTCGCCATCCGTAACCGTGAGGAGGATGCACTCAAGGACGCTCTGGCGGCTGCGGGTTATCGGGACAATGGCAACGGCACCTGGGTCAACAGCGGCAATTACGATTTCACCTGGAACGGCGTCACCTATACCGATGTTGAACATATTTCGTTCTTTTTCCCGTGTTTTGCACGGGGAACGCTGATTGAAACCGACCGCGGCGCGGTGGCTATCGAGGATCTGGCCGAGGGGGATCTGGTGCAGACCCGTGACAACGGGATGCAGCCGATCCGCTGGATTGGCTCGCGCCATTTGCCAGAGATCGCACTGAACCTGAACGAAAAACTGCGTCCAATCCGCATCAAGGCTGGTGCGCTTGGGGCTGGTTTGCCCGCGACCGATCTGCTGGTGTCGCCGCAGCATCGGATTCTAGTGCGCTCGCGCATTGCGCAGCGGATGTTTGGCACCGATGAGGTTCTGATCGCCGCCAAGCAGCTTTGCCAGATCGAAGGCATCGACATTGCCACGGATCTGGCCGAGGTCGAATATTTCCACATGCTGTTCGACCGGCACGAGGTCGTGACCTCGAATGGCGCGGAAACCGAGTCGCTGTTCACTGGCCCCGAGGCGCTGAAGGCCGTTGGTCCCGCCGCGCGCGAGGAAATCTTTGCGATCTTCCCCGAGTTGAAGGACCGCGACTATACCCCGGTTCCCGCCCGCCTGCTGCCTTCGGGGCGGATGGGCCGCAAGCTGGCGGTGCGCCATGCGCAGAACGGCAAGCCGCTGGTGATGTGATCCGGCAGTAATCAGGAAGGGGCCGCAATTCTGTCGCGGCCTTTTTCATGGTTGCCGCCAGTGCTATGGAGGCCAAAACAGGAGGCAACCATGTCCCATTACACCGACGGCCTGACCCAGTTGGGCCAGGCGACCAACCTGCCGCAATCGCCCGAGGAAGCCGTGCTGGAGCGGGTGCCGAACCCGCAGGCCGGGCAGCGTTATGTGGTGCGGTTCACCCAGCCCGAATTCACCAGCCTTTGTCCGATGACCGGCCAGCCGGATTTTGCGCATCTGGTGATCGACTATCTGCCCGGCGACTGGCTGGTGGAATCGAAATCCTTGAAGCTGTTTTTGGGCAGTTTCCGCAATCACGGCGCATTTCACGAGGATTGCACCGTGACCATTGGCCGTCGTCTGGCCGATCTGCTGGACCCGCAATGGCTGCGCATCGGTGGTTACTGGTATCCGCGCGGCGGGATGCCGATTGATGTGTTCTGGCAGACCGGCCCGGTGCCGGAAGGCGTCTGGCTGCCCGATCAGGGTGTGCCGACCTATCGCGGGCGCGGTTGACGCTTGCAGGGGGACGGGATGAGTGCCGCCGGGTTCCAGATCCGGCTGGAAGATCTGCATTATCAGGCCGGCGGGCGGGTGATCCTGAACGGGATCAGCCTGCAATCGCAGGCCCGGCGGATTGGTGTCGTGGGGCAGAATGGCTCGGGCAAAAGCACGCTGGCGCGGGTGGTGGCCGGGCTGATCGCGCCGGATCAGGGTCGGGTGACGATTTGCGGCGCGGATATGCTGCGCGACCGCAAGGCGGCTCTGCGCAGCGTCGGGATGCTGTTCCAGAACCCCGAGCATCAGATCATTTTCCCAACCGTGCGCGAGGAAATCGCCTTCGGCCTGCGCCAGCTTGGCCAAAGCCGCACCGAGGCCGATGAGGGGGCGGGGGCCATGCTGGCGCGTTTTGACCGGGCGCATTGGCTGGACCTGCCGGTGTCGATCCTGTCGCAAGGGCAGAAACATCTGCTGTGCATCATGGCGGTTCTGGCGATGCGTCCGGCGCTGTTGATTATGGACGAGCCTTTCGCCGGGCTGGACATTCCGACCCGGATGCGGCTGGCCCGGATCTTGGACGGTGCGGGGGTCGCGCTTTTGCATATCTCGCATGATCCGCAGGATTTGCAGGGTTATGACGAAGTGTTCTGGCTGGATCAGGGGGCGATCCGCGCGCATGGCCTTGCGGGCGAGGTGCTGCCTGATTTCACTGCCGAGATGATCCGGCAAGGGGAATGTGATGATCTCGCTGACCTCGCCGGTTAAGACCCGCGCCCATGGCTGGCCTGCCGGGGCCAAACTGGCGGGGCTGTGCCTTGCGACCTGGGTGCTGTTTTGGGCGCGTGATCCGGTGGTGCAGGCGGTGATTTTTGCCGGGGTGCTGCTGCTTTATGCGGCGCCGGGGCGGGTGTTCTTTGCTGCGGGTCTGGCCGGAGTGCGGATGATCTGGCCATTTGTTGTGTTGATTCTGGTCTGGCACGCCGTCACCGATGATCTGCGCAACGGCGTGGTGGTGGCGCTGCGCATGGTGAACGCGGTGGCGCTGGCCAATCTGGTGACGATGACCACGCGGCTGGATCAGATGATGGCGGTGCTGCGCTGGCTGCTGACACCGCTGCGGCGACTGGGCCTGCCGGTGCATCTGCTGGAAACCGCCGTGGCGCTGGTGATTCGCTTTACGCCGGTGCTGATGGCGCGGGCGGGGCTGCTGCGGCAGGCGTGGCAGGCGCGTTCGCCGCGCCGACCGGGCTGGCGGCTGATGCAGCCCTTGATGTTGCAGGCTCTGGACGAGGCCGATCAGGTCGGGCAGGCATTGCAGGCGCGGGGTGGCCCGCTTGGACCGGATAAGGAATGACCATGGAACGCAGTCTTGCTCAAATCGCTCTTTTCGCCGCGCTGATCGCGGTTTTCGGTCTGGTGCCGCCGATCTGGCTGGGGTTCGGTGTGCCGATCAGTGCGCAGACGATGGCGGTGACGCTGGCCGGGGCGGTGCTTGGCGCCCGGCGCGGGGCGCTGGCGGCGGGGTTGTTCATCCTGCTGGTGGCGCTTGGCCTGCCTTTGCTGGCGGGCGGGCGCGGTGGTCTGGCGGTGTTCGCCTCGCCGACGGGGGGGTTCGCGCTGGGTTTCCCGGTGGCGGCTTTTGTCACCGGGCTGGTGGTCGAGCATCTGCGCCTGCGCCCCGTCGGGCTGCGGGCGGCGCTGGCTACGGTGACCGGCGGCATCCTTGTGCTGTATCCGATTGGCGCGGCCGGTCTGGCGATGGCCACCGGACGCAGCTATCCCGAGGCGCTGGGCCTGACCGTGGCCTTTATCCCCGGCGATCTGATCAAGGCGGTGCTGAGCGGTTTTCTGGTGCAGTCGCTGGCCCGGACCCGTCCGCAAAGCCTGAGCTGGCTGTAAGGGGCTGGCGCCCCTTGCCTCCGGCGGGGATATTTAGGGACAAAAGATAGGCTGGTCTTGCGGGCAGGCGGGCGCGGTCGTAATGAGGGCGGCATGAGATTCATGGCGTTTCGGATACGAATTAGCGGCCCGGTGGCGTGAGGTTTCGCGCCGCCGGGATGCTTTGTGCCTGAAACGACCGACCAAAGGACCGCCCGATGAGCGACCAGACCCCCGACTATCGCAATACTGTCTTTCTGCCTGAAACCGATTTCCCCATGCGCGCCGGCCTGCCTGCGCGGGAACCCGAATGGCTGGCCCGCTGGGAACGGCTTGGCGTTTATGACCAGTTGCGGGCCAAGACCGGACGCAAGCCCTTTATCCTGCATGATGGCCCGCCCTATGCGAACGGGCATCTGCATATCGGTCACGCGCTGAACAAAGTGCTGAAAGATTTTATCACCCGGTCACAGCAGATGATGGGCCGCGATGCGCGTTATGTGCCGGGCTGGGACTGCCACGGCCTGCCGATCGAATGGAAGATCGAGGAGCAATACCGCGCCAAGGGGCAGGACAAGGACGCCGTGGATGTGGTCGAGTTCCGGCAGGAATGTCGCCGTTTCGCCGATGAGTGGGTCGGCATCCAGCGCGAGGAGTTCAAGCGGCTTGGCGTGATCGGCAAGTGGGACGCCCCCTATCTGACCATGACCTATCACGCCGAAGCCGTGATTGCGCAGGATTTTATGAAACTGCTGATGAACGGCTCGCTTTATCAGGGGTCCAAGCCGGTGATGTGGTCGCCGGTCGAAAAGACCGCGCTGGCTGAGGCAGAGGTTGAATATCACGACCATACCAGCCATCAGGTTTGGGTGCGGTTCCCGGTTCAGGGGCAGGATATGGCGGTGGTGATCTGGACCACGACGCCCTGGACCATTCCGCAGAACCGTGCCGTCGCCTTTGGCCCGGCGCTGGCCTATGGGCTGTATCGTGTGGATGTGCTGGCCGAGGGTTCGACCGCGCGTGAAGGCGAGGTGCTGATCCTTGGTGATGCGCTGGCTGAGGGCGTTCTGCAATCGGCCAAGGTCGCAGCCTATACCCGCCTGCGCGATGTGACCACGGATGAACTGGCCGGGCTGACCCTCGCCCATCCTTATCGCGGGGCCGAGGGTGCCGCCGGCGAATGGGATTATGACGTGCCGATGCTGCCCGGCGATCATGTCACCGATGACGCGGGAACGGGCTTTGTGCATACCGCGCCGTCCCATGGTGATGACGACTATCAGCTTGGGCTGAAGTTTGGCCTGCCAATGACCTATAACGTCGAGCCGGATGGCAGCTATCGTGCCGATCTGCCGATCTTTGGCGGTCAGCACATCATTCTTCCCGATGGGAAGGAAGGCCCGGCCAATGTCAGCAATATCAAGCAGATGGCCTATGCCGGGGCGCTGCTGGCCAAGGGCAAGATGAAGCACAGCTATCCGCATAGCTGGCGGTCGAAAGCGCCGCTGATCTATCGCAACACGCCGCAGTGGTTCGCCGCCATCGACCGCAAGCTGGATGACGGCATGGGCGAATATGGCGATAGCATCCGCGCGCGTGCGCTGACCAGCATTGATACGCTGGTGAAATGGACCCCGCAGACCGGGCGCAACCGCATTTTCAGCATGATCGAGAACCGCCCCGACTGGGTGCTGTCGCGGCAACGGGCTTGGGGCGTGCCTCTGACCTGCTTCGTGCGGCGTGGGGCGCGGCCTGATGATGCCGATTTCCTGCTGCGTGATGACCGCGTGAACGACCGCATCACCGCGGCTTTCGAGGCCGAGGGTGCGGATGTCTGGTATCGTGACGGCTTTAAGGCACAGGTTCTTGACGGGGTGGCTAACCCGGATGACTACGATCAGGTCATGGATGTGCTGGATGTGTGGTTCGATTCCGGCAGCACCCATTCCTTCGTGATCCGTGATCGTGCCGATGGCAGCCCGGACGGCATCGCCGACCTGTATCTGGAGGGGACCGACCAGCATCGCGGTTGGTTCCATTCCTCGCTGTTGCAAGCCTGCGCGACCAAGGGGCGGGCGCCTTATCGCGGGGTGCTGACGCATGGGTTCACGCTGGATGAAAAGGGCATGAAAATGTCCAAATCCTTGGGGAATACCATCGTTCCTGCCGAGGTGATCCAGCAATATGGTGCCGATATTCTGCGCCTTTGGGTGGCGCAGACTGACTATACCGCCGATCAGCGTATCGGGCCGGAGATCCTGAAAGGCAGCGCCGACAGCTATCGCCGCCTGCGCAATACACTGCGCTTCATGTTGGGCAATCTGGCGGGTTTCTCGGATGCGGAACGGCTGGAGCCGGCGGCCATGCCCGAGTTGGAGCAATGGGTTCTGCACCGTCTTGCCGGTTTGGATCATGTCGTGCGTCAGGGCTATGATACCTATGACTTCCAAGGCGTTTTCCAGACGTTGTTCCAGTTCTGCACGGTCGATCTGTCGGCGTTTTATTTCGACATTCGCAAGGACAGCCTGTATTGCGACGCCCCCGACAGCCCGCGCCGCCGCGCTGCGCGGACGGTGCTGGACCTGCTGTTCCACCGGCTTGTGACCTGGCTGGCCCCGATTCTGCCCTTCACGATGGAGGACGTGTGGCTGTCGCGCTTCCCGTCTGATGATGACAGCGTGCATCTGCATGACTTCCCGCTGACTCCGGCGGATTGGCTGAACGAGCCGCTGGCTGCAAAATGGGACAGTATCCGCCGCGCCCGCCGCGTGGTCACGGCTGCGCTGGAGGTCAAGCGCACGGATAAAACCATCGGTGCCAGCCTTGAAGCCGCGCCGATTGTCCATGTCCGCGATGCGGATATGCTGGCGGCGCTGAAGTCGGTGGATTTTGCGGATATTTGCATCACCTCGGGCCTGTCGCTAACCGCCGATCCGATCCCGGCCGAGGCGTTCCGTATGCCGGACCAGCCCGGTCTTGGGGTCGAGTTTGAACTGGCCGAGGGCGAGAAATGCCAGCGGTGCTGGAAAATCCTGCCCGATGTCGGCACGCATGAACACCCTGACACCTGCGCACGTTGCGACGCAGCACTGTCCGAATAAGAAAAAAGCCCCGGTTCGCCGGGGCTTTTTTGCAGGGCAAGTTACCGGATCAGGCGTCACGATGACCGCGACCAGCAAGCCTTTCGGGGCTGAGGGGCAGGCCAAGCGTATCTGCGTAAAGCGCCGGGCTGGCGTCTGAGGCTTTGGTTATCGGGCCGAAGCCTGCAACAAAAAGCACGTCGATTTCAGGCAGATATTCTCCCCTGTCTGTGGGTCTCGCCTCTGGATCAGAGTGAGATGCGGGGGGAATGACAACCGCAAGCAGCTTTATGCCGGGCCGCTTGGGAAGATGTGGCCCGGCTTTTGCTTCAAAGGGTTACACCAGCCACAACTTGTTCGCCTTGATCTTCTGGCGGATGGGCATTTCACGACGGGGCAGGGGCTGACCTTCGAACAGAGGACGCAGCTTTTTCAGCCCCTTGCCCTGCAAGATCAGCTTTTTCGCCGGTTCCCAATCGCGTAGCAGGCGGCGGATAGATTTATCCTCGGCCAGTGCCTCAAGCGTATCCAGCGCCTTTTGCGGGGCCAGCGCGTAAAACAGTGGCAGCATCCGGTAATGGAGTGTCACATCGCCATCCAGCCCCGCCAGTTCCGGCCCCGGACGCCCGCCACCAAAGCTGTGGATCACCAGCGGCAGAACGATCTGGTCCAGCCAGGGGTAGAGGTTCTGCGCAGCCAGCACTTCGCCCGGATGGTTGCGCACGGCTTGCGCCCATTCGGAATAACGCTTGCCGAACGCCTCGGGATCGGCACCAAAGAACCAACCGGCGTTGAAATAAAGATAGCGTTCCCAATGTTCATCCGGCTGGGTTTTGTCCAGCGAACTGTCGAAATCCAGCCCGAAGCGATCATAGAGCGATTTCCAGATGTCGGTGATGGTCGGACCATACAGCGGCGCTTCGGGCCAGGTGCCTTCGCGTTTCATCGAGGCTGAGGGGCGGTCGAAGTCGAACGGCACCTGATCCAGCGGGCCGGTGATGATGGTGTCGGTGTCGAAAAAGATGAACGGCTGGCCGGAGGGCAGGGCGGCCAGCGCCTCGATCTTGTTGCCATTGGGGTATTCCGCGCCAAAGTGATGTGCGGTGAAGGGGGTGATTTCCGCCCCCATGCTTTCCAACTGCTTGCGGATCGGGTCGGGAATGGCGACCTCATGCCCGGACCAGCGGCCTTCGGCGCGTGGCTCGGCCACGATCAGGCGGCCCTTGAAATCCGGCGCATTGGCCCGCAGCGAGGCGGTAAAGATCAGCGCCTCATAGGCCAGCCGCCCCTGATGCGCGACAATCAGGATATTGAAGGGCTGCGCGGGTTTGGATGCCGGTTGGGCTGCGGGGGCCTTGCGAGGCCGGCTGGCGGTTGCTTTGGCTGGGGCTTTCGGTGCCGTCTTGGCCGCAGGCGCTTTCGTCGCCGTTGCACGTTTTGCCGCCGGTTGCGCGGTCTCTGTGGTCTTGCTGGTCGTCCGCTTGGCCATCCTATCCGCCCTTTACATGCCGATTCCTGTGCAGATTACAGCCGGAAATCGCAAAGCGGAACCACGTTTTGCTATATTTGCATAAGGTTGGCAGAAATTGCCACCGCAACGGCCCCACCACCTGCTTTGTTGGAAGAAGTGGTGGGCGACCCTGGAATCGAACCAGGCATGGGTCTCCCCGGCGGAGTTACAGTCCGCTGCCGCACCTTGCAGCACGTCGCCCCCGAAAGCCTGCACTTGTCAGCGCCTCGGCGTGGGGGGCTGATTACCGGGCAAGGCGCGGGGCGTCAAGCAGGAAATCCGCCCTCTTGCCATGTTTCGCATGGCAGGCCAGACAAGGGGCAGCAGCCATAAGGAAAACGCCATGACCCGCCCCGCCAAACCTGCGAAAAAACCCGCCTGGGTGATTGACAAGGAACGCGCCCGGCGGGCGGCGGCGCAGGAAACCGTGTGGCTGTTCGGCTTGCACGCGGTGCGCGATGCGCTGGCGAATCCGATGCGGGAACGGCTGCGGCTGGTGCTGACCCGCAATGCGGCGGACCGTTTGGGTGATCTGGCCGGGATGGAAGCAGAGATCGTCGATGCCCGCAGCTTTGGAAAGCATGTCCCGCTGGCACCTGATTCCGTCCATCAGGGCGCTGCCTTAGAGGTTCGCCCACTGGATTGGGGGCGCATCGACGACATTATTGCCAACCCAAAGGCGCGATTGCTGGTGGCGCTGGATCGGGTGACGGACCCGCATAACGTGGGGGCGATCCTGCGATCGGCCGAGGTGTTCGGGGCTGCCGCGGTGATCGGCGTGACCCGCCATGCTGCGCCCGAATCGGGGGCGCTGGCCAAGACCGCCAGCGGCGCGCTGGAGCGGCAGCCCTATATCCGCGTGACCAATCTGGCCGATACGCTGGAAAAGCTGCAACAGGCGGGGTTCGCCTGCATCGGCCTTGCGGGTGAGGCCGGGAATGAACTGCCGGCGTTGCTGTCAGACCTTGGCGACCGCCCCGTTTGTCTGGTGCTTGGGGCCGAGGGGCCGGGCCTGCGTGACCGCACGCGTGAAACCTGCGACCACCTTGCCCGGATTGCCTTTGCGGGGGATTTCGGCTCGCTCAATGTGTCGAATGCGGCTGCTGTGGCGCTGTTTGCGGCCTCGCAGGCGGCAATACCTTCACGATAGCGATAGAATCGGGGCAGGCCGGTTGCATGACGCAGGCCAAAGGGGCAAATCTGCATTCCTGCCACACGATTCTGCCAAAAGCTGTCTGACTGCCCATGCCCCTGCTGCGCCTCGCTTTGTTGTCCGCCTTGCTTGTCCTGCCGTTGACTGCGCAGGCCGACCCTTGGGCATTGAACGGAATGGACCCGGTGGCGGCGCGTGAAGGCCGCCCGCAACCGGGGCGGCGCGACATCACGACCGAATGGAAGGGGCAGATCTGGCATTTCTCGTCCGAAGCGCATCGGATGGCTTTCGAGGCGAACCCCCGTGCCTATATCCCCGGCCTTGGTGGTTATTGCGTTGTGGCACTGGCCGAAGGCCGCCCGGAACCCGGCGACCCGCAACATGCGGTGGTGATCGGTCAGCGGATCTATCTGACCCAATCCGCCCGTGCCGCCCGCCGCCTGCTGGAGCATCCGCGTGTGACATTGATGCAAGCACGGCGTAATTTCTTGCTGCTCTCGAATTAGTGATTTGGTCTTTTTGCCGAAACCTTGAAACCCGCGCGGCAATTCCCACGTTTGTATTACGAACATGGCCTCGGAACGGTCATGTTCAGATCACTGTCCCTCGTTCCGTGACTTGCGCCCGGCCATCTCTGGACCGGGCGCCTTTTCTATGAAACGCTGCCATCGTTTTCTATGTCAGAGGTTTCCATGACTGATTCCGATATTGCCCGCATCGCCCGCGAAACCCGCACCATCGCCGTGGTCGGCCTGTCCCCGAAAGAGGACCGCCCCAGCTATGGCGTCGCCCGTTATCTGCAATCGCAGGGCTTCCGGGTGATTCCGGTGAACCCCGGCCATGCGGGAGAAAAGATTCTGGGTGAAACCACCTATGCCGATCTGGCGTCGATCCCTGGGGATGCGGGCGTGGATATGGTCGATATTTTCCGCCGCTCGGATGCGGTGGAGCCGATCGTGGATGAGGCGCTGGCCGTTCTGCCGGGGTTGAAAACCGTTTGGATGCAACTTGGTGTGACCAATGAGGCCGCTGCCGAAAAGGCCCGCGCCAAAGGCGTGACCGTGGTGCAGGATCATTGCCCCAAGATCGAGTTCCCGCGCTATCTGTAAGCCTTGCCGTTGGGCCTGCGCCGGGATAAATCCCGGCGCATGACCCAAGCCAATCGCCCCGACCTGCCGCCCGAAATTGCCCGCCGCCGGACCTTTGCGATCATCTCGCATCCCGACGCTGGCAAAACCACGCTGACCGAAAAGTTCCTGCTGTTTGGCGGCGCGATCCAGATGGCGGGGCAGGTCCGTGCTAAGGGCGAGGCGCGGCGCACAAGGTCGGACTTTATGAAAATGGAACAGGACCGGGGCATTTCGGTTTCCGCCTCGGCCATGTCCTTCGATTACGGGCAATTCCGTTTCAATCTGGTGGACACGCCCGGCCACAGCGATTTTTCCGAAGATACCTATCGCACGCTGACCGCCGTTGACGCCGCGATCATGGTCATCGACGGTGCCAAGGGGGTTGAAAGCCAGACTCGCAAGCTGTTTGAGGTCTGCCGGCTGCGTGATCTGCCGATTCTGACCTTCTGCAACAAGATGGACCGCGAATCCCGCGACACGTTCGAGATTATCGACGAGATTCAGGAAAACCTGGCCATCGACGTTTGCCCGGCAAGCTGGCCCATCGGCATGGGCCGCGATTTCCTTGGGGCCTATGACCTGCTGCATGACCGGCTGGAGATCATGGACCGCGCCGACCGCAACCGGGTGGCGGAATCCGTCCAGATCAGCGGGTTGGACGATCCGAAACTGGCCGATCACATCCCTGCCGAACAGCTTGCCAAGCTGCGCGAGGAGATCGAGATGGCGCGCGAATTGCTGCCCGCCTTCGACCGGCAGTCCTTCCTTGAGGGGCATCTGACGCCGATCTGGTTCGGTTCGGCCATCAATTCGTTCGGGGTGCGTGAGCTGATGGAAGGCATCGGCCAATACGGCCCGCAGCCGCAGCCGCAAATGGCCGCCGAGCGCCAGATCGCGCCCGAGGAAAAGCCGGTGACAGGCTTTGTCTTCAAGGTTCAGGCCAATATGGACCCCAAACACCGCGACCGGGTGGCCTTTGTGCGGCTGGCGTCGGGGCATTTCGAACGCGGCATGAAGCTGCTGCATGTGCGGTCGAAAAAGCCGATGGCCGTCAGCAACCCGGTGCTGTTCCTTGCCGCCGACCGCGAACTGGCCGAGGAGGCATGGGCGGGCGACATCATCGGTATCCCCAACCACGGCCAGTTGCGCATCGGTGACGCGCTGACCGAGGGCGAGGCGCTGCGCTTTACCGGAATCCCGTCATTCGCGCCGGAACTGCTGCAATCGGTGCGTGCCACCGACCCGATGAAGGCGAAACATCTGGAAAAGGCGCTGATGCAATTCGCGGAAGAAGGCGCGGCCAAGGTGTTCAAGCCCGCCATCGGTTCCGGCTTTATCGTCGGCGTCGTCGGTGCGCTGCAATTCGAGGTTCTTGCCAGCCGGATCGAACTGGAATACGGCATCCCCGTCCGCTTCGAAGGCTCTCAATTCACCTCTGCCCGCTGGGTGACGGGACCAAAGGACAAGCTGGATGCCTTTGCCAATACCAACAAGCAGCATATGGCAACCGACCATGACGGCGACCCGGTTTATCTAACCCGGCTGCAATGGGACATTGATCGGGTCGAACGCGATCAGCCGGAGTTGAAGCTGTCGGCAACCAAGGAAATGATGCAGTAAAATCAGGGTGTGGTTTTCCGGCTGCCGTTCAGCATCTGGGGCGTGATCTCACATGCTGGTCTGATGTGCGCCAAGCCTGTTCACCGAGGGGGATGATCTGATCCGGTGAGTTGGCCTCCGCGCAGGGCCGCTGGTGGCTGATGGCCTGGAAAAATTGTTCGGCAGTTGGCGCATGAGGCTGAGGGCAGGTGCCTCCGGCGGGGATATTTAGGTGAAGAAGAAGGGCATCTTTTGTCCCCAAATATCCTGCGGGGTTCGGGGCGCAAAGCCCCGATCCGACTTACCAGCGCAAGACCACGCTGCCCCATGACAGCCCGCCGCCGATCGCTTCGGTGACGATGACATCGCCCTGTTTGAAGCGGCCTTCGGCATTGGCCACCGACAGCGCCAGCGGGATTGAGGCGGCAGAGGTATTGCCGTGGTCGGCCACGGTCAACACCACCTTGTCCATGGGCAGGCCCATACGTTTGGCGGTGCCTTCGATGATGCGGATATTGGCCTGATGTGGGACCAGCCAATCAACATCGCTGGCGGGCAGGTCAGCCTTGTCCAGTGCCTTATGGGCAGTGGCGGCCAGCTTCTCGACCGCGTGGCGGAAGACCAGATTGCCCTGCATTCGCAGCATCCCGGCAGTGCCGGTGGTGGAAACGCCGCCATCGACGTAAAGCAAGTCGCGGAAGCGACCGTCGCTGTTGAGGTCGGTGGACAGGATGCCGCGATCTGCGGCTGTGCCGTTGCCCTCTTGCGCCTCGATCACCACCGCGCCAGCCCCATCGCCGAACAACACGCAAGTGCTGCGGTCGGTCCAATCCATGATCCGGCTGAAGGTTTCGGCACCGATGACCAGCACCCGGCTGGCTTGTCCGGCGCGGATCAGCCCGTCAGCATTGGCCAGCGCAAAGACAAAACCGGCGCAGACCGCCTGCACGTCAAAGGCAAAGCCCTGCTCGATTCCAAGCCCGGCCTGCACCATCGTGGCGACCGAAGGGAAAGTATAATCGGGGGTCGAGGTCGCCAGCACGATTGCGTCGATCTGATCCGGGGTGACGCCCGCGTTTTCCATCGCCGCGCGCCCGGCACGAATCGCCAGATCGCTGGTGGCCTGCTCCTCAGCGGCGAAATGGCGGCGCTCGATCCCCGAGCGTGTGCGAATCCATTCGTCGCTGGTGTCCAGCTTGTCCTCGAACCAAGCGTTCTCGACGACCCGTTCGGGCAGATAATGGCCGGTGCCGATAAGAACCGAACGCCGCATCATGCTTCCCCCGTCTGATCTCCGGGCAGAGTCGATGCGTTAACCGCCGCTGCCACTTGCGCTTGTTGCGCCACCCGTGCGGCCAGCCGGTCCTGAAAACCGGACTGGGCCAGTTGGAACGCCAGTTTGATTGCCGCCGAAACCCCGGTCGCATCGGCCGAGCCGTGGGATTTCACCACGGTGCCGTTCAGGCCAAGGAACACACCGCCATTCACCCGGCGCGGATCAATGCGCTTTTGCAGCCGCTTGAGCGAGCTCATCGCCAGAAGCGCCGCGAATTTCGACATGATGGAATTGCCAAAGGCTTCGCGCAGGAAATCACCGACCAGCTTGGCGGTGCCTTCGCCGGTTTTGATGGCCACATTGCCGGTGAACCCGTCGGTGACGATCACATCGACCTGATCTGAGGACAGGTCGCTGCCCTCGACAAAGCCGATATAGTCAAACCCCCCGGCCTCGGCGGCGGTGGGGATCAGGTCATGGGCGGCTTTCAGCTCGGCCCGGCCCTTGTGATCCTCGGTCCCGACGTTGAGCAAGCCGACGCGCGGGTGCTCCAGCCCAAGCCCGTTGCGGGCGTAAGACGCGCCCATCATCGCATATTGCACCAGATCGGGTGCATCGGCGCGAATATCGGCCCCCACGTCCAGCATGACGTTGAACCCCTGCGGGTTGCGCGAGGGCCAGAGGCAGGCGATGGCAGGGCGATTCACGCCGGGCAGTTTGCGCAGACGGATCATCGACAGCGCCATCAGCGCGCCGGTATTGCCGCAGGATACCGCGGCCACGGCTTCGCCAGCGCGGACCGATTCGATAGCCCCCCACATGCTTGTGTTTTGGGCGCTGCGGATCACCTGTGACGGCTTGTCATTCATCGTCACCACGCCGTCGGCATGGCGGACCTGGCTGCGTGCGGCCAGATCGGGGCGTTTGGCAAGCAAAGACGACAAAACCGCCTCATCGCCATGAACGATGAAGCGGATTTCGGGATTCTTGGCGGCGCTTTCAGCCATGCCAGCGACAACGGCCTCAGGGCCGCGATCCCCACCCATCGCATCGACAGACACAACAATCACGCCCCCGGCTTGGGGCAGGGGGGCGGAATCCGTGTGGCGATCCGGCATCGGCATGGTGCGTCAGAACCGCAGCAGATTACGCCGCGTCGTCGTCCAGATCGATTTCATTGGCCTGCGCGACCACTTCGCGGTCGGCGTAATGACCGCAGGACGGGCAAACGTGATGCGGACGCTTCAGTTCGCCGCAGTTCGGGCATTCATTCGGATTCGCAGCCGACAGCGCATCGTGAGCGCGGCGCATGTTGCGCTTGGAGCGGGTGACGCGATTCTGTGGGACGGCCATGTCACAACCTCTGATATTCGGGGGGCGATATGGCCCCTGCTGTAAAAATTCGGATAGGCGGAGCGCATAAGACCGTTTGCCCCGATCCGCAACATCAAAAGCGGACTAGGGACGGCCACATGACCATCCGCATGAAGGCGCGAACATAGCGATTGTCAGCCAGATTGCAAGCCGAAACCGCGGGCGCGGTTAACGTGGGCTTAGTCGTCCTGCTTCTGGATCAGCCGGGCCAGATCGGCAAAGGGGCGGCGGGTGTCCGGTTCGGGCGATTCTTCGGGCGCATCTGGCAGGGCGGCCCCCGGCGCACGGGGGAAGGGCGGCAGAGCCAGTGCGAGCGATTCCACCATGACCGCGCCCATGTCGATGAATTGTTCCAGCGGATCGGTTTCGTCGTCACCCATTTCGGCCTCGTCGCCCTCGGGCGTCGTGACATAGGGCGACCAGCGACGGCGGACCGCCTCGGCAATAGAGGTTTCCACCGGCACCAGCGAGACCACACATTCCTGAACGGCTTTTGCCTCGATTCGGCCCTCAAACCCCCATGAATCGCCAGCCTCGGCTTGCAGGGTGCCAGTCAGATGCAGCGCGGGCAGGGCCAAAATCCCAAGGTCATCGGCAATCGCCTGCCGTTCCGCGGCGTTCGGGGTCAGGTCAATTTCGGTCGGGCGGTTGGGGTTCAGATGCGCCACACGCAGGCGGTGGGCAAAGGGGGCAGGGGCCATGTCTGATCCTTTCCGGGCCGTTTTCGGCGCCGGGTGATTGATATTCTTGAGCGCCGGGCCGCAGTTTGCTAAGCCGGGCGGGCGGCGTCAACCGGCGCGCCTAACTTATGCAGGACGGACTGCCGAATGATCGACAATGTGACCAAGCTGATTGCCGCGCTTGTGGTTTCGGTATCCCTGACGGCCTGTTCTCCGGTTTATCGCCATCACGGCTATGTCCCGCCCGAGGATGTGCTGTCGCTGGTGCAGGTCGGTCAGACCAGCCGTGACGATCTGCCCGAGTTGATTGGCAAACCCTCGGCCGAGGGCGTGCTGACCGGGGCCGGGTGGTATTACGTCGGCTCACGCTGGAAGTTCTATGGCCCGCTGGAGCCGCAAGAGGTCGAACGTCAGGTCGTCGCCATCAGCTTTTACGACAACGGCACGGTCAGCAATGTGGAACGCTTTGGCTTGCAGGATGGCCATGTTGTCACCCTGTCGCGGCGTGTGACCGATGCCAATGTGGCCGGGGTCGGCTTTATCCGGCAGATCATGGGCAACCTTGGCCGCGTGGACGCCAGCCAGTTCTTCCGCTGAGGCGGCAAGGCAGCCCCGGACCGGCGGACCGGACCGGGGCCTGTCAGGCTCAGTGCGGGCATGTCACTATCTGATCGTAATATGCTCGCCGGATTGCTTGATGTGCGGTGGGCGTGGGCCGTGCTTTTGAAATAATTATGCTTTCTAATAGCCGGTTGATTGGTAAGGCTACTGCAATTGGAGCGCGTCCTGCATCCTCATGATGGCTGGGAAGTATATCGGCTCAGGATTGACCTGATCCGTGACGGATTTATACTGAATTGTGCAGAGAGCTGGAATGCTCATGGGTGTTCTTGCTTTTGTGTGCGGGGGGGCAATGTGTTGTATGCTCCGTTGGTAGGTGGTGGTTTGCGCGGATGCGGGTACTTATAAGCTGGGAGGGCTTGCTTTGTAATTAGGTGAAGCCTTGATAAATTGGTTGGGTGGTCCATCATACTGTCACTTTGGGGGGCCATATCGTACCGCGCATTTGAGGCAAGCCAAGATGCGCGCACAAATGTCCGGGGTGTTTTCTTACCATAAAAGGGGTGAGCATGTGGGCGCATAGCGGCAACCGGGATGACAGGTCGGACTGGGAAACCCTGCCGGTTCATCTGACCGAGGTGGGGGATGGTGCGGCGGCGCTGGGCTTGTCTGCGATGGCGCGGGTGGCCGGGCTGTGGCATGATCTGGGCAAATATCACCCCGATTTTCAGGCGCGGCTGGCCGGCAGCAATCAAACTGTGGATCATTCCACGGCGGGCGGCGCTTTGCTGATGCAGGCGGCGGCGGGGCAGGGGACCGGGGCGCAGATCGCGGCCGAGGTGATCGCCTATGCCATTCTGGGCCATCACGCGGGCCTGCCCGATATGCAGCCTGACGGCTCGACGCTGCGGGGCCGGACCGCAGGGTTCAGCGATAGTCTCGATCCGGCATGGCGCGATGCGGTGTCGCCGGATCTGGGGCCGGTGCTGGACGAACTCAAGGCCAAGGTGCGTGGGGGTGATGCGGCGCTTCGGGCGTTTGATCTGTCGCTGATGGCGCGGATGGTGTTTTCCTGCCTTGTCGATGCCGATTTCAAGGCGACGGAACGGTTCTATGCCCGACTGGGCGATTACACCCCGGACCGCGACTGGCCCGCGCTGCAACCTCATATCGACGCGCATCTGGCGGCGCTGGATGCGCGGCTGGCGGGGTTTGACCAGGACGGCCCGGTGAATACGATCCGGCGCGAGGTGATGGCCCATGTCCGCGCCCGCGCTGTCCTGCCGCCCGGCCCGTTCACGCTGACCGTGCCGACGGGTGGGGGCAAGACATTGGCGTCGCTGGCCTTTGCGCTGGAACACGCGCGGCGGCATGGACACCGGCGGATTATCTATGTCATCCCCTATACCTCGATCATCGACCAGACAGCGACCGAGTTCCGCAACCTTCTGGGCGCGGATCACATTCTGGAACATCACGCCTCAATTGATACGCAAGGCGAGGGCCGTGACGAGCAGACCGGGCGGAACAAGCTGCGGCTGGCGATGCAGGACTGGGCCGCGCCGGTGATCGTCACAACGGCGGTGCAGTTTTTTGAAAGCCTGTTTGCCGCCCGCACGTCCTCGGCCCGCAAGCTGCACGCGATGGCAAACAGCGTGATCGTGCTGGACGAGGTGCAGACCCTGCCGCGCGGGTTGCTGGCCCCAAGCCTGCGGATGCTGGATGGGCTGGGCGTGCATTACGGCGCCTCGGTCGTGCTATGCACAGCCACGCAACCGGCGCTGGACGAGCGGTTGCAGGGGGAACAGCTGGTCAGCGGGTCCAGGGTGAAAACGACCTTTGGCCTGCCGGTGTCAGGGCGCGAGCTGGCCCCCGATCCGGTTGGACTGAACACACGGCTGCGACGCACGCGCATCGTGCATGGCGGGGTGATGGCGGATGCTGCGCTGGTGGACGAACTGGCCGCGCATCCGCAATCGCTGATCGTGGTGAACACGCGTGCGCACGCGCTGGCGCTGTATCGGGCGGCGGCGCATCTGGACGGGATGGTCCACCTGACCACGCGCCAATGCGCCGCTGATCGCAGCGAGATCATCGCAGGCATCCGCGCCCGGCTAAAGGACGGCCAGCCCTGCCGCGTCATCTCGACCAGCCTGATCGAAGCGGGGGTCGATGTGTCGTTCCGCCGTGCATGGCGGGCCGAGGCGGGGCTGGAACAGATCATTCAGGTTGCGGGCCGGGTGAACCGGAACGATGAATATGATCTGGCGGACAGTATCGTCACCGTATTCACCCCGGCCGAGATCAAGCCGCCCGGCGAGATCGAAGCCCTGATCGGCGATTTTCGCACCATCATGGCCACGCATGAGGATTTGCAGTCAGATGCGGCGATCGAAGCCTATTTCCGGCAGGTTTACTGGCGCTTTCAGACCGGCGGGAACAGACTGGATGCGCGTAATATCCTGTCGCGTCTGACGCTGCTGAGGGGCGGGGCAACCCACACGGATTTCGCCTTTCGATCTATCGCCGCCGATTTCCGCATGATCGACAGCGCCATGGTGCCGATTATCATTCCCGAAAGCCCCGAGGCGCTGTCGGCGCTGGACGGGCGGCTGGCGGGCGCGGAAAGCTCAGGCACCATCGCACGCGATATGCAGCGCCGCATCGTGCAGGTGCCGCCCCGCGTGCGGGACCGGATGATTCGTGAGGGCGTGGTCACTTACCTGCGCCCCGACAAGCGCAGCGACCAGTTCGCGGCGCTGATCGATTCGGACTTGTATCGGCGGGAGGTGGGGCTGGAATGGGAAGAAACCGGGTTGTTAAGTTCGGAAGAAGCGATCTGGTGACGCCGGGCGGCAACCCGTTGCCGCCCGGCACTTCTTGCGCAAAACTACGCATACCTCGTTTCTATCCGCGTTCGTGAAGAACGACTGCTGCGCCTCGCTATGGCGGTTCGACCGTGATCTCTAGCGCGCCTTGAGTGATTCGAAGACGGATCACCCATATTCTGCGTGATTTGCCATGCTGCACTTGCCTCACCTCCTTTCAGGGGAAGGACTCCTGCCGCAGACATTATGGCACGATATGGGTTTTTAGGGAATCTTAAACAACTCATACCTAGAAGGAGTAGATTTTCTGCATGAACGGTTATATGGGGCGAGGCAAGATCACATGGCGTCTAAATTGATCACATGGCTGCGTAAATTGAGGTTGACATGACGGCGGATCATTTGCTTAGATTCTGAAAGTAAACTACTGAAATAATTACTGAATGGTTAACGTATGGCATATGGCGTCCGCCTGCATGTCACGGCCCCTTTTGGCCTGTTCACGCGACCGGAACTCAAGGTTGAACGGGTCAGCTATGACGTCATCACGCCCTCGGCGGCGCGGGGGATTCTTGAGGCGATCCACTGGAAACCGGCGATCCGCTGGGTGATCGACCGGATTCATGTGCTGGAACCGATCCGCACCCAGACCATCCGCCGCAATGAGGTCGGTCACAAGGCCCCGGCGGGCAAGCTGAAATCCGCGATGAAGCGCGGTGATCTGGGCGGGGTCGGGCTGTTGGCGGATGAGGACCGCCAGCAGCGCGCGGCAACGGTTCTGGTCCGCCCGGCCTATGTGATCGAGGCGCATTTCGACCTGACCGCGCGGGCGGGCGATGATACCGAGGGCAAGCATCTGGACATTTTCAACCGCCGCGCTGCGCGGGGGCAGTGCTTTCACCAGCCCTGCATGGGAACGCGCGAATTTCCGGTTGATTTCCGGCTGCTTGGCCCCGATGACCCGATCCCCGCCATCGCGGAGGACCGTGATCTGGGGCTGATGCTGTGGGACATTGACCACGCGGCCAAGGGCCGTCCCTCGATGTTCTTTCGCGCCCGCATGGTGCAGGGCGTGATCGACGTGCCGCCCCCCGCCAGCCCCGAGGTGCTGAGATGAGTGTTCTGGCCTCTCTCGTCCGTGCCTATGACCGGCTGCCCGATGCGCCGCGCGTGGGGTTTTCCGAAGAAAAGATCGGCGCAATGCTGGCGCTGAACCCCGATGGATCGGTGGCGGGGCTGCATGACCTGCGCGGCGGCACCGGCAAGAAACGCACGCCTGCGCTGTTGCGGGTGCCGCAGGCCATCAAGCGGACAGCGGGGATCGCGCCCAATTTTCTGTGGGACAAGACCGCCTATACGCTGGGCGTCACGGCAGGCGAGGGCAAGCGGACCGCGGATGAACACGCCGCTTTTGTCGAAAAGCACCGCGAATGGCTGGCGGGCAGCGATGATCCGGGGCTGGTCGCGCTGTTGCGGTTTTTCGATCGCTGGACGCCGGATCAGTATGAATGGGACGAGGGGCTGCGGGATCAGAACATCGTCTTTGTGCTGGAATCGGACCGGATGGATAATGTGATGCTGCATGACCGCCCTGCCGCCCGGACGCTTTGGGCGCAGATGCAGGGCGGTGATGGCGGCGGGGGCGCGGTCTGTCTGGTGACGGGCCAGACCGGCCCGGTGGCGCGGCTGCATCCGGCGATCAAGGGCGTGTGGGGGGCACAATCCTCGGGCGCCAGTCTGGTGTCGTTCAACCTCGATGCGTTTGAATCCTATGGCCATGCGCAGGGGGACAATGCGCCGGTGTCCGACCGCGCGGCCTTTGCCTATGGCGCGGCGCTGAACGGTTTTCTGGCCAAAGGCAGCGGCCACCGCGTCCAGATCGGTGACGCATCCACCGTATTCTGGGCCGAAGCGCCCGAGGCTGCCGCCAGCGCCGCCGAAGAATTCTTCGAGGCGGCGCTTGATACGCTGCCCCCGACGGCGGGTGATGATACCGCCCGCGCTGAACTGGCCGGCAAGCTGGAGATGATCCGGCAGGGCAAGCCCATGACCGAGGTGGATCCGCAACTGGCGGAGGGTGTGCGGTTCACTATTCTGGGTCTTGCGCCCAATGCGGCGCGGCTGTCGGTGCGGTTTCTGATTGAGGATGACTTTGCCGCCATCGCTGATCGTTACCGGCAATGGCAGGATGACATCCGGGTTGAACCGGGGCCGCGTGACGGTCCGGCCAGCCTGTTCCGGCAACTGTGTGAACTGGCCGTGCAGGGCAAGGTGGACAACCTGCCGCCGCGTCAGGGTGGCGATTACATGCGCGCGATCCTGACCGGCGGGCGCTATCCGATGACCACCCTGTCCACCGCGCTGACCCGTATTCGTGCCGATGGGCGCATCAATGCCATTCGCGTCGGTCTGATGAAGGCCGTGCTGATCCGTAATTTCGAAAGGGAGGTGCCGATGGCGCTTGATCCAGAGTTTGAGGGCGAGGGCCGGACGGGCTATCACCTCGGGCGGCTGTTTGCCGTTTATGAACAGATCCAGCGCGCGGCGCTGGGTGATGTGAATGCCGGGGTGCGGGACAAATATTATGGTTCAGCCTCGGCCACGCCGCGCAAGGTGTTTGCCATGCTGGACAAGGGTGCGATAACGCATCTGTCCAAGATCGCCAAGAAATCCGCTGGCCTTTCGGTCAATCTGACCAAGACCCTGCGCAGCATCACTGACCGGCTGGCCCCCGGAAACGAGCCTTTCCCGCAACGGCTGACGGCGCAGGATCAGGCTATGTTCGCCTTGGGCTATCACCATCAGCACAGCGAATTTTTCCGCAAGAAAACTGACGATACCGAGGTAATCGAATGACCGACCTGACCCAACGCCACGATTTCGTTCTGATCTTTGAGGTCACGAACGGCAATCCCAATGGGGACCCCGATGCGGGCAACCTGCCGCGTCTGGACCCTGAGGATAACCACGGTCTTGTCACCGACGTCAGCCTCAAGCGGAAAATCCGCAACTATGTCGAACTGGCGCGGGGCGGGCAGGACGGGATGCACATCTATGTGCAGGAAGGCGCGATCCTGAACGAAAAGCACCGTCAGGCCTATACCGCGCTGCGCGGCAAGGCCGATGGTGCGAAACTGAACCCCAAGGACGATGCCGAGGCCGACGCGCTGCGCGGCTGGATGTGCGCGAACTTCTTTGACGTGCGGACCTTTGGCGCGGTCATGTCCACGGGCATCAATTGCGGGCAGGTGCGCGGCCCGGTGCAGATGGGCTTTGCCCGCTCGGTCGAGGCGATCCTGCCAGCCGAAATCACCATCACCCGCATGGCCGCCACCAATGAGGCCGAGAAAAAGAAATCCGCCGATGGGTCCGATGACGGGCGCACGGACAATCGGACCATGGGGCGCAAGCATATCGTGCCGTATGGTCTCTATGTCGCGCATGGGTTCGTATCGGCGAAACTGGCCGAGCGCACCGGCTTTGGTGCGGATGATCTGGAACTGCTGTTCGAGGCGCTGTCGAACCTGTTTGAACATGACCGCTCAGCCGCACGCGGCGAGATGGCGACGCGCAAGCTGATCGTGTTCCGTCATGCCAATGCTTTGGGCAACGCGCCGGCGCATCAGTTGTTCGACCGGGTGCAGATCCGCCGCATGGTCGAGGGCGAGGCACATGATCTGGACGGCCGCCTGGACAACCTGCCCCCCGCGCGGCGGTTCAGCGATTACAGCGTCACCGTGGACAGCACCGACCTGCCCGAAGGGGTCGAGGTGCTGGAACTGGTCTGATGACCACCGGGGCCGAGCCGATCCCGATCTCGGCCCTGCAACATGCGGTTTACTGTCTGCGTCAGGCGGCGCTGATCCATCTGGAACAGATGTGGGCCGAAAACCGCTTTACCGCCGAAGGTGACGTGCTGCACGCCGTCACCGACAAGGGCGGATCGCGGTCGGGGCGCGGGGTGCGGCGGGTTCACGCGCTGGCCCTGTCCTCGGTGCGGCTGAACCTGACCGGCGTGGCCGATCTGGTCGAATTCAGCCGCGGCCCCGGCGGGGTGGAAACCGCTTTTCCCGTTGAATACAAGCGCGGTAAGCCGAAACTGCACCGCGCCGATGAGGTTCAGCTTTGCGCGCAGGCCCTCTGTCTTGAGGACATGACCGGCCAGCCCGTCCCGCAAGGCGCCTTGTTTTACGCCACGACCAAACGTCGGGTGACGGTGCCGTTTGACGCGGAACTGCGCGATCTGACCACGACCACCGCCGCCGATCTGGCGCAGGTGCTGGCCAGTGGCATGACCCCGCCGCCTACGACCGACCGCCGCCGCTGCCGTGCCTGTTCGCTGATCGAGCTTTGCCGCCCTGATACCGTCGCTCGCCCGGTCCGCGCCTGGCGTCGCCGTCAGGTCAGCGCCGCATTGGGGGATGACCTGTGAAAAAGCTGCTGAACACGCTGTATGTCACGACCGAGGGCATGGCGCTGCGCAAGGATGGCGAAACCGTCGTCGCTCAGCTTGATGGCGCGGAAAAGGGGCGGGTGCCGCTGCATATGCTGACCGGGATCGTGACCTGCGGGGCGATTCAGATCACGCCGGCTCTGGTCGGGGCCTGTGCGGCGGCGGGTGTGACGATCACGCTGCTGGATCGGATCGGCCGGTTTCAGGCCCGGATCGAAGGCCCGGTGTCCGGCAACGTCCTGCTGCGCCGCGCGCAATACCGCGCCGCAGACGCGCCCCATGACATCGTGCGCTCGCTGCTGATCGGCAAGGTGGCGAACCAACGCGCTGTCCTGCGCCGGGCCTTGCGCGATTACGGCGCCGACATGGACCCCGCCGCCGCCGCGGCCCTGGCCGCCGCCAGTGACCGCATGGGTCGCATCCTGCGCCGGATCGAGTTCGACGATGGCAGTCTTGACGATCTGCGCGGGGCCGAGGGCGAGGCGGCGCAGAACTATTTCGCCGTGTTCGATCACCTGATCCGCAGCCCCGATGCAGAGCTGCGCTGGCGCGCCCGGTCCCGCCGCCCGCCGCTGGACCCGATCAACGCGGTGCTGTCGTTCCTGTATGCGCTGCTGACCCATGACTGCCGCAGCGCCTGCGAGACCGTCGGGCTGGACCCCGCCGTTGGCTTTCTGCACCGCGACCGCCCCGGTCGCCCCAGCCTTGCGCTGGATCTGATCGAGGAACTGCGCGCCCCCTTGGCCGACCGTCTGGCGCTGTCTCTGGTGAACCGGCGGCAATTGCGGGCAGGTGATTTCGTCACCTCTGACAGCGGCGCGGTCACGCTGACCGATGATGGCCGCCGCACTGTTCTGACCGCCTGGCAGGAACGCAAGCGCGAAGAACGCCAGCACCGTTTCCTGGGCGAAAAGCTGGCCTTTGGATTGGTGCCGTGGGTTCAGGCACAATTGCTGTCGCGGCACCTGCGCGGCGATCTGGACGCTTACCCCCCATGGTTCTGGAGCTGAGATGCTGGTTCTTGTCACCTATGACGTGTCCGTGCAGACCGAGGGCGGCGCCCGCCGCCTGCGCCGCGTCGCCCGTGCCTGTCAGGACTGGGGCCAGCGCGTGCAATATTCGGTGTTCGAGATCGAGGTGGACCCGGCGCAATGGACCCGCCTGAAAACCCGGCTGGAAGCCGCGATTGACCCCGCCCATGACAGCCTGCGATACTATTATCTGGGCGCCAACTGGACCCGCCGCGTCGAGCATGTCGGCGCCAAACCCGCCACCGACCTGAATGCCCCGCTGATCCTGTAGCCTGCTGTCTGCGAACCCCAAGCGTGTCGGAAACCTTGCGTATGTTCGCAATTTGTTAATTGTTTGAATGGAAATATCTTTATGCCTTGTGGATGGAGATGTTTCCCCTTTTCTGGTCATCTCCCCCTGACTTTCGCATCCTGTTAAGGATTTTGCTTTTTGAAACGGTGAATTATAGAGTAAACCGTCGCCCCCTCACGGGGGCGCGGATCGAAACTGTCGTGATCGACCCAGAAGCCGACATCCGACAGCAGGTCGCCCCCTCACGGGGGCGCGGATCGAAACGGTTTGTCTGGCCGGGCTGTCGCTGCGGCAGGTTGTCGCCCCCTCACGGGGGCGCGGATCGAAACGGCTTGGTAGGCAAGCCGGGCTTTTTCTTGCGCGGCGTCGCCCCCTCACGGGGGCGCGGATCGAAACACAAAAAACGCCTTCATGATCTGGTGGGCAAAACCGTCGCCCCCTCACGGGGGCGCGGATCGAAACATTCGAATCGTCCTCTTGTCGTTTGCGGGCAGGGGGTCGCCCCCTCACGGGGGCGCGGATCGAAACCGGCGATCTTTTACACCGACCGGGGGCCGGGCTTGTCGCCCCCTCACGGGGGCGCGGATCGAAACAAAATCACCTATAAGAAACAGGCGGCTCTGCCGCGTCGCCCCCTCACGGGGGCGCGGATCGAAACGATGTCGCCATCTTCCAGCAGCCCGACGCGGTCGGTCGCCCCCTCACGGGGGCGCGGATCGAAACGCATGAGCGTGGCCGGTCGCATCCTTTATCATCTGTCGCCCCCTCACGGGGGCGCGGATCGAAACTTCGGGCGCATCGCCGGGATTACCGATGTGATCGGGTCGCCCCCTCACGGGGGCGCGGATCGAAACATCAGAACGACTCCTCAATATCCCTGATCCCTGCCGTCGCCCCCTCACGGGGGCGCGGATCGAAACATGGCAACCAAACCCAAGGTGGCATTGCAGCGCATGTCGCCCCCTCACGGGGGCGCGGATCGAAACGGTGCGGGTTTGCAGCGCCGTCAGGGCCGCATCGGTCGCCCCCTCACGGGGGCGCGGATCGAAACGCGGTAAACGCCTGCGTGGCGGCGACCGACTGGTGTCGCCCCCTCACGGGGGCGCGGATCGAAACGGGTCAGGCCGGGGCGATCAGACGGACACGCTGTCGTCGCCCCCTCACGGGGGCGCGGATCGAAACCAAGCGCACGGGCAACCGCGTCGGGGTCGCGGTCGTCGCCCCCTCACGGGGGCGCGGATCGAAACCGCGCGCTGCGCGATCAGCAAGGCGCGTGGATCGTCGCCCCCTCACGGGGGCGCGGATCGAAACGGCAAGGGCGACGTGGAGGTTGCCCGGCGCGTCTAGTCGCCCCCTCACGGGGGCGCGGATCGAAACCGGCAACGCACTCAAGCGGGGCCTGACCATGGCGAAGTCGCCCCCTCACGGGGGCGCGGATCGAAACTGACGGTTTGGTGGGTGAGGTCAGTTTTGCAGGTCATCCTCAAAATATTAGGTGGCAGAGGGTAAGCATATATTTATATATGGAAAGATCCTGTGGTTTGCAGGGGTCAAGTAAAGCGACCAACAGGTCCGAATAGAGGCATGAGCAGGTACGATGTGGGGCGCGCTGATCAGCGCAGCGCGGTCAGGGCGGTGCGCAGGTCAATCGCGCCGTCGTAAAGCGCCCGGCCTGAAATCGCGCCCGAGATCACGCCGGTGTCGCGCAGCGCCAGCAGGTCAGCCATGGTCGAGACCCCACCGGAGGCGATGACCGGGATGCTGACGGCACGGGCCAGTGCCTCGGTCGCGGGGATGTTGGGACCGCCCATTGCGCCGTCGCGGTCGATGTCGGTGTAGATCAGGGCGGCCACGCCCGCATCCTCGAACTGGCGGGCGAGGTCGGTGACCATGACATCGGTTTCTTCGGCCCAACCACGGGTGGCGACGCGGCCCGCGCGGGCATCCACGCCGACGGCAACCTGATCGGGGAAGGCGCGGGCGGCCTGACGCACGAGGTCAGGGTTTTCGACCGCGACTGTGCCAAGGATCACCCGGCGCAAGCCTTTGGAAAGCCACATTTCAATTGTTGCCATATCGCGGATGCCGCCGCCAAGCTGGGCCGGGATGGTGGTCGCGGACAGGATCGCCTCGACCGCTGCGGCATTGACGGGCTGTCCGGCAAAGGCACCGTTCAGATCGACCAGATGCAGCCATTCCGCGCCCGCATCCTGAAAGGCGCGCGCCTGTGCTGCCGGGTCGGTTCCGAAAACCGTCGCGGCCTCCATCTCGCCGCGCAGCAGGCGCACGCAATTGCCGTCTTTCAGGTCGATGGCGGGATAGAGGATCATGGCATGGCCTTTCGTCTGGTTTGCGTTGTCTTTGCCATAACCAGCCGGGGGCGGGAAGGGATAGGTAAAATTGTAACTACTATCTTGTCGCGCTGAACCTCACGTCATGCTTTACAGAAGGCCGGGCGCGGGATCATGCTGGCGCAATCAGGAGGAGGTTCCCATGAAAACATTAACCATTGCTGCCGCTTTTACCCTGCTGGCCAGTGCGGCCACCGCTGACCCGATTGCCGGGCTGTGGCAGACGCAGCCCGATGACGGCCATTATGCCTTTGTGCAGATCGGCGCTTGCGGAAACGGGTTCTGCGGCAAGATCGTCAAGGCGTTCGAAGGCTCGACCGAAATCCAGACGCCGAATATTGGCAAGGATATCGTGATCGGCATGGCCCCGCAGGGCAATGGCCAGTATCGTGGCAAGGTCTGGCGTCCGTCGAATGACAAGATCTATGACGGCAAGGCCGAGGTCAGCGGCAATTCGATGAAACTGTCGGGCTGTGTTGCTGGCGGAATGTTGTGCAAAAGCCAGACCTGGACCAAGCTGCGCTGATTCTGGCCTGATCAGGGGCGGCCCTAGGGCCGCCAGCCCATCCAGTTCGAGATCAGCCTGAGGCCTACGGCCTGCGATTTTTCCGGGTGAAACTGGGTGCCGATGATATTGCCGCGGCCAATAATGGCCGTGACTGCACCTGCGTAATCGACATGGGCCAGCAGATGTGCCGGGTCGTCGGCGTGAACCTGCCAGCTATGGACGAAATAGGCGTGATCGCCGGTGGCGATGCCGTCCAGCACCGGATGCGGCCGGTCGATGACCAGATCGTTCCAGCCCATATGCGGCACTTTCAGCGCCGGATCGGCAGGGCGGATTGCCTCGACCCGGCCGGGAATCCAGCCAAGGCCGGGGGTTTCACGATATTCCAGTCCGGTGGTGGCCAACATCTGCATCCCTACGCAAATGCCGATGAAGGGGGTGCCGTGGTCCAAAACCCGCTCGCGCAGGACTTCGACCATGCCCGGAACGGCGTCCAGCGCGGCACGGCAGGCCGGAAAAGCCCCGTCGCCGGGCAGCACGATCCGATCCGCCCGGCGCACCTGATCGGGGTCGCGGGTCACGATCACCTCGGCCCGGTGGTCACGCCCCGCCAGCGCGAATGCTTTTTCCGCCGAATGAAGGTTGCCGCTGTCGTAATCGACCAGAGCGACCCGCATCACAGCGCCCCCTTGGTCGAGGGCAGGGCGTCGGAACGTGGGTCAGGCTCGACCGCCTCACGCAAAGCACGGGCGACGGCCTTGAAGGCTGCCTCGGCGATGTGGTGGGAATTGAACCCGTGCAGGCGGTCGATGTGCAGGGTGATGCCGCCGTGGGTGGCCAGCGCCTGAAAGAATTCGCGCACCAGTTCGGTGTCGAATGTGCCGATTTTTTGCGTCGGGAAATCAACATTCCAGACCAGAAACGGCCGCGCCGACAGATCCAGCGCCGCCCGCACCTGTGTGTCATCCATCGGCAGGTGACACGACCCATAGCGCCGGATGCCGCGCTTGTCGCCAAGCGCCTGCGCCAGCGCCTGACCCAGCGCAATGCCGGTATCCTCGACTGTGTGGTGATCGTCGATATGCAGATCACCCTGCGCACGGATGGTCATGTCGATCAGCGAATGGCGTGCAAGCTGGTCCAGCATGTGATCGAAAAAGCCGATTCCCGTGGCGTTGTCATAGCTGCCGCTGCCATCCAGATTCACCGTGACCTCGATCCGGGTTTCATTGGTGTTGCGGCTGATCGTGGCCTTGCGCATCAGGGCCTCCCTTATGCTGATTTTCCGGGCTTTATAGGGCCGATTACCCCGGCTGCGAAGCCCCCGCCGCGCGGCGGGCTGGCAATTTTGTGATATTTATGCAATACGCCCCACAGTTTAATCAGTAAGAGGTTCACATGACTGACCCGAACCACAATTCGGGGCTGGCGGATGATGTGTCCCCCGAAGCCCCGGTGGAAGAGACTTCGAATGGTGTCGAGCCGCTGCCCGAACCCGAAGGCCCCACCGAAGTGATCGAGACCGATTATGAGATTGGTCAGCACAATATTACCACCGCGATCACGCTGGAGTTTGACATCCACAAGATCGTGTTTCTGGTATCCGCAGCCGTTGTCGTCGCCTTTACCATCGGCACCCTGATGCTTCAGATCGTGACCGCGCAGCCGCCGATTGACGGGGTGGCGCAGCCGAGCGGGATCGAGCTGGCCTTTGGCGGCATCCGCAATTTCCTGACCAGTGAACTTGACTGGTTCTTTATGATTTCGGCCAATCTGTTTGTGATTTTGTGCCTTGGCCTGATCCTGTCGCCGCTTGGCTCGGTCCGGCTTGGCGGGCCAGAGGCCAGCCCGGATTTCAGCCTGTTCGGCTGGTTCTCGATGCTGTTTGCCGCCGGTATGGGCATTGGCCTGATGTTTTACGGCGTGGCCGAGCCGCTGGGCCATTTTCAGGCTGCCTATGACGGTCCGGTGATCGTGGACGGGCTGCGCACCGACTGGGCGCCGCTGAACGGGGCCGAGGGTGACGCGCTGGCGGCGCGGCGTCTGGGGATGGCGGCGACCATCTATCACTGGGGCCTGCACCCTTGGGCGATCTATGCCGTGGTGGCGCTGTCGCTGGCGCTGTTCGCCTATAACAAAGGGCTGCCGTTGAGTATGCGCTCGGTCTTTTATCCGATCCTGGGCGAGCGTATCTGGGGCTGGCCCGGCCATGTGGTCGATATTCTGGCGATCACCGCGACGATCTTTGGCCTTGCGACCTCGCTTGGTTTCGGGGCGGAACAGGCAACGGCGGGTCTGAACCTGCTGTTTGGCGTGCCGGTCACGGATACCACCCGCATTTTGCTGATTATCGTGATCAGCCTGATTGCCATGGCCTCGGTTGTGCTTGGCGTGGAAAAGGGTGTGAAGGTCTTGTCCGAGGCCAACATGATTCTGGCGCTGCTGTTGCTGCTCTTTGTGGTCCTGCTTGGCCCGACATGGCAGATTGTCACCGGCTTCTTTGGCAATCTGGCCAGCTATGCGCGTGAAATCGTGCCGCTGTCGAACCCGTTTGGCCGCAGCGACGATAATTACCGGCAGGGCTGGACGGCGTTCTATTGGGCTTGGTGGATCAGTTGGTCGCCCTTCGTCGGCATGTTCATTGCGCGGGTGTCGCGCGGTCGCACGGTGCGCCAGTTCCTGATTGCGGTTTTGCTGGTGCCGGCGCTGGTTTCGGTGCTGTGGATGACCAGCTTTGGTGGCACGGCAATCACGCAATACCTGTCCGGGCTGCGTGATGCCGCCGATGCCGCGCTGGAGCTGAAGCTGTTTGCCATGCTGTCGCATCTGCCGCTGGCGCAGATCACCAGCCTGATCGGCATTATTCTGGTGGCGGTGTTCTTTATCACCTCGTCCGATTCCGGTTCGCTGGTGATCGACACGATCAGCGCCGGGGGCAAGATCGAAAATCCCGTGCCGCAGCGGATATTCTGGTGCAGCTTTCAGGGCTTGCTGGCGATTTCGCTGATGCTTGGCGGCGGGCTGACCGCGTTGCAGGCGATGGCGGTTTCGGCCGGGCTGCCCTTTACCATCGTGCTGCTGGTGGCCTGTATCGGCTTGGTTCAGGGCTTGTGCGGCGAGCGGCGCGAGGTCAAGCTGGCCGAGGAGTGACGGCAGGCTTTTGCCGAAACAGCGGAACGGGCGGGCGCTGACCCGCCCGTTCTTGTTTTCGCGTTCGGCTTTTGGCAGGAAGGGCCGGTATCAAACGACGGACACCCGGATGAGCGATCTGAACATTCTCGAACAACGCCTCATCACGGCGCTGGAACGTATCGACTATTCGCTGGACCTGCACGCCCGGCAGGGTGGTGCTGCGGCACCCGACAGCGGGCTGCTGGATGCGGCGCTGGACCGTATCGCCGCGCTGGAGGCTGAGCTGGCCGCGCAACCTGCGCCTGCCGCTGCAGCGCCGGTTCCGTCGGCGCCCCCGGCGGCGGTCGAGGCGCTGGCCGCACGGCTGTCAGATGCCGAATCGCGCCTGTCGGATGCCACCCGAGAGGCCGCGCGTCTGGCTGCGGCCAATGAGGATCTGACCCGCGCCAATCGTGCCTTGATCGCCGCCGCGTCAAGTGACGAACGTGTCGCGGCCACCCGTGCCGCGCTGGAGGCCGAGGCCGAATCCCTGCGCGCCGCCCGTGCCGCCGAAATCGCGCAGATGGGCGATGTTCTGGCGGCGCTGGAAAGCCTGCTGGGGCGCAAGACCCGTACCGCCGAGGCCCCTTATGACGCCGATGCCCGCCCGGAGCCGGGCGAGGTCATTGCCTTTGACACCGATCCGGGCGCAACCGCCCCGCAAAAGGGTTAACCCATGGCCGAAGTTCAATTTTCCATCGGCAATCGCGATTATACGCTGGCCTGTCAGCCTGGCGAGGAAGACCTTTTGCGCCGCGCGGCCGAGATGCTGGATGCCGAGGCACAGGCGATTCTGGATCAGGCGGGCCGGATGCCGGAACCACGTCTGTTGCTGCTGGCCGGGCTGATGCTGGCCGACCGCACCTCTGCGATGGAGGACCGCGCAGCGGCTGCGGAACGCGAGTTGACCCGGATGCGGGGCAACCCGCCGTCGCGTCAGGTGGCGGTGCTGCCGCCTGAACTGCTCGATTCGCTGGCCGAAATCACTGCCCGCGCCGAATCGCTGGCCGATAAGGCCGAGGAACAGTTGCAGATGTGACCGGAACGAGGCTGCAGGGCCGCCCCCGGTTTTTCGGGTTCACCATTGCAACCATGGCCGCAAGCACGGTCTTGGGTGGCCTGCTGTGCGGGGCTGAAATGGCATGGCGTTTCGGTGATCCGTGGCACGTTTGTCTGGTCTGTCAGGAATTTGACGGCCTCGGCGGCCTGATCCTTTACGCGGCACCAATGGCGGAGATCTCTGCGCCGCCGCTTGCCTGGATATTTTTCAGGGAGCTTTAAAAAAGGCGCAGTCCCCCGCGCCTTTTTCGTTCAAATATCCGGGCTTCCGATCATCAGTTATCTTTTGTCCATAAATATCCCGGGGTCCGGGGCAGCGCCCCGGTCCGGCCTCAGCCGATTTTCAGCATCCGGTGCTTTTTCTTCCCGACCGAGATTTTCAGCCCGTCCCCGATCAGCCCCGCATCCAGCATCATTTGCGGATCGGCGACGGCTTCGTTGTTCAGCCGCAGCCCGCCCTCGGCAATCAGGCGCTTGGCTTCTTTGCCCGAAGTGGTGATGCCGGTCTGTGCCAGCACTTGCACCACCGACAGCGGCAGATCCCTGGCGGCGATCACGGCAACTTCCAGATCGGCACCGGCACCACCTTGCTCGAACACCTCACGGGCGGTCGCCTCGGCGCGGGCCGCGGCCTCTGCGCCATGCAGCAGGGTGGTGACTTCATTCGCCAGAATGACTTTTGCGGCGTTGATCTCGGCCCCGCCAAGAGCGCCAAGACGGTCACATTCGGCCACCGGCAATTCGGTGTAAAGTTTCAGGAACCGGCCTACATCGGCATCGGTGGTGTTGCGCCAGAATTGCCAGAACTCATAAGGCGACAGCATTTCCGCGTTCAGCCAGGTGGCCCCGCTGGCGGATTTGCCCATCTTGCGCCCGTCGCTGGTGGTCAAGAGCGGCGTGGTCAGGCCCCATACCTCGCGGTCCAGAACGCGGCGGGTTAGGTCAACGCCATTGACGATATTGCCCCATTGATCGGAACCGCCCATTTGCAGGGTGATGCCATGGCGGCGGTAAAGCTCCAGAAAGTCATAGGCTTGCAGGATCATATAGTTGAACTCAAGGAACGACAGCGATTGTTCCCGGTCCAGCCGCGATTTGACCGATTCAAAGGACAGCATCCGGTTCACCGAAAAATGCCGCCCGATGTCGCGCAGAAACTCAAGGTAATTCAGCCCGACCAGCCAGTCGGCGTTGTTGACCATCATGGCGCGGCCATCGCCATAATCCAGATAGCGGGCAAAGACCTGCTGCATCCCGTCGATGTTGCGCTGAATCGCGGCGTCATCCAGCAGCGGGCGTTCGTCGCTGCGGAACGACGGGTCGCCCACCTTGGTGGTGCCGCCGCCCATCAGCGTGACGGGCCGGTTGCCGGTTTTCTGGAACCAGCGCAGCAGCATGATGTTCAGCAGATGCCCGACATGCAGGCTGGCCGCCGTTGCGTCATAGCCGATATAGGCCGTCACCGGCCCGTTCAGCAGGGCTTCGTCAAGCGCCTGATAATCGGTGCAATCGGCCAGAAAGCCGCGCTCGATCAGGATGCGCATGAAATCGGATTTGGCGTGGTAGGTCATCGGCTTTTTCCTTGGTTGCGCTGCGGATATACCGGGGACGGCAACAAAGGAAAAGCCCATGATTCTTGTGCTTGGGATGATGTCGGGAACCTCGCTGGATGGGGTGGATGCGGCGCTGATCGAAACCGACGGGCAGGTGATTGCCGGTTTCGGGCGCAGTGGCTTTCGTGCCTATGACAGCAAGGAAGGCGCGGTGCTGTATGGGGCGTTAGGGCAATGGCCGGGCGGGCCGGGGGTGGCGGATGCGGCGGCGCTGTCGGTGACGGCCCATGCCGCGCTGGCGGCGGATTTCCCCGAAGCGGTGCTGATCGGTTATCATGGGCAGACCTTGGCGCATGATCCGCAGGGCAGGGGGACGCATCAGGCGGGGGATGGTGCTGCGCTGGCGCGTGCCGTGGGTCGTCCGGTGGTCTGGGATTTTCGCACCGAAGACGTGCGGCAGGGCGGCGAAGGCGCCCCCCTGGTGCCGTTCTTTCATCATGCCTGCGCGCGTTGGGCGGTGGCGGCAGGGCGGCTGGAACCTGCGCCGGTCCTGATCCTGAACCTTGGGGGGGTTGGCAATGTCACATGGCTGGACCCCTCGATTCCGGCTGCGGAGGAGGCCACGCTGGCCTTCGATACCGGCCCGGCCAATGCGCCGCTGAATGACCTGATGCTGGCGCGATGCGGTGCGGCGCGGGATGAAGGTGGCGTGCTGGCATTGTCGGGGCAGGCCGATCCGGCGGTGGTGGCGGGTTTTCTGCGGCACCCGTTCTTTGATCGCCCGCCGCCCAAGTCGCTGGACCGCGATGCCTGGGGTGGGCTGGTGGCGGCGGTGGCGGGGCTGTCCGATGCCGATGCGGCGGCGACCCTGACCGAAGCGGCGGCAGCGGCGGTTGGCGCGGGCTTGCGCTGGCTGCCGGAAGCGCCCGCGCGGCTGCTGGTCTGTGGTGGCGGGCGGCACAATGGGGCGATGATGGCGGCGCTGGCGCGGCAGACCGGCATGGCGCCTGAGCCGGTCGAGGCTATCGGGCTGGATGGCGATATGCTGGAGGCGCATGCCTTTGGCTGGCTGGCGGTGCGGGTCATGCGCGGCCTGCCGACCTCGGGGCCAACGACCACTGGCGCACCGGGGCCGGTCGGCGGCGGGCGGATCAGCCACCCACGCTGAGGGGCGGATTTTCGCCGCTTTGGGCAGGGCGGGGAACGTGGCTTTGCGTCGGGCGTTAGTGCTGCACAAGGGCGCAACCTGCCCTGTCAGAAAGTAGAGGACTGTTAGTGATGAACAAGTTTATGATTGCCGCCACCACTCTGACCCTTGCTGGCGCAACTGCCGTTTATGCTCAGGACACAACGCAGGCCGAGGTTGCCGCAGGCGAAGCTGCCGCCGCCGCCGAGGTTGCGGCGGGCGAGGCGCAGGCCGCCGCCGAAAGCGCCGCTGCAACGGCGGACGCTGCGGCGTCGGATGCGGCTGATGCCGCAGCGGGTGCGGCGGATGCTGCTGCGCAAGCCGCGGACAGCGCCGGTGCGGCTGCGGATGCAGCAGCCGTTGAGGTCGTGACCGGAGCTGCGCCGGTTGACCCGGCATTGGCGATGGATTCGCCGGTTCTCAGCGCCGAAAATCCGGGGATGTTGGCGTCGTGGATCACCTCGCAGCATGTCTGGACCACGAATGAGCCTTCGACGACCCTTTGGGGCGAGGAAGACCCGGCTGAGCGCCCGGCGGAATGGACCGACATCGCCAAGATCAGCGATGTGGTGATCGCGCCGCAGGGGCAGGTCGTCGGCTATGTGGCTGATATTGGTGGTTTCCTTGGTATCGGTGCCAAGCAGGTTCTGTTGGGTGCAGACCAGTTGAACTTTATGCAGTTTGACGAAGAGTCGCTGTTTGCCACCCATATGACCAAGGAGGAACTTGAGGCACTGCCCGAGTTCAACCCCGAAGTGGTGCTGAAATAACCGCCGCGGAAAAACCGGAAAGAGGGCCATTGCGGCCCTCTTTTTTTATCCGCCGGTGTGGCTCATGTGGCGCGACATCTGGCCGGTCACTGTCTGGCGGGAATAGTCGAAATCATGCCCCTTTGGTTTGCGGGCGATGGCGGCGCGGATCGCCTGATGCAAGGGGGCGTCATCGTCGGGGTGATCGCGCATCGGTGCGCGCAGGTCGGCGCGGTCCTCTTGCCCCAGGCACATGAACAATTCCCCGGTGCAAGTCACCCGCACCCGGTTGCAGCTTTCGCAGAAATTATGTGTCAGCGGCGTGATGAAGCCGATCTTCTGCCCGGTTTCCTCGGCCCGGAAATAACGGGCGGGTCCGCCGGTGCGCTCAGCCAGCGGGGTCAGGGTCAGGCGCTGGGACAGGTGGTCGCGCAGATCAGACAGCGGCCAGTATTGGTCCAGCCGGGTTTCTTCGGACATCTCGCCCATCGGCATAACCTCGATGAAGGTCAGGTCGAAATCCTCGCGGGCGCACCAGTCCAGCAGGGTGAAAACCTCATCCTCGTTAAAGCCCTTCAGCGCCACGGTATTGATCTTGACCCGCAGTCCGGCCGCCTTGGCGGCGGCCAGCCCGTCCAGCACCTGTTGCAAGCGCCCCCAGCGGGTGATCTGCGCAAAGCGGTCCGGGTCCAGCGTGTCCAGCGAGACGTTCACCCGTCGCACGCCGCAATCGGCAAGCTCCTGCGCGAAACGGCCCAACTGGCTGCCGTTGGTGGTCAGGGTCAGTTCTTCCAGCCCGTTGCCAAGATGGCGGGACATGGCGCGGAAAAACCCCATGATGTCGCGCCGCACCAGCGGCTCGCCGCCCGTCACCCGCAGTTTTTTCACCCCAAGGCTGATGAAACCGGATGCCAGCCGGTCCAGTTCTTCCAGCGTCAGCAGGTCGCGCTTGGGCAGAAATTGCATATGCTCGGCCATGCAATAGGTGCAGCGAAAATCGCAGCGGTCAGTGACCGACACCCGCAGATAGGTGATCGGGCGCAAAAACGGGTCGATAAGCGGCTTGTGATCCATCCTGCCTGTGTAATCGCAGGCAAGCGGCGCGGCAAGCGTTGCCCGCCCTGCGTGGGGCGGGTAGTCTGGCTGCAATATCAAACACGAGGCTATCCTATGTCGCTGTTCCGCCCTGTTTTGCTGTTGCCGCTGGCGCTGGCCGCCTGCACCGAGACCATGACCCAAAGCGCCACGACCGCAACGACGGCCCCGGCTGCCGCAACTGCCGCCGCGCCGGCCGCCGCCCCTGCGCCGACGCCGGAAACCGCCGCGCTGCGGGCACCCGCGCCGCGCCCGACTGCCCGCACGGCGGCGCAGTTCGATACCACCACCGCCGCGCAAAAAGCCGAGGCTGCCAAGGCCCCTGCCGCCAGCGCCGAAACGGCCCTTGGCGAGACCGTCGCTTCGCTGGGTGATCCGAGTCAGGGCGGATTCTGGCTGAAAACCCCGCTGGTCAAGACCCGCACGCAGGGCCGTGTGGTGAACCCGGCCAACGGCAAATCCTCCAAGGTCGAGCTGATTCCGCTGTCCGGTCCTGCCAGCGCCGGCAGCCAGTTGTCGCTGCCTGCAATGCAATTACTGGGGATTTCGCTGACCGATCTGCCGAAAATCCGGGTGTTCCGCTCGTGAAGATCGCCAGTTTCAACATCAACGGTATCAAGGCCCGGATTGAGGCGCTGACCGCCTGGCTGGCAGAGGCGCAACCCGATCTGGTCGTCTTGCAGGAAATCAAATCCGTTGATGAGGGCTTCCCCGCTGTGCATTTTCAGGATCTTGGCTGGCATGTCGAAACCCATGGTCAAAAGGGTTTCAACGGCGTGGCGATCCTGTCGCGCCTGCCGCTGGAGGATGTGACGCGCGGCTTGCCCGGCGACGATTCGGATGAACAGGCCCGCTATATCGAGGCCACCGTGGTGGGCGCGCAGGCGGTGCGAATCGCGGGGCTTTACCTGCCCAATGGCAACCCGCAGCCGGGGCCGAAATACGACTATAAGCTGGCCTGGATGGCGCGTCTGGGCGCGCGGGCGGCGGAACTGCGGGCCTTGGAAATGCCAGTGGTGATTCTGGGCGATTACAACGTGATTCCGCAGCCGCGTGACGCCGCCAACCCGCAGAAATGGACCGGAGATGCGCTGTTTCAGCCCGAAAGCCGCGCCGCGCTGCGCCGGATCGTCTGGGACGGCTGGACCGATGCGCTGCGCGACCGCGATCCCTATGCGGGGCGCGGGCCGTTCACTTTCTGGGACTATCAGGCGGGGGCCTTTCCCAAGGATGACGGCATCCGCATCGACCATATCCTGCTGTCGCCGCAGGCTGCCGATCTGGTGCAGGCCGTGGGTGCCGACCGCGCCACGCGGGCAGGGGACAAACCCAGCGATCACATCCCGGTCTGGGTCGAACTGGCCGCATAAGGGGGCATCATGCATATCTTTATCCTGACCGGCGCCGGGATTTCCGCTGAAAGCGGCATCGACACCTTCCGCGCCTCGGATGGGCTGTGGGAGAACCACCGGATCGAGGATGTGGCCACCCCCGAAGGATTCGCCCGCAACCCGAAATTAGTGCAGGATTTCTATGATATGCGTCGCGCGGCGGCAGCACGGGCGCAGCCCAATCCCGCGCATCAGGCGCTGGCGCGGTTGGCGCAGGCGGGCCGGCATCGGGTGACGCTGGTCACGCAGAACGTCGATGATCTGCACGAACGTGGCGGCAGCCCGGATGTGATCCATATGCATGGCACGCTGAATGGCGCGCTCTGCGCCGCCTGCGGCCACCGCTGGCCCGCGCCGGCCACCATGTCGCCCAAGGCCGACTGCCCGGCTTGTGGTCATCCCACGGCCCGGCCCGATATCGTCTGGTTCGGGGAAATCCCCTATTTCATGGACCGGATCGACGCGGCACTGTCGGATGCTGACCTGTTCGCGGCCATCGGCACTTCGGGGCAGGTCTATCCCGCCGCCGGTTTCGTGCAGGCCGCGCGCGGGCTGGGTATCCCCACGGTCGAACTGAACCTGGAACCCACCGCCAGCGGCCTGTTTTCGCGTGTCATTCCCGGCCCGGCAGGGCAGACCGTGCCGCTTTGGGTCGATGAATTGCTGACCGCCCCCGCATAAGGTGCAATTTTATCGAAATCATCCCTTGACGCTTTGCGCCCCGCCGCATAAACACCCCGTCACCCGGAGGCGATCCGGGCATTGGTGAGCGGTTGTAGCTCAGTTGGTTAGAGTACCGGCCTGTCACGCCGGGGGTCGCGGGT
>NZ_JAUNTN010000031.1 GCF_030538695.1 Paracoccus sp. (in: a-proteobacteria)
AAAATGCATATAATAATTGATTAATTTTATCCCGTAAGCCGGTTGGTCGCAATGGGAATATTTCCTTTTGATTTCAGCTTATTGGTGTGGTCAGCGCGGGTTTTTATGCCTCATTGGCGCTGGGTGTGGCGCGCTAAGCCCCGTTGAGATTCCTCGCGCGTTGATGAGTGCTGCCGAAGCATAGATCATTGTTTTGAACGAACTGTCCGGCTTTTGGGTGAGCAGGATGATGCGCTTGAAATCTTTGAGCTTGCAGGAGCAGTTTTCAATCAAGTGGCGCTTCTTGCAGAGATACTGATCGTCCAGCCGGCCTTCGACTTGCCGATGGCCTAACTTCGAGTCGCCCTTTGGGAACCTGCTCATGGCGCTGGGCCTTACAACCGCTGGAAGTGGTGGAGCCGAATGGGCGTGTTTCCTTCGTGTCCTTTGCCCTCGGAGGCTGGTTCACAATAAACTGACATCGTTGTATCTGTCGCCGTGCTGTGGCTAAGTTCAGCGGCAGAAACAGGGGTGCAGCGCAGTCATGGACGATAGTGAAAAGACCCGTCCGCCAAAGCGGATGCTTGTAACGGACAGCCCGGCAGAGCTTTTGGGTCAGGCCCCGCGCTTGGCTGACTTGGTCAAGCTGAGACCGCTTGAAGGTGAAGCCGGGTTGCGGTTTCTGAATCGCTTGCGGGCCTCGACGACACCAGAGGAGGCCGTCACCTATGCTGCTTTTGCCGCGCTGCCGAATGTGGCGGTGGGGTGGGGGTATGAGTGCCTGCGGTCAATGGCTGACCATCTGTCGCCGCTGGAACGGCCGATGATGCAAGAGGTTGCCACATGGCTGTCCAGCCCGTCGATGTCGCTGCGCCACAAGATTATGCGGGATGCGCTATATGCACCCTCGCGCACGCCTTCTGTGTTGTTGGGGCTGGCGGTCGGGTGGTCAACGGGCGGGCCTGCGCCGAATGATCCAGAGCCCGCTCCGGCCCATAAGGCGCCGGTGGCGCTGAATGCGGCGGTGCTGTCTTGTTTGGCGCGTGTGCCGCTTGCACGGCGTCCGGTTCATCTGGCGCGGGTGCTGGATATGGCGGAAACGCTTTTCAGGGTCTATTGACCGGACCATGACGTTGATTCTTCAGATTGAGAACTTTCAGGTTCTGGATGATGGCGGGCCGGCGACCGTCACCGTTCCGCTGTCGGGATTGCAAGCGGGCCGGTCGGTCGGGATGGGCTGGGTTCTGCCGGACGCCAGCCGTCATATCTCAGGGCATCATTTCGATGTATACCATGATGGGCGCGACTGGTGGCTTGGTGATTGCTCGACGAACGGGACATTCCTTCAGGGCCAGCGGCACCGGCTGGATGGGGCGCATCGCTTGCAGGATGGAGACCGCTTTCAGGTCGGTCAATATATCATCATTGCATTGATAAATCATGCCGTGCTGAAAGAAATGAGCGTCAGCTCATTGCCGGAATATGATCTGGGGCAGCCGGCAATCGAGACGTCTCCGGTCGCTGCCGATGATCCTTGGGCAATTGGGGGGAGTGGTGGGGCGCCGATCACACCAGTTGATCCGATGCCGCCTGTCCCGTCTGCGGATCGCCAGGCGGATTTCGCCAGTGATTTTTTGCCTTTGTCCGCGACTGTTCCGGTGGTGCTGTCTGATGCGCAGGAACAAGCCGCGCCACAATCGGCTGATCCTGCCGCTTTTCTGGCGGCTTTCGCCAGAGGGGCAGGGGTTGCCCCGGAATTGATGGCTGGTGTCGATGCCGAAGAATTGGGTCATGCTCTTGGCGAGACGCTTCGCATAGTGTCTGAACAGCTTGCCGCCGCGCTTCAGGATCGTGCCAATGCCCGCCATTTCACCCGTGCGGCAGAGCGCACCATGCGGGGGGCAAGCGATAACAATCCATTAAAGTTCCTGCCGGACCCGGAGCAGGCGATAGAGGCGCTGTTTCTGCGCCCTCGTGCGGGGTTTCTGGTCGGGGCTGCGGGCTATTACGAGGCGATCAGCGATTTGCGCCGCCATCAGGCTGCGGTTTTTGCGGCGCTGCAACCGGCATTGCTGCGGCTTGTGGACGATCTGGAGCCAACCCGGATTGAGGCCGAGGTCAAGGGCGGCGCGCTGACCGGCAGTCGTAAGGCGCGGGCATGGGATATTTTCATTGCGCGTTGGCATGAAAAAGCCGCCCATGATAATGGGATACTGGATGAGTTCATCCGCCTGTTCGCGGAAGCCTATCGCAAGGCGGATGGCGGTCGGATCGGTGAATAGCAAAGGGAAGCGGCATGTCACTTGATTGGTTGCTGGTGCCGGTTGAAGACGCGTTGCCTTGTGGTTCCGATCTGGCTGCCATCGGGGATGAGGCATTCGACGCATACTACTATGAGGCGGAATCCCGGCTGCCAGAGCGTTACTTTATCCCCGGCCATGCCGATGCGGGGGGCGCGGACCGGCTTTTTGATCCGCGTTCCGTTGCCCTCGGGGCGGAAAGCGCGGCGATAACGCGGTTGCTGAAACGTTCGCGCGATTTGCGGCTGCTGGGGCTTTGGGCGCGGTTTCAGATCCTTGCCGGACGCCTGCCGGATTTTACGGACAGCCTGGAAGCAATGGCCGCTCTGGTCACGAAATGGCCGGCCGAAACCCATCCGGTGCAGGATCGCCGCGCGGCCATCGAGGTGTTGGCTGAACCGGCGACGGTTATCATGCCGCTGCAATACTTCCCGCTTGTGCCGAATACCAACGCGACATTGCGCCAGCACATGATTGCCGAAGGGCGCATTGTGCCACGCCAGAACGAAGAGGGCCCAGAAGGGCAGGATATTCTTTCCCCGCTGCGGGCGAATGGGCAAAAGCCCGCTCTGGCGCGGACGCAGGATATGCTGAACCGCGCGCTTTCTGCGGTGGCTGTGTTGTCTTCGGCCTCTGCGCTGGCCAGTGGGGGGGCGCCGCCCGATCTGAACCCGCTGCGACAGGTTCTGGCTGATATGCAGGCTATGATTGCCGAAGTCGCGCCCGAGCTGGCGGCGTGGCAGCCTGCGGCAACGTTGCGCACAGATATGTTGCCGCCACAACCGCAAGAAGATACCCCGGCAGCGGCACCAGCTTTGCCCGAAGCAGTGACTTCAAGGCGCAATGTGCCGGACCGCGCCGCGGCATCTGCCGCATTGCTGGCGGCAGAGCGCTATCTGGCGGAACGCGATCCGTCATCCCCGGTTTTGCTGCTGGTCGTGCAGGCCCGCCAGCTTGTCGGAATGTCGCTGGTCGGGGCGCTGGAGATGCTGATGCCCGCGCAGGCGGCGCAGGCCACGTTGGCCGTCGGGCATGGCAGCGGGTTTCATCTGCCAATGGAGCGGCTGAAGGCGCTTGGCCCTCAGGGTCACGAGGTTGCGCGGCCGCATAATTCTGCCGTGCCGGTGATTGCGGATCGTGCCGAACTTGGGGCCTGGCTGGCAGGGGTTGAGGATTATTACCAGCGGCACGAGCCAGCCAGTCCGATTCCTCTGCTGCTGATCCGTGCACGAGAGCTTTCTGGAAAGGGCTTCGGTGCGCTGGTCGCGGAGCTGTTCCCAGGGGTGGCGAAAATATCCGAAGGTTAGGCAATCCCTTGCCTTTTCCTCTGGAAACATGCGTTCTGAGGTTGACTCTGGGGCAAATTAACGTTTCGTTAAGGCAAGCATAGGATTTTGTCATGGCATCTGATAAATCGACCAATTTCATCAAGCGCAACCGGCCGCCTCGGGTTAGTATTTCGTATGAAGACCCGTATGATTCCGAAAAGATGGTCGAGCTGCCTTTCGTCATGGGGGTGATGGCCGATCTGTCTGGCAACGCGTCCGAGGTCGAAAAGCCCGCGATGGAAGATCGCGACTTTGCGGATGTGACCTCGGCATCGCTGGATGACTATATGAAAAGCGTGGCCCCCGGCCTTAGCTTCAATGTCGAAAACAAGATGGGCGGGGAAGATCGTCTGGGTATCTCGCTTCAGTTCGAGAAGATGGCCGACCTGAGCCCGGCTGAAATCGCCCGGCAGATCCCTGCGCTGAAAAAGCTGCTGGAGGCGCGGCAGCATCTGGCCAATCTTCAGCGTTACATGAACTCTAAGCCCAAGGCGCAGGATCAGATCCGCAAGCTGTTGAACGATCCTGAGCTGCTGGCCGCTTTGCTGGAACGTGAGGATCAGGGCGTGGTGCAAGAGGAAGGGGAATAAATGTCGCAGGATACCCAGTCACAGGTTGGCCGCTCTGAAGCTCTTGCCGAGCTGGATGAGTTTTCGGACATCCTGCGCCAGACCATCAAGCCACGCACCGAAATTGCCGCAAAAGAGGTGGATAACGCTGTTGTCGCCTTGGCCCGCGAGGCGCTGGGCGATCAGACGCTGATCGCGGAAGACGTTATTGATACGATTGATGCAATGTTGGCCAAGCTGGACCAGAAGCTGACCGAGCAGTTGAACGAGGTTATCCATCACGAAGAGTTCCAGAAACTGGAATCTGCGTGGCGGGGTCTGGCATATACGATCAATAATTCCGAAACGGATGCATCCCTGCGTGTCAAGGTGATGAACGTTTCAAAGAAAGAGCTTCAGCAGATGATGCGCCGCTATCCGGGCGCAAAGTGGGATAAATCTCCGCTGAATCAGCGCGTTTACGAGGCTGAGTTTGGCACACTAGGCGGCAAGCCGTTTGGGGTGCTGATCGGGGATTATTATTTCGATCATTCAACTGCCGATGTATCGCTGTTACGCGACATCAGCAAGATTGCGGCAGCCGCACATGCGCCGTTCATTTCCGCTGCCGCGCCGCAGTTGCTGGGAATGGATAGCTGGAACGAAATAGCGACGCCGCCTGATGTTTCCGAAATCTTTGCCACGCCGGATTACGCTGCCTGGAACGGGCTGCGCGATTCGGAAAACTCGCGCTATATTGCGTTGACTTTGCCACGGGTTCTGGCGCGCGAGCCTTATGGTCAGAATTCAAACTCGGTGGTTGAGGAGTTCAACTTCGAGGAAGATACTGACGGCCACGAAGGCAAGAAATATGGCTGGATGAATGCCGCACATGCCATGGCTGTGAATATCAACCGCGCCCATAAGGAGCACGGCTGGACTGTGCGCATCCGTGGCGTGCAGGCCGGTGGCGAGGTGCTGAACCTGCCGACTCATAACTTCGATACTGGCGATGGGTCCAAGGATCTGAAATGCCCGACCGAAGTTTCGATTACGGACCGGCGCGAGGCTGAATTGTCCAAGGTTGGCTTAATCGGGTTGATTCACCGCAAGCATACTGACAAGGCTGCTTTTATCGGTGCGCAAAGCCTGTATCGACCCAAGAAATATGTTGATGATCTGGCTACGGCCTCGGACAATATGTCTTCGCGGCTGCCATATATCTTCGCAGTGTCACGCTTTAGTCACTATTTGAAGTGTATGGTGCGCGACAAGATCGGTCAAAGCCCTGACCGGCTTCAGCTTCAGACCCAGTTGCAAACCTGGGTGAATAAATATGTTTCAGGTAATCCTGAAAGTGCCAGCGAACGTGAGAAGGCCAAGAAACCCTTGGCTGCCGCGCAAGTGGAGGTGCTGGAGGATGAAGAAAACCCCGGCTACTATATGGGGAAATTTTACCTGAAACCGCATTTCCAACTTGAGGGGATGGATATTGGGATGTCCCTTGTATCCAAACTTCCCAAGGGCGAATAAAAACTGTTCCGGCTTTACTCAACAGAAGGAATACCTGAATGGCCGTTGATATTTTCCTGAAACTGTCAAACAACATCAAGGGTGAGTCGCAGGATGCGACCTATCGCAATAATATTGATGTTTTGGCTTGGACTTGGGGTCTGACCCAGTCAGGCACGACCCACATTGGTGCCGGTGGCGGTGGTGGCAAGGTGAATGTTCAAGACATCACCCTGACCAAATACGTTGATTTGGCCTCGAATGACCTGATCAAGCGTTGCACCTCGGGCGAGCATATCGAGAACGGTGAGCTGATCGTGCGCAAATCGGGTGGTAATAACCCGGTCGAATATTTCCGCATCAAAATGGAAAATATCATGATTACCAGCTATAATACTGGTGGTCAGAAAGATGGTCTAGACCGTATTCAGGAAACCCTGACCCTGAACTTCCGTAAGTTCGAAGTGCTTTATACCCTTCAGGAAGATTCTGGCGCGGCTGGTGCCGAAACCTTGGCCGGCTGGGATATTGCTGAAAACAAGGAGTGGAACTCGTAAGAGTCCGCACCGCGTAAATATCAGGGGTCGGCGCGCAAGCGGCGGCCCCGCTTTTTTTTCGACGCAGTGGCTTTAATAAAGCCTTTGTGTCAGAGGATTACCGTCGATCACTATGCCAGAGCATTCTCAGAACGGTTTCGATAATTCCGGCCACGTTGATTATAGTGGCCTGCGGCAGATGTCGCTGATGCATGTGTTTCGTGATTCCGCTGCTCGTCGCGATTCGCGGGAGGTGGCAAGTCAGTTGACCGATGGTGAACGTGATCTGACCATGCGTAGCCAAAAGCGGCGCGAGGGTGTTAGCGAGGCCGCATTGCGGCATGATCTTGCGGTCGATATTGCCAGTCTGATGAATACCATCCGGCTAGATGTGGTAATAAATTTGCATGATACGCCTTATGTGCAGAAATCGGTCGTGAATTTCGGGTTTCAGGATATGGATGGGTTGTGGCACTCCAGCCGGACGCCGGGGGATATGGCGCAAGCCATTCGCAGCGCGCTTATTCGGAATGAACCTCGCCTGAGATCCGAAACGGTCGAGGTGCATGTGACAAGCTCCGGTCCAGGCGTGGATCAGCGCCTGACCTTTGAGATACTGGCCGAAATGATCGCCAATCCAACGGATATTCCCTTGCAATTTTTGGCTGAAGTGGACCCAGCCGCAGGCAAGATTGCCATGACCCGGATGAAGGGTGAGCCATGAAAAAATCCTTTCGCGATGCTTATGAGCGCGAGCTGGCCATTCTTTATGAGCATTCGGCAGAGTTCGCGCGTGAATTTCCTGGTCTCGCGGACCGTTTGGGCGGGTTGCTGCGTGAAAATATTGACCCGGCGGTGGCAGGGCTGCTGGAAGGCACGGCGTTTCTGGCTGCGCGGGTTCAGCTTAAACTGGACGAAGAGTTCCGCGGCTTTACCATGGAGCTTTTGGAGCAGATTTTTCCAGATGCGCTGGCCCCGGTACCAAGCTGCCTGTTGGTCGAGGCCGCGATTCCAGAGGCCAATCAAGAAGGTGGCACCGTTCGCGATCTGCCGCGAGGGGCGTATCTGGACGCACCGTTTCGTGATGCTGGCCGGCGGGTGCTGTGCCGGTTTCGGTTGGCGGCGCCGCTGGCTGTGGTGCCGTGGCGGATCGGGGCGATAGCCTATCACGACCGGACAGCGGCCATCGGGGCGCTTGGCCGTGACGTGGCGCAGGGAACACGGGCGGGGCTGGTCGTCGATATGGCCCCGACCTTCAGTTCTGCTGGGATGTCGCCCCCCGATACGCTGACTTTTCATATCGCATCCTCCATGGCCGAAGCCACTGCGCTTTATGAGCAGATCCATTGCGATTTGCTGCGGGTTTCATTGCGGGTGCTGGCCCCGAATGGTGATCCAATTTTTCTTCCTTTGCGACCAGATCAGATTGAGCAGGTCGGATTTGATGGTGATGAAACGCTTTTTGATAATGATACGCGGCTGTTTCAGGGGTTTGCCCTGCTGCGAGAGCTGTTTATTTTCCCGCGAAAGTTTCTGGGTTTTCGCCTGAGGTCTGTCGCAGATCACCTGCGCCATATTGGTGCGCGTGATTTTCAGATCGTGTTTGAGTTTCGTCGCATCAATGACGAGCTGACTCGCCAGACAGGGCCTCGGGATTTGCGACTGAATTGTGCCCCGGCGATTAATTTGTTTGAAGAGGGCAGCAATTCAATCCGACCGAACGATAAAATGCATGAATATGTTGTCACCCCCGATGCAAGTCCGATGACTCATTATGAGATACAGCGTATTCTTGGCGTCAGTGCCAGCTATTCATCATCTGCTGATAAGACAGAGGTCTTCCCGCTTTATGCTGTTCCGAACGGTGGTATGGACCCGCGTAAGGCACTGTATTACACTTATCGCCGTAAACCCCGCCGCATGACAGAAAGCGAGCAACGCTTGGGTTTCCGGGCTGATTACCGAGGCACCGAAACATTTTTATCGCTTTATGAGCCGCCAGATGATGAAAATAGGGGCCAGGCCAAGAGATTACATGTTCGGGCATTATGCTCCAATCGGCATATTCCGGCGGCACTGCCTCTGACCGATCATGATAATTTTCATATGGTCGAAGAGCGTGATGTTTTCCTGACCGCTGTTACGGCACCAACCCCGCCGCGCGAACCTATGACCGAGGTTGAGAAAAACGGTCCGCATCGCGTGGGTCAGGGGGATGTTTATTGGCGGTTGATCTCTTATCTGGCGCTAAATCATTTTGGGCTGGATGATCGTTCTGGCCGTGATGCTGTTGCAAGTCTGCGCGAAATGCTGAATCTGTTTGCCGATCTTTCAGATAGCGTGACCGAGGCGCAGATCGCTGGTCTGCTGTCAATGAACATTCGGCCTGTTACCCGCTCGATCCGACGACCGGAAGGGTATTTCCCCGCGCGCGGGCTGGAGATTGCAATTACTTTTGACGAAGCCGCTTTTGAAGGCAGTGGTATTATCCTGATGGCGGCTATTCTGGATCGTTTTCTGGCTGAATATGCAAGTGTGAACAGCTTTACCCAGATGGTGACGATCAGCCGCCAGCGTGGCGAGATTAAACGCTGGCCGCCGCGCATGGGTATGGGGGCGCTGTTGTGATGGCAAAGCCGCTTGTATCAGTGTCAGATTCGGCATCCAGAGCAGGGTTTCTGGCCTTGCTGCGCCGTCTGGAGCGTGAAGCGCCAGACAAGCCTCGTATTGGCCGCTCGCGCCATCGTGGCGAAGACATTGTGCAGATTGGACAAGATCCATATCTGGATTTCCCGGCGTCTGAGTTTTCCTCAATCAAGGATGGGGGCGGTTCTCTGCGTTTGCGGGCGCGGTTCATGGGTTTCTTTGGGCCGCAAGGTGCGTTGCCGCTGAATACGACCGAAGAGGTTTTGCGTTGGGCAGATCAGGGTGAAGATGGATTTGTTCGCTTTACCGATATTCTGTCAGGGCGGTTCTATCAGTTGTTTTTCCGGGCGTGGTCGGATAGCCATGCCATCAGCCAGCATGACCGGCCTGAGGAAGATCGTTTTGCAACCTATATAGCTGCGATCTCGGGGACCGGCACGCCCGCTTATCATCAGCATGATGAGTTTCCCGATATTGAACGCCTGCCTTTGGTTTCGGTTTTTGGTGGGCGTGTGCGCAGCCCGGTGCGCCTTGCTCAAATGTTGCGCCAGCATTTCCGCTTGGCGGTCGAGGTCGAGGAATTTGTTCCAAACTGGCTGACCTTTGAACCAGATGATCGTGCGATATTGGGCATGGTTGGAGGCTTGGGGCAGGATTTATATCTGGGTGCGCGGGTGCAATCCGTGAATGAGAAAATCCGCATCTGCCTGAATATACCAACGCTTGATGCCTACCGCGCATTCTTGCCCGGACAAAGAGAATATAGGCGTATTGCGGCGCTGGTTTTTTGGTATCTCGGGCAAAGCTATCTGGTTGATCTGGCATTGTCATTGCCGGCTGATCAAATTGCCCCCGCAGCTTTGGGCGGAGATGCCGCACTTGGCTGGATGGCGGCTCTGAAACCTGTTTTGGGGGCGACGGCTCAAGATTATGTCGAGGTGGCCAGCTTCGCGCTCGACGCCGCAAATTATTAAAGGGGACATGATGACTGCCATCACGATCGAGAAATTCGCCGGAAAGATGAACCGCCTGGGCTATGACGCCTTTCTTCAGGCCATGCGGCAGGCGCGCGGCGACGGCAACCGCAATGTCGATCTGAGCCATTGGCTGTTTCACGCCGTCTCGGACCAGAATTCGGATATCTCGCTGACGCTGCGGCAGTCGGGGCTGGACCGGGGGCGGGTGCTGTCCGATCTGGACCGCGCGACCGGGGCCTTGCAGAAAAACGTCACCGAGACCCCCGGCATTTCCGAACGGCTGGCCGATGCGCTGAACCACGCATGGACCTATGCCACGCTGTATTTCGGCGAAGCGCAGATCCGCACCGGGCATCTGCTTGTCGCGCTGTTGTCCGATGATGCGCTGCACCGCGCGCTGACCGGATATTCGACCGAGTTCGGCAAGCTGTCGGCGGATGCCGTGGCGGGCGAGGCGCGCAGCCTCTGGTCTGGCTCGGACGAAGAGGACATGCGCCCGATGGATGGCGCGGGGCTGGCCTCGGGTCAGGGCGACCGGGCGGGGGCGGGCACGGCGCTTGGCCGCTTCTCGGTCGATATGACGGCGCAGGCCGCCGAGGGCGGCATGGACCCGGTCGTCGGGCGCGACGACGAAATCCGCCAGATCATCGACGTGCTGATGCGCCGCCGCCAGAACAACCCGATCCTGACCGGTGAGGCGGGCGTCGGCAAAACCGCCGTGGTCGAGGGTTTCGCGCAGGCTTTGGCATCCGGCGCGGTGCCGCCCGCGTTGCAGGGGATGCGCCTGCATATGCTTGACATCGGCGCGATGCAGGCCGGGGCCAGCATGAAGGGCGAGTTTGAACAGCGCCTTCGCTCGGTCATCGACGAGGTGCAGGCCAGCCCCACCCCGATCATCCTGTTCATCGATGAGGCGCATACCCTGATCGGCGCGGGCGGTGCGGCAGGCACGGGTGATGCCGCCAACCTGCTGAAACCGGCACTGGCGCGCGGGACGTTGCGCACCATCGGCGCGACGACATGGGCCGAATATCGCAACTATTTCGAGAAAGACCCGGCCCTGACCCGGCGCTTTCAGCCGATTTCCGTGGATGAGCCGTCGATCGAGACCGCCTGCCACATGATGCGCGGCTTGCTGGCCCCGATGGAGGCTCATCACAAGGTCCGCATCAGCGATGAGGCGGTCGTGGCTGCGGTCAAGCTTTCGGCGCGCTATCTGCCCGCGCGGCAACTGCCCGACAAGGCGGTCTCGCTGCTGGATACCGCCTGCGCGCGCGTTGCGGTCAGCCAGTCCGCCACCCCGGCCCGGATCGCGGATCTGACCGCCGGGATCGCCGCGCTGGACACCGAAATCGCCGCCAAGACCGCCGAACGCGACCTTGGCGACACCGACGAGGCGCGTCTGGCCGAGGCGCAGGAACAGGCCGAAACCCTGCGCGGCCAGTTGGCCGATCTGCAATCCGCGTATGAGGCGGAAAAGGGCATCGTCGAAAATATCCTATCCCTGCGCGTCCGTCTGGCCGAGGCGGCGGGCGAGGATTTCGACGCGCAAGCGATCCGCGCCGAGCTGGCGCAGGGCATGGCGCAATTGCACGCGATCCATGCCGACGACCGGATGATCTGGCCTCATGTGGACGATCAGGCGGTCGCCTCTGTCATCAGCGACTGGACCGGCATCCCCGCCGGGCGCATGGTGGCCGATGAGTTGCAGGCGATCCTTGGGCTGGCCGATCATCTGCGCGAACGTGTCATCGGGCAGGATCACGGGCTGCAATCCATCGCCCGCCGGGTCGAAACCGCCCGCGCGGGTCTTGGCAACCCGGAAAAGCCCATCGGCGTGTTCATGCTGTGCGGCCCCTCGGGCGTCGGCAAGACGGAAACCGCGCTGGCGCTGGCCGAACAGCTTTATGGCGGCGAACAGAACGTCATCACCATCAATATGTCCGAGTTTCAGGAGGCCCATTCCGTCAGCCTGCTGAAAGGCGCGCCCCCCGGCTATGTCGGCTATGGCGAGGGTGGCCGTCTGACCGAGGCCGTCCGCCGCAAGCCCTATTCCGTCGTCCTGCTGGACGAGATGGAAAAGGCGCACCCGGACGTGCACGAGCTGTTCTTTCAGGTCTTCGACAAGGGCCGGATGGAGGACGGCAACGGCCGACCGATCAATTTCCGCAACACGCTGATCCTGATGACCTCGAATGTAGGCACCGACACGATCATGCGCGCGGCCGAGGGCGGCACCCCGGCTGACCCCGAGGCACTGGACGCCGCGCTGAAACAGGATCTGCTGCGGGTGTTCCCGCCCGCGCTTCTGGGCCGTCTGGTGGTGATCCCCTATGTGCCGCTGAACGCGGATGTGCTGGCGGGGATCACGCGTCTGAAGCTGGGTTCGGTCGCCCGCCGGATGCGCGACAGCCACGGCGCGGCGCTGCTATGGGACGAGGCGGTGATCGACCATATCGTCGATCAGTGCCGCGATCCCGACAGCGGCGGGCGGATGATCGACAACATCATCACCAACTCGATCCTGCCCGATCTGTCGCGGCAGGTGCTGGCCCGGATGGTCGCGGGCGAGACGATGGGCGATGTCACGATCCGCGTTGACGCTGGACGCTTTGCTTATGATTTTACTTAAAGGGAAATGGCCATGAGCAGACTTGACTGGATCGAGGTGACAAAGGGCGGCCAGCCCATCGGGGCTGTCGGGTTCCTTGACAATGACGCGGTGATTGTTGCGGCCTTCTTTGATGACCGGGATAGCAATAAGGATGGCAAGGTCAGCGGCGGTGAATGGGTGAAGTCGAAAATCCCTCTGCTCGGTGAGGAGGGGAGTGCCGTGACCGAGGTTGCCATGACTGCGCGGCTTGATCTTGATGTCATCATGCGCGATCCCGGTTTCGGGCAAATGGCCGGGCAGATGTTTGCGCAATTCGGGACTTCTTTGGTGATGGAGGGTTTCTGGACGGTCTATTTCAGCCGGGGCGTCAAAATGACGGCCAGGGGCGTTGCCAAGACCTTGACCAAAAACCAGATTAAGCAATTTGTGATCCGCAAGGGGGCTGAACAGGCTGTGCGCAAGGCTGTCGAAGCGATGGCGGGGGGTTAATGGACATAGATGCCCGTAATGCCGATGCGGGCCTGCCCCTCCAGTTCCCGTGTCAGGGCTGGAAAGAAATCCGTTGCGAGTTCACCGCTGCGGGTGGCGACTGTTGCGGGGCGGGTTGGGCTGACAATGGCGATCAGAAGCTGATGCGTGTCGCGTGATACGCTCGCGCGGGCCAGTGGCACATCAAAGCTGATCTCTCCGGCCGAGGCGATCAGAAAGCGCCGCAGGTCGTGGACTACACCATTGTCATCGACCAGCAGCAGGGTGTTGTAATAACCTGCGCCGCCGATAATTTGCCCGCGCAGGGACATGCCGCTTTCGATTCGGGGCGCTTCCAGCCGCAGTCCCACCCCAAAGGCCGGGTAAAGCGCATCATTTCGGGCCAGTGTAATGCCGGGGCATTGGCGCTGGTCGAGCAGCATCGCCTCTGGCGTGATGCCGATGTCCAGCCCCTTGGTCAGTGTGTTGGTCAGAGCGGCAATCTGGCGATCATTAGCGGCCAGAATCCCAAGCTGGATATTGCCATCGTCCCGGAGGGCAGGCAAAGCCAGCAAGCAAGGATCGGTCAGTTGTTCCCGGATTCGTGCGAACAGTTGCAGCAGGCGCGGGTCTGGCGGCTGTTCTGAGGTGGCCTGGGCTACGCTTTGCGGCGCTGGCCCCGGGGCTGGATCACCCGCTCCGGTTTCAGGGGAAATATCCGGGGTCGGGCTGCTATTCGGATTATCCGGGGAAAGAACCGTTGAGGCTTCGGGAGATGGCTGTGCCTTGGATTGTTCCGGGGGCGCCGGCTCGGGGTCTGTCACTGGGGCAATCGAGGACGTCAGGACATTTTCATCGCTCGCGCCGGACGGGGCAAAAGTCGTGATATTGATCTGTGGCGGGATCAGGGACGGTGCCGTCAGAAATGGTATGGCAGGCTGCCAGATCAGGATTCCCAGTGCTGTGGCATGAAGAGTCAGGGACAGCGCCGCAGCCCCCGTCCATCTTCGCTGCTGTGATGGCAGGCCGATCATTGCCTGTCCTCGTGGATCGTGACCAGCCGGATTTCAAACCCTGCCGTTTCAGGGCGGCCCAAAACATTAATCAGAGTGCTGGCCGGGGCTTTGCGATCAATCATCAGGTAAAGCGTCTCACCACGCCCAGCCATTGAACCAGCCAGAAGCTCGGGCGAAATTGCGGCACCATCCAGTACCCAATTATGATCGGCATCAACGATCAAGATGGGCGAGGGCAGCCGGTCCAGTGGCAATTCCCGTGTTTCAGCCAGATCAAAGCCAGTGTCTTGCGAGATTTCTTGTCCTGCTATGACAAAGAAAAAGATCAGCAAAAGCACTATGTTGACGATGGCGAGTGAGGTGTCGATGCGGATCGGTTCAGATCGGCGTGGCGGGATCAACGGCTTCATCCGCGCCCTCCGTCTGCGATCTGAACCGAGGTGATCCCCCGCGCTGCAAGCTGTTCCAGAACCGTGACCACGGTCTGAATATCTACACCGGGGCGGATAATCAGCAAAAGATTACGGGTTTGCTGCGCACCAAGCGCCGCGGCCAGATCGGGCAGGCGGTCCAGCCCGAAGCGCTGCCCGCTGGCGGTGATGCCATCGGCTGCCAATGTCCAGACGGCGGTTGTCGCCGCGGCTGTCGGGGCCGAGTGCAGGGTGCTGTCATCCGGCTCTTTGCCGTCGGTCTCGATCCCGCCGCTGCGCACGGTCAGCAGCGCATAGGGCATGACATTCGAGGACAGCATAAAGAACACCAAAAGCTGGAACATCACATCCGCCAGCGGTGTCATCGTAAACCGATAGCGACGCGGGCTGCGGGGAAGTGCCAGTTTTTGACAGGATCGGACGATCATTCAGGGTCAGTGTTTCGTGATCTGGGCAACCTGACCGTGGATGGCGGCGGAAATCACCATCTCCATGGTCTGACGTTCATCCTCGATCCGTCCTTCCAGCCATGAAGCGATGAAATATGCCACCAGCGCAATCGCCAGACCGGCCGCCGTTGTGGTCAGCGCCGTCCATATCCCTGAAGCAAGAAGTCGTGGATCGGCTGTCTGCTGGCTGATGGCAAGATTGCCAAAGGCATCAATCATCCCGATAACCGTTCCCAAAAGCCCCAGCATAGGCGCGGCCTGCACGATGGCTTCCAGAAGGCGCATCCGGCTGTTCATCTGGGCCAGTTCAACCAGTGCCGTCTGACGGGCCAGCTCTTCGCCATAGGTCGGATCGTTGGGGCGGGCGCGCAGCCCCGCCATGACGGCGGTCAGCACCCGTGCCAGAACCGAGCGGTCAGCCCTGGCGCGGCGTTGTGCTTCATCTGGGCGGCCGTTCAGCCAGTCCTCAAGAATCGTTTCCGCCAGCTTATGGTGTCCAAGCCCAATGTGTGAAAACTGCATCAGCTTAAAGATGGTGACTGTCAGAGTGATAACCGACAGCACTCCAAGCGCAAGGAATACGATAAGCGATGAAATTGGCAGGCCTTGGAAAAGGTTTGTGAAACCCATGTTCTGAACGATCCTTTTTAAAGGCCAAAGTCGATATGACCGCGCGTTTGCGTAGCTAATGCCGCAAGACAGGCATCGCGCAGGTCGGTTCCGTCATCGGCCCGGCATTCCGCGACGTCATTAACGACAATGCGGCTGATATTCGTGCAGCTCAGGCCGGGAAGGGGAAAAGCAGCGACCTTTGTCTTGCCCATGGGCAATGCGCCGAAATCCAGAACCGGCAGGTAACGCACCACGCCTGCGCTGTCGAAAACAGCCACTTGCCATGCCGCACGGGTCAGCCCATGCGGCAGGCGATTGGTTGAAACCATGGTGAGCTGACAGCCTTCGTCGGGCAGGTCTGTCGCGCTGTTCATCTCCAGCAGCAGGCTGGCCTCGGGTAATGGAGTGGTCTGTGCCATTGCCACGGGGGGGAACACACATAGCGCAAGGGAAAACAGGGTGGCTTTCATGCAAGGGTTCTCATGCGGGATATGTGGTTCAGCGATAAACCCCGCTGACCGGCAGATTCAGGAACTTGCCAGAGGTCGCGGAGGGCAGCGGCATAGGCGTGGTGTGCTGCCCGGCTGTATCTGAGGGGGTCAACAAGAACATGCGCGGGGCCTTGTCCAGTCCCGAAACGTCATCGATTATGGTGCTGGTAGCAAGGCTGGTATTTTGCGGCGGCATCTGATCGGGCACCGGGGGGCGGTTTTCGTCGAGGCCGAATCTTGCCGGGGCGTCTGTCTGTTGTGCTCGCTGGGGGGGCACCGTCATAGGTGCCGTTGCGACAACCGGCAGGCTGACATCCGGCACGATACGTTCGACTGGCACCGGGCTGCGGGTGATCGTTGGCACGGGTGCGGGGGACAGCAATGCAATGGCTTGGGTAAAGCCCCATGCGGCGCTTGCAGCAGCAAGTCCTGCGGCTATGATGATATGTGCTTTCATCGTCCCACCTTTCGCAGCAAAGCTATCATGCCCGCTCCCTTCCATCAACATACGGGTTTTCGTCGCATTGTCTTTGGGGCGGGGCTGTTTGCTGCGATTCTGCAAGGGGGGGCGGCTCACGCGACGTTGCGTCTGTGTAACCAGTCCTTTGACGTGCTTAATGTTGCGTTGGCCGAGCCAGAGGAGCAGGGGTTCCGGTCGCGCGGTTGGTGGCGGGTTGCGCCAAGCCAATGCGCCACGCTGGAACGTATGCCCCTGCGGTCACGATTTTTCTATGTTTTTGCTGCGGATGTTTTTGGTAAAGAGGTGTTGTCCGGTGCGATCCCGATGTGCGTTGCCCCGCGCCGCTTTGAAACCAGCGATCAGGAGGATTGCCTGTTGCGCGGCTATCTGGATGCGCGTTTCCTTGAGGTGGACACCGGCGAACAGACGAACTGGACAATTTTTGTCGTGCCGCGTCCAGAATGAGATCTTGCGCGGGATACGGGCTGACTGGATCAGGCAAACGGCAGAAAACGAGGAAATACGGCGTGACGCCTTGTCGGCATATAGGGATGATCGTGGCGGTGGGGTTCAGCATCTGGCCCTTGCCGTTTCATGCCCAAATCTCTGAGATGCCTGCGCATGTAACCGTTCTGGCGGATCAGGATGATGCGAACGTCAGGGCGTTTTCTGCGTTGCCCGAAGAACGGCTGACGGTGACGCCCGCGCTGGACCTTGCGCCCCCCCCGTCAGGCGCGGTTTATGTCGGTGCGCCTGTGCCGGGGCTGGGCGCGCTTGCCGAGACTCTGCCTGCGGAGGCGCTGCTGGTCGTCAATGATTGTGGCTGGCAGGCTACGGCGGTGATCGGTGCGGTGTCCGCGACGGTGGCCCGGCCTGCTGATCCTGCGAATTGTGATGCGGAGGCGTTGCGCGACGGTGCTGCCGAGGCGCTGGCCGCGCCGGAACGGGACAGGCAATGGGCGATGCTGCGTCATGCAGGCTTTGCTGTGTATGGTGCCGATGATGCTGATGAGGCTGCAAATGCGACCAAAGCGGTGCGTGCTGCCGGGCCGCTGGTCTCGCAGCCGTTAGGCGGGCTGGTTATCACGGCGCTGGACCCGCAGCAAATGGCCGGGACTGCGGCCTCGCCGGTCATTGTCGCAACATTGCCGACAGAGGTGGGCGCACAAGCTGCACCACCGGGGGCTGATGCGGACAGGGGGATATTGCCTCGCCGTGCCGGTCTGCCGGAACCGTCGATCATTGTCGGCGATCTGGCCAGCCTGTTGGCACCGGGGGTGCGTGGCCCGATGGGCGTTGCCTTTGCCGAGCGCGAAAAGATCCGTGACCGCGACCCCGAGTTGTTCCACAGGCTGCTGATCGGCGGTGCTTTCGACCCCGCGCCGGGGCAGATGGCCGCAGCGGTTCAGACAGAGTTGGCGCGGATGGGATGTTACACTTCGGGGATCGACGGGGCCTGGGGGAATGGTTCGGCGCTTGCGCTGGGCCGCTACTTTGAGGTGATCGGCAGGGCCGAGGCCGCTACCCTGCCCGGTCCCGAAGCGTGGCGCACCATCATTGACAACAGCTCTGCCCGTTGTCCGGTGGTGCGGGCTGTCACTCCAAGGTCGCCGGGTGGGGCACAGCCGTCGGTGCGTGGCAATACGGGGCGCGCCCCGGCCACGGCAGCCAGCAACCGGACACCTCGCACGACACCGCCGCGTGAGAGTCAGCCTGCGGGTGGGCAGCAACCCTCTGGTGTCACCGCGCCCAATCCGGGCGGTGAGCGCAGTATCAACCCGAACCTGGTCGGTTCCGGCGTCTTTCGCTGACCCATGATCGAGATTGACCCACGTTTCCGCGAGATGGGCAAAGTCGCGCAGCGTCGTCGCCGTTATATGCTGGCATTGCGCATCGCTGCTGCGCTGGCATTGGCCGGGGTGGTCGGTGGCGGGCTGTGGTGGGGTATTCGTCCAGACCTGGGCCGCCTTTGGACAGGCGACGGCGATATGGATCAGCAATTGACGCAGGTCGAGGATGATTTTGATATTGCGCCGGTGGTGATGGTGGACAGCTTTACCTCGATCCCTGGTGATCCGCTGATTATCCCCGGCAATGATCCGTCGGCACAGCATCAGGCGGCTGTGCTGCCGGTGCCGCCTGATCTGGTGCCACCACAGAGCACTCCCGCGGTGACAGGGGGGCTATCCGTTTTGCAAGGCAAGCTGTTCCAGCAGGATCACACCTTGGTTGCCCGTCTGCCCGCGACGCGAGAAGAGTTCGCGCTGTTTCAGGCAGAACGAGGCCGTGCCGCGCTGGTAAACGCCAGCTTTGATCCGGCAGAGCAGCAACCCGGCGGGCTTGTGATTCCCGGTGATCAACTAGCGCTGTCGGGGGTGACCTTTTTGCGCCCTCCTGCGGAACGTGCACCGCTGTGGGAAGAGTTGCTGATTGAGATTGCTGTGCCGGGCACTATCAATGATTTGCTGGTCAGGCACCAGTTTCCCGCCGGTCTTGCGGCGCAGGTTTCCGAGCGACTGGAGCGTCGCGGCGATCTGGCCGCCGGTTCGGTTCTGGCGGTCCGCTATCGCCAGCAGCAGGGCGTGCGGCAGATCATTCAGGTGTCGCTTTACGATCCAGATGGTTATGCCGGGTCGCTTGCACTGTCGGGTGCGGGGCAATTGGTGCCTGCCGCAGATCCTTGGGCGGATCAGCCGTTGCAGAGGCAGAATGATGGTGCCGGGGCCCATCTGCAACAGCGCCTGCTGGATGTGATTTATGCGGCGGCCCTGCGTAATAACGTTCCTCCTGAACTGATTGGCGAAGCGCTGTCGCTGATGTCAAGGGCCTATGATCTGGAGGGCTTTGCCGATAAAGACGACCGCCTGACGCTGGTGCTGGCGGATCAGGCCGATGGGCGCAAACGTATTCTGTTCATCGGGGTTGATGGCCTGTCGGGGGGCAAGCCCTGCTATGTCGTGATGGACGATCAGGGCCAGCCGGTTTGCTATGCGCCAAACGCGCGTATTTCTGGGGCGGGCGGCGGCTCGCGTCTGATCCCGCCGGTGGCCGGTGTTCTGATACAACGCTTTGTGCCTGCGCAGCAGGGGGCGGATAATCCTGTCTCCGGTGAAATCATCTGGGCCGCGCCGCAGGATACGCCGGTGCTGGCGGTTGCAGCGGGCAGGGTCTCGGATCTGTCGGTCGATCCGGTTGCGGGCGGCACGCTGTCGATTATCCATGCGGATGGTGCGGTCAGCCATTATCGCGGGATGCACAGTATCGCGGCGGGCATTGCACAGGGCGGTAATGTTGCCGCCGGTGCCCGTATCGGAGCGGTTGGCAAGCTGGCTGATCTGGATGAGCCGGGGCTTGCCTATCGGCTGGACATCAATGGGCGTGCGGTGAATCCGATGCCCTATATGGCTGGCGGCGGTGAGGTTCTGGCCTCGGATTCTGTCGAGGCGCTGGTGATCCGTATCATCCATGTCGAAAGTGCCGGTAATCCCAACGCACGCAATCCGTTATCAACGGCCAGCGGCCTTGGGCAATTCATCGAAAGCACATGGCTGCGGATGATGCGCAGCTATCGCCCTGATCTGGTTGCCGCAATGTCGCGGGCCGAGCTTTTGAACCTGCGCTTTGATCCCGACCTGTCGCGGCAGATGGTCCGGCAACTGGCGCAAGAAAATGAGGCGTTTTTACGGGTGCGCGGCCATCATGTTACGGCAGGGCGCTTGTATCTGGCACATTTCCTTGGTCCGGCAGGTGCGGATAGGGTGCTGCGTGCCGATCCTGACCGTTCGGTTCTGGCGACAATGGGGGCGGCTGTGATCAACGCTAATCCGTTTTTGCGCGGCTATACGAACCGCGATCTGGAGATGTGGGCCGATCGCAAGATGATACAGGGTGGTGGGGCGCAGGTTGCATCCGCATCCGTTCCGGTTTCGCCTGAAATGGCGCAATATGTCCGCAGGATGGATGCGATTATCACGGAACATGTCGGAAAATAACGATATCCTGTCCAAAATGAGGATATATTCTTGTGTGTTCGTGCCAAAGAGCTTGATCCTTGGGCTGTCCGACAGCTATCCCTTGACAAGGTTTGTTACAGCTATTCTTGCCCGCAAAAGGTGCTCGCATGTCTTTCGTTTCTGATGCTCGTCACGGCTTTCGTCTGAGGTTGCGTGTTCGGATGTGGCTGACGACAGCGTTGATTGGCTGTGTTCCGGGCTTTTGGGTCACAAATATGGCTTGGGCGCAGTCTTCGGAACTTTATCTGGACAATGGTGATATGCTGAATGCTGGCACCGATCCAGTGTCCGGCACTTGGGCTGCCGGGGATGCGATCTGGTCAGGCAGTAACGGAAAGAACCACAGTGCCCTTCCCGTCGGGGGAGCGGGGGTTTTGGGGCCTTCGGCCAGTGGAACGGTCCTGCTGAATGTTGACGGAACGGTTCAGCCGGGCACGCTTCGCTTTAAGGGCGGTGGCTATACTTTGGACGGAGGCCGGATTGAGGATAGCGGTGATGGCCTGACGCTTCGTGTCGACAGGAACCTTCTGGCAAGGATTACTTCGGAAATTGCTGGCGCACTGGCGGTCGAAGGTTGGGGCGTGTTGCAATATTCTGGTGACGGGGTGGATCTGACAAGCGTTGACATCGCTTCAGGAGCTACGCTTGAGGTGACGGGAACAACCGCTGGTCTGATGACGAATGATGGCCATCTTGTCTTGTCCGGCACGCAAGAGGGAAACCTGGATAACAACAACCGGGCAACACTTGCTGATGGCGCAATCAATGGCGCGGTTGTTAATGATGGCGTTCTGATCGGTGGCGGCACGATTTCCGGGGCGCTGACGAACCGCGACACAGCTAGAATTGCGGGTGTTGTCAGTGGGACGGTGGATAATGCCGGCACCTTGACGACAACCGGGGATCTGGATGTTGGAGTGCTGACGAATAGCGGCACGACCACGGTGACATCAGGAGACGTGCTAAGCTCTGGCAGCACCGTTGCTAACAGTGGCACAATAAACATCCGGGGCAAGCTGGATGCGGATCTGAATAACGGCCAGACCGTGAATCTGGCAGGGGGGACCGTAACAGGGATCGTTGTCAATGACGGCACACTGACAGGGCAGGGGGCGCTTGATGGCACACTTGACAACAGTGGCACGGTTTCCTTGCGGGGAGATGTGGGCGGCGCTGTGGTGAATGACGGCACCCTGTCGTTAACCGGAACTATGGCGAGCCTGACGAATATGGCGGCCGGAGAAGCCAATCTTCGGGGAGCTGTTACCGGGGCGCTGGAGAATGAAGGGACGCTGACGACAATCGGCAATCTGAATGTCGGCAGTTTGACCAATAACGGTATCGCAACAATCAGCACGGGCAACAGGCTGCAATCCGATACCACGGTTGCGAATGAAGGTGAAATGACCATTGCCGGCACTTTGTCCGGTGGGCTGGATGCAGGTAGCTCGGCCACTACCATTCTGGACGGCGGCACGGTCAACGGGGCGTTAAATAACAGTGGTGAGCTGAGCGGTAGTGGCCTGGTTGACGGAGTTCTGACAAATGATGGCAACATGATTGTTGCCAGCGGCGATCGGGTCCGCTCGACGCAAACCATGGTGAATAATGGCACATTGTCTTTGGCTGGTGATCTGGTCACAGGGCTGAACAACGGCACCACGGGTAATGCAGCGCTAACTGGTGGCTCAATCGGCGGCGCGGTGACGAATGATGGTGTGCTTGCGGGAACAGGCACGCTTGCCAGCCTGACCAATAATGCCTCTGCTGATTTGGGAGGGGCGGTTACAGGCGGGGTTACGAACAGCGGCTCGCTGACTGTAGCGGGTGATCTGAACGTAGGGGGGCTGACCAACACCGGCACCGTCACAATCGACGATGCAGAGACGCTAAGTGCCAGGCGCACCGTCAGCAATAGCGGAACGCTGGAAATCGCCGGGACTCTGGCGGGGGCGGTGATGAATGCTACGGGTGGAGTTGTCGATCTGACGGATGGTGCGGTCACTGGCACCGTGACGAATGCGGGTGATCTGTCCGGCAGCGGCACACTTGCCAGCCTGACCAATACCGGCACGGCTAATCTGACTGGAACGGTCATGGGGGATCTGACTAATCGGGCGACGGCAACGCTAACTGGCACAGTCGGGGGGCAGGTTACGAACAGTGGCGTGTTGGCCGGGACGGGCAGCTTTGGGAGTGTCACAAATGAGGCGCGGGGCACGGCCGATCTGGCGGGGACTGTCAGCGGTGTTTTGAACAATGCCGGCTTGTTGAGCATGACCGGCGACCTGAGTGTCGATAGCCTGAATAACAGCGGTGCGCTGACAATTGACCGCGACGAGACGCTTAGTGCGGCGCATTCGGCCAGCAATAGCGGAACGCTGGAAATCGCCGGGACTTTGGCTGGGGCGATGACAAATGCTGCGAGTGGAGTTGTCGATCTGGCGGATGGTGCGATCACTGGCGCCGTGACGAATGCGGGTGATCTGTCCGGCAGCGGCACGCTTGCCAGCCTGACCAATACCGGCACGGCTGATCTTATCGGAACGGTGACGGGCGATATGACCAACCGGGCGGCGGCAACGCTGACTGGCACCATCGGAGGGCAAGTCACGAACAGCGGCGTGTTGGCCGGGGTCGGTAGCTTTGGCAGTATTGCGAACGAGACCAATGGAACGGCTGATCTGGCGGGAACGGTTCATGGTGCGCTTGACAATGCCGGCACGCTGACCACGACGGGCGATTTGAACGTTGCCAGTTTGATGAACAGCGGCACGGCAGAAATCGCGACTAGAACGACGTTACAGGCAATATCCGGGGCGACCAATGATGGTACTATGAGCATTGCCGGCACATTGCAGGGAACATTGACGAATACGGCTGATGCGATAGCTGACCTTGCGGGGGGAAGTGTCGATGGTGCTCTGACCAACAGCGGCACCTTGTCGGGTAATGGCAGCATCACGGGGAATGTAAATAACAGCGGCACAGCGACGCTGGCGGGAACAATCTCGGGTGATATGACCAACAGCGGGACATTGACGACAAGTGGTCTGCTGGATCTGGAAACGCTGATGAACAGTGGCCGGACCGAGATTGTCGCGGGCGGCAGCATCAACACAACTTCGGGCGCGGACAACAGCGGAACGCTTACTCTTGCCGGAACGTTGGAGGGCGATATTGCCAACACAGGCAATTATACGCAAAGCGGCACGCTGACGGGTGATCTGACAAGCTCGGCGGGGACTGCTGCTTTGGCGGGTGTCGTTGGCGGTGATGTCACGGTGACGGGTGGCACACTGACGGTTGCGGATGGGCTGAATATCGCTGGCGCATTAGATATTGGTGTCGATCTGTCCGTTGCATCGGGTAATACCATAACCACGGGCGAGACGATGATCCGTAGCGCCGGAAATCTGGCGCTGAACGGCACGTTGGAGGGGGCTGTCACAAACAACGGCACGATCCGGGCTGATGGCGCTTCGTCCAGAATTAACGGCTCGGTTGTGAATGATGGCTTGATTACACTGGTGGATGGCGCTGCGGGCAGCCAATTGATTATAGCGTCGGACAGTGGCGGTTTGCTTGATGGAAGCGGAAGCTATGAGCTGGATGTCGATGTGGTCGGGTTGCAGTCTGACCTGATAACTCTGAGCAATGTTGCCGTATCAGGGGCAATTAATCTGACCCTGAATTATTTGGGGGGCACTGGCACTCAACAATTGGGTAGCACGACCTTGGTTCGTGTCGATCCGACGCAAAACAGCACTGGCAGCCTTGGCTATACCGTGGCAGCGCAACCCACCCAGTCCGAGCGATTTGTGTATTCGGTGACACAATCCGCTGCGACAGGGGATCTGACCTTTAATGCGGGCGTTAACAATGCCTATGGCACACTGGCCGGAAACGTCGCGCTGACGCAATCGCTGATTGGATCGGTCATTAACCGCCCGACCAGCCCCTATGTCGTTAACCTTGCTTATGAGGATGCCGAACGCCCCTGCGGTCCCGGTGGCTGGGGCCGTGCCGTTGGCGGTTGGGCGCAATCAAGCGGGGCCACCGACAACGGCACCGGCCGCGTTTCCAGCCACATCTCGGCGGATTACTACGGGATGCAGTTCGGCGGAGATATGGCTTGTTTCGGAGAAGGCTTCGGGGGCTGGAATGGTGCTGTGGGGGTGATCGGCGGGGTAAACCATGGTAAAAGCTCACAGCCGGTTTATCTGGTCGATCCCACCGACCCAAACCGACTGCTTTCCACGATGTCGAGCATCAACAAATCTGACTTTAATCAGTTTTATGGTGGGGTTTACCTGACGGCGAGCAAGGGCGCGTTTCTGGCGGACATGCAATTGCGTGGTGAGCGGACCAATTTCGATGTTCGGAATAATGCCGTCATTGCGGGTGGTGGGCTTGGCTTTGACAAATCCAGCTTCAGCAGTAACGGCTTTACCCTTTCGGGTTCGATGAGCTATGCGTTTCCGCTTGGTCCGAATGGTTGGCAGGTGGTGCCGACAATGGGATTTGCCTGGTCGCAAATGTCCACTGATCCGATGAAGTTCAATGATGGCTACAGGTTGGATTTTGAGGACGCCGAACGCAAGGTTGGCTTTGCAGGGGGAACCGTGTCGCGCACCTTCGTACAAGAGGCGGAAAACGCGGCTCTGAACCTCTTTGCTACGGGAACCTATTACAAGGATTTTGCCGATCCGCTGGTCACGCGTTTCTGGAATGAAAACGACTCGGCCTTCGAGGCTCAGCGCCTCGTGTCCGATAATCTGGGTGCATATGGCGAGTTGAGTATTGGTGCCAACTATGTCCGTATCTTGTCGCCGGGGCGTGCAGGGCGCCCGCGTCAGTTTTCGACGAGCGCGCGCATTGATAAGCGGTTTAGTGACGATCTGGACAGCGTTGGGGTGACCGGGCAGATCCGCTGGCAATTCTGATTGGCATCTGCCGCCGCTTTGATTAGGCTTGACGGGCCGCGCGATCCTTGTGCGGCCCGGTGTGTTTCAAATGACGGAGCGCGTGGCGCATGTCTTGGTATAGCAAGGTCGCATGGAAGGAAGGGCTGTTCCTTCAGCCGCAGCATTTTCAGCAAGCTGATCGTTATACCGAGCATCTGATTCAGTCGCGGACCCGTGCGATTACCCCCTATCCCTGGGGCGTGACCGAGGTGTCGCTGGACAAGGACCGCGCCCAGCAAGGGATGCTTGGGCTGCGTTCGGTGTCGGGGTTGATGCCTGACGGGACGCCTTTCGATGCGCCGGGGATATCGCCGTTGCCCCGCGCAATTGCCGTGCCCGATGATGCGGCGGGGCAATTCGTCTGGCTGACCCTGCCTGATGTTTCCCCGAATGTCCGCGACAGCGCCCCCTATGATGAGGAAGACTCCAGCACGCGTTGGGGTATCGTCGCGGAAACCGTGGGTGACAGCGCGGCAGTGGCCCGGACCGAGCAAGTGCTGGAACTGGCCGTGCCCCGGTTAGAGCTGGCGATCCGCAAGACTCCGCGTCCCGGCTATCAGAACCTGCGTCTGGCGCGGATTGCCGAGGTGCGGGACAGGGTGGTCACGCTGGACGATACCTTGCCGCCGCCATCGCTGGTGATCGGGGCGCATCCGCAGCTTTTGGGTTATCTGACCCGTGTCATAGGCTGGATTGAGGCGCGTTTGGAAAGCCTTGCACGCTATGCCGCCGATCCTTCGGCGGGCGGTGGGATGCAGGCGGTCGATTATCTGATGCTGCTGACCCTGAACCGTGAAATCGGTCTTTTGCGGCATTTGTCGCGCAGTTTCGTCGTCCACCCCGAGACGCTTTATCAGCGACTTTTATCCCTTGCCGGAGAGTTGGCAACATTTAATGAAGGTAGCCGGATGGCACCGGATTATCCCCCCTATGATCACGAAGATCCCAAGGCGAGTTTTGGTGTGATCGTCGCGGATATTCAGCGTCTTTTGTCGCGCGATATTGGTCGTGCGGTGCGGCTGGTGCTCCGTCAGGTGCGGCCGAACTCTTATCTGGCTGAGGTGGCGGACCGTAATCTGTTCCGCGAGGCAACTTTTGTCATCGAGGTGCAGACGGCCAAGCCGCTGACGCAGGTGCAGTCGCAATTCCCCGAGCTTTGCAAAATCGGGCCAAACACCCGGATGAGCGAGATCGTCAACAATAACCTGCCCGGTATCGCGCTACATCACTTGCCGAACCCGCCACGCCAGATCCGGGTGCTGTCCTCGAACGTGTATTTCCGAATGGAAAAGAGCTCTCCTCTGTGGCGTGAGTTTTCAATGGCACCGGGGATCGGGATGCATTTCGCGGGTGACTGGCCCGATCTGAAGCTCGAACTTTGGGCCGTGCCGGAGAAGGGCTGATGGCACAAGACGACGACCAGGATAAAACGGTATTCGGCGGGGCATTCCCGGTCCCGCGAGATGGATCAGGTCAGCCTGCCAATCGCTCCGCTGGGGTATCTGCTCAAGTGCCGGACGTCCCACAGCAGGGGCGCGCGCCGCAGGGCTATAGCTCCGGTGGGGCAGGGGAGCGCACTGTGATTGGCAACCTTTCCCCCTTGGGTCAGGCTGGTGCGGGAATTGGCGCTCCGCCAGCAGGCTATGCCGGGCAGGGTGGTTTCGACGCATCGCGCCCGGCCTCTGACAGCCCGTTTGGTGGTCCCAATTCCTATGGCGCGCCGGGGGCGAATACATGGTTGGGGACACCCGCCGCGCCGTCCTCCGTTGGGCAGGGGGGGTATCCCTCGGCTTATGGTGGGGCTGCCGGAATTGGTCAGGCTGCGGGCGGGGATCGCGGTTTTTTCCCGGATTTTCAGCCGCGACCGGATGCTCGCCCGGCAAGGACCGTTCCACGCGTCGCGCTGCATGATGCGATGCGGGTGCGTGAACTGGGGGCGGCCTCCTCTGCAAACCCGTTGCTGGCGGCGGCAGCGGGGCTTTTGATCCTGTTGGGCCGGTTGCGCACGGGCATGGTTGAATTGCAAGTCAGCCCGCTGATGGAACATGTCACCCGCGAGATCGAGCGTTTCGAGCGTAACGCGCTGGCGGCCGGTGTCTCTCCGCATGAGGCGCTGGTGGCGAAATATGCGCTGTCCGGCACGGCGGATGATATCGTTCAGAACTTGCCCGGTGGCGGCGAGCGCGGAAGCTGGCAGCAATATTCCATGGTCGCGCGTTTCTTTCACAAGCGCGATTCCGGTGTCGGTTTTTTCCAGGAGGCCGAGAAGGCCATGCAGGTTCCGGCGCAAAGCTATAACCTGCTGGAATTGATGCTGGTTTGCCTGTCGTTGGGTTTTGAGGGTCAGTTTCGCACGATGCCGAATGGTGGGGTTGAACTGGCGCGTATTCGGAATGCGATTTACGAAAGTCTGCGTCGCGTCCACCAACGCCCGGATGAAGATATTTCGGTTATGTGGGCTCCTGTGGTGCAGGGCCGTGGCCGCCGTTTCGGTGCGATTCCTCTGCCTGCGGTTTTGGGTATTGCCGGGGTGGCGGTGCTGGCTGTCTTTGCGATGCTTGCCACGCTGATTAACCGTGATGGTGCGGCTGCGGCCGAAGCGCTGCGTGGCCTGCATCAAGGGGTGCCTGTGCTGCAAATCGACCGAACCGAAACCATCCCTTATGTTGTCGCCGATCCGCAGCTTGAGCGGTTGCGCAGTGCATTTGCGCCGGAAATCTCGGAAGGGCAGATCGCGGTTGAGCCGAAGGGTGATTTCATAGCGATCCGTGTGGGTGAATTGCAGCTTTTCGACAGCGGTCAGGTCACGGTGAAGGACGGCTTTACCGCATTGGCAAGCCGCATCGCGCAGGTGCTGAATACAGAAGGCGGCCCGGTTGTGATCGAAGGGCATACAGATAATGTGCCGATGTCCGGGCGGGGGCGCTATAAGGATAATTATCAATTGTCGCAGGCCCGTGCGGCAGCCGTGGCCGGGGTGCTGGTGCCTTTCTTGACGGATGCCGACCGCGTTCAGGTCGAAGGGCGCGGCGAAGATGACGCCATTCAGGATAATGCAACGCCCGAGGGCCGTTCAGCCAACCGCCGGGTTGAGGTCATGCTGGCCCGTGAGGGCACTTATGATGCTGCCCCGGCTGCCGATGATATAATATCGGAGGCCCGGAATTGAGGATCCTCGGTTTTTATATGCCACGGTTACGCTGGCGGGATCATGCGTGGTGGCGCTGGCTGGTGACAGTGGCGGGGATTGTCGGCCTCTGCGCCGCAATCTGGTTTGGTGGTCCGATGACCGGCTGGGCGCCTCTGGCTGGCGAAATACTACGACTGGTGCTGATTGCACTGGTTCTTGGCGGGCTTGGGGCCGTCTGTTTGATCCGCTGGCGGCGTCGTGTCCGCGCTGCTCGGGCGATTGAGGATGCGCTGATCCCCGCTGAACCCACGGGCGACGGCAAAGTTTTGGCCGAGAAAATGCAGGATGCTTTGGGGGTCCTGAAAAAATCCGGTGGATCGGCGGCGCTTTACGATCTGCCGTGGTATGTCATCATCGGCCCACCCGCTGCCGGAAAAACGACGGCCCTTGCGAATTCGGGGATTGAGTTTCCTCTGTCGCAGAGCCACGCTATTTCCGGTTTCGGCGGCACACGCAACACGGATTTCTGGTTCGCGGAAGATGCCGTGCTGATCGACACAGCTGGGCGCTATACCACTCAGGACAGCGATGCCGTGGCCGATAAGGCAAGCTGGGGCGCCTTTCTGGGCCTGCTGAAGCGCACACGCCCGAACCGCCCCATCAATGGCGTAATCCTTGCCTTTTCGGTCGAGGATATGATGCGCGCCCCCCCTGATGCGCTGGCGCATCATGCTGAGACCGTCCGTGCCCGGTTGGCAGAGCTGCATGAGCGGCTGAAAATTGATTTTCCGGTCTATGTGATGTTCACCAAGGCTGATCTGATTGCCGGTTTCCGTGAATATTTCGCCAGTTTCAGCCTGAACCGGCGCAAGCTGGTCTGGGGTGTCACCTTTCAGACCAAGGATCATAAGGCGCTGACCTATGAACAGGTCGGGGCCGAGTTTGACCGTCTGGTTGCACGGTTGTCTGATGAGATTATCGACCGCCTGTCTGAGGAACCCGATGGCATTTCCCGTGTCGCCATTTTCGGCTTGCCGGGGCAGATGGCGCTTTTGCGCGACGGTGTGGCGGATTTCCTGCGCCGTGTGTTTGAACCGACACGCTATAAGACGAATGCGATCCTGCGGGGGTTCTATTTCACCTCGGGCACGCAGGAAGGCACGCCGATAGATCAGGTTCTGGGGGCGATGGCAGAACCCGAGGCGGGGGGCTTTGCGTCGGGTTTCATGTCGGGGCGAGGGAAAAGCTATTTCCTGCATGACCTGCTGCGCGGGGTGATTTTCCCGGAACAGGGGTGGGTTTCCTTTGACCAGAAAGCGGTGCGCCGCGCGCGGATCATACGTGGGTTGGCGCTTGGCACGATTGCGGCGGTGACGGTCGGACTGATCGGGGCGTTCGGCTATAGCTATTGGAAGAACACCGCGCTTTTGCACACGGCAACGGCGGAGACCCAAAGCTATCGCATCAATGCGCAAGAGGAACTGGCCCGAGATGTCATCAGCGACAGTGATTTGCGACCGATTCTGCCCTTGCTGAATGACCTGCAAACGATGCCTGCGGGCTATGGTGACAGTGAAACTCCGGGTCTGCTGGAGCGGATGGGTCTTGGCCAGCGCGGACGGCTGAATCGCGCCGCGACTGAAGCCTATGCCGAAGCGTTGGAGCGGATGCTGCGCCCGCGGCTGGTGCTGGATCTGGAGCGGCGGATGCCGCAGATCATCGCGTCTGGCGATATGCCGCAGATTTATCGGGCGCTGAAGGTTTACCTGTTGCTGGGCAAGCAGGGCCAGACGACCGATGATGCCGCCATCACCGCATGGTTCGATCAAAGCTGGCGTCAGGAATATCCGGGGCTATCCGGGTTGAATATGATTGATCAGCTCAAGCTGCATCTGGCCGCTATGCTGGCGCTGGACGACCGGCGTCAGCTTCTGGTCGATCTGGATCAGGCGACGGTCGAGCGCGCCCGTGCCGCCATCGCGCAACTGCCCATGGCAGATCAGGCTTATGCGATCATCTCTGATGGGGCGATTGCCGCCGGGCTGAAACCATGGAGCCTTGCCGAGACGCTTGGCGCTGATGGGGCTGTCGTTCTGAGCACCCGCGACGGCAGCGACCTGACCAGCCTGACGGTGCCGGGTATCTACACCTATGAAGGCTTCTGGGATTATTTCTATGACCAGCTTGCCGTTGTCGGTGAACAATTGCGCCGCGATCAATGGGTGCTGGGCGATCTTGGCAGCAGCGCCGAGATCGAGCAGCGTCTGGCGCGTCTGGATCAGGACTTGCTCGACCGCTATCGTGCTGGGTTTGTTGCGGCGTGGAATAGTGTTCTGAACAATCTGACGCTGCAATCGCTGGTGGCGGATAAGCCACGCTATGCGGTTCTGGGGCGGACGGCCTCGGCTTCGGCGTCACCGTTGCTGAAACTGGCGCAAGCCGTGGATCGTGAAACTAACCTGCCGCGCGAATATGAACAGCTTGAGCTTACAGAGCCGGGCCAGCCCGCCGGAACTGACGGACAGGGCACCGCCGAAGGGGTGGCCAATTCCGTTGCCGCGCAAATTGCCTCGCGTATCCAAAGCCGTTCGTCTGGTGTGCAACGTATCCTGATGGATGCCGCCGCGCAAAATGCTGGCAAAGGTCAGTTGGGTGCTGTGGTTGGCGGCGAGGGTGCCCCCAATTCGATCACCGCCCCGATCGAAGAGATCGCCAAAGCATTTGAAGGCTGGCATATGCTGGTCATGGGGGAACCGGGACAACGGCCCATTGATACGGTGCTGAGTAATCTGGGCCTGATCTGGAAGAATATGACGGATGCCGAGCATAACCCTGAAGCATCCGCTGCCGCATTGCCAACGCTTCTGAACAGCCTGACGCAGTATAATTCGCAACTGCCTGAGCCTCTGGCTGCGATGATGTCGCGTGCTGAAGGGGATTTTCGGACTGGCGCTTCAGATGCCAGTATTGAGCAGATGAACCGCGCCCTGACCGACCGGGTGACATTCATGTGCCGGGATACGATCAAGTCATCCTATCCGTTCGCGGCATCTTCTCGAAGCCTGTCGATTGATAATTTTGCAGGGTTTTTCGGGCCTGGTGGGGTTATGGACCGCTATTTCACCGAATATCTGGAGCAATATGTCGAACGAAGCGAGAGCGGTCTGAAATGGCGGGCAGATAAGGAAATTACCAAGCGCTTCTCCTCGGCTACGCTGAAACAGTTTGAGCGGGCAGAACGTATCCGGCGGGCCTATTTCGCAGGTGGCAGCAGCCGGCCACAGGTGGAAATCGCGATCCGCCAAGTCGATGCACATCCTACCATTGAGGAGGCCGCGTTGGCAATCAATGACACGGTTGTCACGACTGCGACGGGCTATGTCGCCCGCAATGTGCTATGGCCCGGCACCGGCAGATCGACCGCCCTGTCGATTGCGCCGACGCTGGACCGCCCTTCGGTCCTTGTGTTCGAGGGAAGCGCATGGACCTTCATCGACTTTCTGAAAGCGGCCAGTTCACGCCGCCAGCAGGGGGATACGTTGCGCGCGACTTTTACGATTGGCGGGCGTAACATCACCTACGATTTCACCATCAACGCGATCGATAATCCCTTCACTATGCCCGAATTGATCGAGTTCCAATGTCCACAGAGCATAGATTGATCCCTTCCCGGACCGGCGTTTTGGGGAAGCATCCGAGGTTTGGCGACTTCATTTGGGCAGGGCTGCCGGAGGATGTGCTGAGGCCACTGAGCGATTGGATGGGGGCAACCTTTGGTGTGTGGCGTGATGCCGCCGGGGCAGGGTGGGAAAGCACGTTCGATGCGGCCCCCGCGATTCGTTTTTGGCTTGGTGCTGAGGTTAACAATGGACACAGCTTGCGCGGTGTCTGGCGTGCGTCACAGGACCGCAGCGGGCGGCGCTTTCCGCTGGTGTTGGTGCAAGAGGGCGGTGCGGCCCCCGCAATTGAGCCGGATCAGGGTTTTTATGATCATGCTGATGCGCTGTTGTTGGACTGGCTTGGCACCGGGGATTTTGATCCCAAGATTGCGGTCGAAGGGGCTGTGTCAGCTTTAGCTGACTTTGTCCGGGATATGCCTTCGGCATCCGTGCCTGCGCAATCAGGTTTTTGGGCTAAGAATCCCACGCTTGGTGGGGCCGCTCTTTGGGCCGATTTGTCGGATGTTGACCATAATCATGCCACTCTTGCGCGCAGCTATTGGTGGTTTAGCGTCGGGCAGGGGGCTACGGCGGTGGCCGTGGTGCAGGGCTGGCCAGATGCTGGGTTGCTGGGTTGGTTGCTGGGACATGCGCCTGCACCTTGTGAACCGCCTGCTGATGGGGAGCAGACATGACCATATCAACTGTTGTCCCGCTTGATTTTGATTGCGCGGCGCTATCCGATATGGGGCGCGTTCGTGACCATAACGAAGACAGCTTTCTGTCCCTGCCAGAAAATGGCCTATGGGCTGTTGCCGATGGTATGGGGGGGCACAGCGCGGGCGATTTCGCCAGTGCTGTCATCGTGCGCGAAATGGCCTCTGTCGGGGTGCCCGTTTCAGCGCAGGATCAGCGTATCCGCGTGCTGGAGCGGCTGGACCGGGCACATGCCCAAATCCAGAGCCATGCGGCCCGGCTTGGGTCTCAGATTGTGGGGTCAACTGTTGCTGCGCTTTTGGTCCATGACGGAGAGATGACCTGCATATGGGCCGGTGACAGCCGCATTTATCTGCTGCGGGATGGTGCATTGAACAGGCTGACGCAAGACCACAGTGAGGTTGCCCGGCTTGTCGCCGCCGGATTCCTGACCGAAGATGAGGCCCGCCACGATCCGCGTCGCAATGTCATCACCAGTGCCGTGGGCATCGGAAACCGGCCCGGAACCGAACTCGCAACCGCAATTGCGCAGCCGGGGGATGTTTTGTTGCTCTGTTCGGATGGGCTGACTGAACATGTCAAGGATATGGAAATTGCGACGGTTCTTGCCGGGGCAGGGGGGGGCGCAGATATGGCGGCGCAGTTGATTTCCATGACGCTGGACCGGGGAGCAAAGGATAATGTAACCGTTGTCGTGGTGCGTTTCTTATCTGCGGATAACGCCTCAGAGGAGTGTGACTGATGTCCTCCTCCGGCGATGGCGATCACCGGGACGACCCACCAGCCTCCGGGCATGAGGCAGCATCACCGGCCACGGATGCTTCGGGACCAGCGCAGAATGCTTCCGGCACCGTAGGGGCTGATTCCGACAGGCCCCCGTCCCTTACGGCGGATGAATATGATGAGGCAAAGACGCGGATTGCCGGTGGGTCCCAAACCCGGTCGCCGGAAGCTGAGGTCGTCCAGCCCGGCACGCTTATCAATAACAATTACCGTATTATCGCCCTTATCAGCGCCGGAGGTATGGGCGAGGTCTATCGCGGTGAGAATATCTTTACCCACGACCCGGTTGCCATAAAACTTATCCTACCTGATCTGGCGCAGGATAAGGCCGTAACTGAAATGCTGATGCATGAGGCGCGCATTCTCGTGCAGCTACGTGATGATGCGATCGTACGCTATCACAACTATATTTTTGACACGCAACTGCGCCGGCATTGCCTGATTATGGAGTTTGTCGAGGGGCGCCATCTTGGCCAGCAGTTGAAGGAAGCCGGGCCGCTGCCCAAGGCGGATGCGCTCAGGATTTTCCGCAGTATTGCCGCTGGCCTGCATCGCGCACATCAGAGGGGCGTCGTTCATCGTGACTTGTCCCCCGATAACGTGATTCTGCGCAATAATCGCTCGGATGATGCTGTTCTGATTGATTTTGGTATCGCACGCTCGGCGGTGCGCGATGATGTGTTGGGGGGACGTTTCGCAGGTAAGTTCCGCCATGTCGCGCCAGAGCAACTAGGTCATTTTACGGGGGAGACCGACGCAAGGGCGGATATTTATAGCCTTGCGCTGTTGGTAGCTGCGATGCTGCGTGGAGAGCCGCTGCCGATGGGGGGCACAGCTATCGAAGCGTCGATGGCGCGGCTTCAGATACCGGATTTGTCGGATGTTTCCTATGATGTTTTCCCGCTGCTGCAATATATGCTGGAGCCTGATCCAGAGGCTCGTCCTGCGGATCTTGGCGTGGTTCTGGCGGCTTTGGATGATCCAGTGCTGGTGCCGTCCCATTATCGGATGCCGCTGTGGTCCTCTGCCGATCAGCCAGAGGTCGATCCGTCGGATGATAGCGAATCCAGCAGTCCCTTTGCTCATCAATGGCCCCGTGCCACGTTGCCACCTGATGCGGATGTGCAGACAGGGCGCAAGGGCAGGCGCATTTGGCCTGCAATCCTTGTGGGCGCTGCGCTGTCGCTAACGGGTAGCGCGGCTTGGTGGCTATGGCCCCGCGCCGCCCCTGAGCCAGAAAAGCCGGAAATCATGACGGTGGCGGAGTTGCCACCCCGCGATATTGGAACGCGTGATGGGTTTCTCGCTGTGCAGGAATTGCCACCCTGCACATTGGCCACGCGGGTCAGTCTCGGGGCTGGGGCGGGCACGATCCGCATCCTGTCCAGACAAGCCGTTGATACGACTGGGCTGGCAACGGCATGGCGGCGGGCCTTTTCCACAGAACCACAGATAAGCCAACGGCAAATACCGGATGGATTTTGCCCGGCCATTGCGTTTCTGGCGGAAATTACAGGTCGATCTGCGTCCCCCCTGGTGCTGAACGTGAAATCCACACGGCATGAGGAGAGCCTGCAAATCATTGGTAGTCTTGCAGGACCGGAGGGGGCAAACCCGTGGCTTTTTCTACTGTCACCAGATGGCACATTGCATGATCTGACGATGCAATTGACTTCAGGTGCGGATAATTCGTGGCATTTTGCCATAAGTATCGCTGCCCCGGAAGGCCGTACTCAGGATGAATATCTTATGGTTGCAGTTAGCAGTGCGGCCCCCCTGATTACCCTCGCCGCAACCCCCGCCGCCGCCCGTGCCGAGGTGATCCTGCCTGCTATTTTGGATGAAATAAAGCAAATGCAACAGCTTCCCGCTGTTGATTTTGCTTTGGTGCCAGATGCCATACCCTGAGACAGGTAATGTAATTATTAATCCGCAAATGCTGTGGTAAATTTTCTACGGGATGATGCTGTTTGGGCGGTAATTGGATTTTAGATTTTATTAATTTCATCTGGCCCGCTCCCCGAGAAGTTCCTCTGCCGTAAGGCTGAAAATGGTCGCGTGAGTTCTACAGTCACGCTATGTTAAAATGGGGGAGATTGCCCCACCACCCCGATGCCCTGCGAGGAGGGCTTGGGCCCCTTGCCTCGATTTCCTCCAGCAGCGCCAGTGCCGCTGTAGGGTTGTCCTTTGCAGTGTTGTCGAAGATCAAGCGTAGGTCGTCACGGGCAACTTGTCACCACTTCACGTTAGGCGGGATGCTTCCGCTCGATCAGATCAAACATCTCAGCCATGCTGACCTGCCCCCCGAAAGATCCCTCACTTTAATGTAGAGTCTGCTCAACCGCG